>NZ_JALNUI010000053.1 GCF_026544205.1 Curtobacterium sp. GC_Cur_3
GTGTCGTTCCGAGTCGGCGCGGCGAAGGCTGCAGGCGCACGGCACCCGCACGCGGCCGCACCGGCCTCCCTACGCGTGCACCTGGTGCTCGTGCCGGCGGTGCGACGCGGGCTCGAGCTGGAACGTCGAGTGCGCGACCGGCACGTCGAAGTGCTCCGCCACGCAGCGCTGCAGCTCGTCGAGGATCTCCGGCGCGTGCGACGTCGTGAAGCAGTGGTCGTCCACCACGACGTGCGCGGTGAGGTTCGGCACCCCCGTGGCGACGAGCGTGGCGTGCAGGTCGTGCACGGCGATCACGTGCTCGAGCTCGAGGATGTGGAACCGCACGTCCTCGAGGTCGAGGCCCGGCGGGGTGGCCTCGAGCAGGACGTTGGCGGTCTCGCGGAGCAGCCGGATCGCCCGCGGCAGGATGAGCACCCCGATGACGAGCGCCGCGACCGAGTCGGCGCGGTCCCAGCCGGTGGCCCCGAGCACGATCGCGGCGATGATCACGGCGACGGAGCCGAGCGTGTCGTTGAGGACCTCGAGCCGCGCGGCCCTGGACGTGAAGTTCTCGCCCGAGGCCCGCAGCAGCACCGCGTACGCGACGAGGTTGCCCACCAGGCCGATCGCCCCGAACACCAGCAGCGGCCCGGAGTGGATCTCCGCGGGGACGAACAACCGCTGCACGCCGGAGATGATCACGTAGACGCCGACGGCGAGCAGGATCGCGGCCTGGGCCGTGGCCCCGAGCACCTCGGCACGCTGGAAGCCCCACGTGCGCTGCGACGTGGGGGAGCGCCGCGCGAGTCGGGTGGCGACGAGCCCGATGCCGATCCCGCCGGTGTCCACGACCATGTGCCCGGCGTCGACGAGCAGCGCCAGGGACCCGGTGACGACGGCGCCGACCACCTCGGCCAACAGGATCGTCGCGGAGATGCAGAACGCGATGAGCAGGGCGCGCTCGTTCGCGCCGGCGTGCCCGTGCCCGTGGTCGTGTCCCATGCCCCAATCGTAGGGAGCACGACTGACGACCTGCCAGGATCGTCCGCGTGACCGAATCGCCCTGGCAGCGCACCGTCGCACCCGAGGTCCTCGCCCGGCTGCACCCGCGCCTCCGCACGTACTTCGGCCCGGTCCCGGCCGGACACGTCGGCCGCGGCGAGGGCGTCTTCAGCGTGGTCGGCACCCCACGACGCTGGCTGTGGCCGGTCCTCGCGGTCCTCGCCCGCGACGGCGTGCTGTTCCCGGTCTGGGAGCACGACGTCCCCTTCACCGTCGCGAACCGCCCGGTCCGCGTCGGTCGCGGTCACCCCCGGAACGGCCAGGAGGCCCTGGTCGCCGTCCGCGCGCACCGCACCTTCCGGTTCCGCTCCGGGGACCGCACGATGGTGGACGCCATCGCCGCCGGACCGGACGGGCTGGTCGACCACCTCGGTCGCCGCGGGCGCGTCAGCGCCGACCTGCGGGCGGAGGTCGACGCGGACGGGCCGGACGCGGGCGCCCTGCGCCTGGTCTCCACGCGCGTGTCGTTCCGTGCGCTGGGACGGGAGTGGAGCCTCCCGGCCTTCCTCGCCCCGCGGGTCACGCTCACGGAACGATTCGATGACGAAGCCGACCGCCAGCGCGTGTCCCTGGTGCTCTCCGCGCCGATCCTCGGCACGCTGTACCGGTACGAGGGGGCGTTCCGGTACGCGATCGCGCCGGGACAGGACGGGGAGCACGATGATTGACCAGAACGCCAGGACGACCAAGGGCCGCGCGGTGATCGCGGGGGCGAGCGGGTTCGTCGGGCGGTACCTGCAGGACGCCTTCCGACAGGAGGGCTACGACGTCGTCACCATCGGCCGGACCGGTGACGCGGTCTGGGGCAACACGCTCCGGGTCCGCGAACTCGTGGACGGGGCCGCGATCGTCGTGAACATGGCCGGCAAGAGCGTCAACTGCCGCTACGGCCGCCGCAACCGGGCGGAGATCATCCGCTCGCGGGTCGACACCACGCTCGAGCTCGCCGAGGCCATCCGCACGTCCGAGCACCCGACGCCGCTGTGGCTCAACGCCTCGACCGCGACGATCTACCGGCACGCCGACGACCGCCCGCAGGACGAGGCAACGGGCGAGCTCGGCGAGGGCTTCTCGGTCGGGGTCGCCCGCGCGTGGGAGGACGCCCTCTTCGCCGCCGACCTGCCCGGCACCCGTCGGGTCGCGCTCCGGATGGCGATCGTCCTCGGGGACGGCAGCGCCCTCGTGCCGCTCCTCCGGCTCGCACAGGCGGGGCTCGGCGGACCGCAGCACGACGGCCCCTGGTTCCCGACCCCGGCGCGGCTGGCCGCGGGGACGTACCACCACGACCGCCACACCCACGGGCGACAGCGCTTCAGCTGGGTGCACATCGCGGACGTCCTCGGCGCGATCCGGTTCATCCGTGACCACGACGAGCTCGACGGCACGGTGAACGTCACGAGCCCGAACCCGTCCGACAACCGCACGGTCATGGCCACGATCCGGGAGGCCGTCGGCCGACGCTTCGGGCTGCCGACCTGGCGGTGGATGCTCGAGCTCGGGTCGTTCGCGATCCGCACCGAGACCGAACTCGTGCTGAAGAGCCGGTGGGTGGTGCCGACGCGCCTCGTGCAGGCCGGCTACGAGTTCCGGTACCCGCTGCTCCACGGGGCGCTGGCGGACATCATCGCGGACCGTCGGGCGCACCGGGGCTGACGGCCGCGGGGGTGGTGGACGCGGGGCTGACGGACGCGGGAGCGGCGGCTGCCGGTCCAGCCGTCGGCGCTCCTCCAACCAGGGCGGGCAGGGCCAGGCGCGGGGTCCGTGACGCCCACAGCACCCCGCCGACGACGACCACGCCCGCAACGACCTCGACCAGGTCGGGCACCTCGCCGAACGCCAGCCACGACGCCAGCACCCCGACCACGGGGACGAGCATCGAGAACGGTGCGACGGTGCTCGACGGGTACCGGGACATCAGCCGCGTCCACAGGCCGTACCCGACGAGCGACGCCACGAGCACGATGTAGAGCAGCCCGAGGTCGGCGGGCAGCGCCTCGAGCGTGAAGGCCGTCCCGAGCGCCTGGCCCATCCGCGCCGGCCCCTCGACGACGAACGACAGCACGGCCATCGGGATCGGCGGCACCACGGACCACCACAGCGTCAGGTGCAGCCCGTTCGGCGCGCCGGCCTTCCGCGTCGCCACGTTCCCGATCGCCCACCCGAGTGCCCCGCACAGCGCCAGCACGACGGGCAGCAGCGCGGCCGTCTGCGAGCGGTGCACGGCGATCGCGGCGAGAGCCAGCACGGCGATCGTGACGCCCACGACCTGCCGCCGGGTCAGCCGTTCGCGCAGGAAGACCCCGGCGAGCACGACGGTGAACGGTGCCGAGGCCTGCAGCACGAGCGAGGCCAGCCCGGACGGCATCCCCGACGCCATGCTGAGGTAGAGGAACGCGAACTGCAGCACCCCGAGCGTCGCCCCGACGAGCACGAGCATCCGGAACGGGATCGGCGGGCGCGGCACGAACAGCAGCGTCGGGATCGCCAGCAGGGTGAACCGCACCGCGGCGAGCAGGAACGGCGGCCAGTGCTCGAGCGCGATCGCCGTCGCCGGGAAGTTCAGGCCCCAGACCACGGCGACGGTCAGGGCGAGGAGGCGGTCACGGAGCAGCACCCTCCGATGCTCCCGCAGGCCGGACGGTAGCACCAGCGAACACTTCGACACCGACGTTGTAGGGTCCCTGCATGGTCGGCTTCGACGTCACGCTGCTCCCCGTCCTCCGCGAGCTCGACGAGCGCGGGTCGGTCACCGCCGTCGCCGCGGCCACCCACCGGACCCCGAGCGCGGTGTCGCAGCAGCTGCAGACCCTCCAGCGCCAGGTGGGCGTCCCCCTCGTCGAGCGCGTCGGCCGCGGCGTCCGGCTCACCGAGCACGGTCAGGTGCTCGCCGGGCTGGCCGGCGTGGTGGCCACCGCGGTCGCCACCGTCGACGCCGCCTGGCAGGAGCACCTCGGCGGCGCGTCCGGCGTCGTCGACCTCGCGATCTTCCCGTCGGCCGCCGAGCTGCTGCTGCCGGGCCTGCTCGACCGGATGCGGGAGCACCCCGCGATCGACCTGGTGCTCTCCGACGTCGACGTCAGCGAGGACGGCTTCGCCCCGCTCACGGCCGACCACGACGTCGTGGTCGGGCACCGGCCGGACGGGTCGTCCCCGCCGCACCGGCAGGCCCTCGAGACCGTCCCGCTGCTCCGGGAACCGCTCGACGTCGCCCTGCCCGAGGGGCACCGGCTCGCCGACCGTGCCCGTGTGGGCATCGACGACGTCGTGGACGAGACGTGGATCGGCGTGCCGCGCGACTACCCGATCGACCGCGTGCTGACCGCGATGGCCGCGGCCCGGGACACCCCGCCGTCGGTCGCCTTCCGCACGATCCACCTGCCCGTCATCGAGAACCTGGTGGCAGCGGGTCACGGGATCGCGCTCGTCCCCCGGTACACGTCGCGCACGCGGGCGCCGGGGCGCTTCCACCTGGCGGAGCTCGCGGACGTCCGGGCCGGGCGCCGCATCGAGGCACTCGTCCGACCGGACCGTGCGGTCCGCCCGGTGGTCCGCACCGTCCTGGAGGCCCTGGTCGCCACCGCCCTGGACGTCACCACCTGAGTCGGTGACGTGGGCGGCGGGGCCGCGCCGGGCCTCCCGTCAGTGTCTCCGCGCGTGGCGGGTGGAACTGCGCGTGGTGGGTCGAACTGCGCGTGGCAGGCTGAATCGCGCGTGGCAGGTCGAACCGCGCGTGGTGGGTCGAACTGCGCGTGGCAGGCTCGATCGCGCGTTGCAGGTCGAACGAACCGACCCCCGACGCGCGTTCCCGCTTCCCACTCCACGCGGTGTGGGAAGGAACGCGCCGCCGAGTGCCTCAGCGTCCGCAGATCAGCGCACCTGGAACGGCGTGCCGAGCGGCAGCGTCTCCGCGAGCGTCGTGATGTCGGCGTTGCGCATCCGGATGCACCCGTGGGACGCTGCCCTGCCGATGCTCGAGGCGTCCTCCGTGCCGTGCAGACCGATCTGGCCCGGGCCGCCGCCGAAGGAGTTGAGCACGTCGGAGAACGCCGTCGTGCCGTAGGCGTACGGGCCGTAGCCCCCGTTCGTCGGCGCGAGCAGCTCGGTCAGCGCGAAGCGGCCCGTCGGGGTCGGCGTGCCACCCGTGCCGGTGGCGACCGTGTAGCGGTGCAGGACCTTCCCGTGCTCGTACAGGTCGAGGGTGTTCGTCGCCTCGGTGACCACGATGGCGTACGCCGTGGTGGACAGCCTCACAGCGCTCGTCGGCACCCACCCGGTGCTGCCGTTCGGGCGCTTCGCGAGCTGCACCTGCACCCAGCCGTCACGCTGGTCGACCACGCGGAAGACGAGCGGCGCACCGGAGGCCTGCGGGTTCGCGAGGGTGCTGGTCACCGCGCCGCCGGGGGCCGAGCTGACGGGCACGGTTGCACCGGTGACCGACGCGACCGTCGTCGAGGCGGGTGCGTCGACGGCGTCGGTCGGACCCGAGGTCGTCGGGGCGGGGGAGGCCGGTGCCGGTGCCGGTGCCGGCGTCGGTGTCGAGGGCGCGGCGGGTGTGGCCGCCGGGCTGCTGGCGGCCGCCATCGGGGTGCGCGAGGGCGCGGCGGTGGGGGTGCCCGTCGTGAGCGCCACGGTCACGATGCCGGCGGCGCAGACGACGGCCACGGCAGCGGCGACGAGGGTCGCGCGTCGCCGTGACCTGGGCGGGGTCGTCGACATCGGTCAGCGGGTCGCGATGACGATGCGGGGACGAGGCACGTGCGGGTTCCGTTCGAGGTGGAGCGAGGGGAGCAGCGTGGCGGTCGAGGCGGTGGGGTCGAGACCGGCCGGCCGGCCGTTGCCGGGCGGGACGACGACGGTGCCCGACGGGGATCCGTCGGGCACCGTCGTGTCCTTCAGGTCAGCCCGTGAAGGTGGCGCGAGCCGGGACCGGCACGGCGACCGGAGCCGGAGCCGGGGTCGGCGTCGGCGTGGGCGTGACGACCGGGGCGGTGGGGTCCGCGACGACCGTGACCGCGAAGCCGACCGTGACGCCCGAGTCGACACCGGTGAAGAGGATCACGACGGGGCCGGCCGGGATCGAGGCGGTGAACGTCGCGGTGCCACCGACGGCACCGTTCGGGTCGGCGGTGAAGGTCTGGTCGGCGCCGAGCTCCTCGAGGTCGGGGAGGAGCAGCGACGCCCGCACCGTCTCGCCGGGCAGGAAGCCGGTGGCGTCCACGCCGACACCCGCGGTGCTCAGCGACGAGGACGTGGTCGGGTCGGGGACCGAGAGTGTGCCGACGGCCTCCGGGGTGAAGTAGGTGTCCTGACGGTTCCAGGAGATGCCGACGACCGAGCCAGCGCCGCCCAGGATGCTGACGCCGTAGCCGTTGATCGTGGCGGCGGGCAGGGTGGCCTGGAACTGCGCCTGGAAGGCGGTGAGCGTGGCGGGGGTGCCGGCCGCGATCGACCCGACCGCCGCCGTGGAGACCCAGGTGCCGTCGACGGCCGTGGTGCCGGTCGTCGAGGTCGTCAGGACGGCCGGTGCGGTGTTGTCCGTCGAGCCGGCGGTGTCGATGAGCAGCGTGTAGCGGGCTGCACCCGATGCGATGAGGTCGGCGGTGCCGAGACCGAGTCCGTCCTGGGAGGCGGTGACGGTGCTCCGGATGCCGGTCAGGTCGCTGGCGGCGCTCCCGGTGGTCGCGCGCCCGAGCAGGGTGCCGGCGGGCAGGGCGGCACCGCTCGCGCTGAAGGTCGGGGTGCCCCCGGTCACGAACCACGTCGCCGGGAAGGCACCCGTGGTGTACGTGGCGACGTCCGCGGCACCGATCCACTCGGTCCCGCTCGGGGCGACCGCGGCTCGCGACTGCGACCCGGTCGGGGCCGTCGCCGCGCCGGTCGGCGAGCTCTGGATGGTCGTGGTCTCGGCGGAAGCGATGCCGGGCATCGCGATCATGGCGGTGGCGAGAGCTGCCACCGCGGCTGCGGTGACGAGGGTGGGACGGCGCATCGGCTGCTTCCGGGTTCGATCGCCCGACCGGGGCGTGACGGAGATCCCGGTTCTGCTCCGCGACGTCGCGGTCCCCCCTTGATCCGCCGTCAGCCTATCGACAGACCCGACGACCTGTCACGTCTTCGGCGTCAGACCTCGAGGTGGTCCACCAGCTCGTCCGCCAGACCCGTGTAGGTCCCCGGCGTGAGGTTCGTCAGCCGGGCCTTCGCGCCGTCCGAGATGTCCAGGCCGTTGACGAACGCGACGAGGTCCTGCTGGCTGACGCGCTTGCCCCGTGTGAGCTCCTTGAGCATCGCGTACGGGTCCTCGATGTCGGACTGCCCGGCGGTGACCTCGGCGCGGATGACCGTCTGGATCGCCTCGCCGAGCACCTCCCAGTTGCCGTCGAGGTCGGCGGCCAGGCGCTCGTGGTTCGCCGCGATCTCGCCGAGGCCGCGCCGCAGGTTGTCGAGCGCGAGCAGCGAGTGCGCGAACGCGACGCCGACGTTGCGCTGCGTGGTGGAGTCGGTCAGGTCGCGCTGCAGCCGGCTCGTGACGAGCGTCTCCGACAGCGTGGAGAACAGCGCGGAGGAGATCTCGAGGTTCGCCTCGGCGTTCTCGAACCGGATCGGGTTGATCTTGTGCGGCATCGTCGACGACCCGGTGGCGCCGGCGACCGGGATCTGCGTGAAGTACCCCATCGAGATGTAGGTCCACACGTCGGTCGCCAGGTTGTGCAGGATCCGGTTGGCGTGCCGGACGCGGTCGTAGAGCTCCGCCTGCCAGTCGTGCGACTCGATCTGCGTGGTGAGCGGGTTCCACGTCAGGCCGAGGCCCTCGACGAACTCGCGCGACAGCGTGGGCCAGTCGGCCTCGGGGTCGGCGGCGAGGTGCGCCGAGAAGGTGCCCGTCGCGCCGGAGAACTTGCCGAGGTACTCGCCGCCCTCGACCTGCGCCAGCACGCGCTCGAGGCGGTAGACGACCACCGCGAGCTCCTTGCCGAGCGTGGTCGGGGTGGCGGGCTGCCCGTGCGTGTGGGACAGCATCGGGACCGAGCGGAGCTCGAGCGCGAGGTCCCGCAGTCGGGCGATCACCGCGCGGAAGCCCGGCAGCCAGACCTGGGCGACGGCGTCCTTGATGGTGAGCGCGTAGGAGAGGTTGTTGACGTCCTCGCTCGTGCACGCGAAGTGCGTCAGCTCGGCGATGGCGTCCAGGCCGAGCTCCGACAGACGACGACGGACGAAGTACTCGACCGCCTTGACGTCGTGCCGGGTCGTGGCCTCGATCTCGGCCAGCTCGGCGATCTCCGCCTGTCCGAAGTCCGTGACGACGGCGCGCAGGGCGGCCTTGTCGTCGACGCTGAGCGGCGACGTGGTGAACATCGCGTGGTCGGTGAGGAAGACCAGCCACTCGACCTCGACGGAGACGCGCGCACGGTTGAGGCCCGCCTCGGAGAGGTGCTCACCCACCGTGTGCACGACCGGGTAGTACCGCCCGTCGAGGGGGCTGATCGGCTGTGGGGGAAGGGGGGTCATGGTGCTCCCTGACGGACTGCCGGTTCGATCTGGTGGAAGAGTGCGCGGCAGGCCCGTTCGACCGTGGACAGGACCCGGTCGAACTCGTGTCGGTCCGCGTAGTACGGGTCCGGCACGTCGGCCTGTTCCGGCCAGGCGTCGTCGTACCGCAGCAGGAGCGTCACCTTGGCGGCGTCGTCCATGGTCGGTGCCCATGACCGCAGGATGCGCTCGTGGGAACGGTCGAGTGCGACCACCAGGTCGAGGTCCGGGAACCGGTCCGGGTCGAACTGACGGGCGCGATGCCTGCTGCCATCGTATCCGCGCGCCGCGAGTGCTGCGATCGTCCGCTCGTCCGCCGGTTCGCCGACGTGCCAGTCACCGGTGCCGGCCGACTGGACCTGGAACCTGTCGCTCATGCCGGCGTCCTCGACGATCCGGGCGAAGACGATCTCCGCCATCGGGGACCGGCAGATGTTGCCGCTGCAGACGAACGAGACGCGGAAGGGCGACGGGGCGCCGGCGTCCGTGGTCATGTGCTCATCATGGCGCACGGCGTCGCACCCGGCGCCGGTCAAGCGCGGGGGCGGCTCAGCACCGGGCGGGCGACCAGGCCGATGAGCCAGGCGAAGACGGCCAGCACGAAGGCGCCGACGATGCCCCAGCCGAAGGACTCGACCTCGAGCCCGAAGCCGATGCTCGTCGAGATGCCGGCGACGATGAGGAGCAGGATCGCGTTCACCACGAAGGAGATGAGCCCGAGGGTCAGGATGTAGATCGGGAAGGCCACGATCCGGATCAGCGTGCCGATGACGGCGTTGACGAGCCCGAAGACGAAGGCCACGAGCAGGAAGGTCAGCACGGTCTCGACGGTGCCGCCCGCGCCGAAGGGCGTGACGGAGACACCGCTGACGATGAGCGTGGTGAGCCAGAGCGCGACGGCGTTGATGACGAGGCGGACGAGGAATCGCATGCGTCCATGATGCCCGCTCGGTGTCCGAGCCCGCCCGGTAGCCTGGGGGCGTGACCGACCAGCCCGTGCACATCCGCCCCGAGATCGCGGTCCTCCCCGCCTACAAGCAGGGACGCCAGGCCGCTGCCGACGCCTTCAAGCTGTCCAGCAACGAGAACCCCTTCCCGCCCCTCCCCGGCGTCGTCGAGGCCGTGCAGGCCCAGACCGCGTTCAACCGCTACCCGGACGCCTCGGCGATCGCGCTCCGCGCCGTGCTCGCGAACCGGTTCGGCGTCACGGTGGACGAGGTCCACGTCGCACCCGGCAGCGTCGCGATCCTGCACGAGCTCGCGAAGGCCACCTCCGGCCCTGGTGACGAGGTCGTCTACGCCTGGCGCTCCTTCGAGGCCTACCCCGGCGTCGTCACCGTCGCGGGCGCCACGAGCGTGCAGGTGCCGAACCGCACCGACGGCGGGCACGACCTCGACGCCATGGCCGCCGCCGTCACCGAGCGCACCCGCATGGTCATCGTGTGCACCCCGAACAACCCGACCGGCCCGATCGTCACCGCGGCCGAGTTCGACGCCTTCATGGCACAGGTGCCGACGACCGTCCTCGTGGTGCTCGACGAGGCCTACGCCGAGTTCGTCACCGACCCCGACGCCGTCCGCGGTGTCCCGCTGCTGGAGCGGTACCAGAACCTCGTCGTCCTCCGGACCTTCTCGAAGGCGTACGGCCTGGCCGGTCTGCGCGTCGGGTACGCGCTCGGACCGGCATACGTCCTCGACGCCGTGCGCGCGTGCGCGATCCCGCTGTCGGTCACCGCGCAGGGGCAGGCCGCCGCGCTGGCCAGTCTCGAGCGGGAGTCCGAGCTGCTGGAACGCGTCACGCACCTGACGGAACGGCGCGACCGCATCGTCTCCGAGCTCCGTGCGCAGGGCTGGGACGTGCCGGACGCCCAGGGCAACTTCGTGTGGCTGCCGACCGGGGACCACACCGCCCACGCGACGGAGCAGTTCGAGCACGCGGGCATCATCGTCCGCGCCTTCGGGAACGAGGGGCTCCGCATCTCGATCGGCGAGCACGAGGCTGTCGGGAAGCTCCTCGAAACGGCTCGTTCACTTGTCGGGGGACTCACAACGGCCGGCCCAGCCCGGCCGCTACGCTGACCCGCATGTCCTTCCACGCCGCGGCCCCCGCGACGACCATCGTCCGGCTCCTCGACACCGAGGGCCGGTTCGTGGAGACCGACGAGAACGCGGAATTCGCGGCCATCGCCACGGCACTCCCCGACGAGACGCTGCTCGCCATGCACCGCCAGATGGTGCTCACCCGACGCTTCGACCACGCTGCCGGCAACCTGCAGCGCACCGGTCAGCTCGGCCTGTGGGCACCGAGCCACGGACAGGAAGCCGCCCAGGTCGGTTCGGCCTTCGCGCTCCGCCCCCAGGACCACCTCTTCCCCTCCTACCGCGAGCACGCCGTCGTCCTCCAGCGCGGGGTCGAGCCGATGGAGATCATCTCGCTCTTCCGCGGCCAGGCCCACGGCAACTGGGACCCGGACGCCCGCGGCAACACGCACGTCTACACGCTCGTCATCGGTGCGCAGACCCTGCACGCCACGGGCTACGCCATCGGGCAGGCGCTCGACGGCGTCGTCGGCACCGGCGACCCCGACGTCGACGAGTGCTCGATCGTGTACTTCGGCGACGGAGCGACCAGCCAGGGTGACGTGAACGAGGCCTACGTCTTCGCCGCGTCCCACAAGGCCCCCGTCGTCTTCTTCCTGCAGAACAACCACTGGGCGATCTCGGTGCCGGTGTCGGTGCAGTCGCCGACCCCGCTCGTCGACCGCCCGCGCGGCTTCGGCATCCCGAGCGTCAAGGTCGACGGCAACGACGTCCTGGCCTCGTACGCCGTCAGCGCGGTCGCCACCGAGCACGCCCGCAGCGGCCAGGGCCCCGCGTTCATCGAGGCCGAGACCTACCGCATCGGCGCCCACACGAGCTCCGACGACCCCACGCGCTACCGCGGCGACGACGAGCTCGCCGGCTGGGTGGCCCGTGACCCGATCACCCGCTCCGAGGCCTACCTCCGCAGCCGTGGGGCCACCGACGCCCAGTTCGCCGAGTTCGAGGCCGAGGGCGAGCAGATCGCCGCGGACATCCGCGCGAAGACGTCCGCACTGCAGGCACCCCCGATGGACGCCATGTTCGACAACGTCTACCGCGAGCAGCACCCGCGCATCGACGAGCAGCGCGCCTGGCTGCACGACTACGAGTCCGCCCAGGACGCAGGAGCCACCGCATGACCACCACCGAGCAGCTCGTCGACTACACGCTCCGGTCGCACCCCGGCGCCGGTGAGGTCCCCGCGGACCCCACCCCGACCATCCCGATGGCCAAGGCGCTGAACGCCGGGCTCGCCGCGGCGATGGCCGCCGACGACAAGGTCCTGCTCATGGGCGAGGACATCGGCCGGCTGGGCGGTGTCTTCCGCATCACCGAGGGCCTGCAGGAGCGCTTCGGGGCCGACCGCGTGCGGGACACCCCGCTCGCCGAGTCGGGCATCGTCGGCACCGCGATCGGCATGGCCCTGCGCGGCTACCGCCCGGTCATCGAGATCCAGTTCGACGGCTTCGTCTGGCCCGCGTTCAACCAGATCACCTCGCAGCTCGCGAAGATGGCGAACCGGCTGCCGGCGCACATGTCGCTCCCGGTCGTCATCCGCATCCCCTACGGCGGGCACATCGGCGCGATCGAGCACCACCAGGAGAGCCCGGAGGCCTACTTCGCGCACACCCCCGGTCTCCGCGTGGTCAGCCCGAGCACGCCGAACGACGCGTACTGGATGATCCAAGAGGCTGTTCGCTCGAACGACCCGGTCATCTTCATGGAGCCGAAGTCGCGCTACTGGCCGAAGGGCCAGGTCGACATGGTCGACGGCCACGTGCCGATGCACACCACCCGCGTCGCCCGCACCGGCACCGAGGTCACCCTCGTCGGGCACGGTGCCATGGTCGCCACGCTGATGCAGGCCGCCGACATCGCCGAGGCCGAGGGCACCAGCTGCGAGGTCGTCGACCTCCGCTCGATCTCGCCGATCGACTGGGAGCCGCTGCTCGCCTCGGTCCGCAAGACCGGCCGCCTGGTCGTCGCGCAGGAAGCCAGCGAGTTCGTCAGCGTCGGCAGCGAGATCGCCGCCACCGTGGCCGAGCGCGCCTTCTACACGCTGCAGGCGCCGCCGCTGCGGGTGTCCGGGTTCGACATCCCGTTCCCGCAGTCGAAGCTCGAGCACCACCACCTGCCGGACGCCGACCGCGTCCTCGAGGCCGTGGATCGCGCGCTCGCCTACTGACCCGGTCCGTCCGGACCATCTCTCCACCGCACGACCGACCGCCGAAGGAGCCGACGTGGCCGTCGCCGAATTCCC
The DNA here is from genome assembly GCF_026544205.1 of Curtobacterium sp. GC_Cur_3. GTDB lineage: Bacteria > Actinomycetota > Actinomycetes > Actinomycetales > Microbacteriaceae > Curtobacterium. The sequence goes on from NZ_JALNUI010000053.1 coordinate 12,914, forward strand.
CCTCCCCGACGTGGGCGAAGGCCTCAACGAGGCCGAGATCGTCCAGTGGCGCGTCGCGATCGGTGACGCCGTCGCCGTGGACCAGGTCCTCGTGGAGATCGAGACCGCCAAGTCCCTGGTCGAGCTGCCGTCCCCGTTCGCGGGCACGGTGACCGGGCTGCTGGTGGCTGAGGGCGACACCGTCGAGGTCGGCCGCCCGATCATCCGGGTCGAGTCCACGTCGTCCGTCGCGTCCACCGCGGAACAGCCGGGAGGCCCCGCTGCCGTC
>NZ_JALNUI010000054.1 GCF_026544205.1 Curtobacterium sp. GC_Cur_3
GGACGGCGACGATCGCCGCGACGACGACGATGCCCCCGGCGCCGATCCAGAGGGCGTCGGTCGCGGGGGAGTCGGTCGCGCCGGACGCCGTGCCCGTGGTGGTCTCCGACGACGACGAGCCTGCCCGTGCACAGGTCGGCGGCGTGGTGGAGCCCGTCGCGGGGGTGAAACCGGCGGGTGCGTCCCACGTGAAGGGGTACTCGTCCGACACCGTGTGGCCGTCGGCGGACACGATCTGCCACTCGACCTGGTACTTCCCCGAGGCCCCGAGCGCTGCGGTCGTGGTCATCGAGGGGCCGTCGATGTCGAGGCAGCCGTCCTCGTAGTACTTCTGGTCCGGTCCGACGATGCGGTAGGCGAACCCCGACCCGGAGCCGCCGATGTCGAGCAGCTTGTCGTTCGTCGTGATCTCGAACGCCTTCGGCAGCGCGGTCAGGGTGCCGTCGACCTTCGGTGTCGAGGCGATGAGGTAGTTGTGCGCGTCGGCCGGTCCGGCGAGGCCGAGGACGGCACCGCCCGCGATCGCGAGGACCGCGGCGGACGCGGCCACGAGCCTCCTGGCCGTGCGGTGCCGGCGCACCGCCGGACGCGAGCCGGACGTCACTTCGTGCCGCGACGGCGGGTGGCGGCGACGGCGACGACCAGGCCGGCCGCACCGAGGACCAGGCCGCCGAGGCCGAGGAAGCGACCGACCAGGTCGGGCTGGGAGGACGAGGCCGAAGCCGACGACGCGGCCGGTGCCGTGGTGGCGTCGTCGTGCGTGGCGTTCGCGGCGGTGGCGTCGTCGTCGTCACGGGAGGCGGTCGCCGCGGTCAGCGTGATCGAGGGGGCCGGGTGCTCGGGTTCGGCCTCACCGGCCTTCTGGGCCTGGTCCCATTCGGTCGACCCCTGCTCGCAGGTCTGCGTGACGGGGAGTGCGACCACGTCGCCGGGCTTGCCGTCGGGGAGTGAGAACGACAGCGAGAAGGTGTCGCGCTCGTCGGCGGGCAGTGGGGTCTTCGCGGCGTAGGTGATGCTCGTGACCCGCTCGCCAGCGTCCTCGGCGGACTCGTCGTCGGCCGAGGCGGACGGGCTCGTGTACTTCTCGGTCGTCTTCGTGATGTCCCAGTTCGGGTTCACGGTGGGCGTGACCTCGATGACCGAGGACGGGATGTGGAACTGCAGCTTCGTGGTGGGCGAGCCGTCGCAGCCGTGCGGGACCGAGAACGTGGCGGTCGTGTACGAGTTCGCCGCGGTCGACGTGCTCGTCGCCTCGACGTGCGCGCTGGCGGAGGCCGCCGTGCCGAGGACGATGACCGCGGCGACGCCGAGGGTCGCTGCTCCGCCGAGGGCGAGACGCTGCTGCATGGGGTTCCTTCCGGAGGAGTACTTCTACAAGTTGTAGAGACGACGTCATCACCGTAGCAGGACCGCACGCCCTGGGCGAACGCGCCCGCGGAAACACGCTCGGCGTCGCCGGGAGTGTCGCTGGATGCGGTTAGGCTCGTCACCACGACGACCTCGTGCTCACGAGCAGTGCTGCACGTCAACCAGGGGAAGGCTCGCGCATGGCACGCATCGGAGAGAGCGCCGATCTCCTCAAGTGCTCCTTCTGTGGCAAGAGCCAGAAGCAGGTACAGCAGCTCATCGCCGGTCCCGGCGTGTACATCTGCGACGAGTGCGTCGAGCTGTGCAACGAGATCATCGAGGAACGCCTGGCGGAAGCCAGCGACGAGTCCGGCTCGGGGGAGTTCGAGCTCCCGAAGCCGCGCGAGATCTTCGACTTCCTGCAGGAGTACGTCATCGGGCAGGACCCCGCCAAGCGGGCGCTGTCCGTGGCTGTCTACAACCACTACAAGCGCATCCGGGCCCAGGGGCAGATCACCGCCGCTGAGGACCGCGACGACGTCGAGATCGCCAAGTCGAACATCCTGCTGATCGGCCCGACCGGCTGCGGCAAGACCTACCTGGCGCAGACCCTGGCCAAGCGCCTCAACGTGCCGTTCGCCGTCGCCGACGCCACGGCGCTGACCGAGGCCGGCTACGTCGGGGAGGACGTCGAGAACATCCTCCTCAAGCTCATCCAGGCCGCCGACTACGACGTCAAGCGTGCCGAGACGGGCATCATCTACATCGACGAGGTCGACAAGATCGCGCGCAAGGCCGAGAACCCCTCGATCACGCGCGACGTCTCCGGTGAGGGTGTCCAGCAGGCGCTGCTCAAGATCCTCGAGGGCACGGTCGCCTCGGTCCCGCCGCAGGGTGGCCGGAAGCACCCGCACCAGGAGTTCATCCAGATCGACACGACGAACGTGCTGTTCATCGTGGCGGGGGCCTTCGCCGGGCTCGAGGAGATCGTGTCCTCCCGTGTCGGCAAGAAGGGCATCGGCTTCGGTGCGCAGCTGCACAGCTCGCTCGACCACCAGGACCTCTACTCCGAGGTCCTGCCCGAGGACCTCCACAAGTTCGGGCTCATCCCCGAGTTCATCGGCCGTCTGCCGGTCGTCACGACGGTCTCGCAGCTCGACCAGGTCGCGCTCATGGAGATCCTGACGAAGCCGAAGAACGCCCTGGTCCGGCAGTACCAGCGCATGTTCCAGATCGACGGCGTCGAGCTCGAGTTCGACCAGGGCGCACTCGAGGCCATCGCCGACCTCGCGGTGCTCCGGCAGACCGGTGCCCGTGGTCTCCGCGCGATCATGGAAGAGGTGCTCGGGCCGATCATGTTCGAGGTCCCCTCGGACGACGACGTCGCCCGTGTGGTCGTCACCCGGGCGTCCGTGCTCGAGAACGCCGCGCCGACGATCGTGCCGCGCGCACGGGCCAAGCGCATCGAGAAGTCCGCGTAGTCGTTCCACACGCAGGGCCCCGCACCGAGTCGGTGCGGGGCCCTGCGTGTGTCCCGGGTCTGGGGACCGAGGCGGCCTGACCGACCGGCTGCCTGTCCGGGCTACTCGAGACCGCGGCGGCGGAGGAGCGGCCCGACCTCGGCGTCGCGGCCGCGGAACTCCCGGAAGGCCTCGATCGGGTCCTTCGACCCGCCCACGCCGAGCAGCATCGTGGCGAACCGGCGACCGGCCGCGCGGTCGAGCCCGCCGTGGTCGCGGAACCACTCGACGGTGTCGGCGTCGAGCACCTCGCTCCAGATGTACCCGTAGTAGCCGGCGTCGTAGCCGCCCGAGAACGTGTGCGCGAAGTACGTCGACGAGTAGCGCGGCGGCACGGCGACGACGTCGATGCCGGCGTCCGCGAGGGCCTGCCGCTCGAAGGCCCCGACGTCGGTGACGGCGGCGGCCTCGGCGGCGGACAGTCGGTGCCACGCCTGGTCGAGCAGCGCGGCGGCGAGGTACTCGGTGGTGGAGAAGCCCTCGTTGAACCCGGCGGAGTCGCTGAGCCCGAGGACGAGCTCCGGCGGCATCGACTCCCCGGTCTCGTGGTGCTTGGCGTAGTTCGCCAGGACCTCGGGCCAGGACACCCACATCTCGTTCACCTGGCTCGGGAACTCGACGAAGTCGCGCTCGACGTTCGTGCCCGAGAACCGCGGGTACGTCGTCCGGGCGATCAGCCCGTGCAGGGCGTGGCCGAACTCGTGGAACAGCGTCTCCACCTCGTCCTGGATGAGGAGCGTCGGGGACCCGGCAGCGGGCTTCGCGACGTTGAGGTTGTTCACGACGACCGGCAGCGTGCCGAACAGCGCGGACTGCTCGACGACGGGGTTCATCCACGCGCCGCCCCGCTTGCCGTCACGCGTGTAGAGGTCCAGCAGGTACAGGCCGACGGGGGCGTCGTCCTCGTCGGTGACCTCGAACACGCGGACGTCGGCGTTGTAGCCGTGCAGGTCGGGCCGCTCGGCGAACTTCAGCCCGTACAGCGCGGTGGCGGCGAAGAACACGCCGTCGTGCAGCACGCGGTCAGCCTCGAGGTACGGGCGCATCGCGGTGCTGTCGGCGGCGAACTGCTCGCCGCGCAGGATCTCGGTCGCGTAGGCCCAGTCCCAGGCCTCGACGTCGAAGCCCACGGTCCGCGAGCGCACGGCGCGCTCGTCGTCGGCGTTCGCGGCGGCGGCCCCGACGAGGGACGACAGGAGCCCGTCGACGGCCTCGGGGGTGCCGGCGGTCTCGTCGGCGGTGACGACGGCAGCGTGGTTCGGGAACCCGAGGAGCTCCGCCCGCTCGGCACGGAGCCGGACGATGCGCAGCAGGACCTCGCGGTTGTCGTGCTCGTTGCCCCGGCGTCCGCGGGACAGGGACGCCCGCATGATCCGCTCGCGCAGGTCGCGGTCGGCGAGGGACGCCAGCCACGGGTGTCCGGTGTACAGCGGCAGCGTGATGAGCCAGCCGTCGAGCCCGCGGTCGGCGGCGGCACCGGCGGCGGCGGACTTCGCCCCGTCGTCGAGGCCGACCAGCGATGCCTCGTCCGTGACGTGCACGGCGAGGTCGTTCGTGTCCTCGAGCAGGTTCCGCTCGAACGTGGTGGTGAGCGTCGAGAGCTCCTGGTTGATCGCGGTGAGGCGTTCCTTGCCGGCGTCGTCGAGTCCGGCGCCCGCCAGGGTCATCTCCGTCGCGGTGCGCTCGACCAGGCGCAGGTCCTCGCCCTCGAGTCCAGCGGCCTCGGCGCCGTCGAGCACGGCCCGCACGCGGTCGTACAGGCGGGAGTCGAGGGTGATGGCGTCGCGGTGTGCGGCGAGGAGCGGCGAGACCTCTGCCTCGAGGTCGTGCAGCTCGGGGGAGGAGTCCGCCGAGCTCAGCGTGAAGAAGACGTACGAGACCCGGGCGAGCAGCTGTCCGCTCCGCTCCAGGGCCACGAGCGTGTTCTCGAGCGTCGGGGCGTCCGGGTTCGTCGCGATCGCGTCCACCTCGGCCCGCTGCTCGGCCATGCCGGCGTCGAACGCCGGTCGGTAGTGCTCCAGCCGGACTGCGTCGAACGGCGGGAGGGCGTACGGGAGGGTGCTCGGTTCGTCGAACGGCGTCGTCATCGCTCCACCCTACGGGTGTGCTCGGCGCGGACTCGGAGGACCGTGCCACGGACGAGCGCCAGCAGGCCGGCACGCCCGCCGGCAGGTCAGGGGACCGGGGCCCAGCGGGTCAGCGGGTCAGCGCGTCGCGACGTCGATCAGCGTCGCCGCAGCCAGGCGCGCGTGCCGGGCGGGGGAGGTGTCCCCGGCGATCGCCGCGGTGGTCTGCGCGCCCTCGGCCAGGAGCGCCAGCTGCGCGGCAAGCTCCTCGGCACGTGCGGGGTCGGGGACGGCCTGCAGTGCCAGCCCCTCGACGTAGCGCTGGAAGGAGTCCTTGTGCGCCCGTGCGATCTCGGCCACGGCGGGGGAGGTCGCGCCGAGTTCCCCGAAGGCGTTGATGAAGCCGCAGCCGCGGAAGGTCTCGTCGCCGAACCACGTCTCGAGGAAGTCGTACATCGCCAGGAGCTTGTCCCGGGGCGACGTGGCGGCGTCCACCGCCTGGCCGATCCCGCGCTCCCAGTAGTCGTGCCGTCCGGCGAGGACCGCTGCGATGAGCTGCTCCTTGCCGGGGAAGGCGGCGTAGAGCTTCTTCAGCGAGACGCCGGCCGCGGTGCGGATCTGGTCCATCCCCACGGCCTGGATGCCGCGCGTGTAGAACAGCTCGTCCGCGACGGCGGTGATGTGCGCGCGGACGTCCGGGTCGACGGTGTTCGTCGTCGTTGCCATGGTCCACGTCCTTCCGCAGGCTGTTCACCCATTGCCCCTTGCGCTGGGAACGTCCGTTCTCTAGTGTAGGGGCACATCGGCAGAGAACGACCGTTCTCCGCTGGAGTTCGAGGAGAGGATCCATCATGGGCACCATCACCGTCGGGACCGAGAACAGCGTCGACATCGCGCTCCACTACGAGGACAAGGGCCAGGGGCAGCCGATCGTGCTGATCCACGGCTTCCCGCTGGACGGCAACTCGTGGGAGGGCCAGACTCCCGCGCTCCTCGACGCCGGCTACCGCGTGATCACCTACGATCGTCGCGGGTTCGGCCAGTCCTCGCAGCCCAGCACCGGGTACGACTACGACACCTTCGCCGACGACCTGCACACGGTCCTCGAGACCCTCGACCTGCACGACGTGATCCTGGTCGGGTTCTCGATGGGCACCGGCGAGATCGCCCGCTACATCGGCCGCCACGGCGAGGACCGGATCGCCCGCGTCGCCTTCCTGGCCTCGCTCGAGCCGTTCCTGACGATCACCGAGGACAACCCCGACGGCGGCGTGCCGGCGTCGTTCTTCGAGGGCGTCTCCGCGGACGTGAAGAAGGACCGCTACGCGTACTTCACGGCCTTCTACGAGGGCTTCTTCAACCTCTCCGAGAACCTCGGCACCCGCATCTCCGAGGAGCAGGTCCGCAACGCCTGGAACGTCGCCGCCGGTTCGGGCGCGATCGCGTCCGCCGCCGCGCCGCTGACGTGGGGGACCGACTTCCGTCAGGACATCCCGAAGGTCACCGTCCCGGCGCTGATCGTGCACGGCACGGCCGACAACGTCCTGCCGATCGACGCGACCGGCCGCCGGTTCACCAAGGCCCTGCCCGCCGCGGAGTACGTCGAGATCGAGGGCGCGCCGCACGGGCTCCTGACCACGCACACCGCCGAGGTGAACGAGGTCCTGCTCGGCTGGCTCGCGAAGGCCTGACCCCGAGCACGACAGGCGGGTCCCCGGGAGACGAACCCCCGGGGACCGGTCGAGCACGACAGACGGGACCCCGGGGCACGAACGCCCCGGGGTCCCGTCGTCAGTCCTCCTCCGCCGCGTCGTCCGGGTTCGTGACCTGCGCCCGGCCGGCGTCGTCGAGGTGGATCGACGTGCCGTCGTCGAGCGTGACGATCGGCTTGCCCTCGAGGAACGTCAGCGTCCACCCCCACGTCGACACGTCCACGGATTCCGCCGCGAGCTCGTCCTCGACACCTCGCACGGCGACGACGAGCGCCTCCGCCAGTCGCGCGGGCGGCTGCCCACCCACGCTCCATCGCGTTCCCAACTGCATCCGAGCCTCCTGGCTGTCCTGTCGGTCCTGGTCTGTCGGGCGGTCGCGTGGCTACGCGGGCTGCTCGGCCAGCTCGATCTCGATGACCGCCAGCTCCGGGCCGTCCACGAAGGACAGGTCCTGGATGCGGCCGACGGCCGCCAGGTCCACGGCCGCGCGCTCGACGAGCGCACGCGTCTCGGTGGGAGCCGCGACGACGGCGCGGGTCACGGGCGTCTTCTGGGACGCCTTGGCGGACGTCTTCGCGCCGCGGATGCCGATGAGCGCCTGCCCGACGGCGGCGAGCAGACCGGTCTCGGCCGCGTCCACCGGCAGGTCGTCGGCGGTCGGCCAGGAGGCTCGGTGCACGCTGGTGTCGTGGGTCCAGGCCCACACTTCCTCGGTTGCGAACGGGAGGAACGGTGCCAGCAGCCGGAGCAGCACGTCGATCGCGGAGCGCAGTGCCAGGACCGCGCTCGCCTGCGTCTCGTGGGTCGCGTCCGGCGCGGTGCCGTAGGCGCGCTCCTTCACGAGCTCGAGGTAGTCGTCGCAGAAGGTCCAGAAGAACCGCTCCGTGACCTCGAGCGCGCGGGCGTGGTCGAAGCCCTCGAAGGCCGTGGTGGCCTGCTCGAGCGTGCTGCGGAGCGCGGCGAGCATGTCGACGTCGAGCGCCTCGGTGACGCGGGTGGCGCCGGAGGGCAGCTCGAAGCTGTAGACGAACTTGGCGGCGTTCAGCACCTTGATCGCCAGACGACGACCGACCTTGATCTGCTTCGGGTTCTGCGGGTCGAAGGCCGCGTCGGTGCCGAGCTTGGACGAGGCCGCCCAGTAGCGGACCGCGTCGGCGCCGTGCTGTTCGAGCACGGCCATCGGCGTGACGACGTTGCCCTTCGACTTCGACATCTTCTTGCGGTCGGGGTCCACGATGAAGCCCGAGATCGAGGCGTTCTTCCACGGCACCACGTCGGCTTCGAGCTGGCTGCGGAGCACGGTCGTGAAGAGCCACGTCCGGATGATGTCCTGCGCCTGCGGGCGGACGTCGTACGGGTACACCAGGTCGTAGAGCGCCGGGTCGGTCTCCCACTTGCCCGCGAGCTGCGGGGTCAGGGACGAGGTCGCCCAGGTGTCCATCACGTCGACCTCGCCGACGAAGCCGTTCGGCACGCCGCGCTGCTCGGACTGGTACCCGGGGGCCGGCTCGGAGGACGGGTCGACGGGCAGCTGGGCCTCGGTCGGGACGATCGGCTGGTCGTACACCGGGTTGCCGTCGGCGTCGAGCGGGTACCAGACCGGGATCGGCACGCCGAAGAAGCGCTGGCGGGAGATGAGCCAGTCGCCGGACAGGCCGCCCACCCAGTTGTCGTAGCGGACGCGCATGAAGTCCGGGTGGAACGCGATCTCCTCGCCGCGGGCCCGGAGCCTGGCCTTGAGGTCCTCGTCCCGCGCGCCGTTGACGATGTACCACTGGCGCGTGGAGACGATCTCGAGCGGCTTGTCGCCCTTCTCGAAGAACTTCACGGGGTGGTTGATCGTCTTGATGTCGCCCACCAGGTCGCCGGAGGCGGTGAGCGCGTCGACGATGACCTTCTTGGCGGAGAACACGGTCTTGCCGGCGAGCTCGGCGTAGAGCTCCTGGCCCTGCGCGGACTCGATCCAGGCCGGCTGCTCGGAACGGACACGGCCGTCGAAGCCGATCACCGCGCGGTTCGGCAGCTGCAGCTCGCGCCACCAGACGACGTCGGTGGTGTCGCCGAACGTGCAGACCATGGCGATGCCGGCGCCCTTGTCCTTCTGCGCGAGGTGGTGTGCGAGCACCGGCACCTCGACGTCGAACAGGGGGGAGCGGACCGTCGTGCCGAAGAGGTCCTGGAAGCGCTCGTCGTCCGGGTGCGCGACGAGGGCGACGCACGCGGGGAGCAGCTCGGGGCGGGTGGTCTGGATGACGATGTCCCCGGAGCCGTCCGACTTGTGGAACGCGATGCCGTGGTACGCGCCCGGCATCTCCTTGTCCTCGAGCTCGGCCTGGGCCACGGCGGTGCGGAACGTCACGTCCCAGAGCGTCGGGGCGTCGGCCTGGTAGGCCTCGCCGCGCTCGAGGTTGCGGAGGAACGCACGCTGCGCGCTCGCGCGGGAGGTCTCGTCGATCGTGCGGTACGACTGCGTCCAGTCGACCGACAGCCCGAGGGTGCGGAAGAGCTCCTCGAACTGCTGCTCGTCCTGCACGGTCAGCTGGTCGCACAGCTCGATGAAGTTGCGACGCGAGATCGACAGCTGGTCGGCGGCCTTGCTCGACTTGCCGTCACCGCCCTCGAACGGCGGCGTGAAGTCGGGGTCGTAGGGGAGTGACGGGTCGCAGCGGACGCCGTAGTAGTTCTGCACGCGACGCTCGGTGGGGAGACCGTTGTCGTCCCAGCCCATCGGGTAGAAGACGTGCTTGCCGCGCATCCGCTCGAACCGGGCCTTGAGGTCGGTGTGCGTGTACGAGAACACGTGGCCGATGTGCAGCGAGCCGGAGGCGGTCGGCGGCGGGGTGTCGATCGAGTACACGGCGTCGCGGTGACCGGCGGCGTCGCGGTCGAAGCGGTAGGTGCCGTCCTGGTCCCAGACCGGTCCCCAGACCTGCTCGAGTCCGTCCACCGTGGGCTTGTCGGGCATGGGCTTGGTCATGGCTGCGCCTTTCGATCGGTATGTGCGGCACCGAGTCCGTGATGAGGTGCCTGAGTGTCCCGCACGTGGCGTGCGGGTCGGTCAATGCTACCGGCCGCCGATGCCCCGGTCACGAGCGCCGGGGTCCCCGTCGTGGACCGCTCCCCACCCACCTGGTAGTCTTCCGGGGTTTGTCCGGCGAGCGCGGAGCTCGCAAGTGCTGCACCGTTGCCGTCCCGCCGGACGCCCGAAGGACGCACAGCACACCGGAGGAACGAACTTGGCACCGAACACCGCACCCCACCAGCACGGCGATCGGCCCATGCGGTCGAAGGGCGCTGCGAAGCGCGCTCGCCGTGAGATGACGAAGGATGACGTCACCGTCGTCGAGGAGTCACTGCTCAAGCGTGCCGTGGCCGCTGCCGCGCTCGGCAACGCGATGGAGTGGTTCGACTTCGGCATCTTCGCCTACCTCACCGTCACGATCTCGCAGGTCTTCCTGCCGCAGGGCGACCCGGCGTCGAACATCGTCGCGACCTTCGGGTTCTTCGCGGCCGCGTTCATCGTCCGACCGATCGGTGGCGCCGTCTTCGGCCCGATCGGCGACCGGATCGGCCGACAGAAGGTCCTCGCGCTGACGATGATCCTGATGGCCGCCGGCACGCTGATGATCGGCCTGATCCCGTCGTACGACACGATCGGCTTCTGGGCCCCCGTCCTGCTGCTCGTGGCCCGGTTCGTGCAGGGCTTCTCGACCGGTGGTGAGTACGGCGGCGCCGCGACGTTCATCGCCGAGTACTCGCCGGACAAGCGCCGCGGGTTCATGGGCTCGTGGCTCGAGTTCGGCACGCTCGCCGGCTACGTCCTCGGTGCGTCGATCGTCACCGGCCTGCAGTTCGGCCTGTCCGAGGACGCCCTGCTCAGCTGGGGCTGGCGCATCCCGTTCATCATCGCCGGGCCCCTCGGTCTGATCGGGCTCTACCTGCGCCTCAAGCTCGAGGAGACCCCGGCCTTCCAGAAGCAGCAGGAGCAGGCCGCCGAGCGCGAGGCGCAGAAGACGCCGTTCCTCAAGCTCTTCGCCGAGAACTGGCGCTCGCTCGTCATCTGCATCGGGCTGGTCCTGGTCTTCAACGTGACCGACTACATGCTCCTGTCGTACATGCCGACCTACCTGGAGCAGAACCTCGGCCAGAACGCCACGTTCGGGCTCATCCTCATCGTCGTCGTGATGCTGCTCATGATGGTCGTCATCACGTTCGGTGGCCGGCTGTCGGACCGCTTCGGTCGTCGTCCGGTGCTCGCCGCCGGCTGCATCGGCTTCATCCTGCTGTCCTGGCCGGCGCTGAAGCTCGTCCAGACCGGCACGGGCGTCGGGGTCTTCTCCGGCCTGCTCATCCTCGGCGTGGTCCTGGTGACCTTCACCTCGACGATGCCGTCCACGCTGCCGGCGCTGTTCCCGACGATCATCCGCTACGGCGCCCTGGCGATCGCGTTCAACGTGTCGGTGTCGCTCTTCGGCGGGACCACCCCGCTCGCGACCGCCGCGCTCATCAACGGCGCGAAGGACGCCGGCTACGGCTGGGCCGAGGACATCCCCGCGTTCTACCTGATGCTCGCCGCCGTCATCGGGCTGGTCGCGGTGTACTTCACGAAGGAGACCGCCTCCACCCCCCTCATGGGCTCCGGCCCGACCGTCGGCTCCGAGGACGAGGTCGCCGGCGTCATCGACGACTACAACGACCCGACGTCAGACCTCGCGCGGTCGGACTGGGCGAAGGAGTTCTCGACGAGCGAGATCCCGGTGATCTCCGCGGACGGCTCCGGCCCCGCCGCGGGCAGGGACACGGCGACCGCCGGTTCCTGACCGTCCCGCCGGGCGCGTCCGGCGCTGAGTCTCGCCTGGGCGGACAGCGTGCGGGCTCCGCGCCGCGCAGTGCGTCCGCCTGGCCGAGTCTCGGCCCGGCCCGCCCCCCTGGAGGCCCGACCTGCGTGAGCAGGTCGGGCCTCCATCCGTCGGTGGGCGCGCGCGGCGCCGAGTCTCGCTCCAGCGGACAGGGTGCGGCCTTCGCGCCGCGCAGTGCGTCCGCCTGGGCGAGTCTCGGCCCGGCCCGCCCTGGCCTGGAGGCCCGACCTGCTTGAGTGGGTCGGGCCTCCGGCCGTCGGTGGGCGCGTCCGGCGCCGAGTCTCGCTCGGGCGGACAACCTGCGGCGTCTGGGCGGCGCAGACCGTCCGCCTGGCCGAGTCTCGCCGGTGGCGGTCCCGCCCACCCGGCCTGGAGGCCCGTCCCGCGTGAGCCGGTCGGGCCTCCGTCCGTCGGTGGGCGCGTCCGGCGCCGAGTCTCGCTCGGGCGGACAACCTGCGGCGTCTGGGCGGCGCAGACCGTCCGCCTGGCCGAGTCTCGGCCAGGCACGCGCGCCGCGCGACGGCTACGCCGC
>NZ_JALNUI010000055.1 GCF_026544205.1 Curtobacterium sp. GC_Cur_3
GGCCACGCGGCCTCCCTAGCGTTCGAGCATGACCACCCTGCGCGTCGTCGCCGTCATCCCGGCACGCGCCGGCTCGAAGGGCATCCCCGGCAAGAACCTCCGCACCGTGGGCGGCCGCACACTGGTCCGCCGAGCGATCGAGTCCGCCCAGCGCGCCCGGCTCGTAGACGGTGTCGTGGTCTCGACGGACGGGGACGACATCGCCGCCGAGGCCGTCGCCGCCGGCGCCCGCGTGGTCCGCCGCCCGCCGGAGCTCGCGGGCGACGAGGCCTCGTCCGAGTCCGCGCTCCTGCACACCCTCGACGCCCTGCGCGCCACGGGGGACGAGCCGCAGGTGCTCCTCTTCCTCCAGGCCACGTCACCCTTCATCGACCCGGCCGACCTCGACGACGCCGTCGCCCGCGTGATCGGTGGTTCGGCGGACGCGGTGTTCGCGGCCACGCCCTCGCACGCCTTCCTCTGGCGCGTCGATGCCGCCGGGCACGCCGTCGCGGTGAACCACGACGCCGCCGTCCGTCCCCGCCGTCAGGACCGCGAGCCGGAGCACCGCGAGACGGGTGCGTTCTACGCCCTCGCCACGGACGGCTTCCGCCAGCACCAGCACCGGTTCTTCGGCCGCGTGGAGATCGTCTCGGTGGACCCCCGCGGTGCGATCGACATCGACGACGAGTCCGACCTGGCCCAGGCCGAGGCGCACGCCCGAACGCACGAGGCGCACGCCACGCACGCAGCCCACAACACGCACGACCCCCACCACGGCGCAACACCGCCGGAGCCACTCGATCCCCTCTGGTGGCAACTCGCCACGACGAACGGAGCACCATGACCGTCCACATCGGCTCGTCCACGATCGGCGCCGGGCACCCCGCGTACCTCATCGGCGAGATCGGCCTGAACCACAACGGCGACGTCGACATCGCCAAGCAGCTCATCGACGTCGCGGCCGACGCCGGGCTCCAGGCGGTCAAGTTCCAGAAGCGCACGCCCGCGATCTCCACACCCGAGCACATGAAGCAGACCCCGCGCAGCACCCCGTGGGGCGAGATGACCTACCTCGAGTACCGCTACCGCGTCGAGTTCGACCGCGACCAGTACATCGAGATCGGCGACCACGCCACGCTCCGCGGCCTCGACTGGTTCGCATCGCCGTGGGACGAACCGTCGGTGGACTTCCTCGAGGACCTCAACGTCGTCGCCTACAAGATCGCCTCGGCCTCCGTCACGGACCTCGGCCTGCTCGCCGCGGTGGCCGCCACCGGCAAGCCCGTGATCCTGTCGACCGGCATGTCCACGCTGGAGCAGATCGACCGTGCGGTCGCCGCCCTCGGCACCGAAAGGCTCGTGCTCATGCACGCGACGTCGACCTACCCGTTGCCGCCCGAGGAGGCCAACCTCCGCATGATCGACAGCCTCGCCCAGCGCTACAGCGGCGTGCCGGTCGGCTACTCCGGCCACGAGCCCGGCCTGCAGATCTCGATCGCCGCCGTCGCCCTCGGCGCGACCGCCGTCGAGCGCCACATCACGCTCGACCGCACGATGTGGGGCTCCGACCACGCCGCGTCCCTCGAACCGCACGGCCTGCAGACCCTCGCGCGCGACGTCCGCATCATCGAGACCGCGCTCGGCGACGGCGTCAAGCGGGTCATGCCGGGCGAGCTGGCGCCGCTGGCGAAGCTGCGTCGCGTCGACGCGTGAGCGCGGGCGGTCCGGTCACGACGGCGCGGTCGCGTGACCGCGCCGACACGGCCGGGAGGCTCGTGGTCGGGATCGTGGACACGGACTCCTTCGCGAAGTGGGGCGCCCACCTCCTGTCGGCGGCGCCCGACGGGTGGTCGCTGGAGCTCCTCGTGGTGCACACCCCGCGCACGGCGAGCCCGGCGCAGCTCCGGTCGGCGTTCCGCGGGCTCGACGACCGGCTCGCACACCTGGCCGCCGAGCCGCCGGCGCCGCTCGACGTCGACGCGGTGGTGGAACGCCTCCGCCGGGACCCGCCGGATGCGGTGCTGGTGTCGGTGATCGGTCCGGTCGCCGAACTGCTGATCGAGGAGGTCCACCGCCGGGTCCCCCGTCGTCCGGTCCTCGTCACCGGGCTGCCCGGGATCTCCTTCCCCGCCAAGTGGAAGGGCGTGTTCTCCCGCGCCCGGGCGGACCTGTTCGTGCTCCACAGCCACCGCGAGGTCCGCGACTACGAGGCCCTGGCAGCGGAGAACGGCGTCGAACCGTTCTTCGCACTCGCGACGCTGCCCTTCGCCGCAGCACCTCCCCGCACCACCCGCCGCGGCCCCGCGCCCACACCCGACTCCGTGGTGTTCGCCGCGCAGCCGAGCGTGCCACCCACCCGCGAGGAACGCGCCCGCGTCGTGCAGTGGCTCGCCGAGACGGCCAGGCAGCACCCGGAGTGGCGCGTCGTCGTGAAGACCCGGGCGGTCGCCGGCGAGCAGCAGACGCACCGGGAGGCCTTCCCGTACGCCGACCTGGTCCCCGCGGACGCGCCGCCGAACCTCGTCGTCGCGACCGGGTCGATGGCGACCCACCTGGACCGCGCGGTGGCCCTGGTGACGATCAGCTCGACCGCCGTGCTCGAGGCCGTCGCCCGCGGCATCCCGGCGCTCACGCTGACGGACTTCGGGATCAGCCGACCGCTCATCAACGAGGTCTTCGTCGACAGCGGACTCGAGGGCGACGCCATCGACCTGCTGGGCGGAGTCTTCGGAACGGTCCGGCCCGACTGGAGGAGGGACAACTACTTCCACCAGGAACCCGACGACGACTGGGCGATCCGGACCGATCGGCTGATGGCGCTCCGGGACGTCGGGGCCCTCGTCGACCGACCGGCCGCACGACGGAGCCGTGGTGGGGTGCTGCGCCGGGCGTGGGAGCGGAAGAACGCCCTCGGACCGGCCGACCGTTCCATCCTGGGGTTCGCCGTCCTCGTGGTCGGGGTCCCGGTCCGCACGGCGAAGCGCCTCGTGCGCCAGGTCGTCCGACTCGTGCGGCCGCCGGCACCGACCGTCGTCGGTGCGCCGCGCACGCAGCGGCAGCACGCCGGTGCGCGAGACGCGACCGATGGCGCAGCGGCGACCACGGCAGTGGCGGCGACCACCCGCTGAACCGGAGTGGACTCGGGGAGCCGAGCCGGGCCTCCCGTCCGGCTAGTCGACCGCCTTCGCGATCGCCAGCAGCAGCTGGTCGCGCGAGGGGACGCCGGGAGAACGGAAGACCTCGGCACCGTCCGCCCGCCGCACGATGATCGTGGGTGTCGAACGGATGCCGAGGTCTTCAGCGTCGTCGGGGTACGACGCGACGTCGCGTTCGACCACGTCGAGCCCGGGGACGATCCGTCCCGCGTCGGCGGCCACCCGGCGTGCGGCGGCACACGGTGCGCAGAAGGCGGACGTCCAGAGGTCGAGCTGCATGTGGTCCTGCAACGTCGTGGAGGGTGGGACTACTCCCGGTCGAACTCGCCGCTGCGGTCGCCGCGGTCCTGCAGGTCGTCGACGGGGTCGGACTTGTCGGGCTCGTACGTGTAGTCGACCGAGACCTGGTCGACCACGTGGCGGGTGTGCGTGGCCTTGTAGGTGAAGGCCGTCTGCAGGCCCTCCACGTCCGCGAAGACCGTCACCTCGTCCTCGATGCCGTCGCCGGTGGCGGTGCGGGTGTCCGTCGTGCCGTCGAAGGGACCCTGGTGGTAGATGGCGGTGTACTCGTCGCCCTCGTGGATGGTGATGTCGCTCATGTCCTCCTGTCTACCAGGGGGCTGCTGTCCAGGACGCCGTTGCCTGTTCCATAGCCCTGCTATATAGTTCAGACGTGGAATCATCGCGTGCCGAGACGATCGAGACGCTCCTCGTCTCCGTCAACCGGCTGATCCGCGGGGCCGTCCAGGCGTCCGGCAACACCACCTCCTCCGCCGTCTGGCGCACCCTCGGGATCCTGGAGACCGACGAGCCGCTCCGGGTCGGCGAGCTCGCGACCGCGTCCCGCGTGTCGCAGCCGACCATGACCCGCCTCGTCAACGGGATGCTCGACGACGGCCTCGTCTCCCGGTCCGTGGACCCGGACGACTCCCGCGGCCAGCACATCGGGATCACCGATGCCGGCCGCGCGCGCCTCCTCGAGTGGCGCGCCACCCTCACCCGCACCGTCGGACCGGTCTTCGCGGACCTCGACGACGGCCAGTGGGACGTCCTGCACGAAGCAACGGCCCTCATCGCGACGAGGACCAGAACGGAGATCACCGCGTGAACGCCCACGCACCTGCTGCCGCCGGTTCCGCTGCCGGTTCCGCTGCCGGTTCCGCTGCCAAGGGCAGCATCCTCAAGCAGTCGAAGGCGGTCTGGGCGATCGCGTTCGCCTGCGTCGTCGCCTTCATGGGCATCGGCCTCGTCGACCCGATCCTTCCGGCGATCGCCGCCTCGCTCAAGGCGACACCCGCGCAGACCGAGCTGCTCTTCACGAGCTACCTCGCCGTCACCGGCGTCGCGATGTTCTTCACCAGCTGGGTGTCGAGCCGCATCGGCGCCAAGCGCACCCTGCTCATCGGGCTCGCGCTCATCGTGGTGTTCTCCGTGCTCGCCGCCGTGTCGAACGACGTCTGGACGATCATCGACTTCCGCGCCGGTTGGGGCCTCGGCAACGCGCTCTTCATCTCGACCGCGCTCGCGACGATCGTCGGCGCCGCCTCGGGTGGCACCGCGTCCGCGATCATCCTGTACGAGGCGGCACTCGGCCTCGGCATCGCGATCGGCCCCCTCGTCGGCGGGCTGCTCGGGTCGGTCAGCTGGCGCGGGCCGTTCTTCGGCGTCACGACCCTGATGGCGATCGCCTTCATCGCGGTCGTCGTGCTCCTGAAGACCTCCGGGCTCGAGAAGCCCACGCCGACGAAGCTCTCCGCGCCGTTCCGTGCCCTCACGCACCCGACGCTCGCAGCCCTCGCCGCCACCGCGCTGTTCTACAACATCGGCTTCTTCGTGCTGCTCGCCTACACGCCGTTCCCACTCGGGTTCGGGGCACTCGGCATCGGGTTCACGTTCTTCGGATGGGGCGTCGGCCTCGCGATCACCTCGGTGTGGGTCGCCCCGATGCTCACCGCCCGGCTGCGACGGACGACGGTGCTGCGGATCGCGCTGCCGCTGCTGGCGCTCGACCTGTTCGCCGCGGCCGTGGTCGTGAAGTCGCAGCCCGGACTCATCGTCTGTGTCGTCGTGGGCGGCCTGGTGCTCGGTGTGCTCAACACCGTGCTCACCGAGTGCGTGATGGAGGCCACCGACCTCCCCCGCTCCGTGGCGTCGAGCGCGTACTCCGCCGTGCGGTTCATCGGCGGTGCGATCGCCCCGCCCGTGGCCACCCTGCTCGCCGACGCGTACTCCCCGAGTGCCGCCTACGTCTTCGCGGGGACGTCCGTGGCCGTGGCGTTCGTGGTGACGATCGTCGCCGCTCGGGCGCTCCGCCGGGTGGACGACGGGCCGGAGCCCTCGCGCGTCGAGGCCGAGGCCATCTCCGCCGGCGAGGCCGTCTGAGCGGTCCCGCTCGCAGCTCCAGCTCCAGCCGGGAGGCCCGGGGCCGGTCCGTCGGACCAGCACCGGGCCTCCTGTTGGTTGCGCCGTGCGCCGGGTGGGGCGTCTGGGGTGCTTGGACGCTTGGGCATCTGGGCGATTGGGCGACTTGGCGTGCGGGCGCGGGGAGGCCGAGGTCCGAGGGGCTGGGGTGTCCGACGGGCCGAGGTGTCCGATGGTCTGAGGGGTCCGAGGGGTGCCCGCCGCGGTCGAGCGGGCGAAACACCCGGGTCGGGCCGCGCTCCCACGGTGCCGATTCGCCCGCTCGATGCCCGGGGGCCGTTCGACGAGACCCTTGCTGGGGGCACGTGGCTCCGCGGAGGCTCCGTGCGCGCGCCGAGACGCCCGCCGAGACGCCCGCCGAGTCGAACGGGCGAGATGCCGGCGTCCGCGGCTGAGTCGACCGCGGCATTCCGCCCGCTCGGCGTTCCGGTCCACCGCCCGTCACGTGCGAGGACGCACGTCGAGTCGAGCGGGCGAAATGCCGGCGTCCCCGGCTGAGTCGACCGCGGCATTCCGCCCGCTCGGCGTTCCGGTCCACCGCCCGTCACGTGCGAGGACGCACGTCGAGTCGAGCGGGCGAAATGCCGACGTCCGCGACTGAGTCGACCGGGGCATTCCGCCCGCTCGGCGTTCCGGGCCGGCCGACGACGGGCACGTGGGACGACGACCGCTGGCACGAGCGGGCGGAAGAGCCGGGTGCGAGCGCCGCACGACGGCGGTATTCCGCCCGCTCGGCTCGGGCGGCACGGGGGCGGGGGCGCGACGGGTCGAGCGCGAGTGCCGCGCGGGCACCCGGGACGAGGGCGTCCGGGGACACGAGCGGTCTTGGGTGTCCGTGCCCGGCAATAGGATCGGGGCATGCCAACCGCGAATGACCGCCTCGTCTGGATCGACTGCGAGATGACGGGCCTCGACGTCGAGGTCGACGAACTCGTCGAGGTGGCCGTGGTCATCACCGACTTCGACCTCAACCCCGTGCACCCCGGGTTCGACATCGTGATCAAGCCCGACCAGTCGGCGCTGGACAACATGAACGAGTTCGTGACGAACATGCACGCCACGTCGGGCCTCAGCGACGAGATCCCGAACGGCGTCTCCCTCGCGGACGCCGAGTACCAGGTGCTCGAGTACATCCTCGCCCACGTCCCCGCCGAGGGCAGCGCTCCCCTGGCCGGCAACACCATCGGCACGGACCGGGCGTTCCTGGCGAAGTACATGCCCCGCGTCGACGGCCACCTGCACTACCGCAGCGTCGACGTGTCGAGCATCAAGGAGCTCTGCCGCCGCTGGTTCCCGCGCGTGTACTTCAACGCGCCGGAGAAACACGGCGGGCACCGCGCCCTCGCCGACATCCTCGAGTCCATCCGGGAACTCGAGTACTACCGCCGCGCGGGCTTCGTCGCCGAGCCCGGCCCGACGACCGACGACGTCCGCGCCGTAGCCGCCGAGGTCGTCGAGGCCTGGGCGCCCCGACTCGCGAGCCCGACCGCCGAGTAGTGTCCCGGACACCCGCCCGCGTGTACTACTATTGAGTGGTTGCCCCGCAGGTCAGGGTGACGAACATGGTGGGTATAGCTCAGCTGGTAGAGCGCCTGGTTGTGGTCTAGGAGGTCGCGGGTTCGAGCCCCGTTACTCACCCCATGGTCGAAGGCCCCCGTCGGATGACGGGGGCCTTCGACGTTCCTCGGCTCCACCGCTCGGCCCGGCTGACGTCCGGCCGCGTGTGCCACGATCGAGCCCGTGATGGAGATGTCCGCCGAGGCGTTCGAGGCCCTCGTGACCGACGAGCTCGACCTGCTGCCGGACGAGATGGTCGACGGCCTCGACAACGTGGTGTTCGTCGTCGAGGACGAACCCGAGGACGGCTCTGAGCTCTTCGGCATCTACGACGGCGTCGCCCAGACGGAACGCGGGCAATACGGCTTCGGTGAGCTGCCGGACCGCATCGTGGTGTTCCGGAAGCAGCACCTGGCGGAGTGCGACACCGACGAGGAACTCCGCGACGAGGTCCACACGACGCTGGTGCACGAGATCGGGCACTGGTACGGCATCGACGACGAACGCCTGCACGAACTCGGCTGGGCCTGACGCGCACACCGACCGGGCGGGGTCAGGACCGCAGCACGACGTCGGCCAGTGACGCGGGGTCCTCGACGGCGATGAAGGCGTCCTCCTGCGCGGCCCACCGGTCCCACTGTTCGGCGAACACGGCGCCGTCTCGGTCGATCGCCCGGCGCTTCCGCTCGGCGTCGTCCGCCGACATCCAGATCCGCAGGGAGCCGAGGGGCGCCGACGCGCGGGACAGTGCGCCGCAGCCCTCGACCACGAGCGGCGCGGCCGGGTCCAACGACACCCAAGCGGCCGGTTCCGACCGTTCCCAGTCCCACTGTCGGTAGCCCGACGGCACGCCGAGCACATCCTCCACCACGGCCGTCGACGCTGCCAGCAGGCCGTCCCAGCCAGGGTAGACATCGTCCAGGTGGACGAGCTGCGCTCCCAGTTCGACCGCCAGGGCACCGCCGAGCGTGGTCTTCCCGGTGCCGGACCGGCCGTCGACCAGGACGACGGAGCGCCGGCCGGACGTGGTGGAGGCGACCCGAGCTCGGGTGGCGAGGGACGTGACGGGGCCGAGCCGAGCCTCCAGGCCGGGTGTCGGTGACGCCACCCGATCGGACGACCTCGCCCGATCGGAGGATGCGTCCAGACCCGTACCTGCCCGATCAGGCACGCCAGGTCCCCGCTGCGACCGCCACGGCGATCGAGACCAACCCGATGCCGACGAGCACCGCGACCGTCGCCCGCTCGGGACCGCCGAACCGCGCCGGACGCGCCCACGTCCGCGTACCGGGCGCACCGAAGCCTCGCGACTCCATCGCCACGGCCAGCGTCGTCGCGCGACGCAGCGCGACGACCAGCAGGGCGAACGCCATCGACGCTCCCCGGCGCAGGCGTCCGGTGTCACCGAGACCCCTGGCGCGTCGGGCCATGCCGAGCTGCCGCCAGTCCTCGCCGAGGAGCGTCATCATCCGGATGGCCGCGAGCGCACCGAGGACGAACCGGGCCGGTAGCCGCAGCACCTGCCCCAGCCCGTCCGCCAGGTCCGTCGGGTCCACCCGGACGAACAGCGCGACCGACGGGATCCCCACGGCGAGCACGCGCAGCATCGTCGCGAGCGCGAGCACCAGGGACCCGTCGGTGACGTGGGCGAAGCCGAGGTCGAACCACTCGCGACCGGAGGCGCGCCCGTAGAGCGCGATGCTCAGACCCGTCAGGGGCACCGCGAGCAGCACCGGCGACGTCCGCAGCACCAGCGTGCGCACCGGGATGCGCAGGAGCGGCAGCAGTGCGAGCTCGATCACCAGGGCCACCAGCGCGGACACGACGTCGAGACTCAGCACGAGACAGACGCCGAGTCCGAGCACACCGAGCAGCACGGCCACCGGTTGGACGGCGTGGACGCCGCGGGCGCGCCGGACGGGAGGCTCGCCCCGCCACGACGGTGACGCTGGCGTCGTCGGGGCGGTCACCACGCGCCTCCCGTGGTCGCGTCCGTCTCGCCTGCTGCGCCTGGCTCGCCCGGTACGCCCGTGTCGTCGGGTGGCCGTCTCGCGCCGGTCGGGGTGAGGACGACCTCGTCGGCGTCGAGCGCGCGGACGAGGTCACGGTCGTGGGTCACGGCGATGATCGCGGTCCCGCTGTCGGCGAGGGCACCGAGGCGGTCGACGACGGCCTGCCAGGTGGCGCGGTCCTGGCCGGAGGTCGGCTCGTCGAGGACCACGACCGGCGGGCGGGTGGCGACGACGGTGCCGATCGCGAGGCGACGCTGCTCGCCGCCGGACAGCGTGAAGGGGTTGGCGTCCGCCAGGTGTCGCAGGGCGAAGGCGTCGAGCAGGTCGTCGGCGCGGGCCTCCGCGTCCGGGAGGCCGAGGGCGCGCGGGCCTGCCTCGAGCTCGGCGCGCACGGTGCGGGCGACGAACTGGTGCTCGGGGTCCTGGAACACGGTGCCGATCCGCGCGGCGAGGGCACGGCTGGTCCACGTGTGGGGTGCTGGTCCGGCTCCGTCCGCCAGGGCCTCGGTGGCGTGGAGCGTGCCGTCGGCGGGGCGGAGCAGTCCGGCGAGCGTCAGGCCGAGCGTCGACTTGCCGACGCCGTTCGGGCCGGTGACGGCGAGCACCCGGCCGCGGGTGACGGTGAGGTCGATGCCGGTGCCGACGCGCTGGCGTCGTCCGCGGGCGGTGGCGAGGTGCTCGGCGCGGAGGAGCGCGGCGGCGTCGAGCGTGTCGTCGTCGAGCGGGACGGCGTCGAGTGGGTCTCCGTTGAGCAGGTCTCCGCCGACCGGCTCTGCGTCGAGCGGGCGGGAT
>NZ_JALNUI010000056.1 GCF_026544205.1 Curtobacterium sp. GC_Cur_3
CTACGCCCGCTGCACCCGCAGCGTGACGATCTCGAACGGGCGGAGCGTCAGCGACACGGGCGAGCCCGCGTCCCACGTCGCCCCGAGCGGCCGCTCGAGCAGGTCCACCTGGGTCACCGAGTCAGCCTCGAACCCGAAGTCCACGCCGACCCCGGTCGCCCGACCGCCGAGTGCCTCGTACAACCGGACGATGACGTCCCCCGATCGGTCCTCCGCGAGCTTGACGGCCTCGACGAACACCTGCGGCGACGACACCACGACGAGCGGTTCCACGACCGCCGAACCGGGAGCCGACCGCACCGGCAGGTTCAGCCGGTAGCCGGAGTCCGCCGCGTCGAGCACCGAGGCACCCACGCGCAGCACCGTGCGGAACACGTGGTGCCCCTGGTCGGCGTGCGGGTCCGGGAACGTCGGGCCGCGCAGCAGTGACTCGCGCACGAGCGTCGTCGTGCCACCGTCCGGCCGGGTCGCCCGGGTGATGTCGTGCCCGTAGGTGGAGTCGTTCGCCACCGCGACGCCGAAGCCAGGCTCCGCGACGTGCACCCAGCGGTGCGCCGAGGTCTCGAAGCGGGCGAAGTCCCACGAGGTGTTCTGGTGCGTCGGCCGGTCGATGTGGCCGAACTGGATCTCGCTCGAGGCCTGGTCGGCCTTGAGGTCGAGCGGGAACGCCAGCTTCAGCAGCTTCTGCTGCTCGTGCCAGTCCACCTCGGTCTCGACGACGAGTTCCGGCTCGCCCTCGACCGCGGAGTACCGCGTGGTGACGGTGGATCCTCCGGTCGGACGAACCACGACGAGGGCGTCTCCGTCGATCGTCACGGAGGTCGCGGCCAGGGGCTTCCCGTTGCGCTGGTAGGCGCGGTCGATGTCCCACGCCTCCCACTGGTTCGGGGTGTCCCGGAAGACGGTGTACTCCGCAGCGGCCGATCCGGGGGCGATCGCGTCACGCCAGGACGCGCGCTCGACGAACGACACGACGTGGCCGGCACCGTCGATGGTCGCCAGGACCACGCCGGTGTCGAAGACGAAGCCGTCACCGGAACGGACGGGAGGCACCGCTCGCGCTGGCACACCGACGGAAGCACCCAGCGCGGTCACGGTGCCGGCCGCGACGGGCGAGGCGTTGAACCGGACGACGGATCCGCCGTCGTCACCGCCGGCGAGCGCCGTCGTCGCGGTCCCGATCAGGCCGTTGAGCACCGAGGCCACGCGGGCGTACTGCTCCTCGGCGTTCTCGTAGACCCAGGCGATCGAGGACCCCGGCAGGATGTCGTGGAACTGCTGAAGGAGCACCGTGTGCCAGGCCTCCTCGAGCTCGTCGTACGGGTACGCGGCACCGAGTCGCACGGCCGCCGTGGCTGCCCAGAGCTCGGCCTCGCGCAGCAGGTGCTCCGAGCGGCGGTTGCCCTGCTTGGTGCGGATCTGCGACGTGTACGTGCCGCGGTGGAACTCGAGGTACATCTCCCCCGACCAGACGCCGGGCGTGGGGAGCTCCTGCTCGAGCTGCTCGAACACCTGGGCGGGTGTGCCGAGCGTCACGCGGGGTGAGCCGTCGAGGTCGTGCTGCCGGTGGGCGGCGCCGACCATCTCGCGGGTGGGACCACCACCGCCGTCGCCGAAGCCGTAGAGCAGCATCGACGTGTTCGCGGTGCCGCGCTCCTTGTTCTGGCGCTCCCCGCGGTGCAGGTCGGCGGGCGAGACGTCCGAGTTGTACGTGTCCGCCGGGGGCAGGTGCGTCAGGACGCGGGAGCCGTCGATGCCCTCCCAGTGGAAGGAGGTGTGCGGGATGACGTTCGTCTCGTTCCACGAGGGCTTCTGCGTGACGAACCACTTCGATCCGGCGGCGCGGATGATCTGCGGCAGGGCGCCGGTGTACCCGAACGAGTCGGGGAGCCAGGCCTCGGGGGTGTCGATGCCGAACTCCTCGAGGAAGAAGCGCTTGCCGGCGACGAACTGCCGTGCCAGGGCCTCTCCGCCGGGCAGGTTCGTGTCCGACTCGACCCACATGCCGCCGACCGGGATCCACCGGCCCTCGGCGACTCGTTCCTTGATCCGGGCGAAGACGGAGGGGTACTCGTCGCGGATCCATGCGTACTGCTGGGCCGACGAGCACGCGAACGTGAAGTCCGGGTCGCGGTCCATCAGGTCGAGCACGTTCGAGAAGGTCCTGGCGCACTTGCGCTTCGTCTCGCGCACGGGCCACAGCCAGGCGGAGTCGATGTGCGCGTGGCCGACGGCGATCGCGTGGTGCGCGGCGGCACTTGCCGGGACGGCCAGCACGGGTTCGAGCACCGACCGCGCCGCAGCGGCCGAGCCGGCGACGTCGTCGGGGTCGAGCGCGTCGGCGGCCCGCTCGAGCGCGCGGAGGATGTCAGCGCCACGGGTGCCGTCGGTGGGCAGCTCCGCCATCAGGCCACGCAGGACCCAGAGGTCCTGCTGCAGCTCCCACACGGTGTCGTCACGCTCGACGACCTCCAGCGCCTTCAGCCGGTAGATCGGCTCGTCACCGGCGGTCGAGCGCGACCCGAGGGGCGTCGCCCCCTGGAAGTCGTCGCCGCCGATGTCCGGGTTCGCACCGGCCTCGACGTAGAGCTCGAACGACTCCCCCGGTCCGACCTCGAGCGGGACGGCGTTGTTCCGCGGCTCGATGGCCTTGATCGTCGTGCCGTCGGGCCGGTACGCGAGCCCCTCGGCCTGGAAGCCCGGGTGCCGCTTGGTGAAGCCGAGGTCGACGAACAGCTCGGCCGTGGTGCCCTCGGCGGTGCCGAAGTCGGCCGGGACGCTGCCCGTCACCCGGAACCACGTCGTGCCCCACGGTCGGCCACCCCACGGGGACCCGACCTCGAACGGGGTGAACGACTGCGTCACCGCCGAGTCGAACGGCACCGGTTCGCCCGGGACGTCCCAGGCCTCGACGGTGACCGGGGCCGAGCGCCGCTGGACGGCGGGGTCGACCCGGTCACGCACGAGACGGGCGATGCGGGCGTGGACGAGCGGTTCGTCATGGTGCATGGAGATGGGTTCCTTCCCAGCGGTGGAGTTCGGTCAGCCCTTGATGCCACCGGCGAGGGCGTTGCCCCCGCCGAGGCCGCGGGACACGATCACGTAGAGCGCGATGACGGGCACGGAGTAGACGATGGAGAACGCGGCCAGCTGCCCGTAGGCGACGGCGCCGTTCTGCCCGAAGAAGTTGAAGATGCTCACCGCGGCGGGCACCTTGTCGGGCGAGAGCAGCAGGACGAACGGGACGAAGAAGTTCCCCCACGCCTGGATGAACACGAAGATGAACACGACGGCGATGCCGGGGCGCATCAGCGGGATGACGATCCGGGTCAGCGTGGTGAACATGGACGCGCCGTCGGTCCAGGCCGCTTCCTCGAGGGAGATCGGGACCGAGTCCATGAAGTTCTTCGCCATCCAGATCGCCATCGGCAGGCTGGTCGCGGCGAGGAAGAAGATGCAGCCGTAGATGTTGTCGATGAGGTTGAGCGACACGAACAGCGCGTAGACGGGCACCATCATCGCGGTGATCGGCAGGCCGGTCCCGAACAGGATGCTGTAGAGGAACGGCTTGTTCACGCGCATCTTGTACCGGGACAGCGGGTACGCCGCCAGGAGCGCGACGACCACGGTGACGACGGCGGTGCCCCCGGACAGCAGCAGGCTGTTGGCGAGCGGGATGAACGACAGCTCGGGCGTCAGCACCTTGGCGAAGTTGTCGAGCGTGAACTGCGACGGGATCTTCACGGACAGCGATGCCTGGGCGTCGAGCGAGGCGAACACCAGCCAGAGCAGCGGCACCGCGAAGCACGCGGCGATGACGAGCAGCACGACGTTCGCCGTCCACCGCATGGTGCGGCCGCGCGGCGAGGTCATGTGCAGCGCGCCCGGGGCGGTCACCGAGCGGGTGACGTTGGACACGGGACGGTCAGGAGCGGTGATCGCCATGGTCAGTCCACCTCCGGCTTCAGTGCCTTGATGTAGATGATCGAGAAGACGGCTCCCACCACGAGCAGGATCGTCGCGATCGCCGTCCCGAAGCCGAGCTGCGAGAACTTGAACGCCTCTTGGTAGGCCAGGATCGGCAGGGTCGACGAGTTCGTCCCCGGCCCACCGCCCGTCATCACGTAGATGAGCGTGAACACCGACAGGGTCTGCAGCGTCGTCAGCATGAGGTTGGTGGAGATGCTCCGGCGGATGACCGGCAGCGTGATGTAGACGAGTCGCTGCCAGCCGGTCGCGCCGTCGACCTCGGCCGACTCGGTGATCTCCTCGGGGACCTCCTGCACGGCGGCGGAGTAGACGAGCATCGAGAAGGCCGTCCCGCGCCAGATGTTGGCGAGGATGATCGCGAGCATCGGGTACGTGTACAGCCAGTTCGCACCGCTGATCCCGAAGACCGACAGGAACGAGTTCAGCGTGCCCTCGTCGTTGAAGAAGGCGTACGCGGCGAACGAGGCCACGATCTCCGGCAGGACCCAGGCCGCGACGACGAAGGTACCGACGATCGACCGGACGACCTTGTTGGCCGATCGCATGAGCAGCGCGAGGCCGAGCCCGAGGACGTTCTGGCCGACGACCGCCGAGGCGAACAGGAAGACGATCGTCAGGATGACGGACTTCGGGAAGTCCGGGTCCTGGAACAGCTCGACGTAGTTCTTGAACCCGACGAACTGCTGGTCGGCAGCGCCGGCGCCGGTGAGCGCCGAGTTGGTGAACGACCCGTAGAACGACGAGATGACGGGGCCGAGCAGGAAGACGATGAGGAGGACGACGGCCGGCAGCAGGGGCACGGCTCGGGTGGCGTTCCGCAGCGGTCGCCGCTTGCGCGGGACCGGCGGATCGGTGCGCTTGGGCGCACCGGGCGCCGACAGGGTCGGCGCGAGGGGGGTGGTGGACACGCTGGTTGCCTTCCGGGTGCGGAGAGGGTTCCGAAGGTGGGGAGGAGCCGGACGGGAGGCTCGGATCGCGTCGTGCGCCGAGCCTCCAGTCCGGTCTGGGGTGGCGTCAGCCGGAGACGGTGTGGTCCTTGCCGACCGTCTGGACGACGGCGTCGTCGTACGCGGCGGCTGCCTGCTTCGGTGACTGCTGCCCGGTCATCACGGACTCCATGGCGACCTGGACGGCGTTCGAGATCTGCGAGTAGTCGCTCGTCGCCGGGCGGAAGTTGGTGTGTTCCACCAGCCCGGAGAAGAACTTGAACGTCGGGTTGGCGTCCGTGTAGGCGGTGTCCTCAGCGACGTCCTTGCGGACCG
Organism: Curtobacterium sp. GC_Cur_3; assembly: GCF_026544205.1. Taxonomy (GTDB): domain Bacteria; phylum Actinomycetota; class Actinomycetes; order Actinomycetales; family Microbacteriaceae; genus Curtobacterium. The sequence goes on from NZ_JALNUI010000056.1 coordinate 5,253, forward strand.
CGATCTGGCTGTTCTCGGTGTCGTACTTCAGCGAACCGTCCTTGTTCAGGAACGTCGTGATGAAGTCGAACGCGGCCTGCGGGTTCTTCGACTTGCTGCCGACGGCCAGCGTCCAGCCGCCCGACATGCTGTTGTAGCCCGGGGCCTGGCCGTTCTGCGTCGGCATCGCTGCCTGACCCATCACGTCGTTCCACTCGGGCCACGGGGCGGTCCCGCTCTTCAGCCACGTGCCCGACTGCCACGAGCCGTCGAGGTCGATCGCGAGCTTGCCCTTCGGCAGCCACGTCTGGGCGATCGTGGTGCCGACGTTGGTGTCGAGCGCCTGCTGCGGGGTCGGGCCGAGGTCGCCCTGGTACACGTCCTTGATGAACTGGAGCGAGTCCTCGAACTGCTTCGAGCCGGTGACCCACTTCTTGTCCTTGTAGAGCGTGTTGCCCGAGCCGTCCGCGCCGTACAGGAGCATCTCGAAGCCCTGCATGGTCGAGGCCTCGCCCTGGGCCTTGCCGGAGTAGACGTTGAACGGGATGGTGTCCGGGGACTTCTGCTTGATGGTCTTCGCGGCGGCGAGCACGTCGTCCCAGGTCTTGGGCTGCCACGGCACCGGCAGGCCGACCTTCTTGAAGATGTCCTTGTTGTACCAGAGTGCCCGGGTGTCGGTGCCCATCGGGACGCCGTAGGTCTTGCCGTCCACGCCCTCGCCGGCCTGCTTGGCGTTGTCGAAGAACTGGTCCCAGTCCTTCCACTTCGCCGTGTACTTGTCGAGCGGCAGGAGGTACCCGGCCTGGGCGTCGGCCTTGACGAGGAAGGTGTCCTCGTACATGACGTCCGGTGCGGTCGCCGGCGCCTTGTTCATCAGCGCGAGCTTCGTGTAGTAGTCGTTGCCCTGGGCCTGGATCGGGACGAGCGTGACGTTCTTGCCCGGGTTCGCCTTCTCGTACTCCTTCTTGACGACCTTCATCTGGGCGTCGAGCTGCTGGAAGGCGCCGAACTTCTGGTAGGCGATCTTGATGGTGTCACTCGAGGCGGACCCCGAGCTCGAGCAGCCTGCGAGACCCACTGCGGCGACTGCCACGGCTGCGAGTCCAGCGATGATGCGGGTGCGTTTCATCGGTGCTCCTTTGCACGGATTCGCGGGCTACAGTGCCCGCGCTGCGCAGTTAGTCCACCGTATTGACTTAACCCGTGTCAAGACCTGACGCGTCACGGTTCGGGCGCAGTGTCCGTTCGCCGCGCATGAGTCACCCGTCGCGCCGCGCGTGCGTGGCAGGCGGGTTCGCGCATAACAGGTGCTTTCGCGCGTAGGAGGTCGCACCTTCCGACCCGCAACGCGCGAAACCGCTTCCCATCGCACTCGCCATGGGAAGGAACGCGGGCCGACCTCGCGCGACTACCCCGCGATGGGCGTCGCCCCACCGCGGACCGTGATCCCGCCGCTCGCGGTCACGTCCACGAGCAGGATGCTCGGCCGCCCGACGTGCCGCCCCTGCCGGATCACGACGCGGTCCCCAGCCCGAGCGCGCCCGATCGCCCGCAGGTAGGCGCCCGTCGACGCCGCGGCCGAACCCGTCGCCGGGTCCTCGGTGATGCGGCCGACGGGGAACAGGTTCCGCGCCTCGTACTCCCCCGGCCCGGTCGGGTGCAGCACGGTGACGGTCCCCGTCCAGCCACGCTCGCGCTTGAGGTCGGCCAGCGCGACGGGGTCGAACCGGAACTGGTGGAAGAGCTCCCGGTCCTCGAGCACGACCACCGGGTTCCAGTTGCCGGCGTACGACTCCAGCACCGGGTACCCGTCCGCGACGTCGTCCGGGGTGAGTCCCAGCAGCGCCAGCAGCGGCGCGGGGTCGAACTCGCGCAGGTCCGGCTCGACGCTCGTCATCGCGACCTGCACGGCGCCGTGCTCGTCCCGGGTGGTGTCGAGCGCGATGTCGCCAGCGGCGGTCGCGAACATCCGCGGTCCGATGCCGTCCCGTTCAGCGAGCACCACCGCGAGGGCCACGGTCGCATGCCCGCAGAACGGCACCTCGGCGTCCGGCGAGAAGTACCGCACGAGGACGCGGTCGTCGCTCGCACCCGTCACGAACACGGTCTCCGGGTACCCGACCCGCTCGGCGATCGCGAGCATCTCCGCGTCCGAGAGCGCCACGCCGTCGAGCACCACCCCGGCGGGGTTCCCGCCGTCCGGTTCGGCAGCGAAGGCGGTGTACCGGAGCACGTCAGGTTCCATGCCCCGACGCTATCCGAGCGCTCGAGACCCCTCGCGGTCCACTCCGCGGTCCGTGGCCTGACGCACCGCACCCGCACCGGCACCGGCACCGGACGGGAGGCTCCCCACCGGTCCGCCACCGAGCCTCCCGTCCGGCGGGCCGATCCGTCGTGACGCGCGTCAGCGCCGGATCAACAGCGCGCTCGCCCGCGGCGAGAGCGCCGCGTCGAGCACCAGGCAGGCCGCGCCGACGGCGGCCACGTCGGCCCCACGGTCGGTCTCGACCACCGTCACCGGGTGCTTCGGCACGAGGATCGGCGACTCCGTGATCGCCGCCCGCGCTGCCGGCAGTGCGGCAGCGGCGACCCGCGCCCAGAACGGCCCGCCGAACACGACGCGGTCGATGTCGAGCAGGTTCACGATGACGACGGCAGCGCGGCCCATCACGGTGCCCGCCTCGGCAGCGAGCTCGATGGCGGTCGTGTCCCCCGCGTCGATGGCTGCGGCGAGTGCGTCCCAGGCCCGGTCGACCGACCCGAGGTCCGTGACGGCCCCCAGGTCGAGCCCGCGCGACGCCGCGATCCGCACGATGCGCTCGGGTGCCACCGCGGCTCCGACCTCGCCGCGGTCCCCCTGTCCGTCCGGGGTGCCGGCGAAGGGGCCCTGCTCGACCATGATGTGGCCGGCGTCGCCCGCGTTGCCCCCGGTCCCGCGCACGGGTTCGTGGTCGACGACGAGCCCGACGCCGAACCCCGTGCCGAAGTACACGAAGGCGAAGTTCCGCGCCGAGGACTCCCCCGCCAGGAACATCTCGCCGACTGCGGCTGCGGTGACGTCCTTCTCGAGGAGCACCGGGTGGCCGGTGGCCTCGGCGAGGGCGTCCCGCAGCGGCACGTCCTTCCACCGCGGCAGGAACGGCGGGTCGAGCACGATGCCGGCGTCGACGTCGATGGGCCCCGGGCTGGCGATGCCGACCCCGAGGACCGCGGCGGCGTCGACGTCCGAGGTCCGCACGAGATCCTCGACCGCCGAGGCCATCGTCCGCACGACCTGCTCGGGGTCGTCCGCCGTGGGGGTCGACGTCGTGGTGGAGGCGACCACGGTGCCGGCGAGGTCGAGCAGCACGTACGTCACGACGGCGGGGTCGATGTGCACGCCGACCGCGAACCGGCTGCCCGGCTCGAGTCGCAGGATCGTGCGGGGCTTGCCGCGGCCGGACACCACGGTGCCGGACTCGACGATCATGCCGGCCTCGATGAGGAACCGCGTGACGTTCGAGACGGTCTGTGCGCTGAGGCCCGTGCGCCCGGCGAGCTCGACGCGGCTCAGCCCGTCGGGCGAGCGGCGGACGGCGTCGAGCACGACCGTGCGGTTGAAGCCGCCGATCGACGGCAGGTTCGCGCCGCGCCGGTGTTCCGCCATGTCGCGACCATACCGCGCAGCCCGCCCTCCCCCGGGAGGATGACATGACTGGCCCCGGGAGTGCTCGCACCGTTAGCCTGACCGCATGACGGACCTCCGCCTCGAAGAACTCTCCGCCTCGACCGCCGCCGCGGCCAACTCCCTGACGCTCAAGCCAGGGCAGGAACAGTTCGTGCAGCCCACCACGTACGGTGTTGCCGAGTCGGACGTCAAGCCGAGCGCCTCCTGGCCCCGGGTCGTGCTCGACGGTGACGAGGTCGTCGGCCTCATCATCGGCAGCTTCGACGCCGACAACCCGCAGGAGGAACTGCAGGCCTGCATCTGGCGCGTCAACGTCTCGGGCACCGCCCAGGGCCGCGGTGTCGGCCGCTTCGCCGTGCACGGCCTCGCTGACGAGGCCCGCAAGCGCGGCTTCGAACGCCTGACCGTCGTCTACGAACCCGGTGAGGGCTCCCCCGAGGACTTCTTCCGCGCCGTCGGCTTCGAGGTCGTCCGCGAGACCCAGTACGGCGACCACTTCGCGGTCCTCTCCCTCTGATGCCCCCGGCCGCCGTCGGTCCGCACCCCGACGACGAGCGACCGGACCCGGCTGACTTCGGCGCCGCCGTAGCCGAGGTCGTCCACTCCATCCCGCCCGGCCGCGTCATGACGTACGGGGACGTCGCCGCTGCGCTCGGGTCCCGCGCCTCGCGTGCCGTGGGGAAGGTCATGGCGCACGAGGGCTCCGACCTGCCGTGGTGGCGTGTGGTCCGGTCCGGCGGGCTCCCGCCCGTCCGGCACGAGGCGCGCGCCCTGGAGCACTACCGCGTCGAGGGCACGCCGCTGCGCTGGCGAGACACGGCCTGGAGGCTCGACATGCCCCGTGCGCGCTGGTCACCGGAGCCGTTCGGTCACGAACCGATAACGGAGCAGAACTGATCCAAACCGCTGCGGCAG
>NZ_JALNUI010000057.1 GCF_026544205.1 Curtobacterium sp. GC_Cur_3
CCGGCCGGCCTACGCGAGCGGGGCGACCGCGACCGGTGCGCCGAGCAGACGCACCGCGACCGCCTGGCCGGCGGTGCGGCGGTCGCCGACCTCGTGCTGGACGGTGACGACCGTGTCGTCGTCGAGGCGGACGGTCGTCCGGCGGATCGAGCCGAGGAAGCTCGAGGAGACGACGGTGCCGGTGACGCCCTCGGGCGCGAAGGCGATGTCCTCCGGTCGGACGATGGCGAGCACGGGGCCGTCGGCCACCCGGGTGGCGAGCGCCGGCACGCGGAACCCGTACACGAAGACGTCACCGCCGCGCAGGTCCCCGCGCATCCGGTTCGACTGCCCGACGAAGTCCGCCGTGAACGCCGAGGACGGGGAGCGGTAGAGCTCCTCGGGCGTGCCGATCTGCTCCACGTCGCCCGCGTTCATCACGGCGATGCGGTCGGAGACGGCGAGCGCCTCCTCCTGGTCGTGGGTGACGAACACGGTGGTGATGCCGAGGTCGGACTGGATGCGGCGGATCTCCTCGCGGAGGGACACCCGCACCTTCGCGTCGAGCGCCGAGAGCGGCTCGTCGAGGAGCAGCACGCGGGGGCGGGTGACGAGGGCGCGCGCCAGGGCGACGCGCTGCTGCTGCCCGCCGGAGAGCTGGTGCGGGAAGCGGTCGGCGAAGTCGGCGAGGTGGACCATGTCGAGCGCGTCGACGACCCGGGACTTCCGCTCGGACGACGGCACCTTGCGCATCTCCAGCCCGAACGCCACGTTCTGCCGCACGGTCATGTGTGGGAACAGCGAGTACTGCTGGAACACCATCCCCATGTCGCGCTTGTTCGCGGGGATGCTCGCGACGTCGACACCGTCGATGCGGATGGCGCCGGCGTCGACGGCCTCGAGCCCGGCGAGCGCCCGGAGCGCGGTGGTCTTGCCGCAGCCGGACGGGCCGAGGAGCGAGAGGAACTCCCCCGGCTCGACCCGGAGCGAGAGTCCGGCGAGGGCGCGGTGTGCGCCGTAGCGCTTCTCGACGGCCTGCAGTTCGACGGCGGCGCCGGTCCCGACGAGTGACGCGGGGGCGGCCGGTGCGGTGACGGTCATGCGGACTCCTTGGTGCGGGAGCGTCCGGGGCGTGTTCGGCGCCGTCCGATCCGGCCGATGGCGACGAGCAGCACGAACCCGAACAGCAGCGCGCCGAGCGAGAAGATCGCGGCCACGTACGGGTCGGTCTGCTGCACGAGCACGAGTGCGGTCTGGAAGGTGGTGCGGGAGAGGAAGGAGGCGAGGGTGTACTCGCCGAGGACGACGGTGATCGCGAGGAAGCAGGCGGCGAGGACGCCGCGGCGGAGGTTCGGCAGGAGCACCCGCCACGTGACGGTCCACCACGAGGCGCCGAGGGACCTGGCGGCCTCGGACAGCGTCGTCAGGTCGGTCGCGGTGACGGCGGCGGCGATCGGGCGGAACGCGAAGGGCAGCGAGATGATGCCGATCGCGAAGGCCAGCGTCCAGGCGCCGGAGCCGGCGACCCGGGAGACCACCTGGTAGACGGGCACGAACCCGACGACGAGCACCACCGCGGGGACGGTGATCGGCACGATGCAGACGAACTCGAGCAGCCGACGGAGCCGCGGGTACCGCAGTGCGGTGATGAGCTGCGCGGGCAGGAGCACCAGCAGGATGATCGCCACGGTGATCACGGCGATGACGAGCGACGCCCCGAGTCCGTCGAACACCGGCTGGTAGGTGCCGCGGTTCACCGGGTCGGCGATCGCGGCGTAGTGCGCGCCCGTCAGGCTGCCGTCGGTGCCCTGCCGGAACGTGAACTGCACCAGGGCCAGGATCGGCACCGCGAAGACGAGGCCGACGAGCGCGAGGACGACCGTGGCGGTGACCCGTGACGGGGCGGCGCCGAAGCGGCGGAGGCGAGCGGGGCCTCCAGGCCGTGTCGACCCGGCCACCGGGGCGGAGGGAGCCGCCGCGCTCATCGCTGCCACCTGGCGGCCCGGCGCTGCAGGAGTGCGTAGGCACTCATGACGACGGCCATCACGACGACCATGCCGAGGGCGAGCACCCCGGCGACGTTCTGCAGGCCGATGATCGTCTCGCTGGTGAGCTGCTGCCGGATCGTGAGCGGGACGATGCCGCCCTGCGAGATGAGCGCCGCGGCGGTGGCGAACGACGAGAACCCGTTCGCGAACAGCAGGAGCAGCGATCCCCAGAACGCCGGGGCGAGCACGGGGAGGGCGATCCGGCGCCAGTAGGTCGCCCGGGAGGCACCGAGGGTGGCGGCGGCCTCGCCCCACTGGGTCTTCACGCCCTCGAACGCCGGCATGAAGGTGAGGACCATGAGCGGCACCTGGAAGTAGAGGTACGGGATCACGAGCCCGGGGACCGTGTAGAGGAAGGCGCCGTCGGCGTTGATGTCCCAGTGGAACGTCGTGATCAGCCAGGTGGTCACGAGGCCCTGCGCGCCGATGGTGGCGATGAACGCGAACGCGAGCATCACCCCGCCGAACTGGGCGAGGACGCTGGCGACCGAGTCGATCATCGACCGGACCAGGCCGTCGGGGCGGAGCGCGGAGAGTGCCCAGCAGACGACCGCGCCGACCACCGCGCCGATCACGGCGGAGACCGCGGAGAGCGCGGCCGATGCCCCGAAGGCGCGGAGGATGCTCGGGTCGGTGAACGCGGCGAGGTTCGCGAGCGTCGGCCGTCCGGCGGCGTCGAAGAACCCGCTGCCCACGGCGACGAGGGCGGGGACGGCGAGGAACAGGACGACGTAGACGCCGAACGGGGCGAGGCCGAGCCAGGCGAGGCCGGGGCGACGACGACGACGGGTCGCATCGGCACCGACCGGTGCGCCGGCATGGGTGGCCGGTGCAGCGGCCGGGGCCGGGAGGGCGGTCGGTGCCGATGCGGTGGTCATGCTGGTCAGGACCCCATCGTGGCGGACCACTTGGCAGCGAGGACCTTCGCGGCCGCCGTCACCTGGGCGTCCGTCAGCTCGACGTAGTCCTTCGGGGCGCCGCCGGCAGCGTCGAGGGCGTCCTGGTCGACCTTGCCCGACTTCTCCATCGCGGCGAGCGTGGCGGGGAAGGCACCGGCCTGCAGGTACAGGTTCTGCGCCTTCGGGCTGGCGATGTACTCCTGCCACAGGCGGGCCGCGGCGGGGTGCGGGGCGTCCTTGTTGATCGCCTGCGCGTAGTAGGAACCGAGTGCGTCGCCCTTCGGCACGACCGTCTTCCAGTTCTTGTTCCCGCTCGCACCGGCGGCCGGGCCCCAGGCGAGGTTGTTGTACGACCACTGCACGACGACGGGCGTCTCACCCGAGGCGACCGTCGCCTGCGTCGGCAGCACATTCTGCCAGTTGCCGGCGGACTTGAGCTTGCCGAAGTAGTCGACGCCCTTCGTGACGTCGTCGGCCGAGCCACCGTTCTCCAGCGCTGCGAGGTAGACCGCGCTCGCGGCCTGGTTCGCCTGCGTCGGGTCACCCGCGATCGAGACCTTGCCCTTGTACTGCGGGTCGAGCAGGTCGTCGAGGTCCTTCGGCGCCTTCTTGACCTTGCTCGAGTCGTAGCCGATCGACATCAGGCCCGTGTAGTCGCGGGTCCAGGCGCCCTTCTCGTCCTTCAGCGTCGTCGGGATGTCGTCCCAGTTCGCGACCTTGTAGTCCGTGAGCAGCGCGAGGTTCTGCTGCAGCACCGCGTTGCCGAGGTCGAGCACGTCGGGGGCGGTGTCCTGGCCCTGCTGCGACTTCACCGCGGCGACCTCGTCGGCGCTCGACCCGTTCGGGTTGGCCGAGCTGACCGTGATGCCGTACTGCTTCTGGAAGCCGTCGATGATCTTGCCGTAGTTGGCCCAGGTCGGCGGGAGGGCGATGACGTTGAGCTTGCCCTCGGCCTTCGCGGCCTTCACGAGGGCGTCCATGCCGCCGGCGCTCTCGGCGCTCGTGGCGGTCTTCCAGTCGGTGCCGCTCTTGCCACTGGCGCCGCTGGCGTCGCCGGTCGAGGCGGAACTCGTGGCGGAACAGCCGGCGAGGGTGACGACGGCCGCGGCGGCCAGCGCGAGGCCGGCCATGGTGCGCTTGTACTGCACGGTGGTGCCTTTCGGGTGCTCTGGGTGGACCCGGGGGATCGGGTTCGTCGACGATCGTGGGCGCGGTCGGTTTCCAGCGGCTGCTCCGACGGTGAACGGTGGCGGAACAGCGCGTGCGGTTGTACGGTTCTGTCCACTTCTTCATGACGGCACCTTCGGTGCCATCGACGGCCTGGAGGCTCGGATGCAGTTCACGACGACGGTCCTGCAGGCGCGGAAGACGGCGACGGGACTCCCCGTCCCGTCCGACGTCATCGACGCGCTGGGGTCGGGGAGACGCCCGGCCGTGGTGGTCACGCTCGACGGGGGCTACACCTACCGCTCGACGGTGGGCGTCATGAACGAGCAGTTCCTCGTGCCGCTGTCCGCCGAACACCGCGAGGCGTCGGGCGTCGCCGCCGGGGACGCCGTCGTGGTGACCCTGACGCTGGACACGCTGCCGCGGATGGCCGACGTGCCCGACGACCTGGCGGCAGCGTTCGCCGAGGCCGGGGTGCGTGCGGCGTTCGACACGCTGTCGTCGTCGCGGCAGCGGGCACTCGTGGACCCGGTGAACCAGGCGAAGGCGCCGGAGACCCGTGCGCGCCGTGTGGCGAAGGCCGTGGAGTCCCTGCGGGGGTAGGGGTTGTCGGTCCCTCGCGCCGTCGCCCTCGCGCCCTCGCGCCTTCGCGGGTCCTTTCCCGCGTAGCGAGTGGTTTCGCGCGTAGGAGGTCGTTCGTTCCGACCGCCCACGCGCGGAAGGACTTGCCATCGCGGACGTCGTGGGAAGGAAGGCACGCCCGTCGTCTCACCGCGGGGCGCGAACCGAGGGTCAGGCGCCGAACTCGACCAGGACGCGCGGGATCTCGTTCAGCAGCTCGCTCGCCAGGTACCCCATGGGTCCGACCTGCACGGCGAGGCGGTCGCCCGCGGCAGCGTGGACCTGGGTCGCCCACACGGTGGCCTGTGCGACGTCGGCACCGCGGGCGAGCAACCCGGTGATGGCGCCGGAGAGGACGTCACCGCTCCCGCTGGTCCCGAGCCCGCCGGCTCCGGTGCCCTTCGCCCACGCACGGCCGTCCGGTGCGGCGACGACCCCGCCGAGGGACACGACGGCGCCGTAGCGTTCGGCGATCTCGGCTGCGTCGGTGTGGTCGTCGGACGTGTCGTGGCCGAGGAGGCGCTCGGCCTCGCCCGAGTTCGGCGTCATCACGAGGCGCCCGCGGAGGGGTGCGAGCTCGTCGACGAGGTCGGCTGCGACCCCCAGTGCGAAGGCGTCGAGCACCACGACGGTGTCGTCCCCGACGGCTGCGGCGAGTCCGGCCACGAGGTCGCGGCTGCCGTCGGGCTCGTCCAGACCGGGTCCGACGAGCACGGCGTCCGCGCTGCCGAGGTCGTCCGTCAGGCTCTGGATCGCGCCGACGGCGACGTGGCCGTCCTCGTCCTCGTCGAGCGGCTGGACGCCCGACTCCGGCAGGGCGACGGCGACGTGCAGGGCGACACTGCGGGCCACGGCGAGCGTCAGGCGTCCGCCGCCGACGCGCAGGGCCGCGGTCGCCGAGAGCATCGCTGCGCCGGGGGTCTTGGCGGCACCGCCGACGACGAGCACCTGCCCGCGGCCGTACTTGCTGCCGCCGGTGTCGGGGAGCGCCCACTCGCGCAGCAGGTTCGGGGTGACCGGGGTGGGCTCAGACATGGACGTCGTCCTTCCGTCCTTCGTGCTCGGTGACCTCGGCGGCGGGGTCCTCCTCGAGGTGCCCGGTGCCCGAGAACTCCTCGAGCGTCCAGGGGCCCCCGACGGCGTCGCGGCGGAGTCGCGTCAGCGAGGCGTTGGCGACCGTGTGCGTCGCCGCGAAGTCCATCAGGGCGGTCTCGTCGAGGTCGAGGCAGACCGCGACGACGAGCATGACGACGGCGTCGTGTGCGGCGACCACCAGACGGTCAGCATCCTCGATGCGGTCGACGTCGGAGAGCACGGAGCGCAGCCGGAGCATGACGTCGACCCAGGACTCCCCACCGGCCGGCCGGTGGTAGTACTTCCCGAGCCACTGGCGGCGCTGTTCCTCGTCGGGGTGCAGGTTCTGGGCGCCGGTGCGGGTGAGGCGGTCGAGCACGCCGAGCTCCCGGTCGCGCAGCCGTTCGTCGACCCGCTTCGTCGGTTCCGCGAGGCCGCCGGCCTCGAGCGCGATGCCGATCGTCTGCTGGGCTCGGCGGTACGGCGAGACCCACAGCACGACGGGTACGTCGTCGACACCACGTTCGGCGAGTTCTGACCCGAGGGCCCGCGACTGTTCCTCGCCGAGCGGACTCAGCGGCACGTCGGCGTCACGGTGGTCGACCTCGATGACGTCGGCGCCGGCAGCCTCCGCTCGACCGGCTGCGACGTTCGCGGTGGACTCCCCGTGGCGGACGAGCCAGATCTCGGTGACTGCCATGCCGCCACGCTAGGCCGTCCTGGCTCACGCCGCGGCCAGGATCGCGCTGGGGCCGGGGCGGACGGCACACGGGAGACCAGCCGCGCGGAGTCGGTGGACGAGTGACGCGGGCTCGTGGAGGTCGCGCCACTCGGTCCGCACCACCCGGCGGACGTCCGGCACGGTGAGCAGGGCCTCCTGCCGTCGTTTCTCGTCGAGGAAGACCTCGGTCGGTGACCGCCCGGCGAGGTACCGCGCCTGCGTGTACTTCGCCCGGCCGTCGACCTCGACCACGACGCCCTGCTCCGGGAACCAGAAGTCGACGATGATCCGCCGACCGTCCACGACGAACTCCTGCTGCAGGACGGGCTCCGGCAGGCCGAGCTCGCGGAAGACGACACGGGCGAACGACTCCGCCGCGGACCCGGACCGCCCGTCGGCCAGGTCGAACACGAGCTCTGCGGCTCGTCGTCCACGTGCGCTCGGGTGTGTGTCGAGCGCACGCCGGAGGTCGGGCAGCGTCACCCCCGTGCGGAGCGCCGAGTCCGTCAGCACCACGGCGGCGCGGACGTCCCCGGTCAGGGCGACGTCGACGACCGTGCGCGGGACGGTCGTGACGAGGGCGGATCCGCTCCGGACGGACTCGGTCGGGTGGAGGGGCCGCGTGTGCAGGACGAGCCCCGCGGTGCGGCTCCGGTAGCGGGACCTGGGCACGGTCACGTGGACCTCGTCCGGCCAGCCGCGCAGCGACGGGAGCCCGAGCAGGGCCGCCGCCGACAGGTGGGAGGCCGTCGCCGGTTCCCCGAGCCGTGCCAGACGGGCGTGGACGCGGGTGACGTAGCGGGTACGAGGCCCGGCGGCGTCCCAGTCGAGAGCACGGACGAAGGCGTTCGGGCCGACCCGGACGAGTCGGTCGGGCCCCTCTCGGGCGGTTCGGCGGCGCATCGCCGAACCGGTCCGACCGGCTTCTCGTGTCGGTGTCGCGCGATGGATGGGCAGTGGTGGTTCCATACCGCCACGGTGCCTGTTCTCCATGCCGACTGGTGAGCCACCTGCCGGAGCTGGGGACGAGCCTCCAGTCCGACCTGCTGTGGAGGAGATCCCGTTCCTTCCCACACCATCCGCGATGCACAGCGGGAACGCGCGTCGGGGGTCGGAACGAACGACCTCC
>NZ_JALNUI010000058.1 GCF_026544205.1 Curtobacterium sp. GC_Cur_3
GCGAGGAGGACGGGGTCCTGGGCCTCGCGCATGCCCCAGCGCGCGAAGGACTGCACACCGGGCAGCCGGCGGAGGGCGTCCTCGCGGCGCTTCTCGTCCCACAGCACATCGCGGTCGTCGTACTTCACCCGGCCGTCGAACTCGCCGATCACCCCGGCCTCCGGCCACCAGAAGTCGACGCGGAAGTGACCCTCTGCCGTGGTGAACTCCTGCTGCAAGACGGGCGGCACGACCCCGAGCCGCCGCATCGTCACGCGGCTGATCGACTCGCCAGGAGACTCCGCGGCCGGGTCCGCGAACGCCAGGGCCGATGCTGCGGTCCGTGATCCGCGTTGACCTCGGCGGGCAGCGAGAGCCTGGGCGAGGGTGTCCCGGTCGAGCTCCCCTCGTCGGAGCAGGTGGTCGAGCACCACCACCGCGTGCTCGAAGGACACGGTGTGCAGGTGGTCGACCACCGTCCGCAGGAGCGAGGTCACCCGGGTGCCCTCGAGCACCACCACCTCGTCCTCGGCGAGACGACCGACGTGGCGGATGACACCGCGGCCGCTGTGGGTCTTGCGGATCCGGGTGTCGATGACGTGGAGCCGCCAGTCGGGATGGCCGTGGTCCGGGAACTCCCACAGCGCCGCGGCAGACCTGTGGGACACGACGCCGTCGGCCTGCAGTGTGGCGGCGCGGGCCCGGACGACGAGTCGCCGCCGCTCGAGCGGCCCGAGTGCGTTCCAGTCGCGGCGCTCGACTGCGGTGCCGTGGAAGAGCCGGACGGGGTCGACCAGCGCCGACGGCAGGCCGGTCAGGACGGTGGGAGCGGGATACAGCATGCAGACCACCGTGGCGTGACCGCGCGACGGGCGTGCGGCGGATGGCGGAGGTGGGGAAAGCCTCCCGGCAGTCTGTGCCTGTGGAGGAGGACGCGCCCGTCACCGCGAGACGCCCCCTGGTCCGCGAGGCGGTGCCGGAATCGGCGGCGTCTCACTGACCAGGGGCGTCAGGCGTGCGGGTGGTGCGTCAGCGGCTGTAGTTCGGTGCCTCGACGACCATCTGCACGTCGTGCGGGTGCGACTCCTTGAGCCCGGCCGCCGTGATGCGGACGAACTTGCCGCGGGCCTTCAGCTCGGGGATGGTGCGTCCGCCGACGTAGAACATCGACTGCCGGAGTCCGCCGGTCAGCTGGTACACGACGTTGCCGACGGAACCGCGGTAGGGGACCTGGCCCTCGATGCCCTCGGGGATGAGCTTGTCGTCGTTGGGGACGTCCGCCTGGAAGTAGCGGTCCTTCGAGTACGAGGTCTTCTTGCCACGGGTCTGCAGTGCGCCGAGGGAGCCCATCCCGCGGTACGCCTTGAACTGCTTGCCGTTGACGAAGACCAGGTCCCCGGGGGACTCGTCCGTGCCCGCGAGCAGCGAGCCGAGCATCACGGTGTCGGCACCGGCGACCAGGGCCTTTGCGATGTCGCCCGAGTACTGCAGCCCGCCGTCCGCGATGATCGGGACGCCGGCCTCTCGTGCGGCGAGGGAGGCCTCGTACACCGCGGTCACCTGCGGGACACCGACGCCGGCGACGACGCGGGTGGTGCAGATGGAGCCGGGTCCGACGCCGACCTTGACGGCGTCGACGCCCGCGTCGATGAGCGCCTGTGCGCCGGCACGGGTCGCGACGTTGCCGCCGATCACGTCGATGGCGTCGAAGGAGCGGTCGGCCTTGAGGCGGCGGACCATGTCGAGCACGCCTTCGCTCTCGCCGTTCGCGGTGTCGACGACGAGCACGTCGACGCCGGCGTCACGGAGTGCCTCGGCACGCTGCCAGGCGTCACCGAAGAAGCCGATCGCGGCACCGACGCGCAGCCGGCCCTCGTCGTCCTTGGTGGCGTCGGGGTACTGCTCGCTCTTGTCGAAGTCCTTGACGGTGATGAGCCCGCGGAGCTTGCCGTCCGCGTCGACGAGCGGCAGCTTCTCGATCTTGTGCTGCGCGAAGATCGCGATCGCCGACTCGGGGTCGATGCCCTCGAGCGCGGTGATCAGCGGGGCCTTCGTCATGACGTCGCGGACGAGCGTGGTCTGCTGCTCGAACGGCGCGACGAAGCGCATGTCACGGTTGGTGATGATGCCGACGAGGGTGCCGTCGGCCTCGATCACGGGAAGGCCGGAGACGCGGAACTGGCCGCAGAGTGCGTCGACCTCGGCCACGGTGGCGTCGGGGGTCGTGGTCACCGGGTTGGTGATCATGCCCGACTCGGACCGCTTGACCTTGTCGACGTACGCGGCCTGGTCCTCGATCGAGAGGTTGCGGTGCAGGATGCCGATGCCGCCCTGTCGCGCCATGGCGATGGCCATGCGGGACTCGGTGACGGTGTCCATCGCCGCGGAGAGCAGCGGGACGCTGACGGAGATCCGCTTGGTGAGCCGGGACGCGGTCGACGCCTCGCTCGGGATGACGTCGGTGTGCCCGGGCAGGAGCATGACGTCGTCGTACGTGAGTCCGATGAATCCGAACGGATCCGGCTGGTCCATGGGTCCCCTTCGTGGGCGCGTGAAGTGGTCGAGACACCGGACGCAGCGTCGGGTTCCGGATGGAACATGCTAACGCGGGAGCCGCGATGCGCATTCCGGCTGTGGAGTCCTTGCCGACCGTTCCTCCACAGCATCACAGTTACGGCACGAATCACACAGGGAACACGTTGGAAACACGGGTGTCACAAAAAGCCCATAGGTTCCTCGGCATCCGAACGAGAGGCTCTTCCGTGGGATCCACAACTCCTGCGGGGCCGGCGCTGTTGCGCCGGTTCCGCCCCGGTGCGCCAGGTCGTCGTCGACTGGTGCTCGTCGTCGTGCTCGTCGCGGCCTTCCTGGCGACCTTCCTGATCGACTGGGCGGTGACGATCCCCGCCCAGGGCGCCACCCCCGCCGCGACGGCGAGCGCCAGCGCCAGCTCGGCCCCGTCGTCGAACCAGCCCTGCACCGTGAGCACGTCGAACGGCTGCATCCAGGGCACGATCCTCGACAGCAAGCGGGAGCCCGCTGTCGGCGTGGACGTCGACGTGGCGGGGCCCGCGGGCTTCGCGGCGACGTCCACCACGTCCGCGCAGGGCCGCTGGGCCGTGAGCGTGCCGGCAGCTGGCCAGTACTCGGTCACCGTCGACCAGGACACGCTGCCCAAGGGCCAGTTCCTGACGAACGCCGCAGACGCCAAGCGCACCGTGCAGGCGAACCTCAACGCGAACGCCGGGCAGATCTTCCAGCTGTCCGACCAGAAGGGCGCCACCACGTCCGACGCCGGCACGAGCGTCACCGCGGCGCGGGCGTGGCAGCAGTTCGTGTCGGGGATCCGGCTCGGGCTGCTCATCGCCCTGGCGTCGATCGGTCTGTCGCTGATCTACGGCACGACCGGCCTCTCGAGCTTCTCGCACGGTGAGCAGGTGACCCTCGGTGGCCTCCTCGCGTACACGTTCGCGAACCAGCTCCACATGAACATCTGGGTCGCGGGGGTGATCGTCGTGATCATCTGCGCGGCGAGTGGGTACCTGCAGGACATGGTGATCTGGAGTCCGCTCCGTCGCCGACGCATCAGCCTCACGCAGCTCATGATCGTCACCATCGGTCTCTCGATCGCAGCGCAGTACGCCTTCCAGTACTTCTTCGGCGCCTCGACTGTCCGCATCCAGCAGAGCAACCCCCAGACGGTGACGTTCGCCGGGGTGACCCTGACGGTGCAGTCCTACGTGGCGATGGCGATCGCGCTCGTCGTGCTCATCCTCACGGGGCTGTTCCTCGCGAAGACCCGCTTCGGCCGGGCCACCCGCGCGGTGTCGGACAACCCGGCCCTCGCGTCGGCCTCCGGCATCGACGTCGACCGGGTCATCCGCTTCGTGTGGACGCTCGCCGCCGGTCTCGCCGGGCTGTCGGGCGTGATGCTCGGCCTCGTGCTCAACGGCGTCAACTGGCAGACCGGCCTGCAGCTGCTCCTGCTCATGTTCGCGGCGGTGACGCTCGGTGGCCTCGGTACCGCCTACGGCGCACTCGTCGGGTCGATGATCATCGGCGTCGTCGTCGAGCTCACGAACCTCGTGCTGCCGGGTGACTTCAAGTACGCCACCGCCCTCGTCATCCTCATCCTCATCCTGTTGTTCCGGCCGCAGGGCATCTTCGGCCGCGCCGAGCGGATCGGCTAAGGGAGCGCCGCCATGGACTACATCCTCAACCTCCTCAGTTCTCTGACGCAGGAGGCCCTCGCGCCCACGACGGCCGCGTTCGCGCTCGCCGCCATCGGGCTGAACGTGCACTTCGGCCTCACCGGACTCGTCAACATGGGCCAGGCGGCGTTCCTGCTGCTCGGCGCCTACGGGTTCGCCATCTCGATCACGAACGGTCTGCCCCTCGGGATGGCCGTCCTGGTCGCCCTGCTGGTCTCGATCGTGTTCGCGATCATCCTGGGCATCCCGACACTCCGGCTCCGCGGCGACTACCTGGCGATCGTGACGATCTCCGGTGCGGAGATCATCCGGATGGTCGGGCGCTCGAGTCTGCTGACCACGACCACGGGCGGCTCGAACGGCATCACCGGCTCGAGCTACCGCGACCCGTTCAACGCCCTGAGCTTCCTGCCAGACGGCACCACCACGATCCTCTGGTTCACGTACTCCAACAACGGGGTCAACGGCTGGTGGATCCGGATCGTCGGCTGGGGCCTCGTCGCCCTGTTCACGCTGGTGCTGTTCCTGCTCATGCGCAGCCCCTGGGGTCGCGTCGTGAAGGCCATCCGCGAGGACGAGGACGCCGTGCGCTCGCTAGGCAAGAGCGTCTACTCGTACAAGATGCAGGCGCTCGTGTTCGGTGGTGCGCTCGGAGCACTCGCCGGGATCATCTACGTCATCCCGAGTTCGGTGCAGCCGGACGCGATGGGTCGTTCGATGACGTTCTTCATCTGGACGGCGCTCATCCTCGGTGGGGCGGCGACGGTGTTCGGCCCGGTGCTCGGCGCGGTGCTGTTCTTCGTCGTCCGACTCGGCATCCGCACCCTGGCCGGGGACTTCATCCCGAACTCGATCATGAACGCGCAGCAGGCGGAGCAGTTCTCCTACGTGCTCGTCGGTGTCGCGCTCATGCTCCTCATCGTGTTCCGCCCACAGGGACTCCTCGGCAACAAGAAGGAGCTGACGTTCAGTGTCTGAGCAGCACGCACCCGCGACCACGGTGTCGCACACGCCCGGGGCGTCGAAGCCCGACGCGATCCTGACCGTCGACAACATCAGCCGGAAGTTCGGCGGCATGACCGCGGTCGACGTCGACCACCTCGAGGTCCAGCGCGGGTCGATCACGGCGCTGATCGGCCCGAACGGCGCCGGCAAGACCACCTTCTTCAACCTGCTCACCGGCTTCGACAAGCCGACGAGCGGGAAAGAGGCGCGCTGGCAGTTCAACGGCGCGACGCTCGGCAACACCGGCGCCGCGAAGGTCGCCCGTGCCGGCATGGTCCGCACGTTCCAGCTGACCAAGGCGCTGTCCCGCCTCACCGTGATGCAGAACATGCTCCTCGGCGCGAAGGACCAGCCCGGCGAGAACTTCTTCGCCGCGCTCATCCGACCGCTGTGGTCCAAGCGCGAGAAGGAGATCACGGCGAAGGCCGAGGACCTCCTGGCCCGGTTCAAGCTCCTCGAGAAGAAGGACGACTACGCGGGCTCGCTCTCGGGCGGTCAGCGGAAGCTCCTCGAGATGGCGCGGGCGCTGATGTCAGACCCGACGATGATCATGCTCGACGAGCCGATGGCCGGCGTGAACCCCGCGCTGACCCAGTCGCTCCTCGGCCACATCCAGTCCCTGCGCGACGACGGCATGACGGTGCTCTTCGTCGAGCACGACATGCACATGGTCCGGCACATCTCGGACTGGGTCGTCGTGATGGCCGAGGGCCGTGTCGTCGCCGAGGGTCCTGCCTCGACCGTGATGGACGACCAGGCCGTCATCGACGCCTACCTGGGTGCCCACCACGACACGGACCTGGGCGACGACTCGCTCCTCACCGAGGAGACCTACGAGGAACTCGCCGAGGAGGTCGCCGACGAGGACCACGCGGCGCCCAGCGCGACGCACGACACCACAGCAGGCGCGGCCGACGCCGCCGACGAGGGGAAGGCCACCCGATGACCGACGCGACCAACGGGTCCCACGCGACCAACGGGTCATCCGCGACCAACGGGTCCCACGCGACGACCGGCGCGGACGCGGGGCGAGCCTCCAGTCCGGCAGCAGCATCCGGTACGGCCACCCTGGATCCGGTGATGCGCGCCAGTGGGCTCGTCGCCGGGTACCTGCCGGGCGTCAACATCCTCAACGGCTGTGACCTGGAGTGCTACCCGGGCGAGCTCATCGGGATCATCGGACCGAACGGCGCCGGCAAGTCGACGCTGCTCAAGGCCCTCTTCGGCCTGGTCTCGGTCCGCGAGGGTTCGGTGACCCTCGAGGGCGCCGACATCACGAACATGAAGGCGAACAAGCTCGTGCAGGCCGGCGTCGGCTTCGTGCCGCAGTCGAACAACGTGTTCCCCTCGCTCTCGATCGAGGAGAACCTGCAGATGGGCATCTACCTCCGCCCGAAGAAGTTCGCCGAACGGCTCGAGGTCATCTACGACCTGTTCCCCGTCCTCGGCGAGCGGAAGGGCCAGCGCGCCGGATCGCTGTCCGGTGGTGAGCGGCAGTCGGTCGCCATGGCCCGGGCGCTGATGATGGACCCGAAGGTGCTGCTGCTCGACGAGCCGAGCGCCGGACTGTCCCCGGTGCGCCAGGACGAGACCTTCATCCGCACCCGGCGCATCAACAAGGCGGGGGTGTCGATCATCATGGTCGAGCAGAACGCGCGACGCTGTCTCCAGATCTGCGATCGTGGGTACGTGCTCGACCAGGGTCGGAACGCGTACTCGGGCACCGGGCGGGAGCTCGCTGATGACCCCAAGGTCATCGAGCTCTACCTCGGGACGCTCGCCAAGGACGTCGACGCCGCTCGCTGAGCGGAGTCGACGTCGGCCACACTCACTGAGCGTGGCCGACATCGCCGGTGCCGCTGTGGGGGCGGTGCCGGCACGAGAGGGGTCGTGCGAAGTCGCGTCAGCGCCGCACGGCCCCTTTCCCTCGTCCGCAGGGCTCGGTCCGTGTCCGGACCGGTCGGCGCGGCGCGGCGCGGCACGGCCTGGAGGCTCGGCTCGCCTCCGCCGAGCAGGTAGCGTTCCGCAGGTGGACCGGGTCTCGAGCATCGCGATGGACATCCTCGTGTGGGTGGTCTTCGCGGTGCTCTTCATCGGAGCGGCCCTGCTCGTGAAGGTCGCCGCGGCGCTGCTCGTCGTGCTCGTCGTGTTGGCGCTCGGGCTCGGCCTGACGCTGCGCATGCTCCGACGGAAGCGCCGACGCCCGCGCTGAGCTGCTGCC
>NZ_JALNUI010000059.1 GCF_026544205.1 Curtobacterium sp. GC_Cur_3
CGGATCCTGTCACACGAAGCGCGGGGCCGCGCTGCGGTGCGACGACGTGGGGCGGGCCAGCGTCGGCACGGCTCGAACCCGCGCTGGTGGTGCGACTACGTGGGGTGGGCCAGCGTCGGCACGGCTCGAACCCGCGCTGGTTGTGCGACTACGTGGGGCGGGCGGGACTCGAACCCGCGAATCGTTCCGTTATGAGCAGACTGCCTTGACCAGCTTGGCTACCGCCCCTCGTCGGCAGGCCTAGGCCACCGGCTCCCCACGATACAGCGCCTCGAACGTGGCGAGCGTGCGGTTGATGTCGTGCGCTTCGATCATGGCCAGGCTCCGCTGCCGCAGGGCGACGTAGTCCTCGTCCGACGCGGTGAGGACCAGCGCGAGCTTCGCGGCGAGGTCCTGCTCGTCGCCCGGCTCGAACAGGTACCCGTTCCCGTCGATGAGGTGCGGCAGCGCCATCGAGTTCGCGGCGACGACGGGGAGCCCGGACGCCATGCCCTCGAGCGATGCGATGCTCTGCAGCTCGGCGGTCGAGGGCATCGCGAACACGGTGGCGTTCGTCAGCGCGCGGTACTTGACCTCGTCGGAGACGAACCCGAGGAACGTGACGCGGTCCTCGATGCCGAGCTCCTTGGCCAGTGCAGTGAGCTTCGGGATCATCTCGCCGTCACCGACGATCGTGATCGTGGCGTGCAGTTCCGACGGCAGCAGCGGCAGCGCCCGGAAGAGGACGTCGAGGTTCTTCTCCGGGGCGACGCGTCCGACGAACACGATGTCGTTGCCGACGGGGCGGCCCTCGCGGGCGACGTACCGGGAGGCGTCGATGCCGCAGGAGATCGCGAGGACGCGCTGCCCGGCGATCGCCTTGCGGAGGTAGTCCGCGGCGAGGTTCGTCGGCGTCGAGATGACGTCGGCGAGGCGGTAGGTCTTCGCGGCGTCGTTCCACGCGATCTTCAGGGCGATCGGCAGCGTGAAGCGACCGAACGGCGTGTACTCGAGCAGGTTCTCGGGCATGAAGTGGTTCGTCGCGATGACGCGGATGCCGCGGTCGTGGGCTTCACGGGCGACGCCGCGACCGATGATGATGTGCGACTGGATGTGCACGACGTCGGGCTTGATCGCGTCGATCAGCGGAGCGACGTGGCGCCGCACGGTCCAGGGCCAGGCGAAGCGCAGCCAGGCGTGGAGCGGCCACTTGTAGGACGGCAGCCGGTGCACGGTGAGGGTGACCCCGTGGTGCTCTTCCTCGTACGTGCCGTGGTGGCGGTTCGCGGCCGGGGCGATGATGTGGACCTCGTGCCCGCGTTCGGCCAGGCCGACGGCGAGCTGCTCGGTGAAGGTCGCGGCACCGTTCACGTCCGGTGCGAACGTGTCGGCGGCCATGAGGACCCGGAGCGGGTGGTGCTCGGCCGGGTGTTCCTGCGGTACGGGGGTGGCGTCTGCTGACACGGCGGGCGTCGTCCTCTCCTGGGCCTTCGTCCGGTACCGGTGCTGCTCGGGTGCCGGGCTGGTCTGGGCTTGGAACGCTACCGTACCGCTCGGTCCGGCCACGTCAGCCGCGCGGCTGACGTCCGGGTGGGCCAGCGGCGCAGCTGCGGAAGCCGCGCGACTGACGACCGGGCGGCCTAGCGCCGCGCTTCCGGGTGGTGCTTGGCGAGCAGGAACACCCCGGTGACCGCGATCGCTGCGGCTACCACGAACCCGAGCACGGCCACCAGCGGAGCCCCGTCGGCCTCGTTCAGCACGATCACCCCGATGCCCACGGCGACGATCGGGTCGACGACGGTCAGCCCGGCGATGACCAGGTCGGCCGAGCCCGCCGAGTACGCGTTCTGCACGAAGTACCCGCCCAGGGACGCCGCGACGACGACCCCGATGATCGCGAGCACGGTGACCCAGTCGAACGTGTGGTTGACGAAGCGGTTCAGGGTGACCTTGGCGAGCGTCGCGACGAAGCCGTAGAGCACCCCGGCGCCGATGATGTAGTACAGCGCGCTCTTGTGCTTCGCGACGACGCGGAACGACACCAGCACGAGCACCAGCACGACCGCCAGGATCACCAGCACGGTGATGAGCTGGCTCCGGCTGATCGCGCTCTCATGGCCGACGAACGCCGCGATGCAGACGAAGATCCCGACGCCGACGATGCAGGTCCACACGGCTCGGCGCGCGGCCTGACCGAGCGGGACGCCGGACGACCGCGACGAGAACCACGTGGTGATCACGAGCGCCACGGCGCCGAGGGGCTGCACGACGATCAGCGGCGCGAACGTGATGCTGACGAGCTGGAGGACGACGGCGATGCCGAGCATGAGCGTGCCGAGCACCCAGTACCCGCTCGAGACCAGCGCCAGGACGTGGCGCACGCTGAGGCCCTGGGACTGCTTGCCGAGGCGGGCTTCGACGCGCTTGACCCCGCGGCTCTGGAACTGCGCGCCGAGGGACAGGAACACCGCACCGACCAGCGCGACAGGGATCATGAGCGCCTGAAACGGCGTCAGGTTGCTCACTGCGGCGGGCAGCTGGAGGTCCGGCGTCACGGGTCGAGGGTACCGTCCTGGTCCCGATAACCTGGGTGAATGGCCGTCCTCCCGATCCGGATCACCGGTGAACCCGTCCTGCACGAACCCGCCGAAGCGGTCACCGTCTTCGACGACGACCTGCGCGCCCTGGTGCAGGACATGTTCGAGACGATGGACCTGGCGCCGGGCGTCGGGCTGGCCGGACCGCAGGTCGGTGTCGGCAAGCGCCTGTTCGTGTACTCATACGTCGATGATGACGGCGTGCACTGGCGTGGCGTCGCGGTGAACCCCGTCCTGTGGATCACTCCCCCGGAACCCGAGTCTGTGGAGGAACTCGACGAGGACGAGGAGTCCGAGGGCTGCCTCTCCGTGCCGGGTCTGCGTTTCCCGCTCCGCCGCTCCGAGGGCGCCCTGCTCCGCGCGGTCGACGAGCACGGGGAACCGTTCGAGATCGAGGCCCACGGCTGGCTCGCCCGGGTCTTCCAGCACGAGTTCGACCACCTCGACGGGCTGCTCTACACGGACCGCCTCGTGCACCCGTGGGCGAAGCAGGTCCAGAAGGCGGTCAAGAAGCACAGCTGGGGCGGCCCCGGACAGTCCTGGCTGCCCGGCCGCGACCACCCCGAGGGCTGACCTCGCAACCGCAGCAGGCTGACACCCGCCACCGCCAGCAGGGCTGACGCCCCGGCCAGGAGGCTCCGCTCAGCCCCGGTACGCCGCGATCGCGTCGTGCAGGTGGTCCATCTCCGGGTGCCCCGGGCAGTACTCCGCCAGGCCGGCGGCGACGTGGGCGTCGTGGTCCGACGTGATCGTGGCCGTCCACAGCCCGTGGCCGGTCACCGCGCAGGTCGTCGCGAGGTCCTCGAGCGTCGCGGCACCGTCCGTCGCGCGGACCGCTGCCCGCTGCTGCGCCGAGGCCTCCGTCCCGGTGATGCGCTCGGCACGGCACGCGGAGCGGGCGTCCTTCCACACGGCGGAGTACGTCGTGTAGGTCTCGGTGCGGTCGGAGTCGTCGACGCGGCAGACGAACGCGAAGACGATCGGCGACGTGCCGGAGGCCTCGACCTGCGACGACGGGGTGCTGTCGACCGCGTCGTCCGGCTCGGACTCCGCCTGCGCCGTGCACCCGGCGAGACCGCACGCCACGAGCACCGCTGCGGAGAGCGCGGCGACGGCGGAACGGCGGACAGGGAGCACCTGTGAACGCTAACAGGTAGGAGCATCCGCCACATGGGCAGCGGCTCCGAACCGGGAGCACGAGCACCGGGGACACGAAAAGGCCCCCACCTGACGGTGAGGGCCTGTCGCTCCCCGAGTTGGACTCGAACCAACAACCTGCCGGTTAACAGCCGGCTGCTCTGCCAATTGAGCTATCGAGGATCAGCTGCCCTGCCGGAACCGGTCTGGACAACGGGTAACAGCATAGCAGGACATCGAACGGCACCCGCGCATCCGACACGCACCCCGGGCGCGCCGCTCCGACGGGCCCGGGCGGCGCGGTCCGGGATCAGTACCCGGCAGCCGGGTCGACGACCCCGACGAAACCCTCGCCGGACTCCGTCAGGAACGCCGTCACGTTGTGCCGCACCCGCTCGGCGAGCAGCGGCTCCACCATCTCCGGGGTGTCCGCCTGGTGCGGGGTGATGACCACACCGGGTGCGTCCCACAGCGGGTGGCCGTCGGGCAGGGGCTCGGGGTCGGTCACGTCGAGGCCGGCTCCGGCGATGTCCCCGGCGTGCAGGGCCTCGACCAGGGCGTCGGTGTCGACGAGGCCACCGCGGGCGATGTTCACGAGCCGGGCCGAGGGCTTCATGAGCGCGAACTGCGCCGCGCCGAACAGCTTGGACGTGTCGTCGGTCATCGCGGCGGCGATCATCACGACGTCGGCGTCCGGCAGCACGGCGTCGAGCTGGTCCGTCGTCACGGTGCGACCGGCGCCCGGCACCGGCGTGGAGGATCGTCGGACCACGGTCACGTCGACCTCGAACGGCGCGAGCAGCCGGAGGTACTCCAGCGCGATGCCGCCGGCGCCGATGACCACCACGGAACGGCCGTAGAGCGAGACACCCTCGGGCTCGGTCCCCCACGACCGCACCCGGGCACGCTTCGGCAGGACCCGCAGGGTGGCGAGGGTCAGCGCGAGCGCGTGCTCGGCGACGGGCTCCGCGTAGGCGCCCTTGGCCGAGGTGAACAGCACCCGGTCGCCGTGCTCACGGATCAGGTCGGCGAAGGCGTCGACCCCGGCGAACGGCAGCTGCACCCAGGACACCGCCGGCGCGGACTCGAGCGCCTGCGCGAGCCCCGACGGGTCGCGGGCGTCGAGCCAGACGATCCCGCGGGTGTCCTCGCCGAGGTCGGCGACCGTCCCGCCTGCTTCGGACACGGCCGAGACGTGCAGGTCGGTCGGCGCCGGGAGGATCGCCACGGGGCCGGCAGCCGGCGTGCTCACGGGGAGCGGTGCACCGGCGTCGGTGACGACGGCTCGGTGGCCGCGGGGCTGGACGTCGGTGTCGCTCACTGCTGCTCCTGTCGGGGGGTGCTGGTTCCCGCACCGGCGGTCGCCGGGCGGCGGGGTGCCGCTGACCGACGGGGTGCTCCGGCGGCCCCGGTCGTCGGGCGCTTGACGGGACGCGCCGCGGTGGCGGCGAGCGTCCGGACGTAGGGGTCGACCGGGCTGTCGAGGACCTCGTCGAAGGTGCCGAGCCCGACGAGTCGTCCCTCGGCCATGACCGCGACCCGGTCGGCGAGTGCTCGGGCCTCACGCAGGTCGCTCGACACGACGACCGCGGAGAACTGCCGGTTGCGCTGGAGGCTCGCCAGGGCCTCGAGCACGGACTGCCGGACGAGCACGTCCACGCCGCGCGCGGGTTCGTCGGCGACGAGCAGCTGGGGTTCGAGGACGAGCGCCTGTGCCAGCGCCACCCGCTGCCGCTGCCCGCTCGAGAGCTCCCACGTGTTCAACCGCATCACGCCGAGCGGCAGGTGCACGGCGTCGACGAGCCGCGCCACGATGAGCCCGGCTTCCTTCCGGTCGAAGCGTCGGTCGCGGGCATAGATCGGCTCCGCGATGGCCTCGCCGACGGTCAGGTCCGGGCTCAGCCGGTCGGCGGCGTCCTGGGAGAGGTACCCGATCCGTCCGGTCAGGCGTCCGAGACGACGGGACGACGGCCGCAGCCCCCGGATGCGCTGCCCGAGCACGGTCAACTCGCCCCCGACGATGTGCCGCCGGTGCGCGCCCTCGCCCTCGCCGCGTGCGCCGAGCTGTCCGGCCACCGCCGCCGCGAAGCTCGACTTGCCGGAGCCGGACTCGCCGAGCACCGCGAGGATCTCGCCGCTCCCGACGGTCAGGGTGATGCCGTCGACTGCCCGGATCGGTCGGCCGCCGGTGACCCGGTACTCGATGGAGACGTCGTCGGCGACGACCGCCGGGCCGTTGACCCCGCTCATGGAACCCTCTCCGCACCGCCCCCTGGCGGCACAGCGCGGACAGCGGGTGTCCGCGCGACGTACGTGGTGCTCTGGACACCGACACCCTGGAGGCT
>NZ_JALNUI010000006.1 GCF_026544205.1 Curtobacterium sp. GC_Cur_3
GACGACCACCACCACGCCGGCGACGACGAGCGCCGCGCGGGGCGAGAGCGTGAACCGGGACATGGCCGGAACGCTACGGAGCCCGGTCAGACGACCGGGCCCCGACGAGCGACACCGTGGACGAACGACGTGGCCCGGCGCATGTGGAGGAGTGGACTACCCCTTGATGGCGATGTTCACGAGCTTCGGCGCCCGCACGATGACCTTCACGACCTCCCGGTCGCCGATGTACCGCTGCACGGACTTCGACGCGCGCGCGAGCCGCTCGAGCTCGTCGGCCTCGATCGACTTCGACACCTCGAACGAGTCACGCACCTTGCCGTTGACCTGGACCACCGCGGTCAGGGTCTCCTGCACGAGCAGCGTCGGGTCGGCCTTGCGCCACCCGTACGTGGCGACCGAGGCGTCGTAGCCCAGCGTCTGCCACATCTCCTCGCCGGTGTACGGCGCGAAGACGCTCAGCCCGAGCGCCACGGTCTCCACGGCCTCGCGGACGGCGGGGTCGCCGGCACCGGGGCCGCTGTCGATCGCCTTGCGCGTGACGTTCACCAGGTCCATCAGCCGTGCGATCACGACGTTGAACTTGAACGACTCCATCAGCCCGGGGGCGTCGGAGAGGAACCGGTGGGTGACCTGGCGGACGGCCCGGTCCCCCTCGGCCCACACGGCGTCGGGCGTCGAGGTGACGTCGGTCGCAAGGCGGTAGGCGCGTGCCAGGAACCGGGCCGAGGCGGCCGGGGAGACGTCCTCCCAGTTGATGTCGTCCTCCGGAGGACCGGCGAAGCCCATCACCAGGCGGATGGCGTCGACACCGTGCGCGTCGAGCTCGTCGCCGAGGGAGACGCCGCCCTTCGACTTCGACATCTTCGAGCCGCCGGAGAGCACCATGCCCTGGTTGAGCAGCGCGGAGAACGGCTCGGTGAAGTCGAGGTAGCCGAGGTCGAACAGCACCTTCGTGACGAAGCGCGCGTACAGCAGGTGCAGGATCGCGTGCTCGACGCCGCCGATGTACTGGTCGACGGGTGCCCACTTGTTCACGAGCGCCGGGTCGAAGGCCTGGGTGTCGTCGTTCGCGGACAGGAAGCGCAGGAAGTACCACGACGAGTCGACGAACGTGTCCATCGTGTCGGCGTCGCGCTTGGCGGGGGTGCCGTCGACCGGGTTCGGCACGTTCACCCAGTCCGTCGCACCGCCGAGGGGCGACGTGCCCTTCGGCTTCAGGTCGAGGCCCTCGGTGGGGGGCAGCACGACGGGCAGCTGGTCCTCAGCCACCGGGTACTCGGTGCCGTCCTCGCCGTGGATGATCGGGATCGGGGTGCCCCAGAAGCGCTGGCGCGAGATCAGCCAGTCGCGCAGACGGTACGTCTTCGCCGCTCGACCCGTCCCGCGCTCGTCGAGGAGCGTGATCGCCGCGGTGATCGCGTGCTGCTTGCTCATGCCGTCGAGCGGTCCGGAGTTGATCATCCGACCGGTGCCGGTGAGTGCCTGGCCCGTGCTGACCGGGTCGAGCGAGGGGATGTCGAAGTCGTCGAGCGTCGCGCCCTCGGGGATCACCGGGATGGCGCCCGTGACGGCGGCGTTCGTGTCGACGACGACCTTCACGGGCAGGTCGAACGTCCGCGCGAAGTCGAGGTCGCGCTGGTCGTGCGCGGGAACGGCCATGACCGCGCCGTGGCCGTAGTCGGCGAGGACGTAGTCGGCGGCCCAGATCGGCAGGCGCTCCCCCGTCAGCGGGTGGATCGCGAACCGGTCGAGCGGCACGCCGGTCTTCGGGCGGTCGGCGTTCTGCCGGTCGATCTCCGACGTCTTCTGCGTCGCCACCAGGTAGTCGTCGAAGGCCTGCCGGACCGACGGGGAACCAGGAGCGACCAGCTCAGCGGCCAGGTCCGAGTCCGGCGCCACGACGAGGAACGTCACGCCGTGGATGGTGTCCGGTCGGGTGGTGAAGACGGTCACGGGCTCGTCGCGGCCCTCGATCACGAAGTCGACGTCGGCCCCGACCGAGCGGCCGATCCAGTTGCGCTGCATCGCGATGACCTTGGCGGGCCAGCGGCCCTCGAGCTGGTTCAGGTCGTCGAGCAGCCGGTCGGCGTACTCGGTGATCCCGAAGTACCACTGCGTCAGCTTCTTCTTGACGACGACGGCGCCGGAGCGGTCCGAGGTGCCGTCGGGCAGGACCTGCTCGTTCGCCAGCACGGTCTGGTCCACCGGGTCCCAGTTGACCCAGCTGTCCTTGCGGTAGGCCAGGCCCTTCTCGTACATCTTCAGGAACAGCCACTGGTTCCACTTGTAGTACTCGGGGTCCGAGGTGTGGATCTCCGTCGACCAGTCGAACGACGGCGCGTAGCGCTTGAACGACGCCTTCTGCTGCGCGATGTTCGCGTAGGTCCAGTCCTTCGGGTCGACGCCGCGCTTGATCGCCGCGTTCTCCGCGGGCAGGCCGAACGAGTCCCACCCGATCGGGTGCAGGACGTTGAAGCCCTGCTGCCGCCAGTAGCGCGCCACGAAGTCACCGAGCGCCCAGTTCTCCGCGTGGCCCATGTGCAGGTCGCCCGACGGGTACGGGAACATCTCGAGGATGTACTTCCGCGGACGACGGTCGTCGGGGTCGGCGGTGAAGAGGCCGAGCTCTTCCCAGCGCCCCTGCCACTTGTCCTGGATGCGACGGAAGTCGTAGGCGTTCGGGTCCTCGACGTGCTGCTCGTTGGTCACGGAACTCTCAATCGGTCTGGAGGCGCGGTGCAGGTCGCGCGGACGTGCGCCGGTCCCCAAGATTACAAGGCCGGTGCGACGGTGCGGGACACCGGGGCGTTCAGGCCGCGACGCGGCCGTCCCGCATCCGGATGGTCCTGGTCACCAGGGCGGCCGGCACCGGCACGTGCGACACGACGAGGACGGTCCGGCCCGCTGCCTGCGCCGTGGCGACGAGGTCACGGAGCAGTGCGTCGCCGAGGTCGGGGTCGATGTCGGCGGTGGGTTCGTCGAGGACCAGCACCGGGAACGCGTGCAGCAGCGCCCGGGCCAGCGCGAGCCGGTGCGCCTGCCCGCCGGACAGCAGTCCACCGCGCTCCCCCACGCCGGCGTCGAGCCCGCCCCGCCGCTCGACCCAGTCGCCGAGGCCGACGCGTGCCAGGACCGCGAGCAGTTCGTCGTCGGTGGCGGACTCCTTCGCGAAGAGCAGGTTCTGCCGCACCGACTGGTCGAACACGAACGGGTCCTGCTCGATCAGGCCGACGCGGGCGCGGACGGCGTCGGGGTGCATCGTGCGGGCCTCGACGCCGTCGAGCGTGTACGACCCGTCGTGGTCGACGAACCGGACCAGGGCGTCCACGAGGGTCGACTTCCCCGCGCCGCTCGGCCCCTCGAGGACGACGACCTCGCCCGGCTCCAGGGTGAACGAGACCCCGTCGACCGCGGCGACCTCGGACCCGGGCCAGCGCACGGTCAGGTCGCGCACCGCGAGGCTGACCGGACCCTCGACGACCAGGTCCTCGGGTGCTGCCTCGGCGTCGGGCTCCGGCACGACCCCGGTGGGCATGGTCGCCGGGACGACGTGCTCCACCCGGTCGGCGGCTGCCCGGACCCGCCGCAACGTGAGCACCGCGAGCGGGACGGTGCCGACGACCTCGAACAGGGCGAGCGGCACGAAGACCGCCAGCGCCCACAGTGGTCCGCTGAGCGCGCCGGACACGACCGCCGGCGCCCCGACGGCGAGGACCCCGACGACGGCACCGCCACCGATGAGCCCGACGAGCGCCCCGACGAGGGCCTCGACGCTGGCACGACGTCGGACGGCACGGGTCACCCCGGCATCGAGGGCGTCGATGTGCGCGAGCCGCTCGTCGAGCGTGCCGTACGCGGCGAAGACGTCGAGCGTCCGCACGGTGTCGAGCACCAGGTCGGCGACTCGGCCCCGGTCTGCCGCGGTCTCGGCGTCGCTCCGCCGGGCGATGGACGCCGTCACGACGGACCCGAGCGCCGCGGCGACCACGAGCGCGACGAACAGGACGAGCGCCGCCGTCACCGACACCAGGCCGACCGCGACGACCGACAGCACCGCCGTGACGCCCGCGGAGACGAGCGGCCCGACGACCCGGATCGGCAGGTCCTGCAGCCGGTCCGTGTCGGTCACGAGCCGTGTCAGCAGGTCACCGCGCCCGGTGGAGCCGAGGCCAGCAGGAGCGATCGACGCCAGTCGCCGGTACGTCTCGGTGCGGACGACCGCCAGCTGCCGGAACGACGCGTCGTGCCCCGCGAGCCGGTCCACGTACCGCAGCGCCGCCCGGCCGAGTGCGAACGCGCGCACCCCGACCATCACGAGCGTCAGGTACAGGATCGGCGGGTGTTCGGCCGCACGGGTGATGAGGTAGCCGCTCGCGGCGAGCAGGGCCACCGCGCAGAGCGCACTCAGGGCGCCGGCGGCGACGGCTCGTCCCCACACCGGACCACGGGGCATGGCGAGACGGAGGACGGAGCCGCTACGGGCCTCCCGGCTGGTGACCCGGCTCATGCGCGCACTCCCTGCACCGGTGCGGGGCTGCCGACGTCGATGCGGACGTCGGCCGCCGCGATGACGGCTGGACGGTGGCTGGCGACCACGACGACGGCACCGTCGTCGGCGAGTCGTCGGACGGTCCGGAGGACGTGGGCCTCGGCCTCGGCGTCCAGCGCGGACGTCGGTTCGTCCAGCAGCACCAGTCGGGTGCCGGAGCGGTCGTGCCGGTACAGTGCCCGCGCGAAGGCGACCCGCTGGGCCTGGCCGCCGGAGAGACCGGCTCCGCCGGATCCGACCTGGAGGCCCGGGTCGACTCCCAGCCCCGCCGCACCGAGCGCGCGTGCCACGGTCTCGGGCTCGGGGGTCGCGCTGAGCGCGACGTTCTCGGCGACCGTCCCGCGGACGAGCCGGGGGCGCTGGTCCGCCCAGCTGATGCGGTCGTCCCGGGTGGTGCCGGCAGTGCCGGGCACGACGACCGTGCCGTCGTGGGGCAGGACGCCGCGGATCGCCGCGATGAGGCTCGACTTGCCGGAGCCGCTCGGTCCGGCGAGGACGACGACGGTGCCGTGGGGCGCGTGCAGGTCGACGGGGCCGACGACGACGTCGGGGCGCCGCACGGTGAGCCCGTCGAGCACCAGGGCGTCGGCGGCCGAGCGGTCGTCGTCGTGGGCGCCGTGGTGCTGGTGGTGCTCGGTCTGTCCGCCGTGCTCATCGTGCGTGTCGTGGTCGTCGTGCTCGTGGCGCGCGTCGTCGAGGACGTCGAGGACGGCGGTGGAGGCCTCGACGCCGTCCTGGGCGGCGTGGAAGTCGGCGCCGACCTGGCGGATCGGCGCGAAGGCCTCCGGCGCCAGGACCAGCACGAACATCGCGGCGCCGAGGCCGAGCGAGCCGTCCACCAGCCGGATGCCGATCGTCACCGCGACCAGGGCGACGGACAGGCTGGCGGCGAGCTCGAGCGCGAAGCCGCTGACGAACGAGAGCCGCAGGACGCCGAGGGTGCCGCGGCGGTGCTCGTCCGTGACCGTCGCGATGCGGCCGACCTGCCGCCGGGCACGACCGAACACCTTGAGGGTCGCCAGGCCCTCGACGGCCTCGGTGAACGCCCCGCCGAGCCGGGCGAGCGCGTCGGACTGGCGGCGCTGCAAGCTCTGCGTGGCCAGGCCGATGAGGATCATGAACACCGGGACCACCGGCAGGGCGCAGAGGACGATCAGCCCGCTCGTCAGGTCGCCGAGCCCGATCGCCACGAGCAGCACGGGCGTGGCGACCGCGGTCAGGGCGAGCTGGGGCAGGTACCGCCCGAAGTAGGCGTCGAGCGCGTCGAGCCCGGGGCCGAGCGTCGTCGCGAACCCGGCGCTCGAGCGCTCCGCGAGCCAGGCGGGACCCCGTTCGGCCGCGCGGGCCAGGACGATCCGGCGCAGTTCGCGCTTCACCGTCGCGGCCGCCCGACCCGCCAGGTCGTCGGTCGCCCAGGCGGCGACGGCGCGGAGTGCGACGGCTCCGCCGAGCAGCCAGAGCGTCGGGACGAACGCCCCGGGGACCACGCCGCCGTGGTGCACGGCGTCGACCACCTCGGTGACCGCCGCCGCGATCCCCCACGCGATGGCGATGGTGGCCACGGTGCGGAGCAGACCGGTGGCGGCGGCGGCCGCGATGAAGCCGCGCGCTGAGCGCGACAGGCGGAGCAGGCGCGGGTCGAGCGGCTTCATCGCGGGCCTGCCTAGTGCGCCGCGGCGGTGACGTGCGCCCGGGAGACGCGCTTGCGGAAGACCCAGTAGGTCCACGCCTGGTACGCGAACACGAGCGGCACGAAGACCAGCGCCACCCAGCTCATCACCGTCAGCGTGTAGGTGCCGGACGAGGCGTTGGTCACCGTCAGGCTGTTCGCCGGGTCGACCGAGTCGGGCATTACGTCCGGGAAGATCGCGGTGAACATCGCCAGCACCACCGCGGCGATCGTCACGGCCATCAGCGTGAACGCCCGGCCCTCGCGGCCCCAGGCGTTGCAGAGGACCGCCAGCACGAGGGCCAGCGCGGCGACGACGGAGCACACGAGCGACGCCGGGGTCGCCCGCACGAACGCCATCGCCACGAGGAACAGGGCGGCGACGACGATCGTCAGGATGCCGGCGCGGGTCGCCAGGCGCTTGGCCCGCTCGCGGATGTCGCCCTCGGTCTTCAGCGCGATGAACACGACGCCGTGCGTGAAGAACACGAGCAGCGTCGCCGCACCGGTCAGCAGCGCGAAGGGGTTGAGCAGGTCGAAGAGCGTGCCGGTGTAGTTGTGGCCGCTGTCCATCGGGATGCCACGGACGACGTTGCCGAACGCGACGCCCCAGAGGAAGGACGGGACGGCGCTGCCGACGATGATCATCAGGTCGAAGCGGCGCTTCCACGAGCGCTGCTTGTCCTGGTGCCGGTACTCGAACGAGACGCCGCGGAGGATGAGCGCCGCCAGGATGAGCAGCAGCGCCAGGTAGAAGCCGGAGAACATGGTGGCGTACCACTCCGGGAAGGCTGCGAAGAGACAGGCGCCGGCGACGATGACCCAGGTCTCGTTGCGGTCCCAGACCGGGCCGATCGTGTTGATCATGACGCGACGGTCGGTGTCGTCCTTCCCGAGGAACGGGAGCGCCATGCCGACGCCGAAGTCGAAGCCGTCGAGCACGAAGTAGCCGACGAAGAAGAGTCCGACGATCGCGAACCAGAGAACGGGCAGGTCCATCTCAGTACACCGTCACTTCGTGCTTGACCTCGCCGGTCGTCTCGTCGACCTCGGCCGGGGCGGCCGGGCCCTCCTGGGCGACCTTCTTGATGAGCCGGAACTCGACCACCGCGAGGGACCCGTAGATGAGCGTGAACACGACCAGCGAGACGAGGACCTCGAGCCCGGTCACGTTCGGCGAGACGCCGTCGCTCGTCCGGAGGAGCCCGAACACGAGCCAGGGCTGGCGGCCCATCTCCGTGAAGACCCAGCCCATGATCATCGCGGCCATCGGCAGCGGCACGGCCCAGGTGGCGATCCGCCAGACCCACCGCTGCTGGGGGAAGCGGCCCTTGCGGGTCAGCCACAGCCCGGCCAGGGAGACCATGACCGCGCCGACACCAAGGGCGATCATCCAGCGGAACGACCAGTACGTGACCCAGATGACCGGCTTGTAGTTGCCCGGGCCGTACACCTGCGTGTACTGGGCCTGCAGGTCGTTGATGCCCTCGACGGTGCCGTTGAAGGTGTGCGTGGAGAGGAACGAGAGCAGGTAGGGCACGCGGATCGAGAAGAGCTCGTGCACGCCGTCCGGCGTGCCCAGCGTGAACACCGAGAACGAGGCGTCCTTGCCGGTCGCCGTGTTGTACAGCGCCTCGGCCGCGGCCATCTTCATCGGCTGGGTGTCGACCATCGTCAGGCCGAGCTGGTCGCCGGTGAGGACCGTGAGCGCCCCGGCCGCGACCATCGTCCACAGACCGAACTTCAGCGCCGGCATCATCGTCTCGAGGTTCTGGTTGCGGGCCAGGTGCCAGCTCGCCACCGCGATGACCACGCCGGCGGCGACCATGAAGCAGGCGAACAGCGTGTGCGGGAAGGCGGCGAGGGCCACCTTGTTCGTCAGCACGGCCCAGATGTCGGTGAGCTCCGCGCGGCCCTTCGCCTGGTTGATGACGTAGCCGACCGGGTGCTGCATGAACGCGTTCGCCGCGATGATGAAGTACGCGGACATGATCGTGCCGGCGCTGACGCACCACATGCTCGCGAGGTGCAGGCCCTTCGGCAGCCGGTCCCACCCGAAGATCCAGACGCCGATGAAGGCCGCCTCGAAGAAGAAGGCCAGGATGCCCTCGAGTGCGAGCGGAGCGCCGAAGACGTCCCCGACGAAGCGGGAGTAGTTCGACCAGTTCATGCCGAACTGGAACTCCTGCACGATGCCCGTGACGACCCCCATCGCGAAGTTGATGAGGAACACGCGACCGAAGAACCGGGTGAGCTGCAGGTAGTGCGCCCGGCCGGTCCGGTACCACGCGGTCTGGAACGTCGCGACGACGACGGCCATGCCGATCGTCAGCGGGACGAACAGGAAGTGGTAGATCGTCGTGAGGCCGAACTGCCACCGCGACAGGATCAGGGGATCGAGGATGTCGTTCATGCGGCGGTACCGGTCGGGAACGCCGCGCGCTGTTGAGGCACGTCAGTTGCTTCCTGTGGAGGGGGGTACTTCTGGTGTCTGTCACGCCCTCGGGACACCTCCACGCTAGCGCTCCTGACGCCCCTTCGACAAGTTGTAGAACCCTCGCGTGCACGAACGTGCATCGCCCCTGATCGGCACAACCGTGCCGAACGGATGTGCTCCAGGAACGACGACAGGCGCCGGGCTGATGCCCGACGCCTGTCGTCTGGAGGAGGGGGAACCGCTGGTTACAGCAGGCCCTTGTCCGTCAGGAACTCCTTGGCGATGGTCGACGCCTTCTCCTTGTCGGCCGTGCTCTTGGCGTTCAGCGAGATGAGCTCGTCCGTCGTCAGGACCTTGCTCACCTTGTCGATGTCGGCAGCGGCCTTGTCGCTCACCTTGCTCGACACGACCGGCGTGACGTTCTGCGGCAGGATGAGGTTCTTCGGGTCCTTCAGCGAGACGAAGTCGTTCGCCTTGATGCTCGGGTCCGCGCTGTAGATGTCGGCGAGCTGGACGGTGTCGTCCTTGAGCGCCTTCACCGTCAGGGCCCCGCCGGAGTCCTCGATCGCCTTGAAGTCGACGTCGACGCCGTACTGGGACTTCAGACCCTCGGGTCCGTAGGGGCGGGTCTGGAACTCGGAGTTCGCGCCGACGGTGAGCGAGTCCTTGACCTTGGACAGGTCGGACAGGCTCGTGACGCCGTACTTCTCCGAGAACGCCTTGGTGACCGTGTAGCTGTCCTGGTCGGTGGCCTCGGCCGAGTCGAGGGCGCGGAGGCCCTTCGGCAGCGACTCCTTGAGCCCGGACGCAATCTCCGACGCGGTCTTCGCGGTCGACTTCTTGTCGTAGTACTGCAGCAGGTTGCCGCTGTACTCCGGCATGACGTCGATGGCGCCCTTCTGCAGCTGCGGGAGGTACACCTCGCGTTGGCCGATGTTGAAGTTGCGCTTGACGTCGAAGCCGTCCTTCTCGAGGACCTGGGCGTACA
This sequence comes from Curtobacterium sp. GC_Cur_3, assembly GCF_026544205.1. Classification (GTDB taxonomy): domain Bacteria; phylum Actinomycetota; class Actinomycetes; order Actinomycetales; family Microbacteriaceae; genus Curtobacterium. Next base: position 9,647 of record NZ_JALNUI010000006.1, read on the forward strand.
GCTCGGCGATGATCTCGTTCGAGTAGTACTGCTGCGAGCCGATGACGATGGTCTTCGAGTCGGACGAGGCGCTCGAACCGCTGTCGAGCGGGTTGCTGGACGCGCAGCCGGCGAGGGCGGCGACGACGCCGACCGCCAGCGCGGCAGCGACGCCGACGCGGATCTTGGGTGCTGTGATCACGAGGGATTTCCTTCCGGGATGGGATTGCGGGCTCGCTCGCGCGATCCCTTGCGTCGCCCGGCTTCGCGGCCGGAGACGCCCGCGGGCACCACCACCCGTTGCAGCAGGGAGAAGACGATCTCGAACGCGATCGCGAGGGCGATCACGAGGATGGAGGCGCCGAGCATCATGGCGTAGTCCTGGGTCTTGAGCCCGAGGAACACGTACCCGCCGAGCCCGCCGGAACCGACGTAGGCGGCGAGCGTCGCGGTGGCCACGACCTGGAGCACGGCGGCACGGATGCCACCGATGAGCAGCGGCAGTCCGAGGGGGATCTCGACCCTGGTCAGGATCTGCCACCCGGTCATGCCCTGCGCGCGGGCGGCGTCGACCGTGACGGGGTCGACCGACTCGATGCCGGCGTAGGCACCGGCGAGCACCGAGGGGATCGCCAGGACGACGAGCGCCAGGAGCGGCGCCTGCAGGTTCACGCCGAGCAACAGCCCGAACAGGGTCAGCACGCCGAGGGTCGGCAGGGCGCGGATGCCGCCGGACAGCGCGATCGCGAGACCACGGGCGCGACCGGTGTGGCCGATCAGGTAGCCGAGCGGCACCGCGATGACCGAGGCGATGAGCACCGCGAGCAGCGAGATCCACACGTGCTCCCACAGCCGCGCGGGGATGGGGTTGAAGCCGGTGTAGTTGGCGGGGTCGAACACCCAACCGAAGGCCTGTCCGATGATCACGAGGTCACCTCCGCTGCCTGGAGCACGCGACGGGCCTGACGCCGGGACACGGAGGACTTCCGGGTCCACGGCATGACCAGGCGGCCGAGCAGCACGAGCAGGCCGTCGACCGCGAAGGCCAGCACGAGCACCATCACGATGCCCGCGACGATCTCCTCGGTGATGCCGCGGCCGATGCCGTCGGTGAAGAGGGAGCCGAGGCTGGTGATCCCGAGGACCGCACCCACCGTGGTGAGCGAGATCGTGGAGACCGCCACGACCCGGAGGCCGGCGAGGAGCACCGGTCCGGCCAGGGGCAGGTCGACGCGGAAGAACCGCTGCACGCCGGAGTACCCCATCGCGGTGGCGGCGCCGGTCGTCGCGGCGTCGACGGACTCGAGCCCGTCCACGGTCGACCGGACCATGAGCGCCAGACCGTACAGCGTCAGGCCGATGACGACGTTCGCCGGGTCCTGCAGGCCGGTGCCGATGATGCTGGGCAGGGCGATGAACAGCGGCAGCGACGGGATCGCGTAGAGGAGACCGGCGAAGGTCACGATGCCGCCGCCGACGCCGCGGGTGACCTGCCCGCCACCGGGACGCCGGAGACGCACGACGAGCCAGCCGATCGGGATCGACAGCACGAAGCTGATGATGATGGGCGGCAGGGCGATCGCCAGGTGCGCCACGGTGTCGTCCCCGATCGTGTCGAGGTTCGACAGCACCCAGTTCACCTCGGACCCCCACCCTGCGCCGGAGCACCCGCAGCGTCGTGGGACGCTCCGGCCTCGTCGGTCGCGGGCAGGGTGGACGGCACGGCAGCGGCGGCGTCGACCACCGCCGTGGGACCGGTCAGGACTCCGGCGGCACGGCCGTCGCCGTCGACGACGATCGGGCCGGTCGGCGTCTGCTCGATGCGGAGTGCGCGTCGGCCACGGCCGGCCCCGATGAAGTTGGCGACGAAGTCGTCGGCCGGCTCGGAGAGGATCTCGGCGGGGGTGCCCATCTGGGCGATCTCCCCGCCCTTCTTGAGGATGACGACCTGGTCGCCGAGCTTGAAGGCCTCGTCGATGTCGTGCGTGACGAAGACGACGGTCTTGCCGAGCTCGCGCTGCAGTCGGATGAGCTCGTCCTGCAGGTCGCTGCGGACGAGCGGGTCCACTGCGCCGAACGGCTCGTCCATGAGCAGGATGTTCGGGTCGACGGCGAGACCACGCGCGACACCGACGCGCTGCTGCTGTCCGCCCGAGAGCTGCGAGGGGTACCGGTCGGCGAACGCACGGTCCAGTCCGACGGTGTCCATCAGCTCGAGCGCGCGCTTGCGGGCGTCCTGCTTGGACACGCCGGTCAGGAGCGGCACCGTGGCGATGTTGTCCGCGACCTTGCGGTGTGGCAGCAGTCCGGCGTTCTGCATCACGTAGCCGATGCTGCGGCGGAGCTTGACCGGGTCGACGCCGGCGACGTCGTCGCCGTCGATCGACACCGAGCCCGACGAGGGGTCGACCATGCGGTTGATCATGCGGAGCAACGTCGTCTTGCCACAGCCGCTGGACCCGACGAAGACCGTCGTGGTGCGGGAGGGGATGACGAGGTCGAACCGCTCGACGGCGTTGGTGCCGTCCGGGTACGTCTTGCGCACCGAGCGGAATTCGATCATGGGGTGGGTGCCCTTCTGGTAGGAGGTAGCCCGACTCCGAGGAGAGTACCCGCCAGGACCGACACTGGCCGCGTCCGGTGACGAACCGTGACCGGAATTCCTGTCCTGCGCCCCGATCTGGGGGCGACCGCAGTGCCCCGGAGGCCGCAGGAACGACGCCACCCGCGCCTCCTGGCAGGAGACGCGGGTGGCGGGTGGTCCGGTTGACGCACGGCGTGTCGGACGGGCGGGTCGACGGTCAGGAGGCCGCGATCACCGACTCCATGTAGCCGCGGGTCATCGTGCGGTAGGCCTCGATCAGGGCCTGGTCCGGGTGGTCGCGGTCCCGGTGGGCGCGTGCCAGGACGGCGTGGCCGGACTCGGCCAGGACGACCCAGGCGCGGTCGACCGCCTCGTTCTCCGGCACGCCGAAGCGCTCGCGCATGATGCCGCCGACCGCGCCGCCGAGGGCGGCCATGCGGTCCTCGTCGTCGCCGACGCCGGACTCGGTGGCGTCACCGAAGCGGATCGCGCGGAAGCCGGGCTCCGTGCGGTACATCTCCGACGTCATCGCGATGAAGGCGTCGCAGGCCGCCTGCCACGTGGTGGCGCCGGAGGTCTCGAGGGCTTCGAGGAACTTCTCCGCGAGCCGCTGGGTGCAGCGGATCGCGAGGGCCTCGACGACCGCGATGCGGTCCGGGAAGTAGCGGTAGACGGTGCCGATCGACGCCCCTGCTCGTTCGGCGACCATGGCGGTCGTGAGCCGTTCGAACCCGATCTCGTCGATGACCGCAGCGGCGGCGTCGAGGAGTCCGGCGAGGCGTGCCGAACTGCGGGCTTGGACCGGCTCGTTCCTGAGCAGTGATGATCCCCCCGGCAGTGCGTTCGTGACCTCGGTGACGAGCACGTGTTCTCCTTCTCGCGGTGACCGCGGGCTGATTGTCTGTCGGGGGCAACTCTCGCAGAGACCGGCTGGAACATCCCTGCGATTCCCGGGGTGTCGAACTCCGTCCGACGACAACCGGACAGTGGCGCATGGGATGATGGCCCGATGCCCGACCCGAGGTCCCATGAGCTGTCGCTCCCCGAGCCGATCCTCCACCGGGCCGCTCGCATCGAGGACGCCGTCCAGGAGTTCCGCGAACAGCGTGCCAGACGCCACGGTCTCGTCCCGACCGTCATCCCGTACACCGGGTACGGCGCACCCGGGTGGATCCGGGTCCTCTGCCGCGTGCTGCTGACCCGCCGAGGGCTGGCCTCGGACGCCTCCTTCACCGGGGTCCGAGGCTGGAAGACCTTCACGAGCGTCGCGGTCGACCACGCCGAGGTCACCGTGACCGCCGGTGGTTCGACCCACACGGTGCAGTCCGACCGCGGCGGCGTCGTCGACACGATCGTGCCGATCGACCTCGAACCCGGCTGGCACACGATCCGCCTGTCGGCCGGTGGGCAGCGGGAGGCCGAGGCCGCCGTCTTCGTCGTGCACCCGGACACGCGCTTCGGCCTGCTCTCCGACATCGACGACACCGTCATGGTCACCTCGCTCCCCCGCCCGATGCTCGCTGCGTGGAACTCCTTCGTCGTGACCGAGCACGCACGACGCCCCGTCCCCGGGATGAGCGTCCTGTACGAACGTGTCCTCGCCCAGCACGCCGGCTCCCCCTCGGTGTACCTGTCGACCGGCGCCTGGAACGTCGCGCCCACGCTGCAGCGCTTCCTGACCAGGAACATGTACCCGTCCGGCACGCTGCTGCTCACCGACTGGGGCCCCACGCACGACCGCTTCTTCCGGAGCGGGCAGCTGCACAAGCACGACAACCTGCGGCGCCTGGCGCGTGACTTCCCCGACGTCCGGTGGCTGCTCGTCGGGGACGACGGCCAGCACGACGAGGCGCTGTACGGCGACTTCGCCCGCGAACACCCGGAGAACGTGGCCGGTGTCGCGATCCGGCAGCTCTCCACGAGCGAGGCCGTCCTCGCCGGTGGCCGTTCCCGCGCGCAGGAACGCTCCCGCGACTCGGCAGCCCCGTGGGTGTACGCCCCCGACGGCGCCGGACTCTGGGCGGAGCTCGCGCGGGTCGGGCTCGTCGAGCTCGACCGAGCTGATCAGGCCGGCCCCGCCGAGTCCGACTGAGCCGATCCTCAGCGCCCGTGCACGCAGACGGGTCGACGCCCGGTGCCAGGTGGTTCGATCGGGGCATGACACAGCGCATCGAGGACCACGCGATGATCGGGGACTGCTACACGGCCGCCCTGGTCGACCGAGCCGGGACCATCGACTGGATGTGTCTGCCGCGCTTCGACAGCTCGTCGACGTTCGCGGCCCTGCTCGGTGACGAGCACGACGGCCACTGGTCGCTGCACCCGACCGACCCCGACGCCACCGCCGAGCGGCGCTACGAGGAGGACACCCTCGTCCTCACCACGATCTGGACCACCGCCTCCGGCATCGTCGAGGTCACCGACTTCATGCCGATCGACGCGCACCGCGCCGCGGTCGTCCGCCGGGTCCGGGGCCTGCAGGGGTCGGTCGAGATGCGGCAGACGCTGCGCATCCGCTTCGACTACGCCTCCGCGCTCCCCTGGGTGCGGCAGATCGGGGACGACGACGACCCCGCCCTCGTCGCCACCGCGGGACCGGGATCGGTCATCGTCCGGGGCGTCCGGTTCCGTGCCGACGACCACCGGCACGTCGCGACGACGACCATCCACGACGGCGACGTGCTCGACACCGAGCTCACCTGGTACCCGTCGCACCGGGAACCGCCCGAGCCCCTCGACGTGACGCCCGCCCTCGCAGCCACCGCAGCCTGGTGGCGCGCGTGGGCCGGCAAGACCCGCGTCGAGGGTCGCTACGCCGACGCGACCCGCCGTTCTCTGCTGCTCCTCCGCGCGATGACCCACGCCGAGACCGGTGGGGTCGTCGCGGCCGTGACCACGAGCCTCCCGGAGGACCCGGGCGGAGAACGCAACTGGGACTACCGCTACGTGTGGCTCCGTGACGCCTCGCTCGCCCTGGCGTCCCTCATCGCCCACGGGTACCGCGACGAGGCCACCCACTGGCGCGGCTGGCTGCTCCGGGCCATCGCGGGCGACCCCGCCGACGTGCAGATCATGTACGGCATCGCCGGTGAACGCGAACTCGCCGAGCGGGAGCTCCCCCACCTCGCCGGGTACGCGCACTCCACCCCCGTGCGGATCGGCAACGGCGCGTCCACGCAGTACCAGGGCGACGTCTTCGGCGAGGTCCTCGCCGCGTTGCACGACGCCCGGGAACTCGGTGTCGAGGAGAACGCGGACTCGTGGGCACTCCAGCGCGCACTGCTCGGCTTCGTCGAACAGCACTGGCAGGAGCCCGACAACGGCATCTGGGAGATGCGCGGGCCCCGGCGCTCGTTCACGCACTCCCGCGCGATGATCTGGGCGGCGTTCGACCGCGGGGTCGCCGCCGTGGAGGAGTTCGGGCTCGAGGGTCCCGTCGAACGCTGGCGCGAACTCCGCACCGCCGTCCGTGCCGAGATCGACGAGCACGGCTGGAACGCCGAGCGTGGCGCGTTCCGGCAGCACTACGACACCGACGAGGTCGACGCCAGCCTGCTCGTGCTGCCGCAGATCGGGTACTGCAAGGCGACCGACCCGCGGATGCTCGGCACCGTCGCCGCGATCGAGGAGGACCTCCGCGTGGGCACCGACGGCCTCGTGCTGCGCTACCGCACGTCGGCCGGGTTCGACGGCCTCAGCGGCAGCGAGCACCCGTTCCTCGCCTGCTCGTTCTGGCTCGTGGAGCAGTACGCAGCGTCCGGCCGGATCGAGGACGCCGAACGCCTGATGGACGTGCTCGTCGGGTACGCCAACGACGTCGGGATGCTGTCCGAGGAGATCGACGTCGCCACCGGGCACCACATCGGCAACACGCCGCAGGCACTGAGTCACCTGACGCTCGTGTCGGCCGCCGACGCCATCCAGCGGGCACGGGGTGCCGTCTCCGGGCACCGCACGCGGCTCCCCCAGCACGACGGCGGCACGCGCGCGGCCACCGGCGTGGGCGGCCTCGCCGGGTTCGCCGGCACGCCCGCCTGAGGCGGGGCGGGTCCCGCGCGCGGGACCCGCCCCGCGCGTGGCGGGTCGTTCCGCGCGTAGCGGGTCGTCCCCCGCGTGGCGGGTCATCTCGCGCGTGGCGAGTCGTCCCCCGCGTGGCGGGTCGTCCCGCGCGTGGCGGGTCGTTCGTTCCCACCTCCCACGCGCGATCCCGCTCACCACTCCGCGTGCGATGGGAAGGAACGTCGCCCTCGGAGACGCGGGCACAGACAGACGGGAGGCCCGGTGCCAGCTGGCACCGGGCCTCCCGTCTGTGCGGTGTGCCCGTTCAGGGCACGGGGTGACTCAGGAGGACGACTCCCAGTCCGCGGGGCCGCGCGAACCGGCGCGGTACTCCTCGAGCGGGACGTCGTTCGCCTTCCAGGCGGCGACGACCGGCTCCACGATCTCCCAGCAGCGCTCGGCCACGTCACCGCGGATGGAGAGCAGCGGGTCGTCGTGGAAGATGCCGTTGAGGACCTCGCCGTACGGGGTGAGCTCGCCGTCGCTGAAGGACGAGGACAGCGTGATCTGCCCCATCTCGAACGGGTTGCCGCCACCGTTGGCCGACACGGTCAGCTCGATCTCGTCCGGGTTCAGCACGATGCGGAGCGTGTCCGTCTTCGGGCGACCGCTCAGGCCGGAGGGCAGACGCGGGACCGGCTTGAAGGTGATGAGGACTTCCTTGCGGCTGTTGCCGAGGGCCTTGCCGGAGCGCAGCGTGAACGGGACGCCCTTCCAGCGGGCGGTGTCCACCTCGACGGAGATCTCCGCGAGGGTCTCGGTCTGACGCGAGGGGTCGACGCCGTCCTCCTCCTGGTACGAGGGGAGGTCCTTGCCGTCGATCGTGCCGGCCGTGTACACCGCGCGGCGCGAGGCGATCTTCGCGTCGTCGCCCTTCAGCTGGGTCGACCGGAGCGCACGGGCGAGGGACGAACGGAACTCGACCGAGTCGATCTCCGCGGGGGCGTCCATCGTCACGATGCCGAGGATCTGCAGCAGGTGCGACTGGATCATGTCGACCATCGCGCCGGCCTCGTCGTAGTACTGGGCGCGGTTCTCGAGACCGAGGGTCTCGTCGTAGAAGATGTCGACCTTCTCGATGTTCTCCGCGTTCCAGATGGGCTCGAACAGGCGGTTCGCGAAGCGCAGACCGATGATGTTGAGCACCGTGGTGCGGCCGAGGAAGTGATCGGTGCGGTGCACGCGGTCCTCGGGGACGAGCTTCAGCACGGTCTCGTTGAGGGCCTTGGCGCTCGCGACGTCGGTGCCGAAGGGCTTCTCGAACGCGAGGGTGGTGCCCTCCGGGAGCTCGACGTGCTCGAGCGCCTCGCAGATGTCGGAGGCGATCTGCGGCGGGAGCGCGAAGTAGAGGATCGGCTCGTGCTCGGCAGCCGCGAGGAGTGCCTCGAGGTGCTTGGGGTCGGTCGGGTCGCCCTGGATGAAGGTCGTCGACTCGATGGTCGCGTCGACCTCAGGGCCCTTGACGTCCTGCGAGGCGAAGGACGTCGTGACGATGTCCTTCCACTTCTCGGGGCTGCGCTCACTGCGGCCCGTCCCGATCAGCTGCACGGGGACGGAACGGCCGCTCTGCAGGAACGTGCCGAGACCCGGCAGGAGCAGGCGGGAGGCGAGGTCGCCCGTCGCGCCGAAGATGATGAGAGTGCGCTTGTCGGTCACCGGGGGTGACTCCTTTCGCGAGGTGGATGGGTCCGCGTGGCTCAAGCCGTCGTTGGACCGGTTGATTCCCCAGGCTGGAACGCTGTCACGATCCACAGCCGGGAAGGTCGTCCGGACGCAGTTCGGGCGGCACCAGGTGGTGCCGCCCGAAGCGCGTCAGGTGCGGGTCAGTGCCCGAAGTTGCCGCGGTAGTACTCGAAGACCCAGCCGACGAGCGTGATCGTCACGAACGCGACGCCGATCGGGACGATCCAGAGGCCGGCTGCGACACCGAGGAAGATGATCGAGACCGAGGCCGCCAGGAGGATGGGCCACCACGACCACGGGCTGAAGTGCCCGAGCTCGGCGTCGCCGTCCTCGATGTTGGCGTCCTGACGGTCCTCGGGCAGGTCCCCGCCCTGGGCCGACAGCACGCGCTGCAGGTAGAAGGCGATGAACGCCGACATGACCCCGACGAGGCCGATGCCCATCGTGCCGACCGGCTCCCACCCGCCGTGGTTGATGCGGAACCAGATCGTGTACGCGGCGTCCGCGAGGATGAAGAACCCGAAGAGGATCCAGAACAGGTTGACGTTGGCGCGCATCGCCTTACTTCACCTCGCCCTTCGCGGCGTCGTAGGTCGGGGCATCGGGGGCGTCCTTCGCAGGACCCACACCGATCGGGACACCCGCTTCGGGGTGGTTCAGGTCGAACGCCGGCGACTCCGAACGGATACGCGGGATCGACGTGAAGTTGTGGCGCGGCGGCGGGCAGGAGGTCGCCCACTCGAGCGAGCGGCCGTAGCCCCACGGGTCGTTCACGGCCACCTTCGGAGCGTTCCGCGCCGTGACGTAGACGTTGAAGATGAACGGCAGGAAGGAGATGCCGAGGATCATCGCGCCGATGGTCGACAGCTGGTTCATCCACGTGAAGCCGTCGTTCGGCAGGTAGGTCGCGTAGCGACGCGGCATGCCGATGACGCCCAGCCAGTGCTGGATCAGGAACGTGGTGTGGAACCCGATGAACAGCAGCCAGAAGTGGATCTTGCCGAGGCGCTCGTTGAGCATGCGCCCGGTCCACTTCGGCCACCAGAAGTAGAAGCCGGAGAACATGGCGAACACGACGGTGCCGAAGACCACGTAGTGGAAGTGCGCCACGACGAAGTAGGAGTCCGACACGTGGAAGTCGAGCGGCGGGGAGGCCAGGATGACGCCCGTCAGACCACCGAAGGTGAACGTGATGAGGAAGCCGATGGCCCAGAGGATCGGGGTCTCGAAGGTGACCGAGCCGCGCCACATGGTGCCGACCCAGTTGAAGATCTTCACGCCGGTCGGGACCGCGATGAGCATCGTCATGAGCGAGAACCACGGCAGCAGCACCGAACCGGTGACGTACATGTGGTGCGCCCACACCGTGACCGAGAGGGCCGCGATGGAGATGGTCGCGTAGACGAGGGTCTTGTACCCGAAGATCGGCTTGCGGCTGAAGACCGGGAAGACCTCGGAGACGATGCCGAAGAACGGCAGCGCGATGATGTACACCTCGGGGTGCCCGAAGAACCAGAAGAGGTGCTGCCAGAGCAGGGCTCCACCGTTCGCGGGGTTGAAGACCTGGGCGTCGAACACCCGGTCGAGACCGAGGCCGAAGAGCGCGGCGGCGAGGACCGGGAAGGCCATCAGCACGAGGAGCGACGTCACGAGGGTGTTCCACGTGAAGATCGACATGCGGAACATCGTCATGCCGGGAGCGCGCATCGTGATGATCGTGGTGATGAAGTTCACCGCACCGAGGATCGTCGAGAAGCCGGTCAGGCCGAGCCCGAAGACCCAGAGTGTCCCGCCGAGCCCTGGTGTGAACGTCGTGTCACTCAGTGGTGCGTAGGCGAACCAGCCGAACGACGCGGCGCCCTGCGGGGTGAGGAAGCCACCGACGGCGATGAGTCCACCGAAGAAGTAGAGCCAGAACGCGAAGCCGTTGAGTCGCGGGAAGGCGACGTCCGGGGCACCGATCTGCAGCGGCATGATCGCGTTCGCGAAGCCCGAGAAGAGCGGCGTCGCGAACAGCAGCAGCATGATCGTGCCGTGCATCGTGAAGAGCTGGTTGTACTGCTCCTTCGTCGCGACCAGCTGCAGCCCGGGCTCGAAGAGCTGCGCGCGGATGACGAGTGCCATCACGCCGGCGAGCAGGAAGTACAGGAACGACGTGATCAGGTACATGTACCCGATCGTCTTGTGGTCGGTGGAGGTGATCCACCGGACGATGATGTTGCCCTTCCGACCGACCTTGGACGCCTGGAAGTCCGGCGTCGCGGTGCTGGTCGGTTGGCCGACGAATGACGTTGTCATCTGGCGAGCCCCTACTTGTCGTCGCTCGACGCCGTGACGGGCGCCTTGTTGTCAGGCTGGTTCGTGTTGGTGTTGTACTCGTCGCCGAGCAGGCCCACCTTGCCCTGGTCGGTCAGGGTGTCGAGGTACGCCTGGTAGTCAGACGAGGACACGACCTTGACCTGGAAGAGCATGAGGGAGTGGTACTCGCCGCAGAGCTCGGCGCACTTGCCCTGGTACGTCCCGATCTTCTGCGGGATGAAGTACTCGTAGTTCGTCTTGCCGGGGAGCATGTCCTTCTTGTACAAGAAGTCGATGACCCAGAAGGAGTGGTCGACGTCACGCGAGTCGAGCTCGATCTTGACCTTCTTGTCGACGGGCAGGTACAGCGTCGGGAGCTGCGACTCGTCGATCGCGCCGTTGGCGTTCTCTTCTTCCTGGGCCTGGATGCCCTGGTAGTAGACGCTCTTCGACGGGTCGTTCTGGTTGATGTAGTTGAAGTCCCAGCCCCAGCGCTTGCCGTAGACGTGCACGGTGGCGTCCGGCTGCGCGAAGGGCTTCTCGATCGCGGCCTGGTCCTTCGCGGTGAAGGCGAAGAAGCCCAGCACGAGGATGAGCGGCACGATCGTGTAGAAGATCTCGAGCGGCATGTTGTACCGCATCTGCACCGGGAGGCCGGTCTGGCCCTTCCGACGGCGGTAGACGATGGCGGCCCAGATGATCAGACCCCAGACGATGAGCCCCACCGCGAGCAGCACGATCCAGCTCGTGGTCCACAGGCCGACGACGCGGCTCGTGTGGTTGGTGACGTCCTTCGTCTGTTCCGTCCCGGGGAGCCATCCGTTGAGCTGCTGCTGCGAGCAGCCAGCCAGTGCGATGACCAGACCGACGGCCACCGGGACGGCCGCCCAACGTATACGGCGATTCGAACGCACTGTTACCTCTCGGAAAGACGTGGAAGCGAGAGCTCAGCCTGTCGTTGCCGACACCGTGCCACTTGGAGGCGGCACATGACTGGTTCCCAGCTTGGTTGGAACACTCCTAGCTTACTCGCAGCTGGTGACAGCGAGTGCACGCGCAACACGCGTCGTGGACTGTCGCAGCCCCCGGAGACCGGATTTTCCCCTGGTCATCCGCGAGATGTCCGGGTTCGGCGACGCCGCCACGCCGGACGCCGAACGGGGAGCGACCGTGTCGGTCGCTCCCCGTTCGGGTGTTGCTCGTGGTCGGCTCAATGGAAGCTGTCGCCGCACGCGCAGCTGCCCTGCGCGTTGGGGTTGTCGATGGTGAAGCCCTGCTTCTGGATGGTGTCCTCGAAGTCGATCGTCGCGCCGTCGAGGTACGGGACGCTCATCTTGTCCACGACGACCTCGACACCGTCGAACTCGGCGGTGGTGTCACCGTCGAGCAGGCGCTCGTCGAAGTAGAGCTGGTAGATGAGCCCCGAGCAGCCACCGGGCTGGACGGCCAGGCGCAGGCGGAGGTCGTCGCGGCCCTCCTGCTCGAGGAGGCTCGCCACCTTGCCGGCGGCGGCGTCGCTGAGCAGGACCCCGTGCGACGGGACGGCCGTGGTGACGGCTTCGGTCGTGATGGTGTCGCTCATGCGCGCCTCCTTCTGGGCGGTGCGGTCACCGCGCCTCGTCACCGATTGTAAGCACCCCCGCCGACGGAACGCACACGCTCGTCGCGCCCTGTGGAGGACATGCACGGTTCCACCTGCCGGGAGCGGGCGGCCGGGACCACCCGAGCCGAGCCTCCCGTCGGGTGTCCGCGCTCAGGCGCGCGTCGCGAGGCGAGCCAGCAGGATCGCCTCGGACGCGACCGCGCGGTGCAGCACGCCGAGGTGCTGCGACTCGTTCGGGCTGTGCGCGCGCGTGTCGGGGTCCTCCACGCCCGTGACCAGGATCTGTGCCTCGGGGAACTCGGCGGCGAGGTCGGAGACGAACGGGATCGAGCCGCCGATGCCCTGTTCGACCGGCTCCGCGCCCCAGCCCTCGGCCATGGCGGTCCTGGCCTCCTTGACGGCCCAGCCGCTCGTGTCGACCAGGAAGCCGTCGCCGGCGTCGGGTTCGCTGAGCTCGACGCGGGCGCCGAACGGGGTGTGCGCCCGGATGTGGCGCTCCACGGCCGCCGCGGCGTCGGTCGCGCTCTGCCCCGGCGCGACGCGCACCGAGACCCGCGCGCTCACGGTGGGGAGCAGGGTGTTCGACGCGTTCGCCACGCTCGGGACGTCCATCCCGGTGACCGTGATCGACGGCTGGAACCACATGCGCGAGAGGACGTCGCCGGTGCCGACGGGTCGCACGCCGGACACCAGGGCGGCATCGGCGGCGAGTTCGTCCTCGGAGCGGGCGGGGACCGGGGCGTCGTACGCGGTCAGGCCCTCGACCGCGACCGAGCCGGCGTCGTCGTGCAGGGAGCTGAGGAGCCGGACCATCGGGAGCATGGCGTCGGGTGCCGCTCCCCCGAACATGCCGCTGTGGCTGGCGTGCTCGAGCGTCGTCACGGTCAGCTTGAAGGTGACGTTGCCGCGGAGGGACACGGTGATCGCGGGGACCTCGGTGGACCAGTTGTCGCTGTCGGCCACGACGATGACGTCGGCGGCGAGGTGCTCCTTCTGCTCGCGCAGGAAGGTGCGGAACGAGCGGGAGCCGAACTCCTCCTCACCCTCCACGAACAACACGATGCCGAGGTCGAGGTCGTCCCCGAAGCGGGCGTGCAGCGCACGGAGCGATGCGATGTGCGTCATCACGCCGGCCTTGTCGTCCGAGGCACCGCGGCCGTAGAGCCGGTCCCCGCGGAGCGTCGGCTCGAACGGCGGCGTCTCCCAGAGGGCGTCGTCCCCCTGCGGCTGCACGTCGTGGTGGGCGTAGAGCATCACGGTCGGCTTGCCGTTCCGAGCCGGACGGACGGCCAGCACCGCGGGCTGCCCCAGCTCGACGCCGGCGTGCTCCGTGCCCTCGGCCTCGCTGGCGCCGTCCGGCGTGACACCGGACACCGCGGAGCGCACGACCCGGACCGACTCGAACACGCCCGTGTCACGCGCGAGCTCGGCGACGGCCTCGGCGCTGCGGCGTACCGCCGACGGGTCGAAGGCCGACCACGACACCGACGGGATCCGCACCAGCGCGGAGAGGTCGGCGATCGTCCGGGGCAGGTCGCCGTGGACCTGTTCGCGGAGGGCGTCGAGCAGCTCGGGGTCGGTCGCGGGCGCGGACTGTGCGGTGTCGGTCATGCCCGGTAATCTAGAGGACACCAACGTCGGGCTGTTCCCCGGCGCACCGCTCACCGACCAGCAGGAATCACCGTGGCGAAGGCAGCACCCAAGACCATCACGACAGTCAACCCCTCGGAAGAGGAACTGCTCGAGCAGGGCAAGGGCCGTCCCACCCCGTCCCGTCGTGAGCGGGAAGCGGCCAACCGCCGTCCCCTCGTGGGCAACTCCCCCGTGGACAAGAAGGCAGCGCGCGCACGCCTCAACAGCGAGCGCGAGAAGGCCCGCGTGGGCATGGCCAACGGCGAGGAGCGCTACCTCCCCGCGAAGGACCGCGGCGAGCAGCGCAAGTTCGTCCGCGACACCATCGACGCTCGTTGGAACGTGGGCGAGGTGATGATGCCCGTGCTCGTGCTGTTCCTGATCGTGGGCTTCGCCGCACCGCAGACCCCGGTCGCCTCCTACTCCCTGCTCGTGATCTGGGCGTTCGTCGCGCTGTTCCTCATCGACTGCGTCGTGCTCTGGCTGATGCTGCGCAAGAAGATCACCGCGAAGTTCGGCGAGTTCCAGTCGCGGACCTTCTTCTACATCCTGACGCGGGCGTGGCAGCTGCGCTTCCTGCGCCTGCCGAAGCCCCAGGTCAAGCGCGGGCAGTACCCCGCCTGAGTCCGCTCACGAAGCGCCGTCGGCATCGCCGGCGGCGCTTCGTCGCTCCCGGGCGCGTGGGAGCCGGGGTGGCGGCGGGCGGTGAGGCGGCGGGCCGTGAGATCGCACTTCGTGTCGCCTCGCGCGGCGCTGAGGCGACACGGAGTGCGATCTCACCACGGCGGCGGGGCCGGGGTGCGCCGGGCCGGAGGCGCGGTGGCGGGCCGGCGGCGAGCCTCCCGTCCGGTGAGCGGTCAAGACACCCCGGGGCGCAGCGCCGACCGGTCACGACGCGTCACTCGCGCCGCGCGCCAGCGACGGAACGCGACCACTCGGCGGACCTGAGCGGGGTGTCGTGCCAGTCGGCAGCAGCCGGGCGGTGAGATCGCACTTCGTGTCGGGTCCCGGGGCACCGAGGCGACACGGAGTGCGATCTCACCGCGGCGGCGGGGCCGGGGTGCGCCGGGCCGGAGGCTCGGTGCGGGCCGGCGCCGAGCCTCCGGTCCGGTGAGCGGTCACGACACCCCGTGGGCGCAGCGCCCACCGGTCACGATGCGTCGCCCGGGCGGCGCGCCAGCGACGGAACGCGACCGCTCGGCGGACCTGAGCGGGGTGTCGTGACCACTCGGCGGCGGGCCGTGAGATCGCACTTCGTGTCGGGTCCCGGGGCGCCGAGGCGACACGGAGTGCGATCTCACCGCGGCAGCGGGGCCGGGATGCGCCGGGCCGGAGGCTCGGAGCGGGCCGGCACCGAGCCTCCCGTCCGGTGAGCGGTCACGACGCGTCGCCGGGGCGGCGCGCCAGCGACGGAACGCGACCACTCGGCGGACCTGAGCGGGGTGTCGTGACCGCTCGGCGGCAGCCGGGCGGTGAGATCGCACTTCGTGTCGGGTCCCGGGGTGCCGAGGCGACACCGAATGCGATCTCACCGCGGCGGCAGCGACGCGGAGCCGGGGTGCGACGGGCCGGAGGCTCGGTGCGGGCCGGCGCCGAGCCTCCCGTCCGGGGAGCGGTCACGACACCCCGCGTGCGCAGCGCCCACCGGTCACGACGCGTCGCCCGGGCGGCGCGCCAGCGACGGAACGAGACCGCTCGGCGGACCTGAGCGGGGTGT
Organism: Curtobacterium sp. GC_Cur_3; assembly: GCF_026544205.1. Taxonomy (GTDB): domain Bacteria; phylum Actinomycetota; class Actinomycetes; order Actinomycetales; family Microbacteriaceae; genus Curtobacterium. The sequence goes on from NZ_JALNUI010000006.1 coordinate 25,202, forward strand.
CGTGACCGCTCGTCGACCACGGGACGGGCGACAACGCGCCCCGCGCGTCAGCGCTCCGCGCGCCGCAACCGCTTCCGGCGCAGCCGGTTGATCCGCGTGGCCCAGGTGGGTCCCTCGTAGAGGAACGCCGTGTAGCCCTGCACGAGCGTGGCGCCGGCGTCGATGCGGGCCTGGACGTCGGCTTCCGTGGTGACGCCGCCGACCGCGATCACGCAGAAGTCCGCCGGCACGGCAGCCCGCACGCGCCGCAGGACCTCGAGCGACCGCGCAGCGATCGGCGCGCCGGACAGTCCCCCGGCGCCCATCGCGGTGACGTCGGCCTCGGGCGTCGTCAGCCCGGAGCGGCCGATCGTGGTGTTGTTCGCGATGATGCCGGCGAGACCGAGGTCGACGGCGAGACCGGCGATCGCGTCGATCTGGTCGTCGGTCAGGTCGGGCGCGATCTTGACGAGCACGGGCACGCGGCCCGCGGCCTCGTGCACGGCGGCGAGCAGGGGCCGGAGCTGGTCGAGCTCCTGCAGACCGCGGAGTCCGGGCGTGTTGGGTGAGCTGACGTTGACGGCGAGGTAGTCCGCGAACGGGGCGAGGAGCCGTGTCGACTCGAGGTAGTCGTCGACGGCGTCGGCGACGTCGACCACGCGGCTCTTGCCGATGTTCACGCCGATGACCGGTCGGCCGGGGTTGCGCCGGGCGCGTTCGAGTCGGCGGGCGGCGGCCGGGGCACCGTGGTTGTTGAAGCCCATCCGGTTGATCAACGCGCGGTCAGCGATGAGCCGGAAGAGCCGGGGCTTGTCGTTGCCGGGCTGCGGCTTCGCGGTGATCGTGCCGACCTCGACGTGGCCGAAGCCGAGCAGGCCGAGTCCGGCGATGCCCTTGGCGTTCTTGTCGAACCCGGCGGCCAGGCCGAAGCGGGACGGGAAGTGGATGCCCATCGTGGTGACGCCGTCGGCCGCGGCGGGGCGCGAATAGCGCTCGACGACCCCGGCGAGGAACGGCACGCGCGGCAACCAACGGATGACGGCGAACGCGACGTGGTGCGCGCGCTCGGGGTCCATGTTCGCGAACACCGCTCGGAAGACCACGCCGTAGCCGACGCGGACGCACCGTTCGGCGATGTTCGTCACGCGTCCGCCCCGGTGCTCGCCGTGCGCGGCCCGTCGTGGTGGTCGATCCGGAGCTGCCCGATCGCGGACTCGAAGTCCTCGAGCGAGTCGAAGGCCTGGTAGACGCTGGCGTAGCGGAGGTAGGCGACCTCGTCGAGCTCACGCAGCGGGTCGAGGATCGCCAGGCCGATGTCGTTGGCGTCGATCTGGCTGGCACCCGAGGACCGCACGATCTCCTCCACGCGCTGCGCGAGCACGGCGAGGTCGGAGTCGGTGACGGGTCGTCCCTGGCACGCCTTGCGCACCCCGGAGATGATCTTCTCCCGCGAGAACGGCTCGAGCACCCCGTTGCGCTTGACCACGTTCAACGACGCCGTCTCGGTGGTCGAGAAACGGCGGCCGCAGTTCGGGCACTGGCGGCGTCGGCGGATGGAGGTGCCGTCGTCACTCGTGCGGGAGTCGACGACGCGGGAGTCCGGGTGGCGGCAGAAGGGGCAGAACATGGCACCGCCAAGGCTATCGGTTCACGCGCTCCGTCACGGCGGCACCGTGCCCCGGCAGCTGTTCCTCGGTCGACAGGGCGACGATGTGCAGGGCGACCTCGGCCAGGGCCGCTGCCGTGTACCGGATGACCTGCTGCGGCCGGAGGAAGGTCGACGCCGACAGCCCTGAGCCGAAGCGCGCCTGACCGCCCGTCGGCAGCACGTGGTTCGACCCGGCGAGGTAGTCACCGAGGCTGACCGGCGTGCTCGGCCCGACGAAGACCGCCCCGGCGGCGTCGATCTCCGCGAGCACGGCGTCGTCGTCGACGGTCTGGATCTCGAGGTGCTCGGGCCCGTAGGCGTTGCTCACGGTGGCCGCGTCGGTGAGCGAGTCCACCAGGACGACGGCGGACTGCGGTCCGTCGAGTGCGGCCTGGAGGCGCGTGGCCGTCCCGAGGGCGGCCGTCCGTTCCGGGATGGCGGCTTCCACCGCGTCGGCGAAGGCCGCGGACGTCGTCACCAGCACGCTGCCGGCCTGCTCGTCGTGCTCGGCCTGGCTGATGAGGTCGGCGGCGACGTACCCGGCGTCGGCGGAGTCGTCCGCGATGACGAGGATCTCAGTGGCACCGGCTTCGGAGTCGATGCCGACGACACCGCGCACCAGGCGCTTCGCCGCGGCGACGTAGTTGTTGCCGGGGCCGGTGACCAGGTCGACCGGGTCGAGGCCGATCTCGGCGACGCCGTACGCCAGCGCACCGACGGCGCCGGCACCGCCCATCGCGTAGACCTCGTCCACGCCGAGGAGCCCGGCCGCGGCGAGGATCGTCGGGTGCACGGCGCCGCCGTGGTCCCGCTGCGGGGGCGACACGAGTGCGATCGACCCGACGCCGGCGACCTGCGCGGGGACGACGTTCATGACGACGCTCGAGGGGTACACGGCCTTCCCGCCGGGCACGTAGAGCCCGACCCGACGCATCGGCTGCCAGCGCTGGTGCACCTCGGCGCCGTCGCCGAGGGTGGTCACGGACGGCTGCGGGACCTGCGCGGCACTCGCGGCGCGGACGCGGGTGATGGCTTCGTCGAGGGCGGTGCGGAGCTCGGGGGTGAGCCCGGCGACCGCGGCGGCGATCTCGGCAGCGGGCACCCGGACGTGCTCGGGGGCTCCCCCGTCGAACCGCTCGGCCTGCTCCCGCAGCGCGTCGGCGCCGCGGTCGCGGACGTCGTCGACGAGCACCCGGGCGGCGTCCACCGCATGCCCGACGTCACCGACGGCACGGGGCATGAGTCGGAGGAGTTCGGCACGGGCGGGGAGGCCGCCGCGGAGGTCGATTCGCTGCATCATGAGGCCTCCAGCGTAGCGAGCACCCCTGACCCCGCCGTGCCTCAGCGCGCGGCCGTGACCGCGGCGACGACCGGGCGGTGGTGTTCCACGGCGGCTCCGTCCCAGGCGCCGAGCAGCACGAGCGTGGCGATGCGGAAGGCCAGGGCGCGGACGAGCAGTTGCGACCACTCGGGGACGTCGACGCCGAGCGGGCCGAGGTCCTCGAGCGGGACACCCTGCCAGCACACGGCATCGACCGCCGCGATCGCCGCGCCCAGCCCGGCCGGCCGCCAGTACGGCGCCCAGTCGAACACGGCCGGCGGGGCGTCGGCGGCGAACAGGACGTTGCCGAGCAGGTCGCCGTGGATCACCTGCGCGGGCGTCTCGACGGGCCGGAACGCCGCAGCCAGTTCCGCGAGTGTCCGGTCGGGCGGCAGCGGGGTCTCGCCCCACACCATCCGGTCCGCACGGCTCCAGGGGTCGTCCGTCGTGTCGAGGAACGCCGGGCGTGGCAGGTCGGCGACGGCACGGTGGAACGCGGCACCGGCGCGGATCACGTCCTGCACGCGGGAGGCGTCCGTGGCGCCGTCGAGCCACGAGGACGCTTCCCACCCACGGTGCAGCCAGGCACCGTCCCGCGTGGCGACGGGCCGAGGCGTCCGGAACTCCGTGGAGTGGCGGAGCGCGGTCAGCACGTCCGCCTTCCACGCCGCCTCGGTCGGGTCGCCGTGCGGCCGGAACACGACGCCGCCGGCCCGCCAGGTGAGCCCCCGCCCGCCCGACAGTGGCACCGGGACCGCCCCAGCGACCCCGAACGCCGTCAGGACCTCGGCGTCGGGGCGACCCGGGCGTTCCACCAGCGCGCTCCCCCGGACCGCGCTACACCAGGCAGCGCGGACCGAGCAGGCTCTTCAGCTCGCCGAACAGGTCCGGGGTCAGGTTCACCGGGAACGGCAGCTCGAAGGTGCGCGCGACGTCGTCCTTGAGCAGCCGGAGCCGCACCTCGGTGTCGCCGGTGTGCCGACCGAGGACCGCCGCGAGCTCGGTCACCGTCTCGGTGGTGGCCTGCCGCTCCGGCACCGACAGCGTCAGCGGGCCGGAGCCCATGACGTCGCCGAGGGCCGGCTGGAACATGCTCACCGCGTGCAGCGCCTTGCCGTCGTCGCGGACGTTGACCCGACCACGCAGGACCACGATCGAGTCCGCCACCAGGGACGGCCCGAACTCCTGGTACGTCTTGCCGAGGAACATGACGCCGATCTCGCCGCCGAAGTCCTCGATCTGGACGATGCCGTACGGGTTGCCGCTCGTCTTCGCCACACGGTGCTGCACGCTCGTCAGGAGCCCGGCGACCGTGACGGTCTCGCCCTCCACCGAGTCGTCGGCCCCGATCAGGTCGGCGATGGTGATCGACTGGTGCTTCGCGAGCTCGATCTCGAGCCCGGCCAGCGGGTGGTCGGACACGTAGAGCCCGAGCATGTCGCGCTCGAACGCCAGCTTGTCGCGCTTGGACCACTCCGGGCGCTCCGGCACCTGGGACACCGCAGCGACCGTGGGCTGTTCCTCGGCGACCTCGGCGAAGAGGGAGTCGAAGTCGAAGCCGACGTTGCCGTGGACCTCGTCGCGCTTGATCTTCACCGCGGCCTCGACCGCGCCCTCGTGGATCTCGACGAGCGCACGGCGGGTGTCGCCGAACTCGTCGAACGCCCCCGCCTTGATGAGCGACTCGACCGTCCGCTTGTTGGCGGAGGAGATCGGGATCTTCCGGAGGAAGTCGTGGAAGGAGTCGAAGGCGCCCTTCTCCTGACGCGCCTTGACGATGTCGTCGACGACGTTGAACCCGACGTTGCGGATCGCGCCCATGCCGAAGCGGATGTCGTTCCCGACGGCGGCGAAGAAGCCGATCGACTCGTTGACGTCCGGCGGCATCACCCGGATGCCCATGCGGCGGCACTCGTTGAGGTAGAGCGCCAGCTTGTCGCGGGCGTCACCGACGGACGTCAGCAGCGCCGCCATGTACTCGGCCGGGTAGTGGGCCTTGAGGTACGCCGTCCAGAAGGAGACCACGCCGTACGCCGCGGAGTGCGCCTTGTTGAAGGCGTAGTCGGAGAACGGCAGCAGGATGTCCCACAGCGTCTTGATCGCCGCGGCCGAGTACCCGTTGTCGAGCATGCCGCGCTCGAAGCCGGCGTACTGCTTGTCCAGCTCGGACTTCTTCTTCTTGCCCATCGCGCGACGGAGGATGTCCGCCTGACCGAGCGAGAACCCGGCCACCTTCTGCGCGATGGCCATGACCTGCTCCTGGTAGATGATCAGGCCGTAGGTCCCGCCGAGGATCTCCGCCAGGGGCTCCTCGAGCTCCGGGTGGATCGGCGTGATGGGCTGTTCGCCGTTCTTGCGGAGCGCGTAGTTCGTGTGCGAGTTCGCACCCATGGGGCCCGGACGGTACAGGGCGATGAGCGCGGAGATGTCCTCGAAGTTGTCGGGCTTCATCAGGCGCAGCAGCCCGCGCATCGGGCCGCCGTCGAGCTGGAAGACGCCGAGCGTGTCGCCGCGCTGCAGGAGCGCGTAGGCCTCGGCGTCCTCGAGTCCCATGTGCTCGAGGTCGAGGTCGGTGCCGCGGTTGGACTTGATGTTGTCCAGGGCGTCACTGATGATCGTCAGGTTCCGCAGGCCCAGGAAGTCCATCTTGATCAGGCCGAGCGACTCCGATGCCGGGTAGTCGAACTGCGTGACGATCTGGCCGTCCTGCTCCCGCTTCATGATCGGGATGATGTCGATCAGCGGGTCGCTCGACATGATGACGCCGGCGGCGTGCACGCCCCACTGGCGCTTCAGGCCCTCGAGCCCGAGCGCCGTGTCGAACACGGTCTTGGCCTCTGGGTCGGTCTCGACGACGGTGCGGACGTCGACGGCCTCCTTGAAGCGCGGGTGCTCCTTGTCGAAGATCCCGGTGAGCGGGATGTCCTTGCCCATCACGGGCGGCGGCATCGCCTTCGTGAGCTTCTCGCCCATGCCGAACGGGAAGCCGAGGACGCGCGAGGAGTCCTTGAGCGCCTGCTTCGCCTTGATCGTGCCGTAGGTGACGATCTGCGCGACACGTTCGCTGCCGTACTTGTCGGTGACGTACTTGATCGCCTCACCGCGGCGCCGGTCGTCGAAGTCGACGTCGAAGTCGGGCATCGAGACGCGGTCCGGGTTGAGGAAGCGCTCGAAGATCAGGCCGTGCCGGATCGGGTCGAGGTCGGTGATGCGCATGGCGTAGGCGACCATCGAGCCGGCACCGGAACCACGGCCGGGGCCGACGCGGATGCCGTTGTCCTTGGACCAGTTGATGAAGTCGGCGACCACGAGGAAGTACCCCGGGAAGTTCATCTGGTTGATGATGCCGACCTCGTAGTCGGCGCGGTCCTGGACCTCCTTCGAGATGCCGTCCGGGTACCGGTACTGCAGTCCCTTGGCGACCTCCTTCTCGAACCAGGTGTGCTCGGTCTCGCCCTCCGGCACCGGGAACTTCGGCATGTAGTTCGCCGAGGTGTCGAACTCGACGTCGCACCGCTCGGCGATGAGCAGCGTGTTGTCGCAGGCCTCGATGTTGTCGCGGAACAGGTGCCGCATCTGCTGCGGGGTCTTGAGGTAGAACTCGTCGGCGTCGAACTTGAACCGGTTCGGGTCGTTCAGCGTCGAGCCGGACTGCACGCAGAGCAGCGCCGCGTGCGACTTGGCGTCGTGCGAGTGCGTGTAGTGCAGGTCGTTCGTGCCGACGAGCGGCAGGCCGAGGTCCTTGGCCAGCCGGATGAGGTCGCCCATGATCCGACGCTCGATCTCGAGGCCGTGGTCCATGATCTCGGCGAAGTAGTTCTCCTTGCCGAAGATGTCGCGGTAGTCGGCCGCGGCCTTGATGGCCTCGTCGTACTGGCCGAGGCGCAGGCGCGTCTGGACCTCTCCTGACGGGCAGCCGGTCGTCGCGATGATGCCCTCGTGGTGCTCGCTGAGGAGTTCGCGGTCCATGCGGGGCTTGAAGTAGTAGCCCTCGAGCGAGGCCTTGGACGACAGCCGGAACAGGTTGTGCATGCCCGTCGTGTTCTCGGCGAACATCGTCATGTGCGTGTACGATCCCGCACCGGAGACGTCGTCCCCGCCGCCGTCGCCCCACCGCACACGGGTCTTGTCGGACCGGTGGGTGCCGGGTGTGATGTAGGCCTCTGTCCCGATGATCGGCTTCACGCCGCCAGCCTTGGCGGCCTTCCAGAACTCGAACGCGCCGAACATGTTGCCGTGGTCCGTCACCGCCACGGCCGGCATGCCCTGCGCTGCCGTCTCGGCGACCAGGTCGTTCAGTCGCGCGGCGCCGTCGAGCATCGAGTACTCGCTGTGCACGTGCAGGTGGACGAAGGAGTCGGAACTCGCCACGGGGCCTCCGGTCGAACGAACTGCGTGTGGGACGCAGACAGCCTAACCGCGGCCGGCGACACCGACGGGCGTGTCGACGGAACCGCCCGCGTGTCAGAGTGACGCTGCCCGGATCCGGTCGAGTGCGACCTGCAGGTCCTCCGGGTACTCCGCCCGGAACTCCACCCAGTCGCCGGTGCGCGGGTGCGCGAACCCGAGCCGGACGGCGTCGAGCCACTGCCGCGTGAGCCCGAGCTCGGCGGCGAGCACCGGGTCGGCGCCGTACATCGTGTCGCCGACGAGCGGGTGGCGCGTCGCGGCCATGTGCACGCGGATCTGGTGGGTGCGCCCGGTCTCCAGGTGGACCTCGAGGAGCGTCGCCGACCGGAAGGCCTCGAGCGTCTCGTAGTGCGTGACGCTCGGCTTGCCGTCCGAGGTGACCGCGAACTTCCAGTCGCTCGACGGGTGGCGACCGATCGGCGCGTCGACGGTGCCGGAGGTCGGGTCCGGGTGCCCCTGCGCGAGGGCGTGGTAGACCTTCTCGACCGTGCGCTCCTTGAACGCGCGCTTGAGGTGCGTGTACGCGAGCTCGGTCTTCGCGACGACCATCAGCCCGGACGTGCCGACGTCGAGCCGGTGCACGATCCCCGCGCGTTCCGCGGCCCCGGAGGTCGCGATGGTGAACCCGGCCGCGGCCAGTCCGCCGGGGACGGTCGGGCCGTCCCACCCGGGCGACGGGTGTGCGGCGACCCCGACCGGCTTGTCGACGACGACGATGTCCTCGTCGTCGTGCACGATCGTCATGCCGGGGACGTGGGCAGGGACGATGCGGGGCGCCTCCTTCGGCGTCCACTCGACCTCGAGCCAGGCGTCGCCGTGCAGGCGGTCGGACTTCTCGGCGGTGACGCCGTCGACCCGGACACCGCCGGCGGCGACGACGTCGGCCGCGAACGACCGGCTGAACCCGAGCAGCTTCGCCAGGGCCGCGTCGACACGCTCACCGGCGAGCCCGTCGGGGACGGGCAGACTGCGCGACTCGGTCACGTCGCGTCGTGTCCGAGCGAGTCATCGGACCGAGGGGAGGCACGGCGTGCGTCGGCAGCGTCCGTGACGGTTCCCGACTCGGGGACCGCAGCGTCCGTGGCGGACCCGTCACGGGCCTCCAGGCTGGCCGTGCGCTGCTTGTCCGAGACCGTCCTGGTGCCGTCGAGGTTCACTCCGAAGACGACCAGCAGCACGAAGACGACCATGCTGATGCAGATGAACGCGTCGGCGACGTTGTAGATCGCTGGCATCATCCACGGCGTCGAGATGAAGTCGACCACGTGGCCCCGCCCGAATCCCGGCTCACGGAAGAGCCGGTCGAGCAGGTTGCCGAGCGCGCCGCCGAGCAGCATGCCGAGGACGATCGCCCACCACATGGAGCGGATACGCCGGGCGAAGACGATGATCGCGACGACGACCGCCGCGGAGACGACCGAGAACACCCAGGTTATGTTGACCGCGAACGAGAACGCGGCGCCCGGGTTCCGGACGTAGAGGAACTGCAGGGCCCGGCCGAGGACCGGCACGACCTGCCCGTACGGCAGGTGCGCGACGACGATCGCCTTCACGACCTGGTCGGCCACCACCACCACGACAGCGGCGAAGGCCAGTGCCGCGATCGCGCGGACACTGACCTTCGCTCGTTGGTCTTGCTGCTGGGACAACGTCAGTTGCCGAAGCCCTGCGCCGATGCCGGCGCGGGCGTGAAGCCGGACTGCTCGGTGCCCGACGGGGTGTCGAGCTCGTTGAGCTGGCCCTGGATGTAGCTCTTCAGCTGGGCGCGGTAGTCGCGCTCGAACGTGCGGAGCTCATCGATCTTGCCCTCGAGCTGGCGCTGCTCGCCCTCGAGCACCTGCACGCGCTGGCGGTTGGTGTTCTCGGTGTCGGCGATGATCTGGCGCTGCTTCGACTCGGCCTCGGAGACCAGGCGTGCTGCCTGGGCCTGACCCTCGGCGATGAGCGCGTCGCGCTTCTCGATGCCCTCGCGGACGTGCTCCTCGTGGAGACGACGCGCGAGCGTGAGGAGGTTCGTGGTGCCCTCGGTGTCCTCGTCCGGGTGGACCGTGGTGGACGGAGCCGCGGCGGCGACCGGTGCAGGCTCGGGAGCGGCGGCGACGGGGGCCGGCTCCGGCTCGGGCTCGGGGGTCGGAGCGGGAGCGGGCTCGGCGGCAGCGGCCGGCTTCGGCGCCGATTCGGCAGCCTGCAGGCGCTGACGGAGCTCCTCGTTCTCCTGGGTCAGGCGACGCAGCTCGACCACGACCTCGTCGAGGAAGTCGTCGACCTCGTCCTGGTCGTAGCCCTCGCGGAACTTGGTCGGCTGGAACCGCTTGTTGACTACGTCTTCCGGCGTCAAAGCCATTGCCGTCACCTCAATAGAACTGCTGAACGTGTGGAACCGGGACGTCCCGCTGTGAATGTACCAGCGGGGCCCTCGGTGCGGATGCCCGCGGAGGCGAGCATCGATCCCGACCACCGTACACCGAGCGCGGGCCTGATCCGTGATCGTGGCCACGGCGCGGCGCGTCTCGGACGAGACACGGGCCGGGAGGGGCGGGTCAGACCGTCGCGGAGATGAACCGCACGACGCTCATCAGGATGATCACGACGAGCATCACGATGGACCAGCCGAAGTCGAGCGCCACGGCCCCCATGCGGAGCGGCGGGAGCGCGCGACGCACGGTGCGGATGGGCGGGTCGGTGAGCGAGTAGACCGCGTTCGCGACCACGAGCATGCCGCCGCGCGGACGCCACGAGCGGTTGAACGCCTGCACCATGTCCAGCGCGAACCGCCCCCACATGACGAAGAAGTACAGCAGGAGGAGGAAGTACAGGATCGTGAAGATCGAGGACACGGTGCGGCTCGCTCGTCTCGGGTGGACGACGTCAGGGTGACGCCGACCACGGGGCGGGTGGGCCTGGGCGGCATCCGGCGGTCAGGACCACCGGACGCGACGACTCAGGACTGGGCGAAGAAGGACGCCTCGATGTCGGACTCTACCTCGGGCGCCTCACCGCTCACTGCGACGTGCGCCGGGGAGAGCAGGAAGACCTTGTTCGTGACGCGCTCGATCTTGCCGTAGAGGCCGAGCGACAGGCCGCTCGCGAAGTCGATCATGCGACGCGCGTCGGATTCGGTCATCTGCGAGAGGTTGATGATGACGGGGATCCCGTCGCGGAAGCTCTCGGCGATGGACTGGGCGTCCTTGTACTCGCGCGGGTGGACGGTGAGGATCTCGTTCATTTCCTGGACCGGGGTCGCCTTCTGTGCGGTCGTGTGCGAGCGGCGCAGCGGAGTGACCTGGGCGCCGCGCTGGTGGGTGTGCGGGGCCTTCGCCTCGGGGGCAGCCGCAGCGGGTGCCGCCGCGGGAGCCGCAGCCGCCGGAGCGGGGGTCTCGTGCTGCTGGGCAGCGGGTGCCGGGGGCTGCTGCTGCGGCGCGCGCGACTGGGGCTGCGCGCTCTGCGGCTCGTCCTCGTACTCGAGTTCCTCGTCGGCGAGGCCGAGGTAGACCATCGTCTTCTTCAACGGACCGGCCATGGTTCCTCCAGGGGTGTGCGTGCTCGGGGTTGCCCTGTGACGAGGCTAGGGTGCGGCCGGCCGGTTTCCGGTGATTGCCGTCCCGATCCGCAGGTGTGTCGCGCCCTCGGCGATCGCCTCGGCGAAGTCGCCGCTCATGCCGGCGGAGATGTCGGTCGCCGTGGGCACCGTCAGGCGCACGCGCTCGGAGATCGTCCGGAGCCGCGCGAAGGCGGCACGGGGCTCCTCGTCGAGCGGCGCGACGGCCATCACGCCGCGCAGGGCGATCGTGCCGGTGGCCAGGACCCGCTCCACCATGGCGTCGACGTCGTCGGGCTGCACGCCGCCGCGGCCGGGGTCGTCGGTGAGGTTCACCTGCACGAAGCCGTCGATCACGGGCGGCGCTGGTTCCTCGGAGGTGGGCGCGAAGGCGTCGACGACGGAGGCCCGGTCGAGTGACTGCACGACGTGGGCGTACCGGCGCACCTGGCGGGCCTTCTTCGACTGCAGCTGCCCGACGAAGTGCCAGGTGAGCCCGAGGTCGGCCAGCTCGGCGGCCTTGGCCTGCGCCTCCTGGTGGCGGTTCTCCCCCACGTCGGTCACGCCGAGGGCGGCGAGCTCGGCGACGAGCGACGCCGGGTGGTACTTCGTGACCACGATGAGCGTCAGGTCGTCAGGGACGCGCCCTGCGGCCTGCGCCGCGTCGGCGATGCCCTGCCTGACGGACGCGAGCCGCGCCTCCAGTCCGGTGTCGGACGGGAGGCGCGGCTCGAGCTGCGGGGACTCGCTCACGTGGGCGGGTGCCTACTTCAGGAAGTCGGGGACGTCGAGCTCGTCGTCGTCACCGTCGAAGGCGGGGTCCGCGGCGCGCTGCGCCGGCGGCTCGTGCTCCTGCGACGCCCACGAGCGCGCCGGGGCGGCGTCGTGCGGGCCGGTCGAGCTCGAGCCGACGGGCACGGTGGCTCCGGCGTCCGGGTCGACCCAGCTGGCGCGGCGTTCCTTGACCTGCGAGGAGGGCTCCCCGCCGTCGAAGCCGGCCGCGATGACCGTGACGCGGACCTCGTCGCCGAGGGTGTCGTCGATCACCGCGCCGAAGATGATGTTCGCCTCGGGGTGGACGGCTTCCTGCACGAGGCGGGCCGCGTCGTTGATCTCGAAGATGCCGAGGTTCGAGCCACCCTGGATCGAGAGCAGCACGCCGTGGGCGCCGTCGATGGAGGCCTCGAGCAGCGGCGATGCGACCGCGAGCTCCGCGGCCTTGATCGCCCGGTCGGCTCCCCGCGAGGACCCGATGCCCATGAGCGCCGAACCGGCACCCTGCATGACGCTCTTCACGTCCGCGAAGTCGAGGTTGATCAGGCCCGGGGTGGTGATCAGGTCGGTGATGCCCTGCACGCCGGCGAGGAGCACCTGGTCAGCCGTCGCGAAGGCCTCGACCATCGAGATGCCCCGGTCGGAGATCTCGAGGAGGCGGTCGTTCGGGACGACGATGAGGGTGTCGACCTCGTCCTTCAGGCCGGCGACGCCGTTCTCGGCCTGCGACTGGCGGCGCTTGCCCTCGAAGCTGAAGGGCTTCGTGACGACACCGATGGTCAGGGCGCCGATCGACTTGGCGATGCGGGCGACGACGGGCGCACCACCCGTGCCGGTCCCACCGCCCTCACCGGCGGTGACGAAGACCATGTCGGCACCCGCGAGGGCCTCCTCGATCTCCTCGGCGTGGTCCTCGGCGGCACGACGGCCGACCTCGGGGTCCGCGCCGGCGCCGAGGCCGCGGGTGATCTCGCGGCCCACGTCGAGCTTGACGTCGGCGTCGCTGAGCAGGAGCGCCTGGGCGTCGGTGTTGATCGCGATGAACTCGACCCCACGGAGGCCCAGCTCGATCATGCGGTTGACGGCGTTGACGCCGCCGCCGCCGACACCGACGACCTTGATCACGGCGAGGTAGTTGTGGTTCGTGGTCACGTCAGTCCGGCCTCCGGTAGAACCCTCAACCTCTACTTGAAGTTGCGGGGTTGTGCTGCTATGGGTGGTGCTGGCTTCGACGCTACGGGTGCGCTCCGGGCGGTGTCGCCCCGCCACGCCGCGTGTCGTGCAATGCGGTCCCGCACTTTCTCGGCGCGGCGCTCCGGCGTCAGTCCTGGGTGCGGATGATCCCGTTGTCGGGCGCGGACACGTCGTACTCGACCGCCGTGTCCGGGGCGCGGGCCGCGTGGTCCTTCACGAGGGCGTCGAGCAGAGCTGCCTTGGCCGCGGAGTCGTCGGGGCTCCCCCACACGACGCGCGATCCGTCCTTCATGGTGAGGGTCACGTCGTCGGCGGTCGACGCGGCGACGCCGGACACCTGCGACCGCACGGCCGACGGCAGCGCCAGGACGACCTCGGTCATCGTGCGGAACACGGAGGACCCGAGCTTGGCGGACCCGACGTCCGCCAGCGGCATCGTGTCCGGCCGCTTCGTCGAGGACTGCACGACGATGCCGGCGGGGTCCACCAGGTCGAACGACTTCCCGTTCTGCACCGTCACCACGGGGGTGCGCTCGGTGACCGTGACGACGAGCGTGTGCGGCGGCGACTCCTCGGTGACGTAGCTCTCGATGAGCGGGAAGGCGGCGATGTCCCGCTTGATCGCAGCGGAGTCGAGCCGGGCCAGCGGCGTGCCGATCTGGTCCGACAACGCCCGGCGCAGTGCGGCGTCGTCGACCCGGCTCGTGCCCTTGACCTCGATCCGCTGCAGCGCCATCAGCGGGGAGAACACGGCCACCAGGATCGAGACGCCGAGCACGACGACGATCCCGCCGGTGGTGAGCCAGGCGGCGCGCCGGTGGCGGGAGCGGCGGGTGAAGCGGCGGACCTCGGCCCGCTCGTGCAGGCGGCGGCGCTTGCGGGCGGCCCGCGCCTCACGCGCGGTCTCGGCAGCGCGGACACCGGCACCGATGGGCGTGGTGGCGTCGTCCGGGTGACCGGGCCGGGAGGCCGTGCGCAGGTCGACGACGTCCGTCGCGCCCGGCGCGTGGTCGCGGTCGGCGTCGTCGGCACCCTCGTGCCGCGCGTCGCCGTCCTGGCCGTGCCGCGGGTCGCGGTCCTCGTCCGCCTCGACGACCGTGCCGGTGGCCGTGACGTCGGGCAGGTCCGGCAGGGCACCGGCCGAGCGTGCGGGGGTGGACGTGACCACCACGCGGTCCGTCACGGACGGGGCGGGCGGGAGGTGGGCCTCCCGGCTGTCCGCGTCCCCACGGCGGCCGGTCAGCCGCCCGAGTCGCGGGACCCGGCGCTCACGCGGTGCGCGGTCGTCACCCTCGTCGGCGGCGGCGCGCTGCGCCGGACGCTCGTCGAAGCCCTCGGGACGCTTCACCTGGCGCTGACCCCGTCGGTCCGGTTCGCGGTGGCGTCGCCGAGCGCGGTGAGCACCTGCGGGATGATCCGGTACACGTCGCCGCAGCTCAGCGTCATGATGATGTCGCCGTCGCGGGCGACCGCGGCCGCGCGTGCCGAGGCCTCGGCCCAGTCGGGCAGGTAGTCGACGTGGGTCTGGTCGTGGAAGCGCTCCTGCACCAGGGCGCCGGTGACGCCGGGCTCGGGGTCCTCGCGAGCGCCGTAGACGTCGAGGACGACCGTGTGGTCGGCGAGCTGCTCGTAGACGGCGGCGAAGTCGCCGGCCATCATCCGGGTGCGCGAGTACAGGTGCGGCTGGTGGATCGCGATGATCCGGCCGTCACCGACGACGTTCCGGGCGGCGCGGAGGGCGGCCGCGACCTCGGTCGGGTGGTGCGCGTAGTCGTCGTAGACCGACACGCCGCGCTCGACGCCGTGCAGCTCGAAGCGACGCTCGGTGCCGCCGAAGGCCTCGATGCCGCGGACGGCGTCGGCCGGGGACACGCCGAGCCCGACGAGCACGGCGAAGGCACCGACGGCGTTGACCGCGTTGTGGCGACCCGGGACGCGGAGCGTGAGGTGGTGGGACTCCCCCGCCGAGCGGAAGTCGACCTCGACCCCGGCCGACTCCACGATGCGCTCGATGCGGACGTCCGCGTCGGCGGCCTCGCCGAAGGTGACGACCTCTGGCGCGTGCTCGCGGGCGCGGACACCCGCGGTGACGCGCTTCGCACCGGCGTCGTCGCTCGAGACGACGATGCGCTCACGGGCCTTCGCGGCGAACTCCACGAAGGCGTCGATGAACGCGTCCTCGCTGCCGTAGTGGTCGAGGTGGTCGGCGTCGACGTTCGTGATGAGCGCCACCGCGACGTCGTAGAGCAGGAAGGAGCCGTCGGACTCGTCGGCCTCCACCACGAACAGGTCGCTCGTGCCCGGCGCGGAGCTCGTGCCGAGGGACTGGATGACGCCGCCGTTGACGAAGCTCGGGTCGAGGCCGAGCTTGACCATCGCGGTGACGATCATGCCCGTCGACGTGGTCTTGCCGTGGGCACCGGCGACCGCGACCAGGCGGTGCTCGGCGATGAGGGCGGCGAGGGCCTGGGAACGGTGCAGGACCGGCAGCCCGCGGCGCTGGGCCTCGAGGAGCTCGGGGTTGTCCGGCCAGAGGGCGCTGGTGACGACGATGGTGTCCGCCGCGCCGACGTTGGTGGCGGCGTGGCCGATGTGCACCTCGGCGCCGAGCTCGCGCATCCGGCCGGTCGTCGCGGTCTCCCGGGAGTCGCTGCCCGTGACGCGGTGCCCGGCAGCGAGGAACATCCGCGCGATCCCGCTCATGCCGGAGCCGCCGATGCCGACGAAGTGGACCGTGCCGAGGTCGTCCGGGATCGGCTGGGTCAGGTCCGGCTTGATGGTCATGGTTCCTCCGTGGTGCTGCCGGTCCGCGCCGGGCGTGCGGCGTCGAGGACCAGGTCGGTCATCCGGTCGGCACCGTCGCGGTGACCGACGCTGCCGGCGCGCATCGCCATGTCGGCGATCCTCGCGCGGTCCTGCAGGATCGTCAGGAGCTCGAACGTCACCCAGTCCTCGTCGAGGTCCTGGTCGGCGACGAGCACCGCGCCACCTGCCTCGACGACGTCGCGGGCGTTGTGCCGCTGCTCGCCGTTGCCGACAGGGTACGGCACCAGGACGCTCGGCAGCCCGACGGCCGCGAGCTCGCAGACCATGCCGGCGCCGGCGCGCGACACCACGAAGTCGGAGGCGGCGTACGCCAGGTCCATCCGGTCGCAGTAGGGCAGGACGGTGTACCCGTCGAGGTCGCTCGGGCCGATGTCCGACTTGCCGCCGACGACGTGCAGCACCTGCCAGCCGGCGCCGACAATGGACGCCGCCGAGCGGTTCACGGTGCGGTTGATGCTCCGGGCGCCGGAGGACCCACCGGTCACGAGCAGCACGGGGCGGGACGGGTCGAGCCCGAACTCGGCGAGGCCCTCGGCGCGCCGCGCACGGCGGTCGAGGTCCTCGACCTCGCGGCGGAGCGGCATCCCGACCAGGCGGGAGTGCCGCAGCCGGGTGTTCGAGAAGGTGACGCCCACGTGGTGCGTGAGGAAGGCCGCGAGCCGGTTCGCCAGGCCCGGCTTGGCGTTCTGCTCGTGCACGACGATCGGCGTGCCGGTGCGCTTCGCCGCGATGTACGCCGGTGCTGCCGCGTAGCCACCGACGCCGAGGACGACCGCGACGTCGTGCTCGCGGATGAGCTGCTCCGTCCGGCGGACCGCGCGCCAGAAGGCGACGGGGAAGCGCAGCGCCGCGGCGTTCGGCTTCCGCGGGAACGGCAGCCGCGGGATGGTGAGGAGCTCGTAGCCGCGCATCGGCACCAGGCGGGACTCGAGGCCCTCCGCCGTGCCGAGCACGAGGACACGGTCCTCCGGGGAGCGCTCGGTCAGCCGGTCGGCGACGGCGAGCAGGGGGTTCACGTGGCCGGCGGTGCCGCCGCCGGCGAAGAGGTAGGTGCTCACCGCACGCTCCCGTTCCTGGTGCGGACGTCGTGGACGTCGTGGGCGCGGGACAGGGCGTTCTTCCCGGGGATCTCCCGCGCGAAGGACAGGACGACGCCGATCGCGACGAGCGTCATGATGAGCGCTGACCCGCCCGCGGAGATGAGTGGGAGTGGGACGCCGAGCACGGGCAGCAGGCCGAGGACCACGGCGATGTTGACGAGCGCCTGCCCGATCACCCAGGCGAGGACGCCACCGGTGACGGTCCGGACGAAGGGGTCGTCGGACAGCCGGATGACCTTGATCATGCTGATGGCGAGCACGACGAACAGGGCCAGCACGACGACGCAGCCGATGAGCCCGAGCTCCTCGCCGACGATCGCGAAGATGTAGTCGTTGTCGGCCTCGGGCAGCCAGGACCACTTCGCCTTGGAGTTGCCGAGCCCGACGCCGAACACGCCACCGGACGCCAGCGCCCACATGCCGTGCACGGGCTGCCAGCAGATGTCCTGCGCCTGGTTCGAGTCGGTGCAGCCGGAGAGCCACGCGCTGATGCGGACCTGCCGGGAGCTCGAGGCCATCGTGACGACGGGCAGCAGGACCGCGATCGCCGCGATGCCGACCCCCAGGTGGCGCAGCCGGACGCCGCCGACGAACAGGCTCCCGAAGACCAGGATCACCATGATCATCGCGGTGCCCTGGTCGCCGCCGAGCAGGACGAGGCCGATCGACACCGCGGTGGCCAGGCCGACCGGGATGAACACCTCGCGCCAGTCGTGCAGCTTCTCGCGCTTGCGGAACAGGACGGCGCCGATGCCGAGCACGAGCGCGAGCTTGAGGAACTCGGAGGGCTGCGCCGTGACGCCGCCGAAGCCGATCCAGTTGCGGTTGCCCTGCACGTCGATCCCGATCGGGGTGAACACGAGGAGCTGGAGCACCAGGCCGGCGCCGACGATGCGCATCGCCCAGCGGCGCCAGAACTCGGCGGGGAACCGGCTGACCACGAGCATGAGCGGCACGCCGATGAGCGCGTAGAGGCCCTGCTTGGCGAAGGCGCCGAAGAAGCCGTGCTTGTACCGGTACTCCTCGACGCTCGACGACGACAGCACCATCACGACGCCGAAGACGACGAGGAACAGCGTCACGCCGAGGATCGCGTAGAAGCTGCTCGACTCGGCCACGAAGACGTTGCGGACCGCGATGACGGCGCCGTTCGCCCGGCGTCCGGCAGCGGAGCGGCTCGACGTCATGCCGGGCCGCCCGGCCGTCGCCGTGCCGGCCGCCGTCGTGCTGGCCGCCGTCGTGCTGGCCGCCGTCCGGCCGCTACGGCCGTTCGCCGGAAGATCCGTCGGTGTCGCCATCGGCGTCGCCTCCCAGGTGCTCGTGGACCGCCGCCGCGAAGCGCTCGCCCCGGTCGGCGTACGAGCCGAACTGGTCGAACGACGCGGCAGCCGGGGCGAGGAGGACCGTGTCGCCCGACCTCGCGATCGACGCGGCGTGTCGGACCGCCTCGGGCATGACCTGATCAGTGTCCGTCGCTTCGACCTGCAGGACCGGCACCGTCGGCGCGTGTCGCGCGAATGCCTCCACGACCGGGGCCCGATCGGTGCCGATGACCACGACGCCGCGGGCACCCGGGCCGAACGCCTCGACGAGGGCCTCGACGTCGACGCCCTTGAACAGGCCGCCGACGATCCAGACGACCGAGGGGAACGCCGACAGCGACGCGGTGGCGGCGTGCGGGTTCGTCGCCTTGGAGTCGTCGACCCACGCGATGCCGTCCGCGGTCGCCACGTGCTCGGTGCGGTGGTGGTCGGCGCGGAAGGCCCGGACCGCGCGCTGGATCGCGGACGGACGGACGGTGCCGGCGCGCGCCAGGGCCGCGGCGGCGAGCACGTTCATGGCCATGTGCGGGCTCGCGAGCCCGGCGGCCTCGAGGTCCTCGTGCGTTGCGAGCTCGAGCGCGCTGCTGCGGCGGTCCTGGACGAAGGCGCGGTCGCAGAGGACGTCGTCGACGATCCCGACGTCGCCGGCTGCGGGCACGCCCGGCGTGAACCCGACGGCGCGGCAGCCCTCGACCACGTCCGCCTCCTCGACCATGTGGCGGGTCGCCTCGTCGGTGACGTTGTAGACGCAGGCCAACACGGTGCGCTGGTAGACCTTCGCCTTGGCCGCGCGGTAGGCCTCGGCGGACCCGTGCCACTCGAGGTGGTCGTCGGCGATGTTGAGGCAGACGGAGGCCAGGGGCACGACCGCGCCGTCCCCCGAGTCCGCCATGTAGTGCAGCTGGTGGCTGGAGAGCTCGACGACCAGGACGTCGAAGCCCTCGGGGTCGCGCACGACGTCGAGGACGGGCACGCCGATGTTGCCGCAGGCCACGGCCCGCAGGCCCTCCTCCTGGTACATCGCGGTGGCCAGCTGCGTCGTCGTGGTCTTGCCGTTCGTGCCGGTGATCGTCACCCACGGGGCGGCGACCGGGCCGCGGACGACCTTGTCGCGGACTCGCCAGGCGAGTTCGACGTCGCCCCAGACGGTGCTGTGCTCGGTGGCCCAGCGGACGGTCGCGTTGTGCGGCGGCAGCCCGGGCGACACGACGACCAGGTCGGGTGCCTGGCGCTCCAGGTCGGCGGGCACCGCGTCGAGCGGGGTCTGCACGAACCGGGCACCGATCACCGCGAGCAGCTCGACGCTGTCCGCGGGGGCGTCGGTGGAGTAGACGGTGACGGTGCTGCCGAGTTCCACCAGTGTGTCTGCGACCGAGAACCCGGTGGCCCCCAGGCCGAGCACGGCCACGTCGAGGCCCTTCCAGCCGTCGGACCACCAGCTGTCGAGCCCGTCGAGACGATCAACCAACGCGTGCGATCCATTCCAGGTAGAAGAGTCCGACTCCGGCGGCGACGCAGAGGCCGGCGATGATCCAGAACCGCACGACCACCGTCACCTCGGCCCACCCCTTGAGTTCGAAGTGGTGGTGCAGGGGGCTCATCCGGAAGATGCGCTTGCCGTGCGTGATCTTGAAGTAGGCCCGCTGCAGGATGACCGAACCGGTGACGATGAAGAACAGGCCACCGATGAGGATGAGCAGCAGCTCGGTGCGGCTGAGGATCGCGAGACCCGCCAGCGCGCCGCCGAGGCCGAGCGACCCGGTGTCGCCGAGGAAGATCTGCGCCGGCGACGTGTTGTACCAGAGGAAGCCGATCAGGCCACCGCAGACCGCGGCCGCGACGACGGCGAGGTCGAGCGGGTTCGTCACGGTGTAGCAGGCGTGCTCCGTGCTCGCGTCGAGCCGGGCACCGCCGCAGATCTGGTTCGACTGCCAGAAGCCGATGATCACGTACGAGCCGATCGCCAGGATGCTCGACCCGGTCGCGAGGCCGTCGAGGCCGTCCGCCACGTTGACGCCGTTCGACGTCGACACCGTGAGCAGGACGATCCAGGCGAGGAACAGGATCGTGCCGATGAACGTGCCGAGGGCCATGAAGTCGAGCCACGGGACGTCCCGGATCGCGGAGATCATGGTGGATGCGGGCGGCTTGCCCGTCGAGCTCGGCACCACGAGCGCGATCGTCGCGAAGATGACGCCGACGATGACCTGGCCGAGGATCTTCGCCCACCCGCCGAGCCCGAGGCTCCGCTGGCGGCGCACCTTGAGGAAGTCGTCGACGAACCCGACCAGGCCGAGCCCGACCATCAGGAACAGCACGAGCATGCCCGAGAGCGTGACGGAGTCCCGTCCGACCAGGTGCCCGACGAAGTAGCCGATCACCGTGCCCAGGATCAGCACGATGCCGCCCATGGTCGCGGTGCCGCGCTTGGTGTGGTGCGACTGCGGACCGTCGTCACGGATGAACTGGCCCCACCCGAGTCGGTGGAACAGCCGGATGAACAGGGGCGTGAGCAGGAGTGTGAACACCAGCGACACGGCGCCGGCGATCAGGAGGGCGATCATGCGGGGACACCTCCGAGACGGTCGCCGAGGAACCGCAGCCCGGCCGACTTCGAGGACTTGACGAGGACGACGTCGCCGGGGCGGACCATCTCCTGCAGGGTCTGGACGGCGTCGTCGACGTCCTCGATGAACACGGACTCGCCGTCCCACGATCCCTCGAGGGTGGCGGCCTGGTGGATCGCCATCGCGCCGCGACCGACGACCACGAGCTGGCCGATGCCGAGCCGGACGACGAGCCGACCGATGGTGTCGTGCTCCTCCACCGAGAACTCGCCGAGCTCGGCCATCTCGCCGAGGACCGCGATGGTGCGCTCCCCCGGTCGGACGACCTGCACGAGCGTGCGGAGGGCGGCGGCGGTCGAGTCGGGTGAGGCGTTGTAGGCGTCGTTGATCACGGTGACGCCCTCGGGGCCGCCCTGGAGCAGCTCCATCCGCCAACGCTCGGCGCGCGTCATGGACGCGAGCGCGGCGGCGCCGTCGGCGAGCGGGACGCCCCAGCGATGGGCGACGGCCAGGGCGGCCGTCGCGTTCATCGCATGGTGCTCGCCCAGGATGGCGAGCCGGACGTCGACGGTCTCGGGGACCTGCTCCGAGCCTCCCGGCTGGTCCTGGTCCTGGTCTGGTCGGACGGGAGGCGCGGTGAGCGTGAAGCGCGTGCCGTCGCGGTCCGTGGACACCCCGGTCAGGCGGTAGTCGGCGTCGTCGGACGTGCCGAAGCCCACGACCTGTGCGGCCGTGAGGCCGCGCATCGCCGCCACCCGGTCGTCGTCGACGTTCAGCAGCGCGGTCGCGGCGGCCGGCAGGTCGGTGACCATCTCGGACTTCGCGCGCTGCGTGGCCTCGATGCCGCCGAACTCACCGGCGTGCGCGAGACCCACCTTGAGGACGACGCCCGTGTCGGGCTCGGCGACGCGGACGAGCTTGGCGATGTGGCCGATGCCGCTGGCGCCCATCTCGACCACGAGGTACCGGGTGTCGTGGGTGACGCGGAGCATCGAGATCGGTGCGCCGACGTGGTTGTTGAAGGAGCCCTCGGGTGCCACGGTCTCGCCGTGCTCGGTGAGGATCGTCCTGAGCATGTTCTTGGTGCTCGTCTTGCCGTTCGAGCCGGTGATGCCGACGACACGCAGTGCCGCGGGACGCCCGTGCTCGTCGGTCCGGTCGGCGCTCGAGGCGCGGACGCGGGCGACGACCTCGTGCGCGAGCGCGGCGAGGGCGGCGTACCCGTCGGCCACGACGACCTGCGCGGTCGCACTGCCGTCGGGCAGGTCGGTGGCGCGCTCGGTGACCACCAGGGCGGCACCGGCGTCGGCCGCGGACGGCACGAAGCGGTGGCCGTCCGTCTCCTCACCGAGGAGCGCGAAGAAGACGCTGCCGGGGCCGACGAGGCGCGAGTCGGTCTCCACGGAGCCGTCGACGATCGTGTCGGCGGCACCGCGGACCAGCTCGCCGTCGACCGCTGCTGCGATCTCGGCGAGGGACATGGCGATCATCGCGTTTCCTCCACCGGGCCGGCGTTCGGCTCCCAGCCGGCCTCGCGCAGGGCCGCACGGGCCTCGTCCCGGGCGGAGTACGGCGTCCTGACGCCCTGGATGTCGCGGTAGTCCTGGTGCCCCGGGCCGGCCCAGAGGATCGAGTCACCCTCGCCGACCAGTGCCACGGCGGCGCGGATCGCCGCCTCCGGTGGGCTGACCTCGTGGATCTCGTGGTCCGGGAAGGCCGCGCGGGCGGCGTCGACCAGCGTGGTCCGGATCGAGGCGGCGTCCTCGAAGCGCGGGTGGTGGTCGGTCACGACGAGGATGTCGGAGCCCTCGGCCGCCACGCGGGCCATGTCGCCGCGCTTGGTCGTGTCGCGGTCGCCGTCGGCGCCGAAGAGCATGACGACCCTGCCGGGCGTGAACTGCCGGACGGCGGCGAGGGTGTTGAGGAAGGCGTCGGGGCTGTGGCCGAAGTCGACGTACACGCTCGGGCCACGCTCACCCGAGACCCGCTCGGTCCGGCCGGGCAGGTAGCACTCGATGGCGCTGACCCGCTGGCCGTCGGTCTCGTCGGGGTAGCGGCGGTGGCCGGACTCGAGCGCCTGCGCGACGGCTCCGAGCTCGAAGCCGCCCTCGACGAGCATGACGATCGCCAGCGCGGCGTTCGCGGCCATGTGCCAGCCGATGAGCGGCACGCGGGTGGTGAGCTCGCGGCCCTCGGGTCCGGTGAGGCGGAACTCGGTGTAGGCGGCCTGGGCGTCGGTGATGTCGACGTGCCACTCGGCCTCGACGTCCGGGTGCACCGTGATGGTCGTCACCGGGATCCGGGAGTCCTGCACGACGCGGTGGCCCCAGTCGGTGTCGAGCGAGACGACGCCGCGGCGACCGTGCTCCGGCTCGAACAGCGGGAGCTTCGC
This sequence comes from Curtobacterium sp. GC_Cur_3, assembly GCF_026544205.1. Lineage (GTDB taxonomy): Bacteria > Actinomycetota > Actinomycetes > Actinomycetales > Microbacteriaceae > Curtobacterium. The sequence continues at coordinate 48,273 of NZ_JALNUI010000006.1, forward strand.
GCGGTAGTACTCCTCCATGTCGGCGTAGTCGTCGAGGTGGTCGTGGCTGAGGTTCGTGAACGCCACGACGTCGAAGACGATGCCGTCGACCCGGTGGCGGCTGAGGGCCTGCGCGCTCACCTCGACGGCGACCGCGCGCACCTCGCTCTCGCGCATCCGGGCGAGGAGGGCGTGCATCTCGGTGGCCTCTGGGGTGGTCAGGCGGCTCGTCACGCTGAGCGAGCCGATGTGGCGCTCCGCGGTCGAGCTCAGGCCGGTGACCAGGCCGAGCTGCTTGAGGATGCCCTCGAGGATGTAGGAGGTGCTGGTCTTGCCGTTCGTCCCGGTCACGGCGAAGAGCTGCGGGAGGTCCTCGGCCTCGTCCGGGTGGGTGCGGTACACCCAGGCGGACACGTCGCCGAGGGCCGCGCGCGGGTCGTCGACCACGAGCACGGGCAGCCCGGCCGGCTCGGCCAGGGCGACACCGTCGGCGTCGGTCAGCACCGCGACGGCACCGCGCTCGGCGGCGTCGGCGGCGAACTGCGCGCCGTGCCGGTTCGCACCGTGCACGCCGACGAACAGGTCACCGGGCTGCACCTCGGCGGCGCTCAGCGTGACGCCGGTCGTCTCGACGCCGTCGAGCGAACCGACGACGCGGAGCCCGAAGGCGTTCGCGAGTTCGGCCACGGCCCTCGGGGTCGGGTGTTCGGGCCGGAGGACCGGGGGGATCCGTGCGGACAAGTGCTCCTTCTTCCTCACCACGTGGACGGGTAGGTCTTCGCCTCGGTCGTGGAGGGGGCGACACGGTACTTCTCGAGCACCTGGGACATCAGGGTACGGAACGCCGGAGCGGCGGAGCTGGAGAACTTGTGTCCCGGCCCCGGCTTCGTGAACGTCACCGTGACAACATACTGGGGGTCCTCGGCCGGTGCCATTCCGGCCACCGAGATGATCCGGTCGGAGCCGTAGCCCTTCGCACCGTCCGCGACCTCTGCCGTCCCCGTCTTGGCGGCGATGTTGTAGCCGGAGATCGGCTTCATGCCCACGAGCGTGCCGCCGGAGACGACGCTCTGCAGCATGTCGGTCACCTGCTGCGCGGCTCCGGCCGACACGACGCGCTCGGGCTGCACGTCGGGCGCGTCGATCGTCTTGCCGTCGGCCGTCGTGCAGCCCTTGATGAAGTGCGGCGGGATGCGCACGCCGCCGTTCGCGAGCGTCTGGTAGATGCTCGCGACCTGGATGGCCGTCGTTGAGATGCCCTGGCCGAACATCGAGTTGATGTCGGTCTGCTGGTCCCAGTTCGGGCTCGCGCCGTACTGCATGCCGGGCTGGCCCGGGTACGCGATCGCGGACTCCGGCTGGAACAGGCCGAACTTCTTCATGACGTCGTACCGCTGCTGCGTCGTGAGCCGGGAGCCGAGCTCGGTGATGCCGACGTTCGAGGAGTCCCGGAGGATGCCCGTCAGCGTCAGGTTCTCGGTCGCGTGGAACTCGGAGTCGTGGATGGTGCCGCCCCACGGGAACGTGCGGGAGTACGGCACGGAGACGCCCGTCGTCGGCGTGGCCTTGCCCTGGTCGATGAGCGCCGCCGCGATGGCCGACTTGATCGTGGAGCCCGGCTCGTAGGAGTCCGTCAGGGCACGGGACCCGTACGCACCCTTGTCCGTCGTGGCGTCCACGTCGTTCGGGTCGACCGTCGGGTAGTCGGCGACCGCGAGGATCTCCCCCGTCTTCACCTTCGTGACGGTCGCCGTGGCGGACACGGCGCCGATCTGCTGCGCGGCGTCGGCGATGTCCTGCGACGCCATGTACTGCAGGTCGCTGTCGATCGTGGTCTCGAGCGTCCCGCCGTCCTTGGCCTGCTTCGTCGTGACGGTGCTGCCGGGCAGCTGGACGCCGTCCTCCCCGCGCTCGTAGGTCTCGGAGCCGTTCGTGCCGGCGAGGCAGCTGTTGTACGCCAGCTCGAGGCCGGCCTGGGCGCCGTCGGTGCCCATGAAGCCGGTCAGGTTGCCGGTCGTCGCGCCGGTCGGGTAGGTGCGGGCCGACTGCTGCTGCGGGTAGAGCCACGGGACGTCGAGCGCACGGACGGCCTCGTACCGCTTCACGTCGAGGCCCTTGACCAGGTAGGCGAAGTCGGAGGTGGGGTCGGCGGCGATCGCCTGCTTCATCGCCGACACCTCGCCGCCCGACGCCTTGGCGATCGCGGCAAGGGCGACGTCGACGCTGACGTCCTTCACGCGGGTGCCGCCGAGCTGGCCCTTGAACGCCTTGACCAGGCGCGGCGCGGTCGTGATGTTGTACCGGGTGACGCTGTCGGCCAGCGCGGTGCCGTCGCGGTCGACGATCGACCCCCGCGTGCCGTAGAGGGTCACGGGGATGCTGCGCTTGGCCTTCGACTGCTCGTTGAGCTCGGCGGCCTGCACGACCTGGATGTCGACCAGGCGGACGACGAACACCGCCACGAGCGCGATCACGGCGATGATGACCACGCTGTAGCGGAGTCGGCGGTTGCGGATCGTCTTCGTCACGCTGTGCGGTCCTTCCCGGGTCCTGACCCGCAGGTCACCGGGTGGAGGGTGCCTGGAGCTGGTTCGGGTCGGACTCTACGGAGGACTTCGAGGAAGCCCCGTCCGACGCGCTGGCGCCGCTGGTCTTCCCAGCGTCACCCGTCGCAGCGGGGGCAGCGGGCGTCGCTGCGGCGGCCGCCGAGGGCGTCGCGGCGGCGGCACCGGCCGCCGGGGCAGCGTCCGTCGTCGCCGGCGCAGCAGCCGCGGCACCGTTCTCCTTGCTCGTCGTCGTGTCGCCCTGCGTCGCCGCGAGCGGGACGCCGTCGAGCAGCGAGTTCGGCACCTGGTTGGCGGTGTTGCCGGTCGCTTCCTCGGGCGTGGCGGGCGTCGGCGTGCCGAACACCCGGCCGGTCGTCGGGTCGAGGTAGACGGGCGTCGAGTTCGCGATCATCCCGAGCGCCTGGGCGTTGCGGGCGAGGTTCTGCGGCGAGTCGAGCACGCGGAGCTCCTCGGACAGGGACTGCTGCGACCGGCTCAGCGTGGTCTGCTCAGCGGAAAGCGAGTTCAGCTCGTAGGCCCCTTGGCTGAGGACCATGCTGATGCCGAGCTGCGCGAGCAGCAGCGTCCCGAGGGCCGCGACGCCGACGACGGCGTACGCGATGCGCGGGCGGGCTCGGCGCTGGGCCTTCGTCGGGGCGACCTCGACGAGCTCCGGCCGGGGGCGGGAGGGCCTGGGCGCGCGCGACGGGGCGACGGTGGGGTCGACGAGTGCGAGGGTCGTGCTCATGTCACTTCCGGATTCGCTCGGCCGCGCGGAGTCGCACGGGCGTTGCCCTGGGGTTGGCGGCGCGTTCGGCCTCGTCGGCCAGTTCCGCGCCCTTGACGACCAGGGAGAAGGTGGGGGCGTGCTCGGGGAGCTCGACGGGCAGGTCCGCGGGGGCGCTGGACGTCGTCCGCTTGACGAGCGCGCGCTTGACGATGCGGTCCTCGAGGGACTGGTAGGACTCCACGACGATCCGGCCACCGACGGCGATGGCGTCGAGTGCCGCGGGGATCGCCCGCTCGAGCACGCTCAGCTCGGTGTTGACCTCGATGCGGAGGGCCTGGAACACGCGCTTCGCCGGGTGTCCCTGTCGCTGGATCGCGACCGGGGTGGCGTCGTGCAGGACCTGGACGAGGTCGCCCGACATGGTGAAGGGCGTCTCGGTCCGGCGTTCGACGATGGCCTTGGCGTAGCGGCCGGCGAGCTTCTCCTCGCCGTAGCGCTGGAAGATGCGGCGCAGCTCGCCCTCGTCGTAGTCCGCGAGGACCTCGGCGGCGGTGATGCCCTGCGTCCGGTCCATGCGCATGTCGAGCGGGGCGTCCTGGCTGTAGGCGAACCCGCGCTCGGCACGGTCCAGCTGCAACGAGGAGACGCCGAGGTCGAACAGCACGCCGTCGACGGCAGCGAAGCCCTCGTCCGCGATGGCCGACTGGATCTCGTCGTACACGGTGTGGACGAGTCGGACGCGGTCGCCGAACCGGGCGAGGCGCTCCCCCGCGATGCCGAGGGCGTCGGTGTCGCGGTCGAGGCCGATGAGCGTGAGCTCGGGGAAGCGCTCGAGGAGCCCCTCCGAGTGGCCGCCCATGCCGAGCGTGGCGTCGACGACGACCTTGCCCGGCCCGTCGAGCGTCGGCGTGAAGAGGTCCACGATCCGCTCGAGCATGACGGGGGTGTGTGGGAACCGTTCGGGTGTGCTCATGTGCAGCCCCTCGCGTCTCCTGGGCCGCGGGTCCGGATCCCCATCCATACCGACCTGACACCGGGGAAGGTGCATCAGGGCGTACGGCTGGGAGTCCCGATCCGCGGATCAGAAGATGCCCGGGATCACCTCCTCGTCGTTCTCGGCGAAGGCCTCTTCGGCCTCGGCGTAGTAGGCCTCCCACGCGGTGGTCGACCAGATCTCGGCACGGTCACCGCTGCCGATGACCGTGAGGTCCCGTTCGAGCCCCGCGTACTCACGGAGGTTCTGCGGGATCGTCACGCGGTTCTGCTTGTCGGGCTGTTCTGCGCTGGCCCCCGAGAGGAACAGGCGCATGTAGTCCCTGGTGCGCTTCGACGTCATCGGTGCCTGGCGGACGCGTTCGTGGATCTCCTCGAACGTCCTGGCGCTGAAGACGACGACGCACCGTTCCTGACCGCGGGTCATCACGAGCCCCCCGGACAGTTCGTCGCGGAACTTGGCGGGGAGGATCACGCGACCCTTCTCGTCGAGCTTGGGGGCATGGGTACCGAGCAACACGTCGGGGCCTCCCCTCAGCTCCACCGGTCAGCGACAGGCTCCACGGTACTCCACTTCCCTCCACTTCAGGGCGAAAGCCCTCCCCGAAACGGGGTCAGACCCCCGTTCTGGGGGCCGGTCTGGAGGCTCGGCGCAGCTCCCACACGTCCGTCACCCCCGGAACGGCGCGGATCGGCGCCGCGGGGTCGCCCGGGGAGCGAAGTGGAGGACTTTCGCAGGCCCGGGGCGCGCGGTGGGCGCTCGCACGGTGCGCCCGCACTCAGCCGGTGCGAGGTTGCGCACCCCGTGCGCCGCCACCAACCCGCACCGGGTGCGCAACCTCGCACCGGGGCAGCGCGGCGGCGCGCAGGAGCCCGGGGCGCGGCACGCGAGACGCCCCGGGAACGCCGAACGGGGCCGGCCCGTGATGGGCCGACCCCGTGGAGGGATGTGGAGGGGGACTACTGGTTCGGGTCGTTGCGCTTGTCCCAGCGCTCGTTCATGCGGTCCATGAACGACCCGCCGTTCGACGAGCCACCGGACGCCGGGCCGCGGCTGCCACCGGACGACGTCGTCCGTGGGGCCCTGCCCGAGGGCTTCGGCGCGCCCATGCCCGGTCGGAGTGCGAACAGCACCCCGGCGAGCATGACGACGAAGCCGACGATGCCGATGAGGGGCTGGCGCATGACCAGCCCGAGGATCACGATGGCGACTCCAGCGAGCGCTCCCAGGACACCGAGCGTGATCGACGTGTACGTCGGTCGCCCCTGCCGTCGGGTGACGCGCGCCACGAAGTCGGAGTCGTTCTGGTAGAGGCTGCGTTCCATCTCTTCGAGAAGTCGCTGCTCTTGCTCCGAAAGTGGCATCCGGATTCCCTCTTTGTCCCTGGGATCGACGCTTGGATTGGGTGGACCGATCCTACGACCGGGCCGCCCACTAGGCTAGGCACCGTGGCTGAGAGTACGCGATTAGTGGACCTCGTCTCGGCACGGATCGATCGGGCCCTGGACGACCAGCGCGATCGACTCGCTGCGATCAGTCCGGACCTGGCTCCGTTCGACGAGTTCGCCCGAGACCTCCTGTCCGGTGGCAAGCGCTTCCGGGCCCTGTTCTGCTACTGGGGATGGCAGTCCGTGGCAGGGCGTTCGGGGTCCTTCGACCCGTTGGCAGAGGGCTCCCGGCAGACCACCGCCGAGGCGATCGTGACCGTCGCCGCCGCGCTGGAGGTCTTCCACGCGGCAGCCCTCGTCCACGACGACATCATGGACCGCTCGGACACCCGTCGCGGGCGTCCCGCTGCGCACCGCCGCTTCGAGTCCCGACACCAGGACTCCGGCTGGGTCGGCGACCGCGGCCTGTACGGCACGAACTCGGCGCTGCTCCTCGGCGACATGCTGCTCTCGCTCAGCGACGCCGTCTTCGACGAGGGCCTGGCGCTCCTCGACCCCGCACGGGCCCGCGTCGTGCGCCAGGAGTTCCACACCATGCGGCTCGACGTCACCGCCGGTCAGTACCTCGACATCCACGAGGAGACGGCGTGGCCGACCGTGGACGAGGCCGAGCACCTGCTCCGTGCCCAGCGCGTGGTCGTGTTCAAGTCGGCGAAGTACTCGGTCGAGGCCCCGCTCGTGATCGGCGCCCTGGTCGCCGGCGCGTCCGCGTCCCAGCTCGAGGGGCTCCGCGCGTTCGGACTCCCCCTCGGTGTGGCGTACCAGCTCCGTGACGACATGCTCGGCGTCTTCGGCGATCCCGAGGTCACGGGCAAGCCCGCGGGCGACGACCTCCGCGAGGGCAAGCGCACCGTCCTCATCGCCTCGGCCCGCAAGGCGCTGCCCGGTGGCTCCCGCGCGCTCCTCGACGAGCTGCTCGGCGACCCGGACCTCGACGAGGCCCAGGTGCAGATGCTCCGCGCGACCCTGACCGAGTCGGGCGCGGTGACCGCGGTCGAGCGCTCGATCGACCGCCACGTGCAGCGCGCCAAGGCGGCGCTCGACGCCGCCCCGCTGACGCCGTCGGCTCGGGAGCAGCTCGCGTCGCTGGCCGACACGGTCAGCCGCCGTTCGGCCTAGCCCGCACCACGGACGGGCTGGGCCCACGCCGCCGGTTCCGGACCGACGCGCCAGCGGCGGGCCGGCCGTGCCGGTGGGGACGCGGTGCCAGCTGGCACCGGGCCTCCCGTCCGTCTGCGGTTGCGTCGAGCACGCGACCGCGCGCCGAGACTCGGCCCCGCGGACGTCCTGCGCCGTCCGGAACGCGTGCGGTGTCCGCCACGGCGAGACTCGGCCCCGCGCCGGAAGCCCGGCAGCTGCGGCTAGAGCAGGGACTGGGCGACGCGGCGCACCTCGGCCTTGCGGCCGGCGCGCAGTGCGTTGATCGGCGAGTCACCGATGGCGTCGTCGACGGCGAGCATCCACCGGACGGCCTCGTCGTCGGTGAACCCGTTGTCGCCGAGCACGATCAGGGTGCCGCGCAGCTCGGGCAGCGGTTCGGCGTCGTCGAGGAACTCGACGGGCACGCGCAGGACACCGCCGACGCGCGCCGCGAGCAGGGTCCGCTGCTCGAAGAGCCGGTGGACGCGGCCGGGGCTGACGCCCAGCAGGTCGACGAGGTCGGGGACCGTCAGCCAGCGTTCGGAAAGGGACATGTCATCCGTGGGTGTGGCACTCACACGCCCATCGTGCCAGAGAGCAGCCCCGCTGCGAACCACTCGTCCGTCACATCGGTCACACACGTCACATCCGGCTCCCTGGTTGACTTGCGATTCACGACATGCCAGCGTTGAGCCGCCTGTGAGCGCGCTGTCGCGTCCCCACAGCTCACCCGCCTGACAGGAGCACCCCGTGGACACCGACGCCGACGACCGCGCACGACGCGCACGTTCCGCCAGATTCGCCACCATGCCCATCGTCCTGGCCGGGACGATCGCCGTCACCGCCGGGCTCACCGGTCCGGTCGCGCACGCCGAGACGCGGCACGACGACGACGGCGCGGCGAACAAGCGCCACGTCGACGAGGACCACAACGTCGGGCACCGCTCGGTGTACAGCCCCGCCGTGGCCCGCGCCGCGAAGCCGACCGTGACGACGGTGTCCGCCGTGCGGAAGGCCCCGACCACGTACTCCGTGCAGCAGGGCGACACGGTCTCCGGCATCGCGGCCCGCTACGGCCTGTCCGCGCAGGAGGTCCTCGTGCGCAACGGCCTCGGCTGGAACACGATCATCCACCCGGGGCAGACCCTGCACCTGGCCTCGACCCCGGCCGTGGCGGCCCCCGTCCGCGCCGCCGCGCCGAGCGGTGCGGTCTACCACGTGAAGCAGGGCGACACCGTGTCGGGCATCGCGGCCCGCGTGGGCGTGTCGACCTCGGCGATGCTCCGGGCGAACGGCCTGTCGCTCGGCAGCATCATCCAGCCGGGCCAGCCCCTCCGCGTCCCGAGCGCCGGGTCCGCCCCCGCCGCGGCCCCCGTGGCCGCCGCTCCCGCAGCGGCACCGGTCTCGGCAGCGCCGGCGTCCACCAAGGCCGGCTCCGTCAAGATCGGGGCGGGTCAGACGATCGCGTCGATCGCGGCCGCGCACGGGGTCGCCGTGTCGGCACTCCTGTCGGCGAACGGACTCACCTACACGAGCACGATCTACGCCGGCAAGACCCTGGTGCTGCCGACGTCCGGACCGTCGCTCTCCGCCGAACAGCGGGCGAACGCGCAGACGATCGTGAACGTCGGTCGTTCCCTCGGCGTGCCGGACCGCGGCATCGTCATCGCCCTCGCCGCGGCGATGCAGGAGTCGAGCCTGCGCAACCTGCCGCACGGCGACCGCGACTCCGTCGGGCTGTTCCAGCAGCGCCCGAGCCAGGGCTGGGGCACCGCGGCACAGCTGCAGGACCCCGCCTACGCCACGCGCCTGTTCTTCGGCGGCCGGTCGAACCCGAACAAGGGCACGACCTCCGGGCTGCTCGACGTCCGTGGATGGGCGTCCAAGAGCGTGGCCGACGCCGCCCAGGCCGTGCAGATCTCCGCCTACCCGAAGGCGTACGCGCAGTGGGAGAAGTCCGCGACCGCCTGGCTGGCGACGCTCTGAGCACCCGCGCGGTCGGGGCGGCGCGGGCCTCCCGACCGCGGACGCGGCTCATCCTCCAGATCGAGATTGCATCACGGTCGGTGCGTCCCCACCGACGGATCACATCCGCCTTCGTAGAATGCCGCCGATGAGCACCAACGCCGCCACGGACCCCATGATCGGTCGCATGATCGATCAGCGGTACCGCGTCCGCTCCCGCATCGCGCGCGGGGGCATGGCGACGGTGTACCTGGCGACCGACGTGCGGCTCGAACGGCGCGTGGCGATCAAGATCATGCACGGCCACCTGGCCGACGACCAGGCCTTCCGGGAGCGCTTCATCCAGGAGGCCCGCTCGGCAGCGCGCCTGTCCCACCCGAACCTGGTCGGCGTCTACGACCAGGGGGCCGAGGACGACACCGCCTACATCGTCATGGAGTACATCCCCGGCATCACGCTGCGGGACCTCCTGCAGGAGCACCACGCCCTGACGCCCGAGCAGGCGACCGACATCCTCCGTGCCGTGCTGGCCGGACTGGCATCGGCGCACCGGGCCGGCATCGTGCACCGGGACCTCAAGCCCGAGAACGTGCTCCTGGCCGACGACGGCCGCATCAAGCTCGGCGACTTCGGCCTGGCCCGCGCCGCGTCGCAGAACACTGCCACCGGGGCTGCGCTCCTCGGCACCATCGCGTACCTCTCCCCCGAGCTCGTCACCCGTGGCGCTGCCGACTCCCGCAGTGACGTCTACGCCGTCGGCATCATGCTCTACGAGATGCTCACCGGCGAGCAGCCCTACAAGGGCGAGCAGCCGATGCAGATCGCGTACCAGCACGCGAACGACACGGTCCCGGCCCCGAGCGTCGTCACGCCGGGCGTCCCCTCGGAGCTCGACGACCTGGTCACGTGGGCGACCTCCCGTGACCCCTACGACCGTCCGCGCGACGCCCGCGAGATGCTCGAGCACATCAACGGCAACCAGCAGCGCGCCACCGGGCAGTACCGCACCGCCGTGCTCCGCCCGGAGAACGCCACAGCGATCCTCCCGGCCGGCGCGCCGAACCCCGACCGAGCGCGCGACGCGACCGACGCCACCACGGTGCTCGAGCCCCGTCGCACCGGCGGAGCCCCGACGTCCGACCGCGGGCGCAACCAACCGGGGCCGCGCCGCACCGGTCAGGCCCCCGGCGCGCTCTCCCCCGCCAGCCAGCGCCTCGCCGACAAGGCGACCAAGCGCCGGAAGCGCGGCTGGATCGCCCTCGTGGTGATCGTCGTCCTGGCCCTCGCGGCCGCCGGCGTCGGCTGGTGGTTCGGCCCGGGTCCCGGTGGGAACGTCCGGATCCCCCAGGTCGCGGGCAAGTCCGTGTCCCAGGCCCGCCAGATGCTCGAGGCCGAGGGACTCCGTGCCGCCGACCGCACCGGCGCCCGCTTCGACACCGTCGTCGCGAAGGGCCGCGTGTCCGCCACCGCTCCGGCCGCGGCACGCGTCGTGCAGAAGGGCACCGCGATCCAGATCCTCGTGTCGAACGGCCCGAAGATGATCGCCCTCCCCGCCATCGTCGGGCAGTCGGTCTCCACGGCGCAGGCCGCGCTCGACGACGACTTCGACCTGCAGGACCCGCAGTACCAGTTCTCCGCCGACGTGCCGAAGGACACCGTGATCGCGGCGACCGGCCGTGGCACCGGCGGCACCACCATCGACCTGTCCTCCGTGCCCCAGTACGGCGAACGCGGTCCCGTCACCCTCACCGTGTCGCTCGGCGCCGTCCCCGACGTGTCCGGGAAGACCGTGGGCCAGGCGCAGGCTGCGCTCGAGGCCGTGGGTCTGACCCTGGGCACGCAGGACTCCCGCTACAGCGACGACGTCCCCGCGGGGCAGGTCCTGTCTTCCAGCGCGCACGACGACCCCGCCGTCAAGGGCACGGCCGTCGACGTCGTCGTGTCGAAGGGCCCGACGCCGATCACCCTGCCCAAGGTCGAGGGTGCGAGCATCAACCAGGCCACGTCGACCCTCGAGGCCCTCGGTCTGAAGGTCTCCTATCCCGACTGCACGAACGTGCTCTGCAGCTTCTACGACTGGAAGGCCAACCTGCCGGTGAAGTCGACCGACCCGGCCCCCGGCACCACGGTCTACAAGGGCGACACGATCACCCTGTCGTACCCGCAGTAGCGCGGCGGCCAGTCGGCCGAGTCTCGGCCGGGCGGTCGCCGTGCGCGGCGCGGCGCAGCGTGTGCGGTGAGCCGATTCTCGGAAGCGGGGCGCACTGGGCGGGACCGCGCAGCGTGTCCAGTGGGCCGAGTCTCGGCCAGGCGGACGACCTGCGCGGCGCGGACCGCGCAGCGCGTCCGGTGGGCCGAGTCTCGGCAGCCAGCCGGCGGGCCGGAGGCTCGGTGCCAGCTGGCACCGAGCCTCCAGCCGTGACCGAGGGGCGCCGAGTCTCGGCCAGGCGGACGACGCGCGCGGCGCGGACCGCGCAGCGTGTCCGGCGAGCCGAGACTCGGCAGCAGGGCGCGGTGGGCGGGACCACCTGACGGACGGACGGACGCGCCGCTCAGCGGCCACGCGCCCGCCGGGACCGTGGGGCGCGCCGAGTCTCGGCCAGACGGACGACGTGCGCGGCGCGGACCGCGCAGCGTGTCCGGACGGGCGAGACTCGGCAGCAGGGCGCGGTGGGCGGGACAGAACGGCGGACAGGCGCGCGCTGCTCAGCGGACACGCGGTGGGTGGGACCACCTGACGGACCGGCGCCGACCGAGCACGCCGAATCTCGGCCGGGCGGACGCCGCGCGCGGCGCGGACCGCGCAGCATGTCCGGGGAAGCGAGACTCGGCAGCGGCGCGCGGTGGGCGGGACCACCGGACGGACGGGAGGCCCGGTGCCAGCTGGCACCGGGCCTCCCGTCCGCGGGGTGTGCGCTACTGGCGCGCGGGGTACGGGTGCGCGCCGAGCTCCTCGGCCACGAGGAACGCGAGTTCCAGCGACTGCATGTGGTTGAGGCGCGGGTCGCAGAGCGACTCGTAGCGGGTGGCGAGGGTGGCCTCGTCGATCTGCTCGGAGCCGCCGAGGCACTCGGTGACGTCGTCGCCCGTAAGCTCGACGTGCATGCCGCCCGGGTACGTGCCGGCCTCGCGGTGGACCTCGAAGAAGCCGAGGACCTCGTCCACGACGTCGTCGAACCGACGGGTCTTGTAGCCCGTCGGCGTGGTCAGGCCGTTGCCGTGCATGGGGTCCGTGACCCAGAGCGGGTTGGCGTCCATGCCCTTGATGGCCTGGAGCAGCTTGGGGAGCTCGTGGCGGATCTTGCCAGCACCCATGCGGGTGATGAACGTCAGGCGGCCCGGCTCGCGGTTCGGGTCGAGCTTGTCGATGAGGGCTTCCATGTCGGACACGCTCGTGGTCGGGCCGAGCTTGACGCCGATCGGGTTGCGGACACGGGACAGGAAGTCCACGTGGGCGCCGTCGAGGTCGCGGGTGCGCTCCCCGATCCAGATGAAGTGGCCGGAGGTGTCGTAGGCGAGCCCCGAGCGGGAGTCGATCCGGGTCATCGGGCGCTCGTAGTCCATGAGCAGGCCCTCGTGCGAGGCGAAGAACTCGACGTGCTTGAGCTGCTCGAAGTCCGCACCGCAGGCGTCCATGAAGCGGATCGCGCGGTCGATCTCCTTCGCGAGGTGCTCGTACCGGGCGTTCGCAGGGTTCGACGCGAAGCCCTTGTTCCACGAGTGCACCTGGCGCAGGTCGGCGAACCCGCCCTGGGTGAACGCGCGGACCAGGTTCAGCGTCGACGCGGCCGTGTGGTAGCCCTGCACCAGGCGGCGCGGGTCGGCCTGGCGGCTCTCCGGGGTGAAGTCGTAGCCGTTCACGATGTCACCGCGGTACGCGGGCAGCGTGACGTCGCCCCGGGTCTCGAGGTCGCTCGAGCGGGGCTTGGCGAACTGCCCGGCCATGCGGCCCATCTTGATCACGGGCATCGAGGCGCCGTACGTCAGCACGACGGCCATCTGCAGGATCGTCTTGACGCGGTCGCGGATCGAGTCGGCGGTGGCACCGGCGAAGGTCTCGGCGCAGTCACCGCCCTGCAGCAGGAAGGCCTTGCCCTGGGCGGCTGCGGCCAGTCGGTCGCGGAGCTGGTCGACCTCCCCCGCGAAGACGAGGGGCGGCAGCGCGGCGATCTCCGCCGAGGCCGCTTCCGCTGCGGCCTGGTCGGGCCAGGTCGGCTGCTGCTTGATCGGGAGGGTACGCCAGTAGTCGAGGCCCTCGACGACGTCCGGGTCCTGCAGGGCGACGGGGGCGGGCGACTCGAGCACGGCGGTACCTCTGGGTTCTCGTGGGTGGCGCTCCCGGCGGTGCTGCCGGGACCGTCTGAGCCTACCGTCCGGCCGTGCCCCGTCGCTCGCGCTTGGCGGTTGCCCGCACGACCTGTGCGCGGGCGGAGCTCGCACGCTCCTTGACGCTCGTCGCGTAGACATCCTCGTACTCCTGGCGGCTCAGCCCGGCGAGCTCGTGCATGACCTCGTCGGTGACGCTGCGGAGGATGAAGCGGTCGGTCTCGAAGCCCTGGAACCGGGAGAAGTCGAGCGGCTTCCCGAACACGACGCCGACGCGCTTGAACTTCGGGAAGCGCTGGCCGATCTGCTGGACCTCCCGGGTGCCGACCATCGCGACGGGGATGACGAGCACGCGGCCCTCGAGGATCATCCGCGCGATGCCCGTGCGACCGCGGTAGAGCTTGCCGTCGGGGCTGCGGGTGCCCTCGGGGTAGATGCCGAGCTGCTCACCCCGTGCCAGGACCTGCAGGCCCGTGCGGAGCGAGGCCTCGGAGGCCTTGCCGCCCGACCGGTCGATGGGGAGCTGGCCGATCGCGTTGAAGAACGTCTTCGTCGCCCAGCCCTTGAGCCCCCGGCCCGTGAAGTAGTCGCTCTTCGCCAGGAAGGACATCCGCCGGTCGAGCACCGCGGGCAGGATCACCGAGTCGATGAACGAGACGTGGTTCGACGCGAAGATCACCGGTCCCGACGCCGGCACGTGCTCGCGCCCGACGACCCACGGCCGGAACAGCGTCAGGATGAGCGGGCCGAGCAGGAAGTTCTTGAGCAACCAGTAGAGCATCATCGACTCCGGGTCGGGGGACGGCGGACGGTGGTGCTAGGCGGTGCGGGCGTGGATGCGCGCGAGGTCAGCGGCACCGACCACGCCGGCGTCGTTGACGAGCTCGGCGATCACGAACTCGGGCTCCGGGTGGTACCCGCGGGCCGGGAGGTTGTTGAGGTACGCCTGACGGATCGGCTCGAGCAGGCGCTCCCCCGCGCTCGCGACGCCGCCGCCGAAGACGAAGAGCTGCGGGTCGAGCACGGCGGAGAGCGAGGCGCAGGCTTCTCCGAGGTGCCGACCGAGGCGGCGCAGTGCCGCGAGGGCACCCGGGTCGTCGGCCAGGATGAGGTCGCCGACGACGGCCCCGTCGAGGTGGCCGCCGTTGTCGTCGCGGGCCTGGGCCAGCGCGACGCCGATGCCGCCGGCGTCCGCGACGTCGTTCGCCATGCGCTGCAGGGCGCGGCCGGAGCCGTACTGCTCGATGCAGCCGCGGGCACCGCACCCGCACGGCAGCCCGTTCGGGACGATGCGCAGGTGCCCGATCTCGCCGCCGGTGCCGAAGCCCCCGCGGAAGAGCCGGTCCTCGGTCACGATGGCGCCGCCGACGCCGGTGCCGATCGTCAGCATGGTCATGTCGGAGACGAGCCGACCGGCGCCGAAGCGGAACTCGGCCCACCCGGCGGCGTTGGCGTCGTTGTCGACGGTGATGTGCAGGTCGCCGAGCCGCTGCTGCAGCTTCTGCCGCAGGGGTTCGTTCCGCCAGCGGATGTTCGGCGTGTAGTAGACGATCGACTGCGATGCGTCGATGAAGCCGGGTGCGGCGACGCCGACGGCTCCGACCTGGTGCTGCGCACTGAGGCGCTGGACCATCGTGACGACGTCGTCCAGCATTGCGTCCGGGTCCGCAGCGTTCGTGGCCACACGGTCCTCGGCGATGATCTCGCCCAGCTCCGTGACGACCGCTCCCGCGATCTTGGTGCCCCCGATGTCGATTCCGATGGCCTGCACGAGGGACGAGCCTACCGGTTCGGTGCGTACTCATCGAACGCGCGATGTCCGCCCCTATGCTGGGACGAGAGGCGTCAACGTGAGACGCACTCGCCATCGAACCGGTCGACGAAGGAGTTGCCGTGAACGATCAGCGACCCGTAGAGGGGTCTCCGACACAGGACCACGCGTCCGGTCCCGCCGCCCCGGACCACGGGTCCGCGGCGCGACTGCTCGCTCCGGACCACGGATCCGCGGCGCGACTGCTCGCGGACCGGGCCCGTCTCACCCCGGACCGGCCGATCCTGGCCGAACGCCACGGTGACACGTGGACGACCATCCGCGCGGACGACGTCCTGCGCCGGGTCCGCGGGATCGCCAAGGGGTTCGTCGCCGCCGGCCTCGAACCCGGCGCGCACGTGGCGATCCTCTGCAGGACCCGCCTCGAGTGGACACTCGTCGACTTCGCGATCTGGACCGCCGGGCTGGTGTCCGTGCCGGTCTACGAGACGAGTTCCCCCGACCAGGTCCGGCACATCCTGGGCGACTCGGAGTCCGTGGCGATCGTCGTCGAGCAGGAGGAGCACGCCAGACGGGTCGCCGGCATCGCCCCCGACCTGCCGCACCTCGGGCAGCACTGGACCATCGACGGCGGTGGGCTCGACGACCTGACCCGGCTCGGCGAGGACGTCACCGACGACGACCTCGACGCCAGGACCGCGACCGTGCACGGCCACGACGACGCCACGATCATCTACACGTCGGGCACCACCGGCCGGCCGAAGGGCTGCGTGCTCCGGCACGACAACTTCACCGCGACGGTGGAGGGCTCGACCGAGGCGATGTCCGAGATCGTCGCGGGCGACGCCTCGACGCTGCTCTTCATCCCGCTCGCCCACGTCTTCGCGCGCTTCATCGCCGTGATGAGCATCTCCGCCGGCACGCTCGTCGGGCACGAACCCGACACGAAGGACCTGATGCGGGCCGTGTCGACGTTCCAGCCGACGTTCCTGCTCGCCGTGCCCCGGGTGTTCGAGAAGATCTACAACTCGGCCGAGCAGAAGGCGGACCTCGCCGGGCGGGGCCGGGTGTTCCGTGCCGCGGCCGCCACCGCCGTCGCGCACTCGGAGGCCGTCGCCGCCGGTCGCGTCCCGCTCGGGCTGGCGCTGCGGTTCCGGCTGTTCGACCGGCTCGTGTACGCCAAACTCCGGAACGCCATCGGCGGCCGGGTCCGCCATGCGATCAGCGGGTCGGCTCCGCTCTCCCCCCGGCTGTCACACTTCTTCCGCTCCATCGGCGTCCTGATCCTCGAGGGCTACGGCCTGACCGAGACCACCGCCCCCGCGACCGTCAACCGTGCCGATGAACTCCGCATCGGCTCGGTCGGCCGCGCGCTCCCCGGCGTGGAGATCCGCATCGCCGACGACCAGGAGATCCTGATCCGCGGCGTGGACGTCTTCGACCGGTACTGGCAGAACCCGGAGGCCACGGAGCGGGCATTCGTCGACGGGTGGTTCCGCACGGGCGACCTCGGCCACCTGGACGGCGACGGCGTGCTCACGGTGACAGGCCGCGCCAAGGAGCTCATCGTCACGGCCAGTGGCAAGAACGTCGCGCCGGCGCCGCTCGAGGACGGCATCCGCGAGCACCCCCTGGTGGGGCAGGTCGTCGTGGTCGGCGAGGGCAAGCCGTTCATCGCGGCCCTCGTCACGCTCGACCGCGACATGCTCCCCGGCTGGTGCGAGTCGCGTGGCATCGCACCGGTGCTCTCCGCGCACGAGGCCGCATACGACGAGCGCGTGCTCCACGCCGTGCAGGAGGCCGTCGACGCCGCCAACGGCAGGGTCTCGCGGGCCGAGTCGGTGCGGTCGTTCACGATCATCGACACGGAGCTGACGGAGGCCTCCGGGCACCTCACCCCGAAGCTCACCATCAAGCGGTCGGTGGTGCTCCGGGACTTCGCCGCGGACGTCGAGCACATCTACTCGGGGTCGAAGGTGCAGACCACGGCGGTGCCGGTGGTCGAGGGCCGCCGGCGGCGGTGACGCCGCAGCCCTGATGCACTGGAGGCCCGGTGCCGGTCCCCGGGACCGGCACCGGGCCTCCTGTCTGGTGCGTCGTGCTGGGTGGTGCCGTGCTGCTGTCGTGCTGTGCTGCTGTCGTGCTGTGCTGCTGCCTGGCCGGGTGACCGCCTGGCGGCGTCGTCGCCGCCGGAGGGCCGCCGGGCCGCTCAGACCGCGGCCGGCTCCTGGCTCTGTTCCGGCTCGAGGACGGCGGTGGCTGCCGTCGTCGAGGGGTCCTGTTCGGGGCGTCGGTTGGTGCGGGTGCGGTGCGAGCTGAGCTCGTCGGTTCGGAGTGTCATCGTGCGTCCTGGAGGTGGGAGACCATGTCGGCGGGAGGACCGACGGGGAAACCGTACCCCCTCGTCAGGACATGGCGACAATCCCGCGTCCGGGTGTCACGGCCCGTCCCCCGAGGGTGTCCCCCGACGAGAGGCCGAGGGCCACCATCGAGCGTCAGCGGACGGTGACCGACCGGCAACCGAGTGCCGGGTTCGTCGTCCCGGCGCCCACGTTGATCCCGTAGGTGCAGAGCTTGTGCGTGCCCTTCGCCAGCACCACGGTCCGGGTGTACCCCGAGGCCGCCGGTGCGTCCGGGTGTGCGCGCACGACGTCCGGACGCGCGACCGAGGTGGACACCCGCCCGAGGCTCTTCGAGCCCGAGGTGTTGTCGTAGAGCGCGACCGAGATCGGCTCCCGCGTGTCGGGGTCGTACGCCCACCCGGACACCGTCACGCCGGCGCTGCCGGCCGTCGCGCTGTCGAGCGTGCCCCGCGGGTTGTGCGACGTGGCCGGAGCCGGAGCCGGAGCCGGCGCGGCACCGGCCCGCATCACGATGGGGGCGTCGGACGTGGACGAGGCCGAGCTGCCGTCCGGGTGGCGCAGGGTGACCTGCACGGAGTACGCGCCGACCGGCCTGGACCCGAGCACGAACGGCACCGAGTTCACGCCCTTGGCGACGGCCACACCGGTCGCGATGCGCTGCCAGCCGCCGCTGCCCGTCTTCACGGAGAGGTCGGCCGCCGTGCCCTGGACCCAGGCGTTGTCGTGGAACGTGACGTTCGTCGAACCGGTGGCAGCGGGGGCGGCGCGGAGGTGCACCGACTTCAGGTGCCACACCGCCTGGCCCGGGTCCTCGTTCGGGTCGAACCGGAGGCTGCTGATCGTCCGTCCGGCCCAGCCGAGCTTCGGTGTGAGCGCGTCCTCGTCGAGCGGGTTCCCGGCGGCCAGGTCGACGCTCACCTCGGACGCGTTGCCCGAGGAGTAGGTGAGGATGTCGTTGCTGATCTGCGGTGTGCCGTTGCCCGACACGTTCCAGATGACCCGCGCCAGCTTCCCCCCGCCGGCCGAGCCGGACAGGTTGAAGGGCCCGTCGTACTTCATGTCGAACTGCAGGTAGTGGTAGGTGTTGCCGGCCACGTTCGAGACCGGCAGGTGGACCTGCGGGTCGTTCTGGTGCGGACCGGTGTTGCGCGCGGTGAACCCGCGGTCGTCGCGGGCCTGCTGGAGCGTGTTCGAGTACGTCACCTTCGACGTGGCGGCGACCGACGTGAAGTTCCACGGCCGGCCCGTCGTCGCGGTGGCGTAGTCCTGGCCCTGTGTCTGGTTCGGCGAGTCGACGACGACCTGCGGGCGCGGCGTCACCGTGTACCCGTTGTAGGTCCCGGCGGGCATCCCCGCGTGCGGGTGGGTCGCGTCAGGAGCCGCGTGCAGGCGCAGCCAGTCGATGCTGGCCTGCGTGCCGGTGTCGCCCGAACCGTCCGCGAGCACCACCGGGTCGAGGCGGAAGACGACCATCTTCGCCGACCGCCACGGCACCTTCGCCAGCAGGTTCGACTGCGCGTTGAGGTCGAAGTCGTACACGTGCGGACCCTGCACGATCGGGAACGTGAACCCGCCACCGCAGGCGACGGTCTGCTCCCGGCAGGTGAACCAGTAGACCGCGCCGATGTGCTTCGACAGCGGCTGGTCCATCGAGAAGGTCAGCCGCGAGTACTTCGCGGTGTCCACCGGCTGTCGGGCGCCGTCGCGGCCGGCCGCCAGGCTCCCCGAGATGGAGTGGACCAGGAACAGCCGGTTGCCGGGCGCCAGGCGGACCTTCAGCGCCCCGCCGCCGACCGTCGCCGGGGTCTCCGAGAAGTCGGTGTTGAAGTCGGTCGAGTTCGTGTAGTCCCAGGCGTCGCCGTACACGTCGGACGCGTAGTCGGCTGCTTCGGGCTCGGTCGTGGCTGCCGCCGCCGGTGCCGGCGGCGTCAGCGCCACCAGCCCGAACGTCGCGGCCACGGCGGCCATCGTCACGGTGGCGGCGACACGGAGTCCCCTGCGCTGTCGTTCCATGGAGTTCCCCTGATCATCTCGCGGTCACGGCGAGCCTGATCATCTCGCGGCGCCGCGTCGAACGTACGTGGTGGGGAACGCCGTGAGGACCCCCATCACGGGGGTCAGGACGTCGGGAGTGCGTTCCGGTGGTTGCTCCGGAGCCTACGACGGGCGACGGCACAGCGGAACGGGCAGTGCGCTCCGCGGCCGTCGAGGGTCAGTGGAACCAGTCCTGGGCGCGGACGTCGCGGAGGGCCTGTCGGCGGGTCTCCGGCTCGAGGGTCATCACGTACACGGTGCCGTCGAGGTGGTCGGTCTCGTGCTGGAGCGCCTCGGCCATCAGTCCGGTGCCCTCGACCTCCACCGGTTCGCCGTCGACGTCGACCCCGCGCACCTTGGCGTACGGGTACCGCCTGGTCGGGTAGGCGAGCCCGGGGACGGACAGGCAGCCCTCGTCCATGAGCTCGGGCTCGCCGGAGACCTCGACGAGCTCCGGGTTGAGGACGTAGCCGACCTCGCCGTCGACGTTGTAGGAGAACGCGCGGAGACCGACACCGATCTGCGGCGCCGCCACCCCCGCGCGGCCGGGCTCCTTGACGGTGTCGATGAGGTCCTGCACGAGCTCGCGGACACCGTCGGCGCCGATGCGCACCGGGTCCGAGGGCGAACGGAGGACGGGGTCGCCGAACAGGCGGATGGGACGGACGGTCACGTTACTGCAGCACCACCAGGAGGTCGCCGGCGTCCACCTGCTGGGTCACCGGGATCGCGAGACGGCCGACGGTGCCCGCCACGGGCGCCGTGATGGCCGCTTCCATCTTCATCGCCTCGATGCTCGCGACGGCCTGACCGACCGTCACGACGTCACCGACGGCGACCTTGAGCGTCACGACGCCGGAGAACGGCGCCGCGACCTGGTGCGGGTCGGTCCGGTCCGCCTTCTCGGCGGACTTCGTCTCGACCTGGATCGAGCGGTCGCGGACGTACACCGGGCGGAGCTGCCCGTTCAGCGTCGCCATGACCGTGCGGACCCCGCGCTCGTCGGCCTCGCCGATGGCCTCGAGCCCGACGTGCAGGTCCACGCCCTTGCCGAGCGACACGACGTGCTCCTCGCCGGGTCGCAGCCCGTAGAGGTAGTCGACCGTGGCGACGACGGAGAGGTCGCCGTACTCGTCGCGCACCTGCTGGAACTGCCGGGTGGGCTGCTCGAACAGCAGGCGGTTCAGGGCGCTGCGGCGCTCGGGGCCAGGGGTGTCCAGGTGCGCGCGCTCGTGCTCGGGCACCGGGGTGATCTCGAGCGAGACCGTCCGGCCGGCCAGCACCTTCGTGCGGAACGGCTCGGGCCACCCGCCCGGCAGCTCGCCGAGCTCCCCGGCCATGAAGCCGATGACGGAGTCCGGGATGTCGTACTTGTGCGGGTTCTGCTCGAAGTCGACCGGGTCGGCGTCGACCGCGGCGAGCTGCAGCGCGAGGTCACCGACGACCTTCGAGGACGGCGTCACCTTGGTCGGGCGTCCGAGGATCCGGTTCGCCTCGGCGTACCAGTCCTCGACCTGCTCGAACCGGTCGCCCAGGCCGAGCGAGATGGCCTGCTGGCGGAGGTTCGAGAGCTGCCCGCCGGGGATCTCGTGCTTGTAGACGCGGCCGGTGGGCCCGGCGAGCCCGGACTCGAACGGCGCGTACGCCCGCCGGACGGCCTCCCAGTACGGCTCGAGGTCACCGACGGCGTCGAGCGAGATCCCGGTGTCGCGCTCCGTGTGCGCCAGGGCGGCGACGAGCGCGGACATGCTCGGCTGGCTCGTCGTGCCGGCCATCGGTGCGGCGGCGACGTCGACGGCGTCCGCACCGGCCCGGGCCGCGGCGAGGAGCGTCGCGAGCTGTCCGCCGGCGGTGTCGTGCGTGTGCACGTGGACCGGCTGGTCGAAGCGCTCCCGGAGCGCGCCGATCAGCTTCTCGGCCGCGCTCGCGCGGAGGAGCCCGGCCATGTCCTTGATGCCGATGACGTGCGCACCGGCCTCGACCATCTGCTCCGCGAGGCGGAGGTAGTAGTCGAGCGTGTAGAGGTCCTCCGCCGGGTCCAGCAGGTCGCCGGAGTAGCAGAGCGCGGCCTCGGCGACGGCCGTGTCGGTGGCGAGCACGGCCTCCAGGGCGGGTCGCAGGGCGCGGACGTCGTTCAGCGCGTCGAAGACCCGGAACACGTCGACGCCGGTGGCGGCGGCCTCGGCGACGAACGCATCGGTCACCTCGGTCGGGTACGGCGTGTAGCCGACCGTGTTGCGGCCGCGGAGCAGCATCTGGATCGGGATGTTCGGCATCGCCTCGCGCAGCGAGGCCAGGCGCTCCCAGGGGTCCTCCCCGAGGAAGCGGAGCGCGACGTCGTAGGTCGCGCCGCCCCAGGCCTCGGCGCTCAGCAGCTGCGGCGTGAGCCGCGCGACGTACGGCGCGACCGCGACCAGGTCCTTGCTGCGGACGCGCGTGGCGAGGAGGGACTGGTGCGCGTCGCGCATGGTGGTCTCGGTGACGGCGAGCTCGGTCTGCGCGCGGAGGGCCTTCGCCCACTCGGTCGGACCGAGGAGCCGCAGGCGGTCGCGCTGCCCCTCGGGGACCGGCGCGGACAGGTCGACACCCGTCGGGAGCTTCGTCGCGGGGTCCACCACGTGTGCGGCGGGCGAGCCGTTCGGCTTGTTCACGGTGACGTCCGCCAGCCAGTTCAGGACCTTCGTGCCGCGGTCCTTCGACACGTGGCCGCCGAGCAGCTGCGGACGCTCGCCGATGAACGCGGTGGAGACGTCGCCGCGGGCGAAGTCGGGGTCCTCGAGCACGGCCTGCAGGAACGGGATGTTCGTGCTGACGCCGCGGATGCGGAACTCCGCCAGTGCGCGACGCGCGCGGGCGACGGCGCTCGGGAAGTCCCGACCGCGGCACGTCATCTTCGCGAGCATCGAGTCGAAGTGCGGGCTGATCTGCGCGCCGGTGGCGACCGTGCCGCCGTCGAGGCGGACGCCGGCACCTCCGGGGCTGCGGTACGTGGTGATGCGACCGGTGTCGGGCCGGAAGCCCTGGGTCGGGTCCTCGGTCGTGATGCGGGTCTGCAGCGCGGCGCCGTGGACCACGACGGTGTCCTGGGACAGGCCGAGGTCGGCGAGGGTCTCCCCCGCCGCGATCCGCATCTGCGACTGGACGAGGTCGACGTCCGTGACCTCTTCGGTGACCGTGTGCTCGACCTGGATGCGGGGGTTCATCTCGATGAAGACGTGCTGACCGGCGCGCTCGCCCACGGTGTCGAGCAGGAACTCGACCGTGCCGGCGTTCACGTAGCCGATCGACCGCGCGAAGGCCACGGCGTCGCGGTGCAGCGCGGCCGCGACCGCGGGGTCCAGGTTCGGCGCCGGGGCGATCTCGACGACCTTCTGGTTGCGGCGCTGCACGGAGCAGTCCCGCTCGAAGAGGTGGATCGTGCCGGCGTCCGTGCCGGTGGCGTCCGCGAGGATCTGGACCTCGATGTGCCGGGGCCGGAGCACGGCCTGCTCGAGGAACATCGTCGGGTCGCCGAACGCGCTGTCGGCCTCGCGCATCGCCTCCTCGAGCGCCGGACGCAGCTCCTCCGGCGTCTCGACGCGCCGCATGCCACGCCCGCCACCACCGGCGACGGCCTTCGCGAAGACCGGGAACCCGACTTCGGCGGCGCCGGCGACGAGCTCGTCGACGTCGCGGCTGGCCGGCGTGCTCGCGAGCACCGGGACGCCCGCGGCGATCGCGTGCTCCTTCGCGGTGACCTTGTTGCCGGCCATCTCGAGCACGTGCTGCCCGGGGCCGATGAACGTGATGCCCGCAGCTGCGGCGGCGGCGGCCAGGTCGGGGTTCTCCGAGAGGAAGCCGTACCCGGGGTAGATCGCGTCGGCGCCGGACTCGCGGGCGACCCGCACGATCTCGGCGACGTCGAGGTAGGCCCGGACCGGGTGGCCCCGCTCCCCGATGAGGTAGGCCTCGTCCGCCTTCAACCGGTGGAGCGAGTTCCGGTCCTCGTACGGGTAGACAGCGACTGTGCGGGCACCGAGTTCGTACGCCGCGCGGAAGGCACGGATCGCGATCTCGCCACGGTTGGCGACCAGGATCTTGCGGAACACGCGGGCCCTTTCAGCACTGGGTCAGGTGCGACCACCCTACTGGCGGTAACGTTGCTCAACGTGCATGTACTCAGCGTGAGCTCTCTCAAGGGCGGTGTCGGCAAGACGACGGTCACACTCGGTCTGACCTCCGCCGCGTTCGCCAAGGGTCTGCGAACGCTGGTGGTGGACCTCGACCCGCAGTCCGACGTCTCCACCGGCCTCGACATCAACATCGCCGGCCACCTCAACGTGGCCGACGTGCTCGAGAACCCGAAGGAGAAGATCGTCCGCCAGGCCATCGCGCCGTCCGGCTGGACGAAGGGCTCCCAGGGCAAGATCGACGTCATGGTCGGCTCCCCCTCGGCCATCAACTTCGACGGGCCGCACCCGTCGATCCGCGACATCTGGAAGCTCGAGGAAGCGCTCGCCAACGTCGAGCAGGACTACGAGCTCGTCCTCATCGACTGTTCCCCCTCGCTCAACGCCCTGACCCGCACCGCGTGGGCAGCGTCCGACCGCGTCACCGTCGTCACCGAACCCGGTCTGTTCTCCGTGGCCGCCGCCGACCGTGCCCTCCGCGCGATCGAGGAGATCCGCCGCGGGCTCTCCCCGCGCCTGCAGCCCCTCGGCATCATCGTGAACCGCGCCCGGGTGCAGTCGCTCGAGCACCAGTTCCGCATCAAGGAGCTCCGCGACATGTTCGGGCCGCTCGTGCTCTCCCCGCAGCTGCCCGAGCGCACCTCGCTGCAGCAGGCTCAGGGTGCCGCGAAGCCCCTGCACGTGTGGCCCGGCGAGTCCGCGCAGGAGATGGCCCGCAACTTCGACCAGCTGCTCGAGCGCATCATGCGCACGGGCAAGATCGGCCCCTACGCCGACGGCAGCCCCGTCTGACTCGCACGCGCTCGCGCTGAGGACGCACCCCGGGTCGTTGACCCGGGGTGCGTTCCGTTTCGTGGGGGTCGTGTGCTCTGTCCAGGACGGTGTCGAGTGGTCAGGACTCCCCGCTCACGTCCGGCGAAGGGTCACGGAACGTCGGCTCGAGGCCGCCGCGGCGACGGTTCCCGGCCGCTCGGCGATGCGCACGCGGGGTGTCGTGACCGCTCGGCTCGGCGACGAGGGCACGTCCGGTGCCGCCGAGATCGCAGTTCGTGTCGGGTCCGCTCCGCGCGAGGCGACACGAGGTGCGATCTCACGGCCGTCTCGGCGCACCACGGCAGCCGGGAGGCTCGACCCACGCCCGCCACGTCGCGTCCGCCCGGCTGACGGCTGGCCCGAGTGGTCGCGACTCCCCGCTCACGTCCGGCGAACGGTCACGAAACGTCGGCTCGGGGCCGCCGCGGCGACGGTTCCCGGCCGCTCGGCGATGCGCACGCGGGGTGTCGTGACCGCTCGGCACGGCGTCCCGGGCACGTCCGGCACCGCTGAGATAGCAGTTCGTGTCGGGTCCGCGCCGCGCGAGGCGACACGAAGTGCGATCTCACGGGAGCGGTCGGTGCGACGCAGACGCACTCGCGGCCGCCGCCGCGCGGCAGGACCGGCGCGTCAGGAAGCGCGGGAGGCGCGACGCGCAGCGAGCTCGTCGGAGGGGTCGGCCGCCGGCGTCGCGTCGAGCTCGACGAGGGAGGTCTCCACCTCACGCAGGACCTTGCCGACCGCGATGCCGAAGACGCCCTGCCCGCGGGACACCAGGTCGATGACCTCGTCGTCCGAGGTGCACAGGTACACCGAGGCACCGTCGGACATCAGCGTCGTCTGGGCGAGGTCGGAGACGCCCGACTCGCGGAGCTGGTTCACGGCGGTGCGGATCTGCTGGAGCGAGATGCCGGTGTCGAGCAGGCGCTTCACGAGCTTGAGCACGAGGATGTCGCGGAAGCCGTACAGGCGCTGCGACCCGGACCCTGCCGCGCCACGGATGGTCGGCTGGACGAGTTCGGTCCGCGCCCAGTAGTCGAGCTGGCGGTAGCTGATGCCGGCGGCCTTCGCGGCGACGGTGCCGCGGTAGCCGTTCTGCTCGTCGTGCTCGGGGAGTCCGTCGGTGAACAGCAGCCCGAGGTCGTACCGCGTCGAGTCCGACGGGGTACCGGGGGTGTCGTTCCCACTCATTGGACTGCCTTCCACGACGATCGAGCCCTCACCCGAAGGTTCAACGACGGGTTGAGAGTTGTTCCGAGGTCCACGGTAGCGACTCCGACCGGTCCGACGCGGGACATCCGACTCGGCGCGTCCGGCGTGTCGAGGATACGCCCGAGCCCCGACGCTCCACCAGCGCCGCTCACGCGTCCATCCGCCCGATGGCCGCGCGGATGAGGTTCGAGCGGATGACCTCGAGGTGTCCGGCGATCTCCCGCGCGAGCTCGGACGCCTTGGCCCTGGACGTGGCGTCACCACGACGGGAGACGGGCATCAGCGCCGACTCGATGAGCCCGACCTCGCGCTCCGCGGTGCTGCGGAACGTCCGGAGGTGTCGGGGTTCGATGCCGGTGCGCTGCAGCTCCACGAGGGCCTTGAGCACGACGACCGAGTCCTCGCCGAAGGTGTCCGACGCGGGCAGGAGCGACGCGGACACGGCGTCGGCGACGAGCATCGGGGACGCCTGCGCCGCACGGACGAGGTCGTCCCGGGTGTAGCGCTTCTCGCGGCCGAGGATCGAGGGCCGGGGACCGTCGCCTCCACCGGGGAGTGCGGGCTGCCGACCGGCGTCGAGGTCGGCGAGGTACTCCTTGATGACCTTCAGCGGCAGGTAGTGGTCACGCTGCAGGCCGAGCACGACACGGAGACGGTCGACGTCGGCGGGCGAGAACTTCCGGTACCCGCTGGCGGTGCGGACGGGGGTGACGAGCTCGCGTTCCTCGAGGAAGCGGAGCTTGGAGCTCGACAGGTCGGGGAACTCCGGCTTGAGCCGGGCGAGGACCTGTCCGATCGTCAACAGGTCCGCAGCCGGCGAACCCGACCGCACTGCGGCCGAGCGCGCGGCCACTACGCGTTCGCCAGGCGCGCCAGGTCGACCCGGGACGCGTAGAACGTCAGGCGGAACTTGCCGACCTGCACCTCCGCGCCGTCGGTGAGCGGTGCTTCGTCGATGCGGACACCGTCGAAGTACGTGCCGTTCAACGAGCCGTTGTCCTTGACCGTGAACGACGTGCCGTTCCGGAGGAACTGCGCGTGCTTCCGGGAGACGGTGACGTCGTCCAGGAAGATGTCGGCGTCGGGGTGGCGGCCGGTGGTGGTGACGTCGGAGTCGAGCAGGAAGCGCGCTCCGACGTTGGGGCCGCGACGGACGACGAGCAACGCCGAACCGGACGGCAACGCGGTGATCGCGTCACGTTCTTCGGGTGAGACACCGGACTCGGGCGTCAGGGACGCGCCGAACTCCATGCTGAAGGTCAGCGTCGTGTCGACCAGCCGCTGCTCCGGGGCTCGCTGTCCCTCTGGCTGCGGGACCACTGGATCTGGCATCGGTGGACCTCCTCCTCTTGGCAGTCAAGCGTATCGGAAACGAGCGGCCCGTCGAGAGCCCCGTGGACGAGTGACACGACCTGTCCGCGGCGAGCGGACACCACCGCGCGGATCAGCGGGACCGGGCGAGCAGCCAGAGCAGGTAGGGCGCACCGACGACGCCGGTCACGACACCGACCGGCAGCGTGGTGCCGGGCAGGGCGAACTGCGCGACGAGGTCGCTCGCGAGGACGATCACCGCGCCCACCGCCGCGGCCGGTCCGAGCGCCACACGACCGCCACCGACGAGCCGTCGGGCGATCGGCGCCGCCATCAGCGCCACGAACGACACCGGGCCCGCGGTCGCCACGGCCGCGGCGGTCAGGCAGACGGCCGTCAGCAGCAGGAACACCTTCGCGCGGTTCGGTCGCAGTCCGAGTGACGAGGCGACCTCGTCCCCGAGCGTCAGGACGGTCAGCCGCGGCGACTGCACGAGCGCCGCGACGACGAGCACCACGAACGCGACGGCCAGCACGCCGACGATGCCCGGGTCCACGGCGTTCAGGCTGCCGGAGAGCCAGAGCAACGCGGTGCCCGCCTGCTGCACGGTGCCGCTCGTGAGCATCCACCCGGAGACGCTGACCGCCATCGCCGAGACGCCGATCCCCACGAGCACCACCCGGTTGCCGGTGATGCCCCGCCGCCAGGCGAACCCGGCGATGAGCACCGACACGACGACGGCGCCGACGAGCACGGTCCAGAAGAGGCCGACACCGGAGACGCCGAACAGCACGATGGCGGTCAGGCCCGACGCACTCGCGCCCGAGGTGATGCCGATGACGTCGGGACTGGCGATGGGGTTGCGGACGACGCTCTGCACGATGCCGCCCGCGACGCCGAGGCTCGCCCCCACGAGGAGCGCCGCCGCGACCCGCGGACCGCGCAGCTGCCCGATGACGAAGTCCGACACGGTGTCGCCGTGGCCGACGAGCGCCGCCACGACCTGACCGGGTGCGAGCGGGATGTCCCCGACGCCGAGCCCCACGAGCACCAGCGCGACGAGCACGACCACGACGGTCCCGAGCACGACCAGCTCACGTCGCGCCCCGGTCACCCGACGCCGCACGGCACGGTCCGTCGTCGTCACAGTCCCCGCACCGCCTTCGAGCGGACGAGGGCGATGAACACGGGTGCCCCGATGAGCGCGGTCACGATCCCGACCTGCAGCTCCCCCGGGTACGCGACGACCCGGCCGATGACGTCGGCGACCAGCAGCAGGGCCGGAGCGACGATGGCGGACAGGAGGATCGTCCAGCGGTGGTCGGGTCCGCTCAGTCGGCGGACGGCGTGGGGAACGGCGAGCCCGATGAACGCGACCGGTCCGGCCGCGGCGACCGCGGACCCGGCGAGCAGCACGGTGACGAGTCCGCCGACCGCGCGGACGAGCACGACGCGCTGCCCGAGCGAGGCGGCGAGTTCGTCGCCGAGCGCGAGGGTGTTCAGGGAGCGTCCGAGGGCGAACGCGATGCCGAGCCCGACGAGCACCGGGACCGTGATGACGCCGGCGGCGCCGAGGTCCTTGCCCGCGAGCGCGCCGACCTGCCAGAACCGGAGCTGGTCGAGGAGGCTCTGGCTCGTCACGAGCACCGCCGTGGTGACCGAGGCGAGGGCTGCGGCGACGACCGCTCCGGAGAGCGCGAGGCCGACCGGGGTGAGGCCGCGCCGCGCGACCGAGGCGATGCCGTAGACGAGGAGCGCCGCCAGCGCGGCACCGGCGAACGCGAAGGGGAGGTAGGCGGCGGTGCCGCTGATCCCGAAGAGCGCGATCCCGGCGACCACCGCCAGCGCGGCCCCGGAGTTGATGCCGAGCACGCTCGGGTCGGCGAGCGGGTTGCGCGTGACGCCCTGCATCACGGCACCGGCCACGCCGAGGGCCGCCCCCGCCAGCAGGCCCACGACCGTGCGTGGGACGCGGTTGCCGAGCACGATCAGGCCGATCTCGTCGTCGCGGCCTGGATGGGTGACGGCGTCGAACACCGCGGCGAGCGGGATCGGTCGCGACCCGAAGGCGATGCTCAGGGCGACCGCCACGATGAGCACGACGACGGCCAGCACGGTCGCGCCGACGAGTCGTGGCACGGAACTGGGCGCGGGCGGGGTGGAGGACGGAGAGCGCATGGGAACTGAGGCAACCCTAACCCGGTGTGCCCGCTCGGTGATCGCCGAGCGAGTCATGAGCGCACGCAGTGCCCGTTCATAGGTTCTCCATGGGAAGCGGGCCTGTACTCGACACATCGACACCCGACCGGGGAGTCGAGAGCGACCGGAGAGCACCGATGAACGAGAACCAGAACCCCGACGCCGAACCGGGCACCACGCCGATCGACGCGCAGGCCAGCGCACCCCGCGCCTCATGGGACGCCCCGCACGCCGACCGGTCGACGCTCCGACCCGCCTACGCCTTCGACGGCTCGGGCCCGTACCTCTACGCCCCGGACGGCTCCGGCCCCTACGCCTACACGCACGACGGTCACGGCCCGTACCTGATCGGCAGCCCGGCCCTCGCCGGCTCGGCCTCCTGGTCGCACGCGGCGCAGCACGGCACGCCCTACGGCGCCGCACACCCCGCTGACGGGACCGGATGGAGCGGCGCCTTCGGGCCCCGTCCCGGCACGTCGAAGCGCCGTCGCCTCGGGCTGATGATCGGCTCCGGCGTCGCGGCCCTCGCCATCGTCGGCGCGGCCGGCGGCACCGCCCTCGGGCTCTCCTCACACGGCACGCAGACCACGTCGAGCCAGTCGCAGGGCACCACGACCCTGCCCGGAAGCGGGACCGGCACCGGCACCGGCACCGGCACGGACGGCAGCGGCACCAACGGCTTCACGGTGCCGGGCGACGGCACGGGCAGCGGATCGGACAGCGGCACCGGCACCGGCACCGGCACCCAGTCCCCCGCCACGGCTGCGACGGCCGCCCAGAAGAAGGGCGTCGTCACGATCAACACGATCCTGAACTACGACGCCTCGTCACAGGCCGCGGGCACCGGCATGGTCCTGACGTCCGACGGCACGATCCTGACGAACAACCACGTCATCCAGGGCGCCACGAGCATCAGCGTCACGGACGAGACCACCGGCAAGGAGTACGACGCCGAGGTCGTCGGCGCCGACGCCACGAACGACGTCGCCGTCCTCAAGCTCAAGGACGCCTCCGGCCTGTCCACCGTCTCGCTCGACGACGACGGCGGTGCGAAGACCGGCGACGCGGTCACCGACGTCGGCAACGCGGAGGGCACCGGCAACCTGGTCGCCGCCACGGGTACCGTCACGGCGACGGACCAGGACATCCAGGTGCAGAGCGAGTCCGGCACCGGGACCGAGTCCCTCACCGGGCTGATCCAGGTCGCGGCGGACATCGTCTCGGGCGACTCGGGCGGCCCGGTCCTCGACAGCGAGGGCGAGGTCGTCGGCATGGCGACCGCGGCCTCCTCGGGCAGCTCGGACGTCACCGGGTTCGCGATCCCGATCGCCACCGCCAAGTCGATCGCGCAGAAGATCCTGGCGGGCGACGCGTCCGGCACGATCACGATCGGCCTGCCGGCGTTCCTCGGGGTGCAGGTGAGCGGGACGGCCACCACCGGTGGCGTCGCGGTCGCGGGCACCGTCGACGGCTCCGGTGCCGCGGCGGCCGGGCTGGCCGCTGGGGACACGATCACCTCGGTCGACGGCACCGCCGTCACGAGCGCCGACCAGCTGACGAAGGTCATCCAGTCGAAGTCGGTGGGCGACAAGGTCTCGGTCGCCTACACGGACACCACCGGCGCGGCGAGCACCGTCACCGTGACCCTGACGGCTGGCCCCGCCGCCTAGGACTCCGTGGGCGGTTCGGACAGGAACGCCCGGACGACCGATCGGTACACGCCTTGTGTCTCAGACCGGCGACTCCGCGTTCGCGAGGAACGCCCGGACGACCGATCGGTACACGCCTTGTGTCTCAGCCCGGCGACTCCGCGTTCGCGAGGAACGCCCGGACGACCGATCGGTACACGTTGGCCGGCGACTCCGCAGAGAACGCGGAGGCGCCGGCCTCCGTGCGTCCGACGCGTGCGAAGCCGATGCCCTCCGCGTGCACGAGGGTGACCGGGTGGGGCCTCCCCGGGCGCCGGAGGAACGAGACCGTCCACGGTGCAGCCCAGAACCGCGCCAGCCGCGGGTCCGCCTCGGCGACGGCACTCGGCAGATCGGGCGTGTCGTCCCCACCGGCGAGCCGCCGGTCGAGCAGGTCCGCCGGGAGCGACCCCGTGCGGAACGGGAAGGTCCACGTCGGACGCACGCCGAGCCTCCCGGCTGCGAGCGCCACCACGCGCTGCGGCGCGAGCCGCGTGAGGACCGCGCCGGTGTCGTCCGGTGCGTCGACGACGGTGCGGGACCAGGCCTGGAGGCTCGCCACCCGTCCGTCGGGCCGGTGCTGTTCCAGGACGGTCGGCTGGGTCTCCGCCGCCCACGGCTCGAGGAGCGCCTGGGTGTCCGCGGGGAGCGTGCCGAAGCGTCCGACGAGGCCCGCGTCGACGAGTTCGCGGCCGCCGGGGGTGCGGAGGAGCGTCGGGTTCCACCGTTTCCCGGCGAGGCTCTGGAGGGTGGCGAGGGCCTCCGGGGTGACTCGGGGGCCGCTGACCTCGGTCTGGGCGAGCGGTGCCGGCAGGGTCTCGAGCTCGCGGGTGGCGCCGGTGCTGACGGGGCCGACGGCGCGGACGGAGTCGAGGACCGCGAAGACGAGGTCGTCGGTGTCGGCGAGGCGGGCGAGGGGCCGTTCGATCGTCACGTCGACGCGGTGCCGGCCGGTGACGAAGAGCAGGTGGGCGCCGATGATGTCGCCGGGGCCGTCGTCCTCCTCCGCGCTGGCGTCCGGGCGGACGTACTCGACCAGGCGGGCGGGGGCGCCGACCGTGGTCCAGACGTCGCAGCCGACCAGGAGCAGGCCGTCGACGGAGCCGGGCAGCCGGTCGAGCAGCGAGGCGTTCTCGTCGCCGATGGAGCGGTCGCTCGGACGGGAGCGCACGGTGAGGACGACGTCGTCGCCCACCACGCGGAGGTCCGCCTGGGCCGTGTCCGCACGCTGCCAGGAGTCGGGGCGGCGGAGGACGACGCGTGCGGTGCGGTCCTCGGTGCCGAGCGGGACGGGGACTGCCATGGGCGCAAGGCTACGACGGGGCGGGGGCGCTTCCGCGGGCGGCTCGCCGTGCGGGCGCGGTGCGGCGGGCGCGGTGCGGGTGCGGCGGCCGCGGTGCGGGTGCGTGGTGCGGTGGCCGCGGCCGCGGTGCGGGTGCGTGGTGCGAGGTTGACCACCCCGTGCGGCGCGACAGGCTCGCACGGGGCGAGCAACCTCGCACAGGCTGAGGGACCGCGCACCGTGCTCAGCGCGGGCGGCGCGGCGGTGGCGGTGGGACGCGCTTGGCGGCGACGACGTCCTCCAGGGCGACCTCGACGAGGCCCCGCCGGGTGTCCACCGTCACGGAGTCCGGCGTCCGTGCGACCAGGTCCCCGAGGGCGTCGCGTGCTCCCCCGGCGTCGTGTGCCCGGACGACGACCCGCTCCCCGAGCTCGGCGTCCCGCAGCAGCCCGAGTGCCAGTGCCCGCGCGATGCCCGCCTGCTCGTCCGTGCCCACCCGGGAAGCGTACGGGGATCGGGCATGCGGACGGCGCGCCTAGGGTGGGGGCATGGACAAGGCCCGGGTGGACAGCTGGATCTGGGCGGTCCGGATCACCAAGACCCGGTCCGCCGCGACGACCGCGTGCAAGGCCGGCCACGTGAAGGTGAACGGCGAGCGGGCGAAGCCCTCGCAGCCGGTGGGACCGGGCGACGAGGTCCGCGTGCGCCAGGCCGGCTTCGACCGGATCGTCGTCGTGAAGAGCCTGATCCTCAAGCGCGTCGGGGCGACCGAGGCGGCGAAGCACCTCGACGACCTGACCCCGGCCCGCCTGCCGAAGGAGGAAGCCGGCTTCGTCCCGATGCGCGACCGCGGCGCCGGACGTCCGAGCAAGCGGGAACGCCGCGACCTCGAGAAGCTCCGCGGCCACTAGGCCAGCACGGACCCCGTCAGACGAACCGGACGGTCTGCTGCAGCCGGTCGCGGACGTCGAACACGTCGACCGCGCCCTCGGGCGACCAGACGCCGTTGAGCACCTGGCCGAGCGCACTGCGCCGCACGACGAACGCCGTGGGCTTCCGCTGCGGACCGACGAGCTGCACGTCGGTGTCGACCGCGGAGTCCGGCACGACGAGGATCCGCCCGGTGAACCGCACGCGCGTCTGCTTCTGCACGGCACGGGCCGCACGGACGAGCTCCTTGACCGGACGCTCGCCCGGCTCGAGCGTCTCGCCGACGATCTCCCCGTGCTCGATCCGGACGGGCCCGCCCCAGTCGATGGACTCGAGGGCCCACAGCCCGCTCGGCATGAGCACGACGTGGTCGAGCTTGCCCTCGGCCCCGGCGTCGAGGTCGTGCCAGACGGTCACGCCGATGCCCATGTCGGCGACGATCGCGGCGGTCGACTCCTCGGCGAGGGCCTCCCCGAGCAGTCGACGGATGGACCGGGGGGCGCTCCTGATGAGCGACGGGTCGTAGGGGTCCTCGATGGGGTCGCCGAGCCCGACCCACTCGCGCTCGGCCGCGAGGAAGACCTCCCGTGACCGCCCGCCGGGGTGTCCGTGGGACCGGGCACGGGGGCGGGAGTCGCGCCGCGCTGCGGGCGGTGCGTAGGCGTCGCGACCCGACCCGGGCCTCCCGGCGGTCGCCGACCACGCGGACGAGCCCGACGGCGCGGACGAGGGACGGGACCCACCGGCGTCGTAGGCGCGACGTGCCGCGGGTGTGCCGATGCGCTCCCACGCGACCTGGACCTGTCGGAACCGCACGGCGTCGCCGCCCAGGTCGGGGTGGGTCTCGCGGGCTGCGCGCCGGTAGGCGCGGCGCAGGGCCTCGTCGTCGGCCGTCGCGGCGACGCCGAGGACTTCGTAGGGGGTGGCGTCGGCCGGGCTGTCCGTCATGGCTCGCGGTACGTTACCGGAGCAAGCGCGAGCACCAGCCGTGTGCGCGCTGAACGGCGGCCGGGAGGCCCGTGGGACGTCGTGCCCGCTGGTCCGGCTCCGTCAGGCGGCGGGCTCCACCGTGGTCACCGCCGGCAGGCCGAGGAAGCGCCCGTACCGGCTCGCGGCACGCACCACGGCACGCTCCGCGCCCGCGGTGAGCGACGCGAAGGGCGTCACGGTCACGCGGACGTCCTGGGTGCGCTCGGACCGAGACCACGTGCCGACGACCTGGCCGCGGTGCACGACCATCGGCAGGAAGATCCCGTTGCCACCGGGCACGACGCGGTCGGCGTGCACGGGGTCGAGGTGCCCGGTGCGGTCGGCGTACCCGAGCAGGTACTCGTCGAAGCCCGGGAGCAGGTGCGTCATGGGGACGGCGTCGACGACGGGTCGGTCGGCGAGTGCGAGGAGCCCGTCGCCGAGGTCCTCCACCTCGTCGCCAGCCACCGCGCGCGCACGACGGAGGTCCCCGAGCGGGAGCTTCGACCAGCTCGCGGCGTCGGCCTCCGTCGCCGGACCTCGCCCGCGCAGGTAGCCGACGAGCATGCGACCGAGAGCGTCATCGCGGTCGGGCAGGGTGTCGGCAGCCGGGGCCCACTCGTCGAGGAGGACGAGCTCCTGGCCCGAGGGACTGGTCGGGCGGTTGGGGCTCATGGGGCCCCAGGCGACCAGGCCCTCGTGTGCCAGGCGGAACAGCAGGGTGGCGCCGCGGCCGCCCGCCGGGTCGATGCCGGCCTGGCGGTACCGCGTCAGGACGCCGTCCCGGTCGAGGGAGCGCCCGCCGTGCAGCGCGTCGACGGTGACCCGACGGGCACGGTCGACGGTGTCGGGGTCGAGTCCGAGCTGGTCGGCCCGACGTGCCGTGCTGCGGAGCGTCCGCTCGGCCGTCAGCGAGAGCAGCATCCGCAGGTCGTCGGGACGCAGGACGTGCAGGGTGCCGCGCATCGGCCAGGACCGCACGAGCTCCGCTCGGGCGAAGGCGGCGCGGACGTCGCCACGGGTCACCCCGAGGGCGCGAGACCCGATCGCCCAGAGGCACTGCCCGAGGTCCTGCCCCTGCAGCGCCGTCATGTGCGTGACGACGTCGAGCGGTGTGCCGCCCGCGACACCGATGCGCTGCGCGGCGAGGCGCATCGCGCGGATCTGCGTCGGCGTGGGTGCCACCGCGTGTTCGGGCCCGGTCAGGCCACCGCGGCGGCGATCTCGTCGAGGTGGTCCTCGAGGTAGGCGACGTCGGCGCGGTACAGGTCGGCGTGCCCGTGCTGCAGGTCGCTGATGAACTTCGGGTTGCCGGCGGCCGCCTCGGTCTCCATGAGGGTCACGAGGGCGACGAGCGAGGACACCATCGTCTCGGCGACCCGGCTCCTGGAGACGTCGTCGAGCCCGTACGCCCGGCAGAACTCGGCGGCTCGGGCCAGGCGGGCCTCGAGCGTCGGGGCAGCGCGGCCCTCGACCATGCCGGTCGTGAACGGCGCGAAGCGGTACACGGCGCTGGCGACGTCCCAGACACGGGGGCCGGGGTGCGCGGTGTCGAAGTCGATCAGGCCGACGGCCGCGATGCCGTCGTACACGCAGTTGTAGGGGGCGAAGTCACCGTGCACGACGGTCTCGACGGGTGCCCGGTGCGCCTGGGACCAGACGTCGACGGTGTCGTCGAGCGGGAAGCTCGCTGCGGCGTCGTGGTACTGCCGGAGGATGCGGGCACTGGTGACGAGGGCGGCCTCGCTCGCGACGTCCTCGGTCCACGGGTACTCACCGGCGACCCCGGGCACGAACGAGACGGTCTCGAGGGTGTCCCCGAGGGCGATGGGCTCCGGCGCCGCGACGAACCCCTGTTCGTGCAGGTGGGCCAGGAGCCGGTGGACGGTGGGCGTCCAGGGGCCGGCCGGCCGGTGGACCCGGTCGTCGGCCTTCGTGATGCGCTCCATGGGCGTCTCCTGTCGCGGTCGTCTCCGTTGACGTGCCTTCGTCGTCGCGGTCGTCTGGCTGAGCGCACCGGCGTGCGAGCCAGCGTAGCGGTCACCGACGCAGTTGGCGCGATCCATCCGCACACGTGCGCTTGTCGGCCCGGCCGCGCGGGGAGCGCGGCAGCGGCGCCGTCGCCGTCTCACCCCGGCGCCGTGCGCTGTGCGGGTGCAGCGGTGGCTCAGAGCCGGTCGCGGAGCCAGGATGGCCCCTCGACGCTCGCACCGAGTGCCGTCACACGGTCGCGGAGCCCGCGGTCCGCGGTCACCACGACGACGGGGCCGTCACCGGCTGCCACGGCGTCGGCCGCCGCGGCCACGATGGCGTCGTCCCCGGAGCCGGGCGCGCGCACGACGGCCACGCCGGGCGTGCCGCCGACACCGTCGCCGCCCCCGGGACCCGTGGCGACGTCGGCACCGCGGGCGTCGCCCTCGAGCACGACGGTCCACCGCGGCCACCACGTGGTGGAGTCGAGCCCGAGGGCCTCGGCGGGCAGCCCCACCGCGGCGAGCGCCGTGATCCCGTCGACGAGCCGTGTGGCGGCGCCGGAGCGGTCCTTCCACCAGCCGTCGGGCACGCTGCCGACGACGTTCGCGGCGTCGACGACGACGTGCGGGCTGGTGTCGAGCGTGGCGCGGAGTGCGGGCCAGGAGCGGCCGAAGCCGGGGTGCAGGGGCAGGTCGTCGACCGACTCGACGGGGACCCAGTCGAGCGCCAGGCTCTCGCGGTCGGCGATGACGGGTTCGAAGGGCCGTGCGGCGCGACCGACGACGGTCGTGTAGGTCCAGAAGCCGAGGTCGAGCACGGCGGTGTGGCGGAGGTCGATGCCGTCGAGCGGGACGCCCGCTTCCTCCGCGGACTCGCGGAGGGCGCCGGTGACGGCGTCCTCGTGCTGGTGCCGGGCGCCGCCGGGGATGCCCCAGGTGCCGCCGTGGTGGCTCCACTCGACGCGGTGCTGCAGGAGGACGCGGCCGTGGCCGTCGTCGACGAGGAGTCCGGAGGCGCCGAAGAGTCCCCACGCCTTGGTGCCGTCGGGTCCGTACGCCCAGGCGTCGCCGGGGTCGCGGGGGCCGGGCGGCGGACCGGGGGGCAGGACGTCTGGCACCTGTCCACCCTGGCACACGCGCCTGACATGCGTCGTGTACCGTGCTGCTCGAGACACGGGGTGCCGCGACCAGCGGCTGAGATCACACCCGTCGAACCTGCTCGAGCTCGTACTCGCGAAGGGATCGTCCATGGAGAACGCTGCGCCCGTGTGGCCGGAACGCACCGCCGAACTGCTCGAGGCCGTCCGCGCCAGGAGCCCCCTGGTGCAGTGCATCACGAACACCGTGGTGCAGAACGTGACGGCGAACGTGCTGCTCGCGCTCGGTGCCTCGGCCGCGATGGTCGACGTGCCGACCGAGGCAGGGCCCTTCGCCCGGGTCGCCGACGCCGTGCTGGTGAACACCGGCACGCCACACGCCGAGCCCCGGGTGGCGTCGGTCGAGGCCGCGACGGCTGCGGTCGAGCACGGCACGCCGTGGGTGCTCGACCCCGTCGCCGTGGGGTCGCTCCCGGTGCGGACGGCCCTGGCGCGGGACCTGCTCGCGATCGGCCCGACGGTGCTCCGCGGCAACGCCTCCGAGGTGCTCGCGCTGCTCGGCGCCTCCGCCGGTGGGCGCGGGGTCGACAGCACGGCCGGCACCGACGACGCGCGTGCGGCCGCGGTCGACGCGACGGCCGGGAGGCTCGTGGGCGCGGTCGCCGTGTCGGGTCCCGTCGACCTGGTGGCCGGCTCCGGCGCCCCGGGGTGGTCGGACACGGTGGTGCGGGTCGCGAACGGGTCGGAGCTGCTCACGCGGATCACCGGTGGCGGGTGCGCGCTCGGCGCCGTCATCGCCGCGTTCACGGCGGTGTCGCCGGAGGACCCGGGAGCCGCTGCCGTGGCCGGCACGCTCCTGCACACGGTCGCGGCGGAGCTCGCGGCGGCGGACGCCGGCGGCCCCGGGACGTTCCAGCCGCTCTTCCTGGACCGGTTGGCGTCGCTGACCCCGGAGGACGTGCTCCGCGTCGCCCGGGTCACCGAGGAGCGTGCCGCGTGAGCGACGTCGGCGTGTACCTGGTGACCGACGGGCTGCTGTGTGACCGGCACGGGATCGGGGTGCTCGGCGTCGTCCGGGCGGCCGTGCGCGCGGGAGTCCGGATCGTGCAGGTGCGGGACAAGGACGCGAGCGCCAGGGACCTCCTCGCGCTGACGGCGGCCGTCGCGGACGCGGTCGGCGACCGGGCGGCGGTGGTCGTCGACGACCGGCTCGACGTCGCCCTGGCCGCTCGGCACGCCGGACACCGGGTGGCGGGCGTGCACCTCGGGCAGTCCGACGTGCCGGTGTCCGCGGCGCGGTCGCTGCTCGGGCCGGACGCACACGTCGGGCTGACCGCGAACACCCCGGCGCACCTCGACGCCCTGGTGCGGCTCCCCCTGGGGACCGTCGACCTGCTCGGGGTGGGGGTCGTGCACCCCACGACGACGAAGCCCGACCACCCGCCGGCGCTCGGGCACGACGGCTTCGGCCGGATCGCGGCGGCGACGGACCTGCCGTGCGTCGCGATCGGCGGGGTCGACCTCGACGACGTGGGACCGCTGGCTGCCGCGGGTGCGGCGGGGGTCGCCGTCGTCTCGGGGATCTGCGCGGCGCCGGACCCCGGTGCGGCGGCCGCGGCGTACGTGGCGGCGTGGGTCCAGGCCGGCGGTGTGCGGTGAGCGGGCCGGTGCGCGTGCTGAGCATCGCCGGGACCGACCCGACCGGTGGGGCCGGGCTGCAGGCGGACCTCAAGGCGATCGCGGCGCACGACGGCTACGGCATGGCGGTGGTGACCGCGGTGGTGGCGCAGAACACGCACGGTGTGCGGTCGGTGCACGTGCCGGACGTGACGGTGCTGCGGGACCAGCTCGACGCGGTGTCGGACGACGTCGTCGTGGACGCGGTCAAGGTCGGGATGCTCGGCACGACCGTGGTCGTCCGCGAGGTCACCGACTGGCTGCGGGCGCACCGGCCGGCCGTCGTGGTCGTCGACCCGGTGATGGTGGCCACGAGCGGTGACCGGCTGCTCGACGCGGACGCCGAGGTCGCGATGACGGAGCTGTTCGCACTGGCGGACCTGGTGACGCCGAACCGGAGTGAGCTGGCGGTCCTGGCGGGGCTGCTCGGTACGGCCGGCTCGGACACCGTCGACGTCGACACGGACGCGGTCGGCGCAGCGCGGGCCGTCGCCCGGCGGTGGGACGTGCTCGTGCTCGCGAAGGGCGGGCACGCGGGCGGGAGCACCTCGGACGACGTGCTCGTCGCTCCCGACGGTGCCGTCCGGGTCTTCCGGGGTCCCCGCGTCCCGACGACGAACACCCACGGCACGGGCTGTTCCCTGTCGAGCGCGATCGCGACCCTCGCGGCACGGCACGGTGACTGGGAGCTCGCGGTCCGCGGGGCGAAGGACTGGCTGACGGCGGCGCTCGCGGGTGCCGACGCGCTCGAGGTCGGGAGCGGCCACGGGCCGGTGGACCACGGGGCACTCGTGCGACGGGCGCTCCCCCCGGTCCGGTCGACCGACCTGTGGTGGACCGACGTCGAGGAACTCCTCGCGGCGACGATCGACACCCCGTTCCTGCGCGGGATGGCGGACGGCACGCTCGACCCCAACGTCTTCGCGGGGTACCTGGCACAGGACGTGCACTACCTGCGGGCGTACGAGCGGCACCTCGGGGCGGTCGGGGCGCGTTCGGCGGGACCGGCGGCGGCGTTCTGGGCGGCTGCGGCGTCCGGGTGCGCCGAGGAGGCGGCCTCGTTGCACCACCGACGGCTCGCCGGCACCCACGCCGACGACGCGGTCGACCCGACGTGCGCCGGGTACCTGGCCCACCTGGCGGCCTGCGCGTCGGCGGCCGACGTCGCCGTGCTCGCCGCCGCGGTGCTGCCGTGCTTCCGGGTCTACGCCTGGGTCGGAGCGCAGTTCGGCGCGGCCGCGGTCCTCCCCGGCGCGGGCGAGCTGCATCCGTACGCGGACTGGATCACGGCGTACGGGGACCCCGGGTTCGCGGCGTCGAGCGCGGCGGCGACGGAGCACGTCGAGGACCTGGCGCGGGCGGCGACCCCGGCCGTGCGTGGGGCGATGGCGCGGGCGTTCCGGGCGTCGGTCGCCTGGGAGCTCGCGTTCTTCCGGATGCCGACGGGCGACGCGGTGGTCACACCGGACGACGCGGACGGTCGTGGCTACCGGGCTGCCGGCACCACGACGTCGGCCGTCGGCGTGCTCGGGGCGACGGACGGCTCCGTCTCCCCCGGCGCCAGCCGCACCAGCTCCACGGCGAGCGCCGACCCGTCGACCGAGCAGCGCATCCAGGTGAAGTCGGGTTGACGGCGGCGGTCGGTGGGCGACCCGGGGTTGAGGAGGCGGAGGGCCCCGGTCGTCCCGCCGACACCGTGGCCGGTGACCCGGGTGTCCCAGGGGATGTGCGAGTGCCCGAAGACGAGCACGTCCGTGTCCGGGTACGCCGCTGCGGCACGGCGTTCCCGGCCGGTGGACGCGCCGGTCTCGTGGACGAGGGCGACGCGGAGCTCCTCGACGTCGAAGCGCTCGACGAGCGGCAGGCGCTCCGCGAAGCCCGGCGCGTCGTCGTTGTTGCCGCGCACCCCGACGAACGACCGGCTGCGGGCCTGGAGCGCGTCGACGGTCGCCAGGTCGACCCAGTCCCCCGCGTGCACGACGAGGTCGGCGGCGTCGAGGTCGGCCCAGAGCGCCGCGGGCAGGTCCTTCGCGCGCTTCGGCAGGTGGGTGTCGGAGAGCAGCAGGAGCGAGGTGCTCACGCGTCGGGCGCCCGGTTGGGGACGGGGAGCCCGGCCTCGTCCGCGGCGCCGAGGCGTTCGAGCAGGCCGGCGAGCAGGGCGATGTCGTCGTCGGACCAGCTGGCGATCCGCTCGTCGAGGGCGTCGCGGTGCAGCTGCACGGACCGTTCCAGCGCCGCGCACCCCGCCGGCGTCGCCTCGAGGGGCTTCGCGTTGCCGGTGCCGCCGTCGGTCGTCCGGATCAGGCCGGCGGCGAGGAGGCCGGCCAGCTGCCGGGAGATCGTCGAGCGGTTCAGGCGCAGGTAGCGGGCGATGTCGATGGCCATGCAGCCGGGATGCTCCACGACGAAGTCGACGAGCGACTGGTCGACGACGCTCAGCACGGCGTCGTTGCCGCGGGCACGGATGCTCGCGCGGCGCGTGATGCGCGAGAGCTCCGTGTAGGCGCGTCCGATGTCAGCGTTGCGGACGTCGGACCTCGGGTGGTCCATCGTGCCTCCAGCTTGTTGCACGCCGGTGGGCCGGCGCTCTTCCCCTGCCGGTCACAGTACCGGCAGCCCTGGTGCCCGCTCGGGGGCCTCAGCCGCGGATCGCCGCCTGGAGCTCGTCGATGTCGAGCTTCACCATCTGTCGCATCGCCTCGAAGGCGCGGGCGGCACCGGCCGGGTCACCGCCGGCGCTCATCAGCTCACCCCAGTTCGCCGGGGTCACCTGCCACGCGACACCCCAGGCGTCGGTGAGCCAGCCACACATCGAGGGCGTGGCGCCGGCCTCGAGGAACGCGTCCCAGATCCGGTCGAGCTCCTCCTGGCCGTCGACGTCGATCTGGAACGAGATCGCGTCGGAGTGCGGGTGGCCGGGGCCGGCGTTCATCGCCCGGAACGGCTGTCCGTGCAGGCGGAACGCCACGACCATGGTGGAGCCGTCGGGGAGGCGTTCGACGTGGTCGACCGAGGAGTCCGGGACCACCGACGCGTAGAAGGTGGCGGCCTCCTCGGCCTGTCCGTCGAACCAGAGGAAGGGGACGATCTGCTGCACGGGCTGGTCCTGTCGAACGTGCTCAGTCCGCGACGTTGCGGCTGAGGAGCGGGGTCTTCTCGGGGTGTTCGTCGAACCACGTGCCGACGAACCAGCACATCGGGACGATGCGCTTGTCGTTCCTGGCCTCGACGTCGTCCACCGCGTACGCGACGAGCTCGCCGGCGTACCCGTGCCCACGGTGCGCGGGCACCGTGTACGTGTGCGGGAACGTGACGGCGTCGTCGTTCTCGCGGTAGTCGAGGACGCTCACGAGTGCACCGTCGACGTACATCGCGTACCGATGCTGGTCGGCTTCGTCGCGGAACTCGTGTGCCATGTCGCCATCATGCCTCGGAATGCGTCAGGGGGCACGGCGTTGACTCCAGGCATGACGACCATCGGCATCATCGGAGCAGGCAACATCGGATCAGCGCTGGCACGGCTGGCGGTGCAGAACGGGTACGACGTCGCGATCGCGAACTCGCGCGGACCGGAGACGCTCACGGACCTCGTGTCCGAACTGGGCGACCGTGCGCGTGCGGTCACGCGTGACGAGGCGGCAGCAGCTGGCGACCTCGTCGTGGTGACGGTGCCGCTCGCCGCGATCGAGAGCATCCCGGTCGAGCCGCTCGTCGGCAAGGTCGTGATCGACACGAACAACTACTACCCGGAGCGCGACGGTCACATCCAGGCGCTCGACGACGAGACCACCACGACGGCGGAGCTGCTGCAGGACCACCTGCCCGGCGCCCGCGTCGTGAAGGCCTTCAACCACATCTACGCGCCCGACCTGCCCGCGCAGGGCTCACCTCGCGGGACGCAGCACCGTCGTGCGCTGATCGTCGCCGGGGACGACGCCGAGGCGAAGCAGACCGTGGCGGACCTCATCGACGAGTTCGGCTTCGAGCCGGTCGACATCGGCGCGCTGTCCGAGGGATGGCGCATCCAGCGCGACACCCCCGGCTACACGCAGCAGTTCGACGCGCTCCAGCTCGAGCAGGCCGTGGCGGACGCGAAGCGCTACCGGGACATGTGACCCACCCGCACACACGACGAGGGGCCGGACACGCTGCACGCGTGCCCGGCCCCTCGTCGTCCGC
The DNA here is from genome assembly GCF_026544205.1 of Curtobacterium sp. GC_Cur_3. GTDB lineage: Bacteria > Actinomycetota > Actinomycetes > Actinomycetales > Microbacteriaceae > Curtobacterium. The sequence continues at coordinate 91,068 of NZ_JALNUI010000006.1, forward strand.
GGTCCGGAGACCAGGTCAGGCCGCGTCGAACACGACCGTCATCTCGGCGAGGTCGTCCTCGCTCGGCACCCACGCGGTGCCGGCGTCGACGTTCTGCGTGATCTGCTCCGGCCGCGTCGCCCCCGCGATGACGCTGGTGAGCCCGGGCTGCGCGAGGAGCCAGGCGAAGGTGGCCTGCAGCATCGTGACGCCCCGCTCGTCGCAGAAGCGCTGGTACTCCTCAAGCACGTCCCACGGGGCGGAGTCGAGCAGCTCGGGCTTCAGTCGGGTCAGACGGCCGTCCTGGGGGCGGTCGCCGCGGGTGTACTTGCCGCTGAGCAGCCCGTTGTACAGCGGGAAGAAGGGCAGGAACCCGAGCGCGTACGCCCGGACCGCTGGCAGCACCTCGGCCTCGACGGCACGGGACAGCGGGCTGTACTCGTTCTGCGCGGAGACGAACGCGGTGGTGCCGGCGATGGACGCGGTGAGCTCGGCCTCGGCGATCTGCCACCCGGCGAAGTTCGAGTGTCCGACGTAGCGGATCTTGCCCTCGCGCACCAGGTCGTCGAGGACCGAGAGGGTCTCCTCGATCGGCGTCACCGAGTCCGGGCGGTGCATCTGGTACAGGTCGATCCAGTCCGTGCCGAGGCGCCGCAGGGACGACTCCACAGCGAGCCGCACGTAGCGCCGGGACCCGCGCACGCCCCAGTCGGGACCGTTCGCCCCGCCCATGTCCATGCCGAACTTCGTCGCGAGCACGACCTCGTCCCGGCGACCCGCGATCGCGGCCCCGAGCATCGTCTCCGACTGCCCCGGTGTCCCGCCGTAGATGTCCGCCGTGTCCAGCAGGGTGACGCCGGCGTCGAGCGCCGCGTGCACGACGGCGTCGGTGCCCTCCTGCGTCTCGGTCACCGTCCCCGGTCTGCCGAAGTTGTTGCAGCCGAGTCCGACGGTGGAGACGACGAGCCCCGAGGGGCCGAGAGGACGGTGTTCGATGCCGGTCATGCTCCGACCGTACCGGCGCGACCCCGGAACTGGGGCTGCGCCAGGACCACGTTCTCCGGCTAGAACTGACGGTGGATCCGCCGACGGAGGGAACAGCACACGTGGCGTCGCACCGCATGCCCGATTCCGATCGACCCCGCCGGCCCGTCCCGGCCTGGGTGACGGCCCCCTACGTCGAGGGCGCCCAGGGCAGCACCGTCCTGGAGGCCCCCCTCGCCTCCGCCACGACCGCTCCGGCCGCGCAGACCGCCGGGTCCACCCCGGCGCACGGCACCCCCGTCTCCGCGCCGGCTCCGCTGAGCGCGCCCGATGCCGCGCACCCCGAGATCGTCGTCCCGGACTACATGCCGTCCGAGGAGCACCTGCCGCCAGCCCCCACGTCGCCGACGGTCCACACTCGTCCGTTCGACCGCGCCACCGAGTTCCCCGCCCCCGTCTCCCCCGTCGACGCTGCTGCCGCCACGACCCCCGGAGCACGTCCGGACGCCCTCGTCGGTGCCGGCATGAGCGCTCCCGCACCGACGGCGGTGCACGCCGGACCGATCGTCCCGCGGACCGGACAGCCGCGGTTCTCCGTCCCCGGCCTGGAACACCTCGTCGTCGACGGCACCGACTCCGAGCCCTCCGGACCCGTTGGCTACCGCACGCCCCGCCGCTTCGCCCACCAGCAGGGCGCCGTCGCCGCAGCCGCCGTGGCCCCCACGCCGACCACCTCCTCCACCCAGGTGCTCGCCGCACCCCCCGTCACCGCCCCGGCGGTGTCCGCGCCGTCCGCGGCCGGCACCGCGACGGCGGCGACCGGGTCCGTGGAGGCCGAGCCGAGCCTCCCGTCCGGTGCGCCGACCGGATCGGCGACGCGACGTGCCGCGATCGGGGCGACCCCTGGTGCCGTGTTCGGCGCGGTGGCCGCCCTCGCGACGACCGGTCTGGCGGCCTGGTGGTTCACCGCTCCCGCGACCGTGCACGTCGTCGGGCTGGTGCTCGGCCTGATCGCACTCGTCTGCTCGGTGGCGACCCTGCGGAACCCCGCGGTCACGTGGCAGCGGCCGGTCGCCCTGCTCGGGGCGGTGCTCGGCGGTGTCGGGACCCTCGTGCTGCTGTGGGCGGTCGCGAGCGCGGTGCTGCCGATGGCCGGCGTGACGCTGCCCGACATCACGGGCACGGGCGTCGTCCCCACGCTCGCGCCCTGACGCGTCCCGCGCGTCAGACGGCGCGGACGACCCCGCGCGACAGGATCGCGTTGGTCAGGGCGTCGATCGGCTCGCGCTGCACGGTCGGGTTCGCGATCAGGACGTAGTCGACGGCCGGCAGGTCGGGCAGCCCGAGTCGCTGCGACACCTTCACCAGGTCGGCGGGGATGAGTGAGTGCGGGAACACCGCCACCCCGATGCCCGCGCGGACGGCCGCCAGCACGCCGTTCACGTCGCGGGTGTTGCAGGTGATGCGCCAGGTGCGGCCGGCGGCCTCGAGCGCGTCGATCGCCATCTGCCGACTGATGCTCGGCGCCTGGTAGACGATGAGCGGCACGGGCTCGTCGCGCTCCACCGCGATGCCGTCCTGCGCCATCCAGACCATCTGGTCCGTCGCGACGCGGGTGCCCTCGGCCGACTCCCCCGCCGTCTGCTTGATGAACACGAGGTCGAGCTGGCCGGCGTGCACCCGGCGGAGCAGCGGTGACGACTGGTTCACCGTCAGCTCGAGGTTCACCTGCGGGTGCAGGCGTCGGAAGTCCCGCAGGATGCGCGGCAACTGGGTGATCGCGAGGTCGTCCGCCGCGCCGAACCGGAGCCGTCCGCGTGTCGCCGAGCCGGAGAAGTAGGCGTCCGCGGTGGCGTGTGCCGCGAGGATCGTCCGCGCGAACCCGGCCATCGCGTCGCCGTTGTCCGTCAGGGTCACGCCCCGGGTGTCCCGCGCCACGAGGGTCCTCGACACGGCGGTCTCGAGCCGCCGGACGTGCTGCGACACCGTGGGCTGGCTGATGCCGAGGCGCGCTCCCGCCTGCGTGAAGCTGCGGGTCTCGGCGACCGCGAGGAAGGTCTGCAGGAGCACGGGATCGATCACGGTGGGCCCTCCGGTCGTGCAGGTCATTCGAGAACGCAATGGACTGATAGCCACCATACGGGTGTCGAATGGGTCGGCAGCAACTAGTTTTGGACGGGTACCTTCCCGCCCTCGACCGCCGGAGAGCCCCACTGTGAGCGCGTCATCGACGACCCTCCACCCGCCCACCGAACCGCTCCCGATCCAGGCAACGCGCCCGCCGTGGCGGCACACCCTGATCGCCCTGTCCGTCCCGAACTTCCGCCTGTTCACCGCGACGAACCTGGTCGCGATGACCGCCGGCTGGATGCAGCGCATCGCGCAGGACTGGCTCGTCCTCCAGCTCACCGGCTCCGTGGCGCAGGTCGGCATCACCGTCGCGTGCCAGTTCGCGCCGATGCTGCTGTTCGGGCTCTTCGGCGGCGTCCTCGTCGACCGGTTCTCCAAGCGGGCGCTGATGATGATCACGCAGGGTGCCTTCGCGCTGCTCTCCGCACTGCTCGCCGTCCTGACCCTGACCGGGGTGGTGCAGGCGTGGCACATCTGGGTCATCGCCTTCGTGGTAGGCATGGTCACCGTGATCGACAACCCGGCACGCCAGGTGTTCGTCACCGAGATCGTCGGGCACAAGCACCTGCGGAACGCCATCAGCGTGAACTCGTCGGTGTTCCAGCTCGGCGGGATGATCGGCCCGGCCCTGTCCGGCGCGCTGCTCGTGGCCGTCGGTGCGGGATGGTCGTTCGGCGTCAACGCCGTCGCCTGCGTGGCCGTGGTCGTGACGCTCGGGTTCCTCCGCGTGTCCGAGCTGCACCGCACCCCGGCAGCGCCCCGCGGCAAGGGACAGCTCCGCGAGGGGCTCCGCTACGCCGTCAGCAAGCCCACGATCATCGTGCCCGTGATCCTGGTGGCGTTCTTCTCGGTCTTCGCGCTGACGATGCCCGTGCTGCTGTCGGCCTTCGCGTCACAGGTGTACGACGTCGGCGCCGGAGGCTACGGCCTGTTCAACTCCGCCGTCGCGGTCGGTGCCCTGGTCGGGGCCCTGCTGTCGACCCGGCGCGCGGTGGTCCGGCTGCGCACGATCGTCGGCGGGGTGTTCTGGACGGGGATCCTGCTCGTGGTGTCCGGCTCGATCCCCGTGATCGCCCCGTTCACCGTGATGCTCGTCGCCGTGGGGATGTCGCAGCTGCTGTTCCAGACCGCGTCGAACTCCATGGTGCAGCTGTCCTCGAACACGGCGATCCGCGGCCGGGTGATGTCGCTCTACATCCTCGTGCTGCTCGGCGGCCAGGCCATCGGCGGGCCGCTCATGGGCCAGGTGGTCGACCACTTCGGCGCCCACGTGGGGATGATGGTCGCCGGCGGGGTGCCCGCGGCGGCCGCCGCCGTCATCGGCGTGGTGCTCGCCCGGCGGGGCGGCTTCCACCTGGCGGTCCGGATGCGGCACCACATGCCGCTCCCCGCGATCGTCGGTCACCGCTGACGCGGCGGACGGGAGGCTCGTGGCGGGCCCGCCCCGAGCCTCCCGTCCGGTGGGCGGTGCGGTGCGGCTCCGCTGCCGCCGCACCGTGCAACGGACACCGCACCGCGCTGGTGCGTGGTGCGGTGTCCGTTGCGGAGTTCTGTGCGGGGGCGGGTGGGTCAGTAGGCGACGGCGAAGCGCGCCTGGTGGTGCGCCGGCGTCTCGATCTCGTCGACGAACGCGATGGCGAAGTCGGCGCCGGAGACCTCCGAGTTGCCCTCGGCGTCCGTGAGCAGCAGGTCGTCGCTCGTGCGGTAGGTGCCGAGGCGCTCGCCCGGGTTGAAGCTGCCGAAGGCGGCGGCGGGGCTGACGTAGAACCAGTCGACGTCGGTGTCCGACGCGCGGAGGGCGTCGAGGACCTGGCCGTGGCTCTTGGCCTCGCCCTTGAAGGCGTCCGGGAACTCGGGGGTGTCGTAGAGGGCCGGGCCGCCGTCGGCGACGAGCAGCGAGCCCGCTCCGCCGACGATGCCGAGCCGTGCGCCGGCAGCCGAGGCGGCGTCGACGAAGTGCTGGAAGCGGTCCTTGAGCTCGCTGCCGTCCGACTGGACCGCGTGGAGTGCCACGACGACGACGTCGGCGCCCTTGGTGACCTCGGCCACGAAGTCGGCGTCGAACGCGTCACCCTGCGCGAGGGTGAGGCCGTCGGCGGGGTCGAGCTTGGAGGTGTCGCGCGCGACGGCGACGACCTGGTGGCCGCGGGAGAGGGCCTCGTGGGTGATGGCGGAGCCGGCGTAGCCGGTGCCTCCGAAGACGACGATCGTGGACATGCGTGCTCCTGGTTCGGTTGGTGCGGACGTGCTCGCCCCACTGTATGCGCGATACTCTCTTTGAGTAAGTAGGCACCTCGCGGTGCGTGACGGAGGTCGACGTGCGTGTTCTGGAGTACAGCCCCTACGCGGCGGACTGCCCCTCGCGGCAGCTGCTCGACCGGATCGGCGACCGGTGGAGCGTGCTGGTGATCGGCACGCTCGCCGACGGGCCGGTGCGGTACTCGGCGATCGCCGCGCGGGTGCAGGGCGTGTCGCAGAAGATGCTGACGCAGACGCTCCGGGCACTCGAGCGCGACGGCCTCGTGACGCGGACCGTCTTCCCCGAGGTCCCGCCGCGCGTCGAGTACGAGCTCACCGACGCTGGACGGTCGCTCCGCACGGTGCTGCAGCCCCTGGAGGACTGGGCGACGTCGCACATGGCCGCGGTGGCCGTGGCGCGTGAGGAGTACGACATGGCGCGGTGAGCGGGGCGGGCGTGCCGCCTGGGCGGGCGCGGGCGGGCGGGCCGCCGTGCCCGGTGGCGCCACCGTTCCCGGTGTCCTCCACGGGCGGACGTGGTTGCGTGGAGACATGCAATCGATCGTCTACTCCCAGCCCGGTGACTCGTCCGTCCTCTCCCTCGTCGACCGGGACGTGCAGGAGCCCGGCCCCGGTGAGGTCCGCGTGCGCGTCGTCGTGTCCGGCGTCAACCCGACGGACTGGAAGGCCCGCGCCGGCGGCACCTACGGCGACGGCCTGCCGTTCCCGGAGATCACGCCGAACCAGGACGGCGCCGGTGTCGTCGACGCGGTCGGCCCCGGGGTCGACGACCTCACCGTGGGTGACCACGTCTGGCTGTACATGGCCGCGGCGTCCCGGCCGACCGGCACGGCGCAGGAGTCCACCGTCGTGCCGGCGTCCCGCGCCGTCCGCCTGCCCGACGGGGCCTCGTTCGACGTGGGCGCCTCGCTCGGCGTCCCCGCCATCACGGCCCACCGCGCGCTGACCACGCACGAGCAGGGGCCGACCCGCCTGGGCCCCGGTGCGCTCGAGGGCAGGACCGTCCTGGTCGCCGGCGGTGCCGGAGCCGTCGGGCACGCCGCGATCCAGCTCGCACGGTGGGCCGGCGCGACCGTCATCTCCACGATCAGCTCGGACGAGAAGGCCGCGCTGGCCTCGGCCGCCGGGGCACACCACACCGTGAACTACCGCTCGGACGACGCTGCCGGACAGATCCGCGCGATCGCGCCCGACGGTGTCGACATCGTCGTCGAGGTGTCCATCCCGCAGAACGCCGCTCTGGTTGCCGACGTCCTGGCGAACCACGGCGTCGTGTCGATCTACGCGAACAACGGTGGGGACGAGGCGCCGCTGCCGATCCGTCCGAACATGAGCATCAACGCGCGGTACCAGTTCCTGCTGCTCTACACGATCGGCGACGAGGCGCTCTCCGCGGCCGCCGAGGACATCACCGCGGCGCTGCGCGACGGGGGCCTCCCCGTGGGCGAGGACGCCGGACTGCCGCTGACGCGGTTCGCACTCGAGGACACCGCGGCGGCGCACGACGCCGTCGAGCAGGACACGGTCGGCAAGGTGCTCATCGACGTGCAGCCCGAGTAGCGGACGGGTCACCCCCGGCGCGGACGACCCGTCAGCCGGGCGCGGGCCGCACGGAGCGCCCGCTCGAGGTTGGCCGCGACCACCCGGGGGTCGTCGTAGTCCGCGTCGGTGGCGTCGACGCGCCGGTCGTTCGCACGGACCGGGGCACGGCCGAACGACAGCGGGGTCGGGTGCACGCTCGTCATGCCGTCAGGGTACGACCGCCGACCGACAGTCGTCACGGCGACCGGCGGCGACGCGCCGGACGTCCCCCGGGCCTCCTCAGCGGTGCTGGTGCCGCACGGGGAACGCGAGCGTGCAGGCGACACCGACGTACTGCGCCACGACGCCCACGTTCCGCACGTCGAGGTCGGTGAAGGCGTCCGGCGTCGGGCAGTCCACCGTCAGCATGCCGAACGAGTAGCCCTCACCCCGGACGACGACGGCCACGTACGAGCGGTACCGCGGGTCGAAGTCCGGCTCGTCGTCCACCGCGTCGACGTCGGACTCCCGGTCCCCCACGACCCGCGGCGGCCCGCCCTGCAGCACCCAGTCGAGGTTGCGGTCCCCGTACGGCGTCCCCGCGCGGAACACCCCGGCCGTGTCCCCGGCTCCGCCGTGCCCGATCGGCTCGAGGGCGTCAAGCGACGGCGCGAGCAGGTACACGTTCGCGCGCACGTCCGGGACGTGCGGGAGCAGGTAGAACGCCAGGGCGGCTGCCGCCCGGTCGGCGAACGCCCCGAGCTCGGACCGCCGCGTGGCGTGGTCGTGTGCGGCGAAGCGGGTGAGCCGCGTGGCGATCTGGCCGAAGCCGTACTGCACCGCGACCTCGTACGCGGCGAGCGCCGTCGCGCCGGCGTCCTCCGCACGACGACGGGCATCGGCGGTCCGACGGGCCCGGAGTGCCTGCCACACGACGACCCCGACGAACACGGCGAGCGCCACGATGACGAGCACCGCCTTGCTCACCGGGACCCCGACGAGGTTCGGCACCTGGAACACCGCGGACGGCAGGGCGGCGGCGACGACGGGCAGCACGACGTCTCCGTACCGACGGCTGCTCGTTCGTTCGTTCCCCTGACCCACGCCACGACGGTACGGCCGACCACCGACCCCGCGGCCCGTGCGCACCGCTGTCCGTTCGCTCCGCTGTCCGCGCACCGCGCAGGCCGTGGAGTTGGTAAGCATGGTGCATGAGCCAACTCGCACCGCCCACCGCTGGATCCCGAGCGCTCGTCCTCGGCGGTGGTGGGGTCGCCGGCATCGCGTGGGAGCTCGGTGTCCTCGCGACGCTCGAGGACGCAGGTGTCGACCTCGGTGCGGCGGACCTGGTCGTGGGCACCAGCGCCGGCAGCGTCGTCGGCACGTTCGTCCGGCACGGGGGCGTGCAGGCCGCGTTCGCGCAGCAGATCTCCCCGCTCCCGACGACCTACGAGGAGCCCGGCGTGATCGACGTCGAGGCGATGCAGCGTGCGTTCGAGCAGGCCCTCGCCGGGATGACCTCGGAGCAGGACGGTCGCGCACGGCTCGGGCAGGCAGCGCTCCGCGTCACGACCGGGCAGACCGACGACCAGCGCGTCGCGACGTTCGGCGAGACCCTGCCGTCCTCCGAGTGGCCCGAGCGTCCCCTCGCGGTCACCACGGTCGACGCCACCGACGGCACCTTCCGCGTGCTGACCGCCGCGGACGGCATCCCGCTCCCCCGGGCGGTCGCGTCGAGCTGCTCCGTCCCACTCGTGTGGTCGCCGGTGATGCTCGACGGCCGTCCGTACATCGACGGCGGCGTCCGGTCCGGCACGAACGCCGACGTCGCCGCGGGGCACGAGCGCGTGCTCGTCATCGCCTGCGGTCCCGAGGCGCCGTCCCCGCTCGGCCCGTGGCTCGACGAGGCCGTCGAGACCCTGCGTGCCGCCGGGTCGAGCGTGGAGGTCGTGGTCGCCGACAGCGCGTCGCAGCAGGCATTCGGGACGAATTCGCTGTCCCTGTCGACCCAGCGGCCCGCCGCGGAGGTCGGCCGGGCCCAGGCGGAGGGCATCGCGCAGCGGATCGCGGAGTTCTGGGCCTGACCGAGTCGCGGTCTGACCGAGTCGTGGTGTGATCGAGCCGTGGTCTGACCGAGTTGTCCACAGTCTCGTCACCAGCCGGACGGAGCGTCGGCGCACGCGGCTAGCGTGGTGGCATGACGACGGCGTTCTCTGACCTCGACCAGTACCTCGCACTCCCACGGGTGGACGGCATCGCCCTGAGCCCGGACGGCACCCGTGTCGCGCTCACCGTGAGCACGCTCGACGCGGACGGCACCGGCTACCGCCGTGCGGTCTGGTCCGTGCCGTCGACCGGCGACGGGGTGCCCGTCCGCCTCACCCGGAGCGCGAAGGGCGAGTCCGGCACCGCCTTCACCCGGAACGGTGACCTGCTGTTCGTGTCGGGGCGCCCGGACGCCGACGGCGGCGCCGACGACACCGCGCAGCTCTGGCTGTTGCCGGCTGCCGGGGGCGAGGCACGTCCGGTGACCCGTCTTCCCGGAGGCACGGGTGGCGTCCTCGCGACGGCCAGCGCCTCGGACATGGTCGCCGTCACCGCCGACCTCCTGCCGACCGCAGCTGCCGGGGAGCGTGTCGGTGTCGTCACGCGGGACGCAGCGCTCCGGAAGCGCCGCGACGACACGAAGGTCCGAGCGATCCTGCACGAGTCCTACCCGGTGCGGTACTGGGACCACGACCTCGGCCCGGACCAGACCCACGTGCTCGGCATCGACCTCGCCGACCTGACCGAACCGACCGCGGTCGAACCGGCCACGGGCGTCTCGACCGCGGCGAGCGAGTCGGCCGGGTCCGACGAGCACGCCCCCGCGCCGTACCCCGCGCACCTGCCGACGCCGGTGGACGTCACGCCAGAGCCTGGTCGCTCGCTCGACCATGTCTCCGGCGCCCTCACCCCGGACGGCTCCACGCTCGTCGCCGCGGTCGCTGCGCCCGAGGCCCGGGGCGGTCGCTCCGTGCTCGTCACGATCGACGTCGACACCGCGGAACGCACCGTGCTCTTCGACGACCCCGACGTCGACCACGAATCCCCCACGCTGTCGCACGACGGCACCACGATCGCCTGGGTGCGCACGGTCCGGTCGACGCCGGCCGGTGCCAACCCGCAAGAGGTCTGGGTGGCGTCCGTCGACGGCTCGGGTGCCCACCGCATCGCGACCGAGTGGGACCGGTGGCCGAGCGAGCTCGTCTTCGAACACGGGGACGGCGCCCTCCTCGCGACGGCCGACCAGGACGGCCGTGCCCCGGTCTTCCGGCTCCCCCTCGACGGCGCACCCGTCGAGCAGCTCACGCACGACGACTGGGCGTACTCGGGTCTCCGCGTGGCGGAGTCGACCGGCGTGGTCGTCGCGCTCCGAGCCTCCTGGGCGGCGCCGCTGCACCCCGTCCGGATCGACGCGGACGGCACGGTGACCCCGCTGGCGACGCCGGCCGCCTTGCCTGCCGTCCCCGGTCGGATGGAGGAGGTCGAGACGACCGCCGCCGACGGTGCCCGCGTGCGCGGGTGGCTCGTCCTGCCGGAGGGCGACGGTCCGCACCCGCTGCTGCTCTGGATCCACGGCGGTCCGCTGAACTCCTGGAACCAGTGGTCGTGGCGGTGGAACCCGATGCTCGCCGCGGCGCGCGGGTACGCCGTGCTGCTGCCCGACCCGGCGCTGTCGACCGGGTACGGCCTCGACTTCGTCAACCGCGGCTGGAACGCCTGGGGACAGGCGCCCTACACCGACCTGATGGCGATCACGGACACCGTGGTCGCCCGGTCCGACATCGACGAGACACGCACGGCGGCGCTCGGCGGGTCCTTCGGCGGGTACATGGCGAACTGGGTCGCCGGGCACACGGATCGCTTCCGGGCGATCGTGACGCACGCCAGCCTCTGGGCGCTCGACCAGTTCACGGGCACGACCGACTCCTCCGACTACTGGCAGTCGATCTTCGACGCGGACGGCATCCACCAGAACGACCCGCACCGCTTCGTCGAGGACATCGTCACGCCGATGCTCGTCATCCACGGGGACCAGGACTACCGGGTGCCGATCGGCGAGGGGCTCCGGCTCTGGTCAGAGCTCGCGGAACACCACGCCGGGCCGGACGGCACGATGGCGCACCGGTTCCTCTACTTCCCCGACGAGAACCACTGGATCCTCAAGCCCCAGCACGCGTCCATCTGGTACCAGACGGTCTTCGCGTTCCTGGCGCAGCACGTGCTCGACGAGCCGTGGGAGCGGCCCGAACTGCTCGGGTGACCAGGCTGCCGCGAGCACCGGCCGGTCGGACCGTGAGACCCGCCCGGTCGGGCCGTTGGCCCGGCCGGTCGGGCGGCGTTCAGACGAACGCGGCCTGACCGGTGATGGCGCGTCCGACGATCAGGGTGTTGACCTCGCGGGTGCCCTCGTAGGAGTAGATGGCCTCGGCGTCGGCGAAGAACCGGGCGACGCCCTTGTCGAGCACGATGCCGTTGCCGCCCTGCACCTCGCGGCACCAGGCGACGGTCTCCCGCATCTTCGACGTGGCGAACGCCTTCGCCATCGCGGAGTGCTCGTCCGCGCCGACGCCGGCGTCCTGCATCGCCGAGGCCTGCGTGCACAGGGCGATCGACGCGGTGATGTTCGCCAGGGACTTCACGAGCAGGTCCTGCACGAGCTGGTGCGCCGCGATGGGCTTGCCGAACTGGATCCGCTCGCGGGCGTAGGCCAGCGCGGCGTCGTACGCCCCGACCGCGATGCCGATGGCCTGCCAGGCGACCTCGGTCCGGGTCAGGCGGAGCACCTCGGCCGTCGTGCGGAACGACGTCGCCCGCTGCAGTCGGCGGGACTCGGGCACGCGCACGTCGGTCATCACGATGTCGGCGTTCTGCACCCCGCGCAGCGCGATCTTGTCCTCGATCTTCGTCGCGGTGAACCCGGGGGTGTCGGTGGTGACGAGGAAGCCCTTGACCTGGTCGTCGGCGACGTCCTTGGCCCAGATGACGACCACGTCGGCGAAGGTCGCGTTGCCGATCCACCGCTTCTCGCCGTCGAGGACCCAGCCGTCACCGTCACGTCGGGCGGTGGTGCGGAGCCCGCGGGCGGAGTCGCTGCCGGAGTACGGCTCGGTCAGGCCGAACGCGCCGATGAGCTCACCGGTCGCCATGCGGGGCAGCCACTCGCGCTGCTGCTCGTCGCTGCCGGCGACCGCGATCGAGTTCATCGCCAGACCGGACTGCACGCCGATGAACGTCGCGACGCTGGCGTCGATCCGTCCGAGCTCGAGCGCGGCCCACCCGCGGTACACAGCGGAGTTCTCGAACTCGCGCACCAGCGGGATGCCGGGGCCGTACATGCCGAGCTCGGCGAGGGGCTTGATCACCTGCATCGGGAACTCGGCCCGGGCCCAGTACGCGTCGGCGATCGGGGCGACCTCGCGCTCCAGGTACTCCCGCAGACGCCCCAGCGACTCGCGCTCACGCTCCGTCAACTGCAGTGCGAACCCGTAGAAGTCCGACTCGAGCAGGGTGGGCAGGGACACCGACGTTGACATGGGTCCAACGATGCATCATTCTCGGAAACGTTGCAAGGAGATTCGTGTACACGTCGGAAACCGCGCTGCGCGCCTTCCGGGAGGCTCGCCACACCTTCATCGCCGGGTCCAGGATCGACATGGGCGCGTTGGCGACCACCCTCGGCGTCGACCGGACGTCGCTGTTCCGGTGGGTGGGCAACCGGGACCGGTTGCTGTCCGAGGTGCTGTGGTCCCTGGCGGTCCCCACCCTCGACGCCGCCCGCCGCGATGCCGCACCGTCGGGAGCGGCCCGGATCGTCGACGTCCTCGACCGGTTCACCGCCGACCTGATCCAGGCGCCGTACTTCCGGCGCTTCCTGACCCGCGAGCCGGCCCGCGCGCTCCGGCTGCTCACCACGACCGAGAGCGACGTGCAGAGCCGTTTCGTGCACGCGGTCACCGAGCTCGTCGAGGTCGAGGAACGCTCGGGCGCGTTCGACCCCGTACCGTTGTCGGCCGAGGAACTCGCACGCCTGCTCGTCCGGATCTCGGAGTCGTTCACGTACGCCGACCTGATCTCCGGCGAGACGCCCGACCCCCTGCGGGCCCGGACGACGTTCGAGTACGTCCTCCGCCCCAGCACACCCTCGGAGGGAGACCGATGACCATCGACGAGTACCCGTTCCGCCGCACCTACCCCACGCGCTGGAACGACAACGACATGTTCGGGCACGTCAACAACACGATCTACTACAGCGCGATGGACAACGCGTCCACGTACTGGTTCCGCGAGCAGGCCGGCCTCGACCCCTTCTCCTCCACGTGGATCGCCGTGCTGGTGACCTCGAGCTGCCGCTTCGTGGAGTCCGCCGTGTGGCCGGACGTCATCGAGGTCGGGATGCGTTCGAAGCACCTCGGCACCACGAGCCTGTCGTGGGAGTTCGGCCTGTTCCGGCAGGCGGACGGGGCGCTGCTCGCGACGGGCGAGTTCGTGCACGTCATCATCGACCGCGAGGGTGCCCGGCGCCCCGTCCCCCTGCCCGCGGAGCTCCGCGACCTCGTCACGTCGACGATGGTCACGGGCGCCGCCTGAGGCTCCGCGTCAGCTGCTGACGGCCGCCAGCTCGAGGTTGATGTCGTCCGGGTCCTGCACGGACAGGATCGTCATGCCGGCGTCGCCGAGTTCGGTGACCTCGCCGTGCTCCACCCCGGCCGCGTCGAGCCGGGTCGCCGCCTGGTGCAGCTCGTCGACGCTGCCGACGACGAAGCTCACGTGGTCGAGCCCGACGGTGTCCGCGTCGAAGCGCTGCCCCGCGGGTGCGACCGGTCGGAGGCCGAACACCTGGTCGCCGAGCTGGAACACGCAGCCGCCGTAGAAGCGCTGGCGGTCCTCACGGATGCCGGGCTCGTCGACCTGGTCGCTGAAGTCGATGACCGGGTCCGAGCCGAGCAGCTGCTGGTAGAACGCCTTGCTGCGGGCGATGTCGGTCACGGTCACGCGGACGTGGGCCAGGGCGGTGGGACGGGCGATCGGTTCGCTCATGGTGGTGCTCCTCGCGGGGTCGGTCGGCGCCGCTCTGGACGCCGCCCACGACCCAACGCCCCGCGCCTGGGGACCCGCAGGGCAGTGCGCGCGGACCGGACACCAGCGCGCCGCCCGTCCGCGACACGGACGGGCGGCGCGCTGGTCGCGAAGGGCGGCTAGATCAGATCGTCGGTGAGGTGGTTCGGCGTGCCGAACCGGTGAGCCGTGATGGACACCGCCTGCTCGCGGAGGAAGGGCAGCATCTCGATCCGCCCGGCCTCGGTCACCGGCTCCGCGTACACCGCGACGTCGGGGCGACCGTCGACCGCCTCGTACAGCGCCGACGCCGACCCGCCGATGAGCCGCACACGCGTGGACGGGCCTCGGGCGACGCGGGCGCCGAACGCCGACTCGGACTCCGACGACGTGGCCGAGCGGACGACGGGCAGCGCCGCGATCGCCTCGGGGACGGTGCCGGCGGACGAGACGTCGATCGTCGTGCCGGCACGGAGCGCGGCCGCGACGACCCGGACCAAGGACTCGACGTCCTCCGGGGCCTCCGAGGCCAGCCGCACGTGGACACCGGGGAACGGCAGGTACCGCGCGATGTTCCGCTCGGCCGACAGCGCCGAAACGTCCTGCGCGGTGCCGAACAGCGACGTCCAGGCCAGCTCGTCCGACGCGACCGCGCGGGAGAGCGACGGCGACGAGACACCGACCGCCCGCAGGAACGCCGCGACCGGGCTCGAGACCGGGGCACCGGCAGTGGCGTCGGCAGGTGCCCATGACCCGAGCCCGACGAGGTAGTTGACGCCACCGGCCTTGGTGCCGGCACCGACGGCGGACTTCTTCCACCCGCCGAACGGCTGCCGACGCACGATGGCCCCGGTGATGCCGCGGTTCACGTAGAGGTTGCCGGCGTCGATGCGGGAGAGCCACGTGCCGATCTCCGACGGGTCGAGCGAGTGCAGGCCGGAGGTCAGGCCGTAGTCGACCTCGTTGACGATGTCGATCGCCTCCTCGAGGGTCGCTGCGCGCATCACCCCGAGCACCGGGCCGAAGTACTCCGTCCGGTGGAACGCGGACCCACGGGCGACGCCGCCGCGGACGCCGGGGCTCCAGAGCTTGCCCGTGTCGTCGAGCTTCCGCGGGCGGACGGCCCAGGACTCCCCAGCGCCGAGCGTGGTCAGGCCGTCGAGCAGCTTGCCCGCGGCCGGTTCGACGATCGGACCCATCTGCGACGTCGGGTCGGTCGGGTAGCCGACGGTCATCGACGACACGGCGTCGACGAGCTGCGAGTGGAAGCGGCGCGAGCGCGCGACGGACCCGACGAGCACGACGAGCGACGCGGCCGAGCACTTCTGCCCGGCGTGCCCGAACGCCGACGCGACGACGTCCTTGACGGCGAGGTCGAGGTCGGCCGACGGCGTGACGATGATCGCGTTCTTGCCGGACGTCTCGGCGAGGAGCGGCAGGTCCGTGCGGAACGAGCGGAACAGGGCCGCGGTCTCGTAGGCGCCGGTGAGGATCACCCGGTCGACGAGTGGCGAGGCGACCAGCGTCGACCCGAGGTCGGTCTCGGAGACGTCGACGAACGCGAGCACGTCCGCGGGAGCACCCATCGCGTCGAGCGCGGTGTCGATGACCGACGCCAGGACGGCACCGCTCCGGGCGGCCGGCGGAGCGGGCTTCAGCACGACGGCGGACCCGGCGGCCAGGGCGGCGAGCGTCGACCCGGCGGGGATCGCCACGGGGAAGTTCCACGGCGGCGCGACCAGGGTCAGCGCGGCCGGGGAGAACGTGGCGCCGTCGACCTCGTCGAGCGCCGCGGCCATGTCGCCGTAGAAGTGCGCGAAGTCGATCGCCTCGGAGACCTCCGGGTCGGCCTGGTCGATGGTCTTGCCGGTCTCGGAGGCCATCACCTCGATGAGGGCTGCACGGTTCGCCTCGAGTGCGTCGCCGACGGCGTGGAGCACCGCACCGCGCGCCGCACCGGACCAGGTCCCCCAGACCGCACCCGCGCTGCGGACGCGCTGCAGGACCGACGTGAGCTGCGCGTCGGAGGTCAGCCGGGCCTCCTGGACGCCCCGGACGCCGAGCGTCGACGACGCGATCCGCTCGGTGATGGCCGCACCCCAGGCGCGGGTGGCGGCGACCGACGGGTCGCTGTCCGGGGTGTTCTCGAAGTGGCCGGGCGTCGGGCGGCCGACGGCCGCGTAGCGGTCGGCGACGCGGTGCGACTCCGGTACGGCGAGCCCGTCCGGGGTCGACAGCGGCTCCAGGGACGCGCGGAACCGCGACTCCTCCCGGGCGAACAGCGACGGTGACGAGTGCAGCGAGAACACCGCGGACATGAAGTTGTCCTGCGAGGCGCCCTCCTCCAGTCGGCGGATGAGGTAGGCGATCGCGACGTCGAACTCCCCCGGGTGGACGACGGGCGTGTAGAGCAGCAGCGACCCGACCGTCTTGCGGACCGCGGCAGCCTGGCCCTGCGCCATGCCGAGCAGCATCTCGAACTCGATGCCCTCGCGCACCCCGCGCTCCCCGGCGAGCAGCCAGGCGTGCGCGACGTCGAACAGGTTGTGCCCGGCGACGCCGACACGGACGTTCGCGACGCGGTCGGGCGTCAGCGCCCAGTCGAGCACCCGCTTGTAGTTCGTGTCGGAGTCCTGCTTGGTGTGCCAGGTCGCGAGCGGCCAGCCGTGGACCGAGGCCTCGACCTGCTCCATCGGCAGGTTCGCGCCCTTGACCAGGCGCACCTTGATGCCGGCGCCACCGCGCGCGCGACGGGCGGCAGACCACTCCTGCAGGTGCTGCATCGCGGCGAGCGCGTCCGGCAGGTAGGCCTGCAGCACGATCCCGGCTTCGAGCCCGAGGAACGCCGGCTCGTCGAGGAGCTTCGTGAAGACCGCGATCGTCAGGTCGAGGTCCTTGAACTCCTCCATGTCGAGGTTGATGAACTTCGCCGGATCGGAGGATGCGGCGCGGGCGAACAGGGGGCGCAGCTTCTCGACGATGTCGTCGACGGCGTGGTCGAACGCCCACGGCGAGTGCGGGTGCACGGTCGAGGAGACCTTGATCGACACGTAGTCGACGTCGGGGCGTGCGAGCAGCTTGTGCGTGCCCTCGAGCCGCCGGGCCGCCTCGCCCTCGCCGAGGACGGCCTCACCGAGCAGGTTCACGTTGAGGCGGACGCCGTCCTGCTTGATCTTCGCGATGGCGGGGCCGAGCTTGGCGTCGGTCGCGTCGACGATGAGGTGGCCGACCATGTTCCGCAGCACGCGTCGGGCGACGGGGACGACGACACCCGGGAGGCCCGGTGCGAGTCCGCCACCGAGGCGCACCAGGCCGCGGAGCGCGCTGGGCAGGAAGCCGGGTGCGTCCGGCGCGATGGCGCGCAGCTTCCGCGCGGCGACGCCGAGGTCCTCCGGTCGGACGACCCCGTCGACGAACCCGACGGCGAACGCGAGGCCCTTCGGGTCGGCCAGGACGCCGGCGAGCTGCTTCGCCGAGCCGTCGACCGGGTACGTCTCGGCCTCGGTGAGCCACTGTCGGACCAGTGCGACGGACTCGTCGGAGAGTCCGGCGTGGTCGGTGGCAGATGCAGGGTCGGTCGTGGTCGCTGCGTCGTTGCGCGGCTGGACGTCGGTCATGGGATCAGTGTGTCGCTCGCACTTCCAGTAGCGGAAGCAAATCTTCCTGATGTGTTCCATTCAGGTGAACTACCCTTTTGCCATGCTCGACGTCCGTCGCCTGGTGCTCCTCCGCGAGTTGTCAATCCGTGGAACGGTCGCCGCTGTCGCCGAAGCGATGAACTTGACCCCGTCGGCGGTCTCGCAGCAGCTCGCGGTGCTCGAGCGGGAGGCCGGCGTGCAGCTCCTCCGCAAGGCCGGACGGCGGCTCCAGCTCACGCCACAGGCCGAGGTGCTCGTGGCTGCAGCAGGCGATGTGCTCGACACCCTCGAGCGGGCGCAGTCCGCGGTCGAGGCCACGATGACGAGCGTGCAGGGGCGCGTGCGGGTGGCGGTGTTCCAGTCGGCGGCACTCGCTCTGATGCCGAACGCCCTGCGCATCATGGTCACCGAGCACCCGGACGTCCGCGTCGAGATGGTGCAGCGAGAGCCGGAGACCGCGCTCAACGAGACCTGGGCGCGGGACTTCGACATGGTGATCGCCGAGCAGTACCCGGCGCACGCGGCCCCGCGGTTCCCGGGCCTCGACCGTCGTGACCTGACGACCGATGCCGTCCGGCTGGCCCTGCCACCCGTGGACACGTCGCTGTGGCCGGTCGACTCACTCGCCGGCGCGGCCGACCTGCCGTGGGTGATGGAACCGCGAGGGACAGCGTCACGGCACTTCGCGGAGCAGCTCTGCCGACGCTCGGGGTTCGAACCCGACGTGCGCTACGAGACGGCTGACCTGCAGGCACAGATCCGGTTGATCGAGTCGGGGAACGCTGTCGCGCTGATGCCCGACCTGGTCTGGGCCGGTCGCTCGACCACCTGCCGCCTGCTCGACCTGCCCGGGGACGCCGAGCGGACGATCTTCACGGCGCAGCGGACAGCCTCGTCGCTCTCCCCCGCGGTGGCGGCGCTGCGGGACGCCCTCGAGCGTGCGGCAGCGACGTCCCGATCCTGAGAACCCCATGTCGCGTTTCCCCTGATCATGACGGAGATTCCGCAGCTTTTTCCGTGACGCAACCGTGACCGATCCGACCGTTGTCAGCAGTCTCGGCCGCCTTACGATCGGCTCCGAGGGAGCCGATCGGCTCCCACCAGCACGACCGTTCCATGGGGGAATGATGCACAAGACCTGCAGGCCGACCGTCCGCACCACAGCGGCCGTCGGCACCGTCGTCGCGATGATCGCGATGTCGTCCGCGTTCGGAGTCGGAGCGACCGCAGCCGTCGCCGACGACACCACCGGAACACCGGCCACGAGCCCGACCACGGCACCGGCGCCGGCACCGGCGACGGACCCCACCGCACCCGCCACGACCGCGCCGGCGACCGAACGGGCCGAGCCGACCGCCGTGGGCCCGACGGCTGGACCGACCGCATACGCGACCGCTCCTGCGGACGCGCCCACCGCCTCCGCGACCGTTCCTGCGGACGCACCGACCGCCTCCGCGACCGCTCCTGCGGACGCGCCCACCGCCTCCGCTCCGACGCCCACGGCGGACGCCGACGCGACGCCGGCCGGCACCGTCTCGATCTCCGGGTCGCTCCGCGCCTGGCGCACCATCACTGCCGACACGACGGGGTGGCCGGCTGGCACGACGTTCACCTACCGGTGGGCCTTCCACCACCCGGTCGTCATCGACACCCACCCGGGCACCGACCGCTCCTACATCGTCGACCCGGAACAGGCCGACGGCACCTTCAGCGTCACCGTGACCGGGACGGCCCCCGGGAAGGCGCCGACCTCCGTGACCAGCGCGGAGAGCACCCCCGTCGTGGTGGAGGACAGCGACCTGCAGTACGTGTACGGCGAGCGCGTGGTCCACGTGACCCGTGACGAGCCCTTCTCGGTGGACCTGTCCCCGGCGGACAACCCCGACCTGCCGTTCTTCGTCAACGGCTCGATCTCGGGAAGGCCGGACCCGCGCGTGCTGCCTGAGGGAGTGACGCTGTCGGAGAACGGGGTGCTCTCCGGGACCATCGCGGCCGGGACCGTGGTCCGCGGTCCGATCTGGGTGCACGTCTCGACGCCGTTGCACCCGGGCGGCGGTCTGTCGGAGCGGCTCGTCCTCGAGGCCGGCCCCTCGACGAACCCCACCCCGCTGACCTTCGCCGGCGGTGCGACCCCGGGCGAGCCGGTCGAGCTGGACGGACAGGCAGGGAAGGCCTTCACGCACGCCTTCCGTACCAGCGGCGGGACGGGCGAGCCCGTGCGCTACGAGGTGCGCCTGCCCGTCGGCTCCACCTTCCCGGCGGGCATCACGTTCGACCCGACCACCGGCGTCCTCAGTGGTACGTCGACCCTGTCGCAGATCACGTGGTTCTCGGTCGTCGCGACGTCCGGCGACCAGACCGCGGTGCAGGACGTCGAGTTGCAGATCGCCGCCGGGCGGGCCGTCGGTCTCCGCGTCACGGTCAGCCGTCCGGGTGACGCGCAGCAGCGGACGTGGACGGTGGAACCCGACGGGTCCGAGGAGACGACGTGGTTCCCGAAGGGTCTGAACCGGGAGCCGGAGCGGGCCACCGGTGAACGACCGACGATAACGCAGGGTGGCACACTCCGAGTCGCGGGGGCACCGGTCGACGCGTGGGGCAACATCACGGTCCCGCTCGACGGCGACTGGGACGGCCGGACGCCGCTGGTCGTGACGAGCGACGTGTCGTCCGACGTGGCGAAGTCGGTGGACTGGTTCGCCGAGGTCTCGTTCCCGCACGCGTCGACGCACACCCTGACCGCGACCGCCGAGGGCGTCTCGACGACGTTCCCCGTGACGGTCGTCCCCACGGCGGGCGCGACCGGCAGTCTCGCCTTCACCGGCGCTGACACGACGGGCCCGATCGCCTGGGCGCTCGGGCTCCTCGCGTCCGGCGCTGCCCTGCTGTTCGTCCGCGCGCGTCGCCGGCGCATCTGACCAGCATCACCAGGAGGGGCGTGTCCGCATCGGGCACGCCCCTCTCGTCGTCCCGTCGGGCTTGCGGGTATGTCTGACCGGGCGTCGAACAGCGGACGATCCTGAGTGCTCCATGTCTGGTTTTCCCTGATCATGACGGACTTCACGCAGTTTTTTCCGTGACGCAACCGTGACCGATCCGACCGTTGTCAGCAGTCTCGGCCGCCTTACGATCGGCTCCGAGGGAGCCGATCGGCTCCCACCAGCACGACCGTTCCATGGGGGAATGATGCACAAGACCTGCAGGCCGACCGTCCGCACCACAGCGGCCGTCGGCACCGTCGTCGCGATGATCGCGATGTCGTCCGCGTTCGGAGTCGGAGCGACCGCAGCCGTCGCCGACGACACCGCCGGAACACCAGCCACGAGCCCGACCACGGCACCGGCGGCGGCCGCGACCTCGGCGTCCGAGCCGGCACCCGACACCGCCGCTGTCCCTGCCGCGGCGCCGACGCCGACGGACGAACCGCTCGCCGACCCGAGCGCGGCACCGACGGACGGCACGACGCCGACCGACGGTTCGACCCCGACTCCGGATCCGACCGCCGACGTCCCGACGCCGACCGACACCGCGCCGACCGCCACCACCACACCGACGACCGCACCCGCGGCGCCCACCGCTCCCGCCGCGTCCGCCCCGGGTGACGCAGCCCCGCAGGCCGTCGCGCCTGCGGCCACGCCGGCCGGCACCGTGACCGTCACCGGGACGGCCACCACCTGGCACACCCTCCGCGCCGTGACCGCAGGGTGGCCGGCCGGCACGACCTTCACGTACCAGTGGACGCTCTCCGGGCCCGTCATCGGCACCCGCGTCATCGAGGGCGCCACGAGCGACACCTACGTCCTCGGTCACCCGGACGCGACGAGCAACCTCACCGTCGCCGTCACGGGGACCGCACCCGCGCAGGAGCCGACGACGGTCACGAGCACTCCCGTCGCCGTGGGCTTCAACGACGAGACGACGTTCACCGGCGCCGACGACCTCGAGCTCGACGCCTCCGCTGGCCAGCAGCTGTCCGTCCCGATCCAGGCGCTGACCGGCGACCAGGGCGGGCTGCGGTACGGCGTGGGCAGCAGCGCCTTCGGGCCGATCGACCCCGGTGTCCTGCCCGCGGGGCTGACGCTGTCGAGCGACGGCGTGCTCTCCGGCTCGACCACCGAGGCCCGGACCGTCGACTTCTGGGTGCTCGTCCGGACGTCGCAGCAGCCCGAGGGCGCTCCGGGTCGGCACGTGCAGCTCCGGGTCGGTCTCGCCACGGAGTTCCAGCTCGTGGCCGGGGTCACCAGCAACACCCCCGGCGACTACGACTTCTGGTCGGTCGCCGCCGACGGCACCACGCGGTTCGAGAGCAACCCGGAGGGGCCGTCCACCGACCCGTCCCGTCCGCTGACCTCGACCGTGGGCAAGGGCATCACCGTGAACGCCGGACGAGTGGACCGGTACGGCAACCGCGAGCCGTACGCCGTGATCGACAACGACTGGACGTCCTCCGTGGCGACCGATCAACTCGGCAAGTACGACCCGGGCACCGCTGTGACCTTCGCCGAACCCGGCAACCACGTCCTCACGGGCACGACCGTCGACGGGCGGACCATCAGCTTCACGGTGCGCGTCGACCCGGTCAGCGCTGCGACCACCACGCCGACGGCGACGGGCACCGGCACCGGCACCGGCACCGCCAAGCCGGTCGGCCAGCTCGCCTTCACCGGCGCGGACACGACGGGCCCCCTCGCCTGGGCGCTCGGACTGCTCGCCTCCGGCGCAGCCCTGCTCCTCGTGCGTCTGCGGCGTCGACGCGCCTGACCGGCGACCTGACGACGAGGGGCGTGTCCACACCGGGCACGCCCCTCGTCCTGTCCTGACAGAGCACCTGACCGACGACCCGGCTGCGTGCGGGAAACCGCACGTCACCCCCAACGCGAGGTACAACACGGTCCGGCGGGTTCCGGACCTCGCGCGTGTACCAATACGATCCGAGCACGCCGGGGATTCTCGGCCAACTCTTATGTTCCGGCACCCGACCGGACACGAACACTGGGGGAACCCGTGCACCGCAGCACCGCCTTCGTCCGACGCGCATGCGCCGTCGGCACCGCCACCGCGCTCGTCGGTCTCACGACCGGCTTCGGCGTGATGACCGCGACCACCGCCTTCGCAGCCGAGGGGACCGCTGCGGACACCGCCGTCACGGCGCCGGCCGTGCCGGGCACCAGCGCGACCGGCACCAGCGCGACCGGCACCGACGCAACCGACCCGAGCCTCCCGACGGACGCTGGCACGCCGGCTCCCGCGGGCACCGATGCCGCGACCCCGGCACCGACGGCTGACCCGACCACGGCGCCGACGACTGACCCGACCACGGATGCCCCGACTGCTCCGATCACCTCGGCCCCGACCGCCGGCCAGGAGCCCACGGCACCGGTGACGATCGCTGCGGCGCCCGCGATCACCATCGACGGCCAGGCGAAGATCGGCTCGAAGCTCACTGCCGAGACCGACGGCGGTGTGAAGTACGCCTGGAGCATCGACGGCACCGTCGTCGAGACGCGGAACGTCTACACCCCGACCGACGTCGCGCTCATCGGCAAGACCGTCGTCCTGACGATCACAGACGTCATCACCGGCGAGACGAACTCGACCTCGACCACCCCGATCCTGCCGAACCCGGCGTTCGCGGACGCGACCACCGCCGACGCACCACTCGCGCTGTCCGGCACCGCCGGCACCGCGTTCTCGCACACCTTCGCGGTCACCGGCACGCAGCCCGGTGACGTCACCTACGCGGTGACCTGGTCGGACCCCGAGCAGGCCGACCCCGAGGACCCGACCTACACGCCCGACCTGCAGCTCCCCGACGGCATCACGCTCGACCCGGAGACCGGCGTCCTCTCCGGCACGACCGAGACCGCCAGCTACTACGACTTCGCGATCACCGCGACGAGCCAGGGCGTCTCGACGACCCAGTACGTCGAGCTCACCGTCGAGGCCGCGGCACCGTTCGGCGTGCAGGTGTTCTCGATGGACAAGGCCGACTTCACGAAGTACGCCATGGGCGACGCGGACGGCACCTACACCAGCTGGATCATCGACACCGACGGTTCGGTCCTGACCGACGTCACCACGACCACGACCACCGACGACGGCGGCACCTACGACGAGGTCATCACCCCCGGCGGGACCGTGACCGTCAAGCAGGGCGGCACGCTGATCGTCAACGGCGGCGTCGTCGACCGGTTCGGCAACCAGATCACCGACGACGAGGGCAACGGCGCGCCGATCGCGATCACGTCGGACGTCGCCTCCGACATCGTGGCCCCCGACCCCGATCTGGGCGACTTCATCAGCGGGTTCTACAACGTCACGTTCCCGCACGCGTCCACGCACCGTCTGACCGTCTCGTCCGAGGACTTCTCCACGGCGTTCGACGTCTCGGTCGTGCCGACCGCGGTCACCCCGCCGGCAGCGGTCCCGCCGGTCTCCGCCCCGGTCGCACAGCCGATCGGGACCGTCCCGGCGCACGTCGTCACCACGGCGAAGGTCCACCGCCTCGCCTACACCGGCACGGACTCCACGAACGCCCTGCCCTGGGCGCTCGCGATGCTCCTCGCCGGTGCCGGCCTGGTCGGCTTCCGCACCCTCCGCCGCCGCGCCCAGCGCTGACGGCCCCTCCTGGTCGCGTCGGGTTCCCGCCTGACGCGACCGGGAGGCCCCTCCCGCGGCCCCGTCCGACCGGTCACCGGTCCGACGGGGCCGTTCTGCGCGTCCCCGGCCGTCGCCCCGCCCGGTCGGTACCGTTGGCGCCATGCCCACACTGCTGCACATCGACTCCTCGGCCGACCTCGCCCACTCCCGCTCGCGCGCCCTGACCGCCGCGTTCGCCGACGCCTGGCGCGCACGGGGTCCTGAGTACACGGTGGTTCGCCGCGACCTGCACACCGACCCGCTCCCGCACCTGGAGACCTCGGCGCTGCACTGGGCCGCCGCGGACCGCACCGACGAGGAGTCCGTCGACCCGCAGGCCGAGGCCCTGCGCCAGGCGGTGATCGACGAGCTCCTCGGTGCCGACGTCGTCGTGATCGGTGCGCCGCTGTACAACTACACGGTGCCGTCGACCCTCAAGGCCTGGATCGACCGCGTGCACATCCCGGGCGTCCTCGCACCAGCGGCCGAGGGCGATGCGCAGCCCCTCGCCGGTCGGCCCGTCGTGACCGTCGTCAGCCGCGGCGGGACCTACGACGTCGGCACCCCGACCGAGCACTGGGACCACGGCTCCCCCGTGCTCGAGATCGTCCTCGGGCGCGCGCTCGGCATGCGCCAGTACCCGATCACCGTGAGCGCCACGCTCTCCGACAGGCTGCCCGCGCTCGCGCCGATGGCCGACCACGCCGCAGCCGAGTTCCACGATGCGCGGACGACGCTCGAGCGCCTGGCGACGACGCTCGGCTGATCAGGCGAGACGGACCTCGCCGCGGCGGCCGAGCAGGTCCGCGTGGAAGGCCGTCTGGGTCAGCGCGCTCGCGAGGAGGAAGCCCCGCATCGACGCGATCCCACCGCTGAACGGCACGCGGGACGCGACCTCGAACAGCGTCGGGTCCTCCAGCCCGTCGAGGGCCGCGGCGACGTGGGCGCTCCGCTCCTCCCGGTGGCGTGCGAGGGTCCGGGCGCGGGACACCACGTCGCGGAACCGGTACTCGTGCCCCGGGCAGACCTCGAGGTCCGCGTACCCGTCGAGCCGCGCCAGGGACGCCAGGTAGTCACCGAGGGGGTTCGTCGCCGTCCAGCCGCCGAGCCCGAGCCCGGAGTTGATCCGCGGCAGCACGTGGTCGCCGGTGAACAGCAGGCCGTCGGCCTCGTCGACGAAGCACAGGTGCCCTCCGGTGTGTCCGGGAGTCCACAGCGCCCGGATCGTCCTGCCGGGGATCGGGAGCACGTCGCCGTCGTCGAGCAGCAGGTCGGCCCACGGCGGTTCAGCGGCGCCGAGCCCGATCTGCCGCCCGGTCCCCCACGCGGCGCTCAGGCCGGCGCGGAACTCCTGCGGCACACCCCACGTGGCGATGTCGGCCTCGTGCCGTGCGGCGTCCTCGCGCTCGTGGTCCAGCGCGTGCACCTCGAGCGCGTGCATCGCCAAGCGGGCGCCCGAGGCCCGACGGAGCGCCGCGGCCGCCCCGAGGTGGTCCGCGTGCAGGTGCGTCACGACGACGAGCCCCACGTCCGAGAGCGCACGGCCGATGCTGCCGAGCCCGGCGGTCAGGACGTCGAGCGCACCGTCGTCGCTCCACCCCGGGTCGATGACCGTGAGCGAGCCGTCCGAGCCCTCGACGACGTAGACGAGCGTCGCGTCGGGCACACCCCCGCGGAACGGGACGGCGAGCGTCCAGACGCCCGGCCGGACCTCCTCGACGGGCGGCAGCTCAGCCGCGGCGAGCGCTGCGGCCTGCACGGCGCTGATCGGGACGGGTGCCGGGGCAGCCGGCGGCGGGGACGGACGGGTCGACACCCGGCCACCATAACGACCGGACGGCCGACGACGAGCCCGACCCGAGCCTCCAGGCCGGCGATCGCGTCCCGGAGGGCGTGGACACCTGGCCTCCCCGTCCACCGCGTTCTCCCCACCGGTCCCCCGCTCCACGACCGTTCCACTTCCCGTCCGTGACGGATCTGGTCGGCGGTCCCCGGGAATCGCGAACCCGATCCGTCACGGCAGAATCCGAACGGGAGCAGGCGGTGGCAGGGGCAGGGGCAGGGGCAGGGGCAATCGCGTTTCGTTCGTGACGGATCTGGCCAGCGATCCCCCCGGAATCGCGAACCGAGTCTCGTGTCCGTGACCGCGGGTAGACAGGACGCATGGAGATCGCACCGATGCTCGCCAAGGCCGTGCCCGACGTCCCGGACCCCGACAGCGTGAAGGGCGGGCTGCGGTACGAGCCGAAGTGGGATGGCTTCCGCGGGATCGTGACGATCGACGGGGACGACGTGGAGATCGGCAGCCGCGGTGCGAAGCCGCTGACCCGGTACTTCCCCGAGCTCGTCGAGGCCTTCCGGGCGCAGTTCGGCGGACACGGTCACCCGGTCGTGCTCGACGGCGAGGTAATCCTGCGGGCCGGGGATCCGGGGCACGAGAAGCTCGACTGGGAGGCGCTGTCGCAGCGCATCCACCCGGCGGCCTCGCGGATCGCGAAGCTCAGCGCGGAGACGCCGGCGCAGTTCGTCGCGTTCGACCTGCTCGCCGCCGACGGTGAGGAGCTCGTCGACCTGCCGTTCGACGAGCGGCGCAGGCGGCTCGAAGCCCTGTCCGACGACTTCGCCGACCCGCTGTTCGTGACGCGGACCACGCTCGACGTGGACGTCGCACGCGGGTGGCTGACGACATTCGAGGGCGCCGGGCTCGACGGCGTCGTCGCGAAGCCGCGCAGCCGGGCCTACGAGCCGGGGAAGCGCTCGATGCTCAAGGTCAAGCACCACCGGACCGCCGACGTCGTCGCGATCGGGTACCGCGTCCACAAGAGCGGCAGCGGGGTCGGTTCGCTGCTCGTCGGGCTGTACGGCGACGACGGCGAGGTCCGGCAGGTCGGCGGCGTGTCCGCCTTCTCGGACAAGCGCCGGCTCGCCTTGGTCGACGAGCTCGACCCGGTGGTCGTCAAGGACGCGGACGGGAGGCCCGTCACCGGTGCCGGCGAGAAGTCGCGGTTCTCGTCGGGTCGCGACACGTCCTTCGTCCGGCTGGCGCCGGAGCTGGTGCTGGAGGTCCGGTACGACCAGATGGAGGGCGACCGGTTCCGCCACACGGTGCAGTTCGAGCGGTGGCGGCCGGACCGCGAGGCCACCTCGTGCGGGTTCGACCAGCTCGAGGTGCCGGCCGCCTACGACCTGCGCGACGTCCTGTCCTGAGCGCACTTGTCCGTTCTGCGGGCGGACGTGTCCGATAGTCGAAAGTAGTTAGGCGAACTAGTGACTGCGTGGAATGATCGTCTCCAGCGGCACTCGTCGGGAGTGCCAGCAGATCGGAGCGGATCGACATGAGCAGTGCAACACTTGTCCGTCACTCGCAGCGCCACCCGTTCAGCGAGCTGCGTGAGGCTCGTCACCAGCGGGCCCTGCAGATCAGCGCCGTGATCAGCGGCATCGCCGGGGTCACCGCCACCGCGCTCGCCCTCGTCACGATCGGCCTCGGCGCATGATCGTCGACGGCATCACCGACGCCCACCGCGGCACCTGGTCCAAGCTCACCCGGCTGCACACCGCCACGGTCGTGCTGCCGATGCACACGACGCTGATCGACGCGGTCGACGCACGGCCCGAGGTCCCCGGGGTCTGAGCGCTCGTTCCG
Organism: Curtobacterium sp. GC_Cur_3; assembly: GCF_026544205.1. Classification (GTDB taxonomy): domain Bacteria; phylum Actinomycetota; class Actinomycetes; order Actinomycetales; family Microbacteriaceae; genus Curtobacterium. The sequence goes on from NZ_JALNUI010000006.1 coordinate 118,965, forward strand.
CTCAGGCCTCCCCCCGCTGAGGCCTTCTGGGCTCAGGCCTTCTTGGCGCGGGAGGGCTGGACGCGCGGCGGCTCCCCCGGCATCTTCGGGAAGTCCGGCGGGAACGGCAGCTCACCGAGGCCGTTCTCCAGGTCCCGCTCCCACCACGCCAGGAGCGGCGCGATCGACGCGGGCTCCGCGCCCATCGCCTCCCACGGGTCCCCGACGGTCGCCAGTCGTTCCGGCATCGTCAGGATCGTGAACGTCGTCGGGTCGGCGGCCCGTAGCTCCTCCCACCGCAGCGGCGCGGACACCGAGGCGTGCGGCAGGGCACGCGGACTGTAGGCGCCGGCCATCGTCCGGTCACGGTTCGCCTGGTTGAAGTCGACGAAGACGCGCTCTCCGCGCTCCTCCTTCCACCAGGCGGTCGTCACCTGGTCGGGCATGCGGCGCTCGAGCTCCCGTGCGGCGGCGATCACCGCGTGCCGGACGTCGAGGAACTCGTGCTCGGGCTCGATCGGGGCGAACACGTGCAGCCCGCGGTTGCCGCTCGTCTTGATCCACGCGGTCAGTCCGACCTCCGCCAGCACGTTCCGGAGTTCCTCGGCCGCGGGCACCGCGTCGTGGAAGTCGGTGCCCGGCTGCGGGTCGAGGTCGATGCGGAGCTGGTCCGGGTGGTCGCTGTCCGACGCCTTCGAGGCCCACGGGTGGAACACGACGGTGTTCATCTGCGCTGCCCACACCGCCACCGCGGGCTCGTCGAGCACCAGCTGCGGGTGCTTCCGGGCGCTCGGGTACGTGACCGTCACGGAACGGACGTAGTCGGGGGCGCCCTTCGGCGGGTTCTTCGAGAAGAACTGCTCGCCGTCGACGCCGCCCGGGAACCGCTGCAGCGACAGGGGCCGGTCGCCGTTCGCCCGGACGAAGGCGTCGCCGACCGTCACCAGGTACTGCGCCAGGTCGAGCTTCGTGATGCCGGCGTCCGGCCAGAGCACGCGGGATGGACTGCTGATCCGGACCTCCCGGTCGCCGTCGGGCCCGGGTACGGTCAGCGTCGTCGCTTCGCTCGCCATGCTGGGGAACCTACTCGGCGCTCCGTGTGCGTGCGTCGCGCGGGTGCTCCGTGCGTCCGTCACGCGGGCGGCGCGGCAGGATGGGCGGGTGAGCGCGTACATCGGGGTCGACCTGGCCTGGGGGCTCGGGACGCCGACGCGTCGCCCGAACGAGACCGGGCTGGCCGCGCTCGACGACGCGGGCCGGGTCCTCGACGCCGGGTGGGCCCGCGGCGTGGACGAGGTGACCGCCTGGGTCGCGTCACACCTCGGCCCCCGCACGCTGGTCGCCGTCGATGCGTCGCTCGTCGTGACCAACCCCACGGGGATCCGCGAGGCCGAGCGGCAGGTCGGGCAGCGCTACGGCCGGTGGAAGGTCGCGGCGAACCCGACGAACCTGGCCTCGGCGGCGAGCGCCGGCGCGCAGCTGCTCGATCGGCTCACCGCGCTCGGGGTGACCTACGCCTCGGACACGACCGGGATGCGGGAGCGCACGGGGCCCGCGGTCTTCGAGTGCTACCCGTACACGACCCTGGTCGGCGTCGAGGAGCTCGGCTACGACGACGAACGCCCGCGCTACAAGCGGCTCGACACCGCGTTGCCGGCACCCACCGCCAGGGCCCGCCGCGCCGTCGCGTTCGACGAGCTCGTGCGACGCCTCCGCGAGACACCGCTCGACCCGCCCCTGCACCTCGACTCGCACCCCCTGACCGCCGGGCTCGCCGAGACCTCCGGGGTCCACGGTCCGACGCACAAGCACCGGGAGGACCTGCTGGACGGCGTCCTGTGTGCCTGGACCGCCGCGTTCTGGGAGCGGCACGGCGACGAGCGAGTGCAGGTGCTGGGAGGTGATCCGAGCCTCCCGTCCGACCCGGTGGACGAGGCGGGCCGGATGCCGACGATCGTGACGCCGGCACGCGCGTCGCAGCGGCGGCCCCGCGGCTAGTCTTGACCGGTGAGCGCCACCACCGAACCCCTGCGCATCGGGCTGGTCTCGCTGCACACCTCCCCCGGCGACGAGCCGGGCTCCGGCGAGGTCGGCGGGATGAACGTCGTGGTCCGCCACCAGGCCGAGGCACTCGCGGACCGCGGGCACCACGTCGAGATCATCACCCGGCGCTCGTCGCCGACGCAGCCCGACTCCGTGTCGCTCGTGCCCGGCGTGTGCCTGCGCTTCCTCTCGGCTGGGCCAGCGGAGCCCGTGCCGAAGGGCGAACACGACGCCTTCATCGAGCCGTTCCGCCACGAGCTCGCCGCGCTCGGGCCGTTCGACGTCCTGCACTCGCACCACTGGTTCTCCGGCGTCGCCGCTCTGCCCGTCGCCCGCGAGCGGCACATCCCACACGTGCAGTCGTTCCACTCCATCGCCGCCGACTCCACCACCCCGCTGTCCGAGGGCGAGCGCGCCGAGTCCGCCGGGCGGATGACCGGCGAGGCGATGCTCGCGCGCGACTCCGACGCCGTCGTCGTCGTCAGTGAGGCCGAGGCGCACACCGTCCGCTCCCGGCTCGGCGGGCGCTCGTCTCGTGTGTGGATCGTGCCGCCGGGGGTCGACGGGTCCGTCTTCCGTCCCGCCGCCGTCGGTGCGCGCCGCCCTGCGGCTCCCTACGTCGTCGCCGCCGCACGCGTCCAGCCGCTCAAGGGGCTCGACCTGGCGATCGAGGCGATCGCCGGCATCTCCGAGGAGGCCCGGCCCACCCTGGTCATCGCGGGCGACTCCTCGAGCGAGGCCGGCGACCACATGGCCGAACTGCAGGAACTCGCCGCCGCGCACGGCATCGCCGACCGGGTCACGTTCATCGGGCCGCAGTCGCGTGCCGACCTCGCCCTGGTGTTCCGCGGAGCCTCGGCCGTGCTGGTGCCGTCGCACTCGGAGACGTACGGACTCGTCGCGCTCGAGGGCTCCGCGTCCGGGGTGCCCGTCGTCGCCGCCGCTGCCGGTGGGCTCCGCGAAGCCGTCCTCGACGGGGAGACCGGCGTCGTGCTCGAGTCCCGTGACCCGAGCGTCTGGGCCGCCGAGATCGAGCGCATCCTGACCGAGCCGGAGTACGCCCGCGGGCTGTCGGCAGCGGGCCGTGAGCACGCTGAACGGCTCAGCTGGGAGCGGTCCGCCGCCGGGCTCGAGCAGGTGTACCGGCGGGTGCTCGGGCGTTCGGAGTGAGCGGGCTCGGGTCGGGCGGGCTCGGCGGGTTCTGGGACGCGCTCGACGCGGTGCCGGTCGCCTCCGACGCGGAAGCGCTGTACTCCGTGGACACTGCGGACGGGCTGCTCCGTCGGGAGAACCTGTCGCGGTACCTCGACGCCGTCGGCCCCGGTGCCGACACGCTGCTCGTCGCGGAGGCACCGGGCTGGCGCGGCATGACGAACACGGGCGTGCCGTTCACGAGCATGCGGGAGCTCGGGCCGCAGTACCTCGTGCCGCCGGCGCCGACCGCCCCGTGGGAGGCGTCGTCCCGCGTCGTGCACGCGGCACTCGCCGAGTGGCAGGGGCCGCTCCCCGTGGCGTGGGCGATCTTCCCGCACCACCCGTTCGTCCCCGGGGACCGACTGACGAACCGCACGCCGCGGCCCGCCGAGGTCCGCGCCGGAGCGCCCGTCGCGCTCGCGCTCATCGCTGCGCTCGGGGTCCGGCGCGTGGTCGCCGTGGGGCGCAAGGCGCAGGGGGCGCTCGCGTCCGCGGGCATCGAGGCCGTAGCCGTCCGGCACCCGGCGCAGGGCGGGGCGCGGCAGTTCACGGAGCAGGTGCTGGCGCTGTCGCGGGCGTAGGCGCGTTCGCGTTCGCGCTGCCGCCGAGACAGGGGTGTCTCGCGTCGCGCACGACGGGCTTCATCGAGACGCCGGTGTCTCGCGCGTCGGGGTCGTCCAGACGCCGGTGTCTCGCTGAGACGCCCTCCTGACGCCGAGACGCCGCAGATTTCGGCGGCGTCTCGGTAGCGAGGAGGCGTCTCACGCAGACAGGGGTGTCTCGCACGCAGGCCTCGGCGAGACACCGGCGTCTCGGTCTCCTGCCGAACGCCGGCGTCTCACGCGTGAAGCTCGTCGAGACGCCGGTGTCTTGCTGAGACGCCCTCCTGAGTCCGAGACGCCGCAGTTCCCGGCGGCGTCTCGACGGCGAGGAGGCGTCTCAAGCAGACAGGGGTGTCTCGCGCCCGAGAGTCATCCAGACGGGGGTGTCTCGCGCAGACGGGGGTGTGTCGCGCGGGCGGGAGTGTGGGCGCAGCGAGCCCGGGTGCGGGCGCCGGGTCAGGCGGAGCGGACCTCGATGTCCTTCGCGGCGAGGGCGTCGGCCACGTGTGCCGGCAGGCGGGTCGCGGCGTACACGGTGCGGAGTGCGGGGAGGTCGATCAGGTCGTCCCAGTTCTGCGGGTCGAAGCGGTCGTCGGTGCCCTCCCACCCGGGGTGCACGTCCTGCAGGACCTCGAGCGCGGAGTCGACCGTGAGCTCCGTGACCAGCGCGAGGTGGGACGGCAGCAGGTCGAGGTCGTCGTAGTACTCGCGGGCGCGGTCGTCCTGGCCTTCGACGTCCAGGTCCTCGTCGGTCTCGTCAGCGGTGTCGGCGTCGTAGGGCTCCAGCACGCCGAGGTCGTAGCAGAGCACGTCGAGCACGAGCAGCTTGGCGTTGAAGTCCGCGAACTCGACGGGTTCCTCGGTGGTGTTCGACTCGTCGTCCATGCAGCGGATCGTAGCGGGCTGTCGGCACGTCGTCCGGTTTCGGGCAGGACACGGCGGTGTTGCAATCGCGGGCCAGAACCCTGTGAGACTCGACAGGGAAGCGATCGTCGGGAACAGTGTGTGCATGGCCACCACGAACACCGAACGCCCGTCCACGGAGCAGCCAGCGCTCCGACGGGTCATCGGCCCCAAGCTCCTGCTGCTGTTCATCATCGGGGACATCCTCGGCACGGGCGTCTACGCCCTCACCGGTCAGGTCGCCGCGGAGGTGGGTGGAGCAGCGTGGCTCCCCTTCCTCATCGCCTTCTCCGTCGCCCTGCTCACCGCGTTCTCCTACCTGGAGCTCGTGACGAAGTACCCGCAGACAGCCGGCGCCGCGCTCTACGTGCACAAGGCGTTCGGCGTGCACTTCGTCACGTTCATCGTCACCTTCATCGTGATGTGCTCGGGGATCACCTCGGCATCGACGGCGTCCCGGGCGTTCGCCGCGAACCTCGGCGTCGGCTTCGGCCTGGAGCTGCCGAACACGGTCGTGATGCTCATCGCGATGGGCTTCATGCTCGCGGTCATGCTCGTCAACTTCCGCGGGGTGAGCGAGAGCGTCAAGACGAACGTGGTGCTGACCCTCGTCGAGCTGAGCGGGCTCGTGATGGTCATCCTCATCGGGTTCTGGGCGATCGCGGGCGGCAACGCGGACTTCTCCCGCGTGGTGATGTTCGAGACGCCCGAGGACAAGAGCCTGCTGCTCTCGATCTCCACCGCGACGTCGTTGGCGTTCTTCGCGATGGTCGGCTTCGAGGACTCGGTGAACATGGCCGAGGAGACCAAGGACCCCTCGCGCATCTTCCCGAAGGTGATGCTGACCGGCCTCGGCATCACCGCCGTGATCTACGTGCTCGTGTCCATCTGCGCGGTCGCCGTCGTGCCCATCGGTGAGCTCGCCGGCAACGAGACGCCGCTGGTCACCGTCGTGCAGACCGCCGCGCCGGACTTCCCGATCGGCAACCTGCTGCCGTTCATCTCGATGTTCGCGGTCGCCAACACCGCCCTGATCAACATGATGATGGCGTCGCGACTGCTGTACGGGATGAGCAAGCAGGGCGTCCTGCCCGGGTTCCTCGCGAAGGTGTCCCCGACCCGTCGCACGCCGTCCACCGCGATCGTCTTCACGACGCTGATCTCCCTGGCGCTGATCGGGTGGGTGTCCCTCAGCCCGGACTCCCCGATCGTGGTCGTGCTCGGCGGCACCACGTCGCTGCTGCTGCTGTCGGTGTTCGCCGTCGTCAACCTCTCGGTCCTGGTGCTGCGCCGGGACAAGGTCGACCACCGCCACTTCAGGGCCGGCGTCGTCATCCCGGTGATCGGCATCGTCACCTGCCTGTGGCTCGTGCTGCCGTTCTCGTCCGGACGTGACATCGAGCAGTACCAGATCGCCGGCGGACTGCTGGGGCTCGGCATCCTGCTGTGGGCCGTGACGTGGTTCACCCACGGTCGGAAGCAGGCCGGCAAGCCGCCGACGGGCGTGGTCACGGAGCCGACGAAGGTGGTCCACCAGGACGGCCACCGCGACTGACCGCTGGACACACGCAGAGCGCCCGGATGACCCCCGGACCGGGGCATGTCGAGGGCGGCCGTTCCCAGGCCGCCCTCGTACCCTCGTCCTGGCACCCGGACGGAAGGACCCGAGCATGCGCCGTGTCGGCATCACCCTGGCATCGGTGTTCGGCGCGGGGATCGTCGCCGTCGGCATCGGTGTCGTCGTGCTGGTCGTGATCGCGGTCAACTCGCTCTCGGGCAACGGCAGCTCGGTGGCCACGCCACGGGCCGTGACGTGTCCGGCGGTCGCGTCGAGGACCGTCGGCGGGATCGTCGTCCCCGCCGGCCCCGTCGCCGGGTACTGCCAGGACCGTCTCGTGAACGCCGCGTCGGTGATCCAGGCGGCACGGGCGCTCGGCATCGGGCCGCACACCCAGGCGGTGGGCGTGATGACGGCGATCGGTGAGTCCGGGCTGCAGAACCTCGACCACGGGGACACGGTCGGGCCGGACAGCCGCGGACTGTTCCAGCAGCGGGACAACGGCGCGTGGGGCACGTACGCGGACCGGATGGACCCGTACACCGCTGCGTCGATGTTCTACGCGAAGCTCGTCAAGGTCCCCGGGTGGAAGACGATGACGCCGACGCAGATGGCCCACGCCGTGCAGGTCAACGCCGACCCCGACCACTACGCGCGGTCCTGGCCGGCGGCGAAGGCGATCGTCGAGGGGCTGACCGGCGAGACCGTGCCGGACACCGCCCCGCAGGGCTGACCCGGACGGACCCGGCTGGCCTCACGCCGCGGCCCCGGTCACCTCGTCGTCGTCGAGCTCGACCATCGACGCACCGCCGTCGTGCACCACGACCTGCCCGCGCAGCCGGACGCGGTGCTCGGAGAAGACGCACACCATGGCGTCGACCCATTCCCAGTCGACCGGGGACAGCTCCGTGGTGGTCGGGCGTTCCCACGCGAGCACGACCTCTTTCGCATCGACCTGCTCGACGAGGTCGGCCACCAGGGCGCCGAAGTCCTCGACGTGCTCGTCAGGCTGCCAGGGCAGGTCGGCGATCGGGATCACGAGGCGGATGGGCACGGCGTCGGCGCCGAGGAACAGCACCCAGCACTGTCGGCGGACGGGGCGTTCGAGGAGTGCGACGACGAGGTCCACCACGTCGTCGTCGGTACGGACTGCGGTTCGCTCGAGTCGGTCGAGCACGTCGGTGTCTGGCATGCCTCCACGCTCGCGGACGGCAGCCCCCCGGAGCAGGCCGACCACGAGAACTGTGGACAACCGACCGCACGGCCGCGCCTGTGGACGAACCGCCGAAGAGCCCAGCCGGCAAGCGGCCGCGCCCTAGATCCCCAGCGTCACCGCACTGTCGACGAGCAGCAGCGCCGCGAAGAACACCGCCACGACGGCCACGAGCCCGGTCACCGCGACGGGCCACGCCACACGACGCCGCACCAGGCGCATGACGCTCACCACGACGGCCAACGCCACGATGAGCGCGACGACCACCGGCCCGGCGTACACGACGACCCCGCCGAGCGTCTCGTCACACCGGTTCCCCGGAGCCGAACACGAGTGGAAGCCGAGCGAGAGGAACACGATCCCCCACGCGACCCCCAACCCAGCCGCCGTCGCGATCGTGAGCACGGCGATGGTGGCGACCATGTCCGCGACGCGACGCCCGCCGACCAGGGGCTGACGAGCCTCCCGTCCGGCGGTGGACGCAGCCGCGTCCGGAGCGGACAGCCGCGTCGGCATCAGCGGACCCCGCCGGACGGCCGCTGCAGGCCGGAACGGCGCTGGTGCCGCACCTCGCGGAGCGGCAGGGCACGGACGGACGAACGCATGGCCCCAGCATGCCCGCCGGGGCCACCGCCGGTCAGCGAGTGCCCCCTGGACCGGCGTCTCCCGGACAGCTGGCCGTGTCGGTATGGTCGGGGCATGGCCGCTCGGACCCGAGACCACGAACCCCCCGCAGCCCCGGCGTTCGCCGCCGTCGTCCTCGCGGTGATCGCGCTCGTCCTCGGGTGTCTGGTGCCCGCCGAGTCGATCGTCCGGCACTGCGTCCTCGGTGCCGTGTTCGGCCTCACCGCCCTGGCCAGCGCGTGGCGGGCGATCAGCATCTCCGGTCGTCGGCGCGCGCCGCGGGCCTGGTCGTGGGTCGCCGTCGTCGTCGCCGGCGTGGGGCTCGCGATGCTGCTCTACCAGGTGCTCGAGATGGTCTCCGGCGGGGCGCTGCCGCGGCCCTTCTGGTCCCCGTACGCGACGCACTGAGCGCGCAGGACTGTGCACAGGACTGAGCCCGTGACCGCGAACACACCGAAGACGAGCACGACCGAGCACGAACCTCGTCCGAGGTGCATCCTGGCCGGGTGACAACGACGCCGCGCCCCACCCTGTTCCGTCGCAAGCCGATCGAGGAGATCGACGACGACACCGGGGGCGAGGGCGGCCTGCAGCGGCACCTCGGGCTGTGGCAGCTCACCGCGATCGGCATCGGTGGGATCATCGGCGCCGGCATCTTCACGCTCGCCGGCACGGTCGCCCACGGCGTCGCGGGCCCGGCCGTGCTCATCTCGTTCCTCGTCGCCGGGGTGGCCAGTGCCGCGGCCGCGCTGTCGTACGCGGAGTTCGCCGGGATGATCCCGAAGGCCGGCAGCGCCTACACGTACGGCTACGCGGTGCTCGGCGAGATCGTCGGGTGGTTCATCGGCTGGGACCTGCTGCTCGAGTACACGGCGATCGTGGCGGTGGTCGCGATCGGCATCTCCGGCTACGTCGGGTTCCTGGTCGGCCAGTTCGGCGTCGACCTGCCCGCGTGGATGCTCGGCGCACCCGGGACCGGCGACGGGCACGTGGTCGACGTCTTCGCGATCCTGCTCTGCCTGCTGACCGCGTTCGTGCTCACCCGGGGCATCCGCAGTGCCGCGCGGTTCGAGTTCGTCGCCGTCGGCATCAAGGTCGCCCTGGTCGTCCTCATCGTCGTGCTCGGGGTGTTCCACATCGACAGCGCCAACTACGACCCGTACTTCCCGTTCGGCTTCGGCGGCGTGATGACCGGCGCCGCGACGGTCTTCTTCGCCGTGTTCGGCTACGACGCCATGTCCACCGCCGCCGAGGAGTCCGTCGACGCCCGGAAGCACATGCCGAAGGCGATCCTCCTGTCCCTCGGCATCTCGATGGTGCTCTACGTCCTCGCCACGATCGTGCTGACCGGCATGCAGAAGTACACGGAGATCGACCCGGCGTCGGGGTTCTCGTCGGCGTTCGCGTCGGTCGGGCTCGGTGGCGTGGCGAACGTCATCGCGATCGGGGCCATCGTCGGCATCGTCACCGTGCTCGTGACGTTCATGCTCGGCGCCTCGCGGGTCTGGTTCTCGATGAGCCGCGACGGCCTGATGCCGGCGTGGTTCGCGAAGACAGACCCCAAGCGGCACGTGCCGACCCGGGTCACGTGGATCCTCGGCATCGCGGCAGCGGTCCTGGCCGGGGTCCTGCCGATCGGCGTGGTCGCGAAGCTGACGAACATCGGCATCCTGCTGGCCTTCGTCGTCGTCTGCACCGCCGTCGTCGTGCTCCGCTACACCCAGCCGGACCTGCCGCGGCAGTTCAAGCTCCCGCTGATGCCGATCGTGCCGGTCATCGGCGTGATCGCGTCGCTGTGGCTCGTCACGTTCCTGCAGTGGGAGACGTGGGTGCGCTTCGCGGTGTGGTTCGCGATCGGGCTCGGTGTGTACTTCGGCTACTCGCGGAAGCACAGCAAGCTGGCCGACAAGGCCTGAGGCCGCCCCGGGGGCACAGCACGCTGACCGAGGAGGCCAGACGCTCCGCGCCGGTCAGCGCCGGTGCTTGCCCTCGGCAGCCGTCGGGTCGGCGAGCGGGTGGTTGCGGAACCAGCGCAGCAGCTCGCGGGGCCGGCTGTGGTCGGCGCTCTGGTCGCCCTGCGCCAGGAAGCCGCTGAAACCGTCCGGGGTGCCGTTCTCCTCGGAGCGGTCGTAGGCCATGGACCACTCCGGGAAGCGCCGGGTGTGGATGGACTCCTCGACCAGCAGCGAGACGTCACCGTGGCGCTGGTCCGCGAGGATGCGCGAGTACGTCGCCATCACGGCGTCGTAGGGCCCCTCGAGCAGCTGCATGAAGCGGCCGGCCCGGTGCACGAGCATGCCGGACAGCCCGTCGACGGTGTTCCGCTCGCGTGAGTACGCGAGCACCTCCTCGAGTTCGTCGTCGTCGAACTGCTCGACGGCCGAGCTCATGTAGACCAGTGACTGCAGCATGGTGCTCCTCCCTGACGGACCTCCCCTGAGCCTGCCTCGTCTGTCCCTGCCACGACAGCCCCTGTCCGGGGTGCGTGGCACGATGGGCGTGTGCCAGCTGCCCCGATGATCGACGCCGTCGACGTCATCCGCTTCGTCGGGCCCCAGACGTTCGGCCGCGCGCGGGACATCGTCCGCCGCGGACTCGTCGAGGACGCCACGGCTCACGAGGACGGCTCGATCACCGCCACGGTCGCCGGTTCCGCTGACGTCCCCTACGACGTCCACGTCGACACCACGGTCGCGCGCGGCGAGTTCGTCCGCCCCGTCCGGTCCCGCTGCACGTGCCGGATCGGCGGCGAGTGCAAGCACGTCGCCGCCGCGCTCCTCACCATCAACGCCCGAGCGGTCGCCGCCCACGCCGGCCCCCGGTCCGAAGCCCCGGTCGCGTCCACCACGGACTGGAGGCACGAGGTCGCCCGCCTCGCCGGTGACGCCGACGAGCCGGTCACCACCGCCACCACGACCCCGCTCGGTCTGCAGTTCGAGCTCCGCGACGCCGTGCCGGCGCGCATGGCCGCGCGGGCCCGAGCCACTGGACGGGCCCTCGCGGCACCGTCGCGCTCCGTCCGGCTCGGCGTCCGGCCCGTCACGCGGAGCGGCGCGGGCAACTGGGTGCGGGGGCAGCTCACCTGGGGCACGCTCCCCTACTCGATGAACCGGCTCGGGCTCTCCCCCGAGCAGCACGGCTGGTTCCTGCAGTTCGCCGCGCTCCACCGTGCCGGCCAGCTCGCGGGGCTGCCCGGGGAGAGCGACTGGATCCACCTGGACGACTTCCAGAGCCCGCTGCTCTGGCCGCTGCTGCGCCAGGCCCCCGGCCTCGGGGTCGCGTTCGTCACCGGGAAGCGCGAGGGCGGAGTGGCCCTCGGCGCCGACGCCCGGGTGCTGCTCGACGTCGCGCGGTCCGACGCCGGGCTCGTCATCGGCACGAGCGCCGTGCTCGACGGCCGACCCGCAGCCGACGGTGCCGCGCGGCTCATCGGGGACCACGGCGTGTACGTGTTCCGCGAGTCACCCGAGTTCCACGTCGACCTCGCACCGACGCCCGACCCCGTGCCCGACGACCAGCGCCGCATGCTCGTCGAGGGCTCCCGCATCACCGTCCCCACGGACGAGGTCGACGAGTTCCTGGCCGACTGGTCCCCGCGGCTCCGCGGGGCGCTCGGGCTCGTGAGCTCTGACGGCTCGATCGAGCTGCCGGAGCGGACGCCGCCCGAGCTCGTCCTCACGGTGACGTTCGAACCGGCCCGGGCGCCGCGGACCGACGACGTCGCGCACCTGCAGTGGCGCTGGCACGTCGACGGGCGCAAGGACCCGGTGTCGATGCACGGCCCGCTGCCCGACCTCCGGACGGTGCTCGCTGCGGACGACACCGCGCCGACCGACGCCGACGCTTCGGACGTGGACGCGGATGCCGCGGTGCCGGCCACGGCGGGACCGGCGGCCGACGACGCGGGGCGGGGCGAGCCTCCCGTCGGTGTCGGAGCCGACCACGCTCCTGCCGGACCCGGCGGCGGGCTCGACTGGTTCCAGGACGGCACCGTCGAGGGCGCCGACGTCGCAGTCTTCGCGACCGAGCTGCTGCCGGCCCTGGCCGACCACGGCATCCGCGTCGTGGTGCAGGGCGAGCGGCTCGACTACGAACGCCTGACCGGACGGCCGCACATCCGCGTCACGACGATGCCGTCCGACAAGCACGACTGGTTCGACCTCGGGATCTTCGTCAGCGTCAACGGCAAGCAGATCCCCTTCACGCCGCTGCTCCGGGCGCTCGCCAAGCGGGACCGGCGGATGAAGCTCATCGACAACTCGTACCTGTCGCTCGCCGACCCCGCGTTCGACCGGCTCAAGGAGCTCATCGAGGAAGCCCGCGAGCAGGACGAGTGGGAGCCGTCGCAGACGATGACGGTCACGCCGCTGCAGGCCGGGCTGTGGTCCGAGTTCGACCAGCTCGCGGACGAGACCGACCACGACGCCCGCTGGCAGGACATCGCCTCGCGGTTGCTCGACGCATCCCCCGAGGCCGACCTCGCGGTGCCGTCGACCGTGCACGCGGACCTGCGGCCGTACCAGCGGTCCGGGTACGCGTGGCTGTCGTTCCTGGTGGCGCACGGGGTCGGCGGGGTGCTCGCCGACGACATGGGGCTCGGCAAGACGCTGCAGGCGCTCGCGATGATCGCCGACCGACGGGCCTCGCACCCGGACGGCCCGCCCTTCCTCGTCGTCGCACCGACCTCCGTCGTGGGCAACTGGGCGCTCGAGGCCGCCCGGTTCGTCCCGTCGCTCCGGGTCGCGACGATCGAGACGACCTCGCTGAAGCACCCGTCGCTCGTCGCCCGTGCCGCCGCGGACGCCGACGTCGTCGTGACCTCGTACGCGCTGCTCCGGCTCGACGCCGCTGCCTACACGGAGCAGCGCTGGTCGGCGCTGCTCCTGGACGAGGCCCAGTTCGTGAAGAACCCGCAGTCGCAGACGCACCGGGTGGCCGCGGAGCTCCAGGCCCCCGTGAAGATCGCGATCACCGGGACACCGCTCGAGAACGGGCTGACGGACCTCTGGGCGCTGTTCTCCATCGTCGCGCCCGGGCTGCTGTCGTCGTGGACGCGGTTCGGCGACGACTACGTGAAGCCGCTCGCGTCGCCCGACCTCCGTGGCGACGCCCGGTCCGAGCTCACCGCACGACTCCGTCGCCGGATCCGGCCGCTCATGCTGCGCCGGACGAAGGAGAGCGTGGCGTCCGACCTGCCACCGAAGCAGGAACAGGTCGTGCGGGTGACGCTCGACCCCGCGCACCGTGAGGTGTACGAGCGCACGCTCAACCGGGAGCGCCTCAAGGTGCTCGACCTCATCGACGACCTCGACCGCAACCGGATGATCGTGTTCCGGTCCCTGACGCTGCTGCGGATGCTCGCGCTCTCCCCCGCGCTCGTCGCGGACGGCGACACCTCGATCCCCTCCGCCAAGCTCGACCTGCTGCTCGACGAGCTCGAACAGCTCGCGGCCGAGGGGCGTCGTGCGCTCGTGTTCAGTCAGTTCACGTCGTTCCTGCGCCTCGTCGCGGCGGCCCTCGACGCGCGCGGCATCGGGTACGACTACCTCGACGGGTCGACACGGCAGCGCACGAAGGTCATCGACCGCTTCCGCACCGGCACCGCGCCGGCGTTCCTCATCTCGCTCAAGGCCGGCGGGTTCGGGCTCACCCTGACCGAGGCCGACACCGTGTTCGTGCTCGACCCGTGGTGGAACCCGGCGGCCGAGTCGCAGGCCGTCGACCGGACCCACCGCATCGGGCAGACCCGCTCCGTCAACGTCAACCGCCTGATCGCGGAGGACACCATCGAGGAGAAGGTCCTGGCGCTCGCGGCCCGCAAGGCCAAGCTGTTCGCGACGATGATCGACGATGACGCCCTGTTCGCGGACGACCTGACCGCCGAGGACGTGCGTTCCCTGTTCGACTGATCAGCGGCGAGATGCAACATCCGGAGAGTTGGCGGCGGCGGGCGGAGGCGTCCTAGCGTCGGCGCATGCTCCTTCTCGATGCACCGCCGACCGCTGCTCCTCTCGATGCCCCCGACCGCGCCCGTGTCGTGCGCTCAGGGAGGGGGATGTCCTCCGTCCTCCGTCTGCCGAACGGCGCCGAGGTCCCACTGTCCGGGATCACCGCCGGCATGTACTACCCGCCGAACTACCTCGAGGACCTCCGCGCGGGCAGGCTGTGATCACCCTCGACGCGAACGTGCTGATCGCGAGGTGCAACGAAGCGGACGTCAGCCACCTCCGTGCCGTCGATGTGATCGATCACCATGAGTGGGACGAGTTCCTCACGAGTGCGGTCACGCTCGCCGAAGTCCTCGTGCGACCGACGAAGGACGACTGGGTGACCGTCTGCCAGGAGTACCTGCGGTCGATCGCAGTGTTCGTCGTCCCTGTCGAGGAAGACGACGCACTCGGCATCGCTGACCTCGCGGCCGAGCACAACCTGAAGTCTGCCGACGCCGTGATCCTCCAAATGGCGATCACCACGAGCGAGGCCCTCGTGACGTTCGACAAGCGTCTCGCCAACGTGGCCAGGGCGGTGGGGTTTCCCGTGATCACCGATGCGCCCGACTCGATGGCGGACTGGGCAGCACCGTGGTGCTCAGCCGAGTGAGGTAGTCCACTCCGCGGTCGTGACGACGTCGGCCTGCCGCGGGAACACCTTCTCCAGCAGCACCCGGTGCACCTCGGGGTCGCCGTCCGCGCAGGCGTCCGCCAGCACCGTCAACCCGAAGTCGAGGTCCGCCGCCTGCCGCAGCGTCGACAGGACGACCCCGCTCGTGGCGATGCCGGCGAGCACGAGGTCGCGCACCTCGAGCCCACGGAGCAGCACCTCCAGGTCGGACCCGGCGAAGGCACTCACACGGAGCTTCGTCACGACGATGTCGTCGTCGCCCACGCCGAACGCAGCGTGGACGTCCGTGGCGCCGGGTGCCTGCGAGCCCATGCGCGCACGCATGCCGCCGAACATCCGGTTGGACGCGGCGACCTCGGGAGCGCCTCGGCGGAACGCCACCCGGACGAACACCACCGGGATCCGTCGCTCGCGCGCGGCCGACACCGCGGCCGTCGCGGCAGCGAGGGACTCCTCGCTGCCGAGACGGTCGACGATGCTGTTCTGGTAGTCCATCACCAGGAGGGCAGTGCCAGCCATGTCAGTGGCCGAGCGCGTCGATCTGGCGGACCTCGTCGTCGGACAGGCTGATCGTGGCACCGGCGGCGTTCGAGCGGATGCGCTCCGGGTTCGACGACTTCGGGATCACGACGAACTCGTGGGCGACGTGCCACGCGACGATGACCTGGGCGGCGTCGGCGTCGTGTGCCTCGGCGATCGACACGAGTGTCGGGTCCTCGAGGTTGCTCGCCTTGAAGGGGCTGTAGCCCTCGAGCACGACACCGCGCTCGCGCAGTCCGTCCGCGACGGCAGCGTCGAACTCGACGGGGCTCCACTTGATCTGGTTCACGGCCGGCGTGACCCCGGTGGCCTCGATGAGCTCGTCGATCTGCGCGAGGGAGTAGTTGCTGACGCCGATGGCCTTCGTCAGGCCGTCCTGCTGCGCCTGCACGAGCTGCTGCCAGACGTCGGGTCGCGCCTCACCGTTCGGCGGCCAGTGCACCAACCACAGGTCGAGGTGGTCGAGC
Organism: Curtobacterium sp. GC_Cur_3; assembly: GCF_026544205.1. Classification (GTDB taxonomy): domain Bacteria; phylum Actinomycetota; class Actinomycetes; order Actinomycetales; family Microbacteriaceae; genus Curtobacterium. The sequence continues at coordinate 134,709 of NZ_JALNUI010000006.1, forward strand.
CCGAGCTGGTCGAGGCTCTCCTCGATGGTCTGGCGGACCCGGTCGGCGTTGTCCGGCGGGAGCTTCGTCGTGACGAAGACGTCCTCGCGGGCGAGCCCGGAGTCGGCGATGGCCTTCCCCACGCCGCGCTGGTTGCCGTACCCGGTGGCGGTGTCGATGTGGCGGTACCCGGCCTCGAGGGCGGAGCTCACGGCGGCGGGCGCGTCGGAGTCGTCGATCTGCCAGGTGCCGAAGCCGAGGAGCGGCATCGCTCCACCGGTCACCGGCACGGACGGTTCTGCGTAGTCGGTCATGTCCTCGTGTCTACGCGGCGATGTCGGGGGCGTCCGCCAGGATCGTCAGGAACCGCCGAGCACCACCAGGAGTCTCACCAGCAATGCCCTCTCGCCGACGCCGTCCCGTCCGCCTCCGCACGGGGATCACCTCCGTGCTCGTCCTCCTCGCGATCGTCGTCGCCGGGTACGCCGCCCTGACGTCCGGGCCGTCTGCGCCGGGGCCGAGCCGAGCCTCCAGTCCGACAGCCGCCAGCCCCGTGATCACCGCGAGCGCCGCACCGACGGCACCCGATGCCGCGGCCCCCACGGCCACAGCGCCCACAGCGCCCACAGCCCCGCAGGCTGCGGCCGCGGCCCACGCTCGCGACCTGCTCGCCGCGCTCCCGGTGAAGGGCCCCGCACCGGCGACCGGTTACGACCGCACCGGGGACTTCGGCTCCCCCTGGCTCGACGTCGACCGCAACGGCTGCGACACCCGCGACGACGTCCTCGCGCGCGACCTGACCGACGTCGTCCGCAGTGGTCCCTGCCGCGTGCTCTCCGGCGAGCTCGTCTCGCCGTACACCGGCGCGACGATCGACTTCGTGCGCGGGAACACGACGTCCACCGCGGTGCAGATCGACCACGTCGTCGCGCTCGAGAACGTCTGGCGTACCGGCGGGCAGCAGCTCAGCCAGGACGAACGCCAGGCGCTGGCGAACGACCCGGAGAACCTCTTCGCGGTCGACCAGCACTCGAACGCGCAGAAGCGGTCCGGGGACGCGGCCACCTGGCTCCCCGCGGACACGGCCTTCCGCTGTACGTACGTCGAGCACCAGGTCGCGGTCAAGACGACGTACCGGCTCTGGGTCGTGCCCGCCGAGCGCGACGCCATCGAACGGGTCCTCGCCCGCTGCTGAACGGGCCGACCGGGCGAGTTAAACGACAGGTGTAGCCTGGTTGACGGCTGATGCGAACGCACCGACCTTCACCGTCGAAGACCTCAGGAGGCCCCCCATGACCGTGCGCACAACCGGCACCACCCGCTTCACCGACCGCGTCGTCCTCATCACCGGCGGCGGTTCCGGCCTCGGCCGTGCCACCGCCGTGCGGCTGGCCACCGAGGGCGCCTCGCTCGCCCTCGTCGACGTCTCCGAGCAGGGACTCGCAGCCTCCGTCGCCGCCGTGCACGAGGTCGCTCCCGACACCCAGGTCCTCACCACCGTCGCCGACGTCTCCGACGAGGCCCAGGTCGACGCCTACGTCGCCGCCACCGTCGAACGCTTCGGCCGCATCGACGGCTTCTTCAACAACGCCGGCATCGAGGGCAAGCAGAACCCCACCGAGTCCTTCACCGCCGCCGAGTTCGACAGGGTCGTCTCGATCAACCTGCGCGGGGTGTTCCTCGGCCTCGAGAAGGTCCTCGCCGTGATGCGCGAGCAGGGCTCCGGCAAGGTCGTGAACACCGCGAGCGTCGGCGGCATCCGCGGCGTCGGCAACCAGTCCGGCTACGCGGCCGCCAAGCACGGCGTCGTCGGCCTGACCCGCAACTCCGCGGTCGAGTACGGCCAGTACGGCATCTCGATCAACGCCATCGCCCCCGGTGCCATCTGGACGCCGATGGTCGAGAACTCGATGAAGCAGCTCGACCCGGAGAACCCGCGGAAGGCCGCCGAGGAGTTCATCCAGGTCAACCCCACGAAGCGCTACGGCGAGGCTCCCGAGATCGCCGCGGTCGTCGCGTTCCTGCTCTCGGACGACGCCTCCTACGTCAACGCCGCGGTCGTCCCGATCGACGGCGGACAGTCCGCCAAGTACTGACGCTGGTCCGGCCTGGTCACCGAGCCGGGTACTCGGGACCGGCCGGGAGGCTCGGCTCACCTCCACCACCGCATCGCGCCATGGGAGCATGGGTGGTCACGCGACGAGTCACACGTCGATGGAGGAGAACGCCATGAGCACGAACGGATCGACCGGTTCCGGCTTCGGCCGGGGAGCCGAGCAGGCGGAGCCCGACGCTGCCGGTGCGCTGCGCCGACGGATGGGCGAATCAGTCGAGGGCTTCCTCGGCAGCGCCGCCTGGGTGCCGTGGAAGGCCGCCGGGACGAGCGGCGAGCCCGAGGACGGCAGCGTCGCCCACGTCATGATCCGGGACCGCGAGTTCGTGCCGGTCTTCACCGATCCTGCGGAGCTGACCACGAGCCTCCCGGACACCGAGGCCCGCGCCATGCCGATGGCCGAACTCGTCACCGCGCTCCCCGAGGGCTTCGGCATCGTCGTCGACCCGACCAGCGCGCAGGCGGCGAACTTCCTGCAGGCCGACGTCGTCGCCGGGCTGCGGGAGGGCATGCGCGGCGGCGTCCCCCTCGACCCCGACGAGCACTGAGGGCGGGCGGCTCCCGCGCCGCTCGGCGCTGGGTCGCTCCCTGAGCTGGGGGGGCGCGTGGGTTCCATCGGCAGGCGGTACGACCGATTTCGTTTTCGGTGTTGACGGATCCGGTCCGCGAATCTCGACGTTCCCGAACCGGATTCGTCACGAGTCGTTGGGAACTCGGTCCTTCAGGCGCTGATCGCCACCGCCCGCCAGTACCCGAGCAGTCCGCCGGCGGGTACCACGAGCATCGCGAGGGCCACCACGTGCCGGAAGAACCAGCGTCGTCGACCGGCTTCGGCGATGTCCCGTTCCAGTCGCTCGAAGCGCTGGACGTGTCGCAGGGTGTCGTTCAGGACGACGGCATCGACGTGCCAGGTCCACGCTCCTCGGCGACCGTGCTCAGGAATCGGCCTACGCCGACTGACGCGCGTCAGGCCCGCGGTTCGACGAGCTCGATGAAGCGGGAGAGCAGGGACAGGCCCGGGATCGAGGGCGGCAGGGCCGTCGTCAGTGCGGGTGAGTACACGACGTACGCCGCCCACTTCGCCCGTGACAGCGCCACGTTCAAGCGGTTCGGCATCAGGAGGAAATCGAGTCCACGGGGGATGTCTGCCGCGGACGAGGCCGCGAGCGAGATGATCGACACGACGGCCTCGCGGCCCTGGAACATGTCGACCGTCCCGACCTGGGTCCCTCGGAGCCCGGCACGGTCGAGCTCCTGCCGGATGACCGCTCCCTGCGCGTTGTAGGGCGCGACGACGATGACGTCCTCGTCCGTCAGTGTCCGCACGGTGTCGCCGTCGGTCCAGGTGCGCCCGACGACGTCCTGCACGAGAGCGAGGACCCGCTCGGCTTCCTCGAGCGAGGACGTGGTGTTGCCCGCGTGCACGACGGGCTCCGGGTGCACGCCGGCCTCGATGCCCTCCAGGTGCCGCCCCGTCACCATCGACGTCAGCTGGCCGTCGTAGGACAGTCCCGACACCGCCGAGGTCAGCGCCGGCTCCATCCGCCGGGTCCGCGCGAGGAAGTACCCGAACTCAGGCGGCAACACCTGCTCGCCGTCCGCCAGCCACCCGAGCGCCGACTGGTCGACCGGCTCGGGGTGGGACCCCTGCGACACCTGCGGCAACTGCTGCGGGTCCCCGAGCAGCAGCAGGCGGGTCGCTGCGATCGAGGACGCGATCGTCGGCGCCAGGGAGAACTGCCCGGCCTCGTCGACCACGAGCAGGTCGAGGGAACGCCGCGCGATGGTCGTCTCGTTCGCGAACGTCCACGCTGTGCCGCCGACGACTCCCCCGGTGCCCGATTCCTCGCACGACGACAGGAACGCAGCCACCGCGGCGTTGTTCTTCACCGGGGTCCACCGCGCTGCGTCGAGCTCGTCCTCGGACGCCCCGGCCTTCGGCACCTTCACGACCCGCTCGGGAGCGACCCCCGCGGCGATGACGGCGTCGAGGAAGTTCTCGCTCGTCGCGTGGGACTGCCCGACGACCCCGACGCGCCAGCCGTGCTCGCGGACGAGCCGCGCGACGACGTTCGACCCGACGTACGTCTTGCCGGTGCCGGGAGGCCCCTGGATCGCCAGGTACGAGTGGTCGAGCCCGAGCAGGGTGCTGACGACCGCACCGACGGTGTCGTCGCCGGCCACGGGAGCCAACGCTCCCCGCGGCGGAACCCGACGCAGGAGGTCGAGGGCCGGGTCCGGCAGCATCTCCGGGAGCGCGTCGAGCACGAGCGCACCCCACTCCGCGATGGCCTCGGGCTGGGGTTTCGCGCGCGGCGGGGCCGACGGCGCGAGGGCGACCGGGTACTCGTGGTGGGGCTCGCCGCCGACCGGCAGCCGCTCGAGCAGCAGGACCTCGGTGTGCTCGCCGTCGTCCCGCACGTCGAGGATCACCGCTCGGTCCGACGCGCCCTTCGACCCCGGACCGGGCGAGCCGACCGATGGCGGAGTCGGGGTGTCGTAGACGAGGTGGGGCGAGCCTCCCGGCCGGAGCCGACTGCCGGGCGCGTGCGTCCCCGACAACCGGAGTTCTCGTGACTGCGACCGGGCGCGCGGCATCGTGGCCCAGTCGCGCTCGACGGACGCGCGCTCGACGACCAGGACGTCGCGGGTGTCGGCCCACTCGTCGACCGGGTTGCGGAGGCGGTCGAAGTGGTCCTGCCAGAAGGTCTTGGCCTCGCGACGGTGGTAGTCGATCGCGGCTGCGGCGAGTGCCAGAGCGGTCTCGTCGGGGGTGCGGTCGAGCGCGTCCACGTGCTCGAGGTGCTCGCTCAGGGCCACGTACACGGGGTTCGGCTCGCGCTCGACGGGCACCGGCGGCAGGTCGAGTTCGAGCGGTGCGTCCGTCGTGGCCGGCTTCAGCGACAGCAGCCAGTCGCGCAGGCGGAGCGTCGAGCGGCAGTCGTAGGCGTTGTAGTCCGCGACCTGGTCGAGCATCCGCTGCCCCGCGACCCTGTCGCCGGTGCGGAGCTCCCCGATCGCATCGACGTAGGCGGTGATGCTGTCCGCCGCGTTCGTGACGTCGCTCTCGCGCAGGTCGTCGCCCATGTAGAGCGACTCGAGCTTCTTGATCGAGTAGCTGCGGCTGCCGACGACCAGGGCCTTGCGGACGATCGGGTACAGGTCGACGAGGACCCCCGCGCGGAGGAGGTCGTCCACCGCTTCCTCGCCCACACCGTGCCGGGCGGCGAGTGAGAGCAGGTGCGTCCGCTCGTACGAGGCGTAGTGGTAGACGTGCATCCCGGGGTGCTGCTCGCGGCGCTGCTGCACGTACGCGAGGAAGTCCACGAGCGCCTGGCGTTCGTCGCGGATGGTGTGCGCCCAGAACGCCGTGAACTCCGCGCGGTCGTCGACCAGGCCGAAGAGGTAGTCGAGGCCCCAGTGGACGCCGTCCTCGGTGTGCAGCGGGTCGCCCTCGAAGTCGAAGAAGACGTCGCCGGCGTCCGGTGCCGGGATGGCGTCGAGGGCGGTCGGGTCGAGGATTTCGAAGGCCGGCTTTCTCGTGCCCGCTTGTGTTCCGTCTTCCGTGGCGCGTCGTTCCGTCTCGGTTCGTTCCGTCTCGATCTGGAGGCTCGCCTGACGGACCAGGCGATCTCGCGTCGTGCTCGACATGCCGGGCACCGGGGCGGTGCGGACCGCCAGGTCGTCGATCGTCCGCACCCCCTGCCGGATCAGCTTGGTCCGCTGGTCGAGGCGCATGCCGGCGACGAGGACCAGGTCGCGGTGCTGCGCGACCTGCTGTTGGCACGCTCCGCAGCGGCCGCAGCTGCTGTACCTCGGGTCGCCCCACTGCAGTGCTTCGTCGGTGCCGAGTCGTTCGTCGATCACGCGCTGGAGTTCGGCGCGCTGCGTGCGGTACACCGGCGCGATGTCGGCCAGGTCGTGCGTGGTCGTCGTGCGGTCGCCGAGGACCAGGTGGACCTGCTGCCCCGTCGGGATGCCGTGCGCCTGCATCTGCTCGGCGTAGGCGGCGAGCTGCAGGAGTGCGCTGATCTTGGCGTGGCGGGCGAGCTTGGTGTCGTAGACCTCGTACTCCCCCGCAGCGTTGCGGATGATGAAGTCGGCGAAGCCGATGAACCCGGCGGTGCGTTCGGTCGGGGGTGCGTGGAAGGTCGGTTGGAAGAGGACGTCGGCGCCGTCGTGCATGGCATTCCGTGCGGCTTCCGCTGCTTCGGCGTACTGCGGCGGTGCCGGGCGGTCGAACTCGACGACGTCGTGGGTCTGCTTCAGGATCTGCAGGTAGTCGAACTCGTGCTGGTCACCGAGCTTCGCCGTGCGGTCGAGCATGTCGTCGTGCTCGTCCGGCAGGGGTTCGGCGCGCCCGAGCTTGGCGTCGAGGCGGCGGAGGAACGCCCACTCGCAGGTCGTCCACGTGGTGAGGTCGCTCGGGCTGAGGAGCGGCCGGCCCTCGGTGGTGATCTGCATGGCGGTCAGCCCCTCTCTGTTGCGCTCTCACATTACGGGCGCGCGCCGACAAGCAGGTTGAAGTGCTAGCGTCCCTCAGCTCCGAGAGAACCATCGGACGGACAGTGCGATCGTTACGACATCCTCCCCGTCTATCAACAACTACCGAAAGGCAGTAGCATCAGCGAGCTCCAAGTTGAGATCGATTCCGGCCACCGCGCTTTCGGCACCCCGCAGGATTGGTCCCAGGCGCAGCGTGGGATCGGAGGAGAATACCTCGTTGCCGACATTCTTCGCGCACAAGTCTCGAGAGCTCCAGGCGGTTCCTGCCTCTTCGTCGGACTAGACCTAGGCGCTCCGGGTGAAATTTACCCGCATGTTACTCCAGATCCTCGATGGCCACTTGAAGGTCACGGTGGCGACATCGACGCCGCCCTCTTCATTCGTGAGTTCCAAGAGCCTTCGGAGAGATATGGCTCGAGCCGTCGAGGCTTGCAGCAAGACCATCTTGTGCTGATCGACTCCAAGCAGTACACAAAGGGCTGGGATCGAACGCACCACTTCGAACGAGCGGCTGACACCGTCCGGTGGTTGCGGCACACTTTCGGTCACCCACGGCTCCTTGGGGGAGGCAACGATTCCGGCAGCTTGCGAATTTCGTATCATTTTGCGCACACCGGCCCGTGGGTACCAGAGGTTTGGCTCCGGCGCGTCGATGATCCGATTCAGCGGGACGTTTCCCCAGATTTCGAGTGGTGGAACTCGTGCGACGACCTCATTTTCGAGTCGCCTGTGGAGGTACTCCTCGGGCAACTAGCTCTCCTCCTGACGTTCGCAAATCCGAACTATCGATGCGTCGTCCCTGATGCCCTGTGGAAACTCCTGCGGCAGGAATCGCGTAGGCCATACGTCGGGAACTGAACTTGACGAACCGCGGTGTCATCATCGACGCGCACGTACTGACAAAGCCACCGGCCAGGAGCGCCGAAGGTGAATGGCGCGAACCGAGACCCGTCGCGGGGGACGTGCGTCTCCGGCTCCTGGACTCCGTCTGACCGACACATCGGCGTCACCCGCCTGGAGATCGATCTCGCCGAGCAGCCTGAGCTGGCGAGCCGCTTCAACGTCCGGCAGACCCCTATGGTCCTGCTCGTCGACGTCCTTGGACCATTCGTACTCGCTCCGGAGGCCCATCCCGGCTACCGAACTCACCGCATGCCTTACCACGATCCTGATCATGGGCATCATTGATGGAGAGGTTCCGATGACCTCCACGACCGACACCACGCGCAGTTTGAAAACACGCTTCATCGCCGCCATCACACCCGTCTTCCTCGCTGCGACGAGCGTCATGACGCTGATCCCCGGGCCCGAGCCCGAGGGCGGAAAGAACGAGCTGCTGCGGAAGAGCGCCAATCTGCCCACCGACCACGCCCCTAGCCACCGATCAGTGGCGGTTGAACTCGGCTTTCTCGACGCGGGTCAAAGGCATACAGAGGTTACCGGCGACAAACTCATCCTCACGCCGTCAGCCCTGTTCTTCCAGGCGCATGCGGTGAACCGGGTCCGCATTGGCTTCGGCATGGCCCTCGACGAAATCGCTGTGCTCCGCGATGTCCCCCGCGCCCGTCGCGAGCGCTTGAGGTAGAACTGCACAGCGGGATGCGTGCCCGCTTCGTAATCTCTCGCGTCTCGCGTCTCGCGTCTCGCGTCTCGCGTCTCGCGTCTCGCGTCTCATCGCGGCGATCGACGAGGCGCGCGCAGAGCACTGAGCTGCGGCACCCTGCTACCAAGACCTGCGCCGACGATACAGTCGTCGTCGAAGTGGGAACGATGAGCGACAGCATCAACACATGGGGCGGGAGCACGACCAAGGCGGAGGTGGCGCCGATGATCGCCGTCCGACGGCCTCGGTTCCCCGGGGTCGTCTTCACGGTCCTCGGCACCTTCTGCCTGCTGATCGGAGTACCGGGGATCATCGTGCAGCTGGTCTCGACACCGAGTGACGACAGTCCCGCGTACGGGATCTTCCTCGGTCTCGGAGCAGGGTCGCTGCTGCTCGGACTGGTGCTCGCGGCCGGTCGCATCAACGTCTACGACCGGCACTACGACGTGAAGTCCGGCTTCGGCAGGTTCCGCCGTCGCGAGGTCGACGACATCCACACCCTCCGCTACGGAGTGCAGTCGAACGGTGGTCCGACCTTCATCAGCCTGACCGCCTGGAACGCGCAGCGGAACAAGCAGTTCATGGTCTTCACGAACCACCGCGGGTACGGGGATTTCACCGCGTGGATCGCCGAGCGCCGCCCCGAGCAGTGGGCAGAGTGCGAGCGGTTGGGGCTGCCCAGGTAGCCCTATGGTCGGACGCACCCCAGGCGGACAAGGGGTCGGCGGCTGACGACATCGAGCTGCTCCTCGCCCGCCCGCCTTACTGATATGCTGCCGTTCGTACCATCTCGGGGGAGGGTGATGACATGGCGCAACTCGTGTTCGACAAGGGGGCAGTCGGGCAGATCGCGGACCAGGTCAGCGGCAGTGGAGACGACCTGTCGGCCCTGACGCTGAGCGCTCGAGCCGGAGGGGCCGACACCGGCAGCCCAGCGGTGACGGCCGCGCTCGAGAACGCGGTCCGGATCCAGTCGGCGATGCTGCAGTCGGTCGCGGCCTCCGCCGCCGCTCTCGCATCCGGCGTCCGAGCGACCGTGACGAGCTTCACCCAGGCAGACGACGAACTCGCCAAGAAGGCACACGGATGAGCGTCGACCCGATGGCCGGCGACGTGGACTCGATACGACGGCTCGCTCAGGTACTCGATCAACGGGCGATCTCCGTCGACAACGCCGGTGACTCGATCAGCACCGCCGCGTCGTCTGCCACCAGCAGCGTCTGGGAAGCCGCATCCCGGACGGCGTTCACCGCCAAGGCGCAGGAGGTGCGGGCCCAGGTCGGACGCGTGTCGAGTCGGATCGACACCGTCGCCTTCGCGCTGTCCGACTACGCTGCCAAGCTCGAGCAGATCCAGTCCGACGCCCGAACGATCAAGGCCGCCCAGCGGCGTAACGACCAGGACATCGCATCGAGCACTCGCACGCTCGACCGTCTGAGCACCGCCGATGAAGACCAGTCCATGACCGAAGTCGTCACGGCGTCGGCGCTCGGTGTCGCCTACCAGACGACGAAGCTGGCCCTCGACCGGTCGTGGAATGACCTCGTCGCCCGCCGCCAGGCCGCCGATGCTGCCGTCATCGCGAAGCTCCAGGGCGACGAGGCACTCGGCACACCCCCACCGTCTGCGTCCGCGGTCGACGGAATGAGCGATGCAGCGTTCCTCGCCTGGCTCGCGAGTCAGCCGGCGGACGCGCTCCCCCGGATCGGGCTCGACAAGGCCGTGACCGATCGACTGGGGCAGATCCGGGACCCGAAGGTCATCGCCGACTGGTGGAACTCCCTCGGTGGCCCGGACGGCGAGGGCAGCGCCTCGACGCACAGTGACGCACAGCAGGCCTTGGTGGACGGTGTCCCGCTGCTGATCGGTAACCTCAACGGGGTCGCCTACTGGGCTCGCGACAAGGCGAACCGGGCAACGCTCAAGAACGAGCTGCGGAGAGCAGGAGGTGTTGATGCGGCCGCCTACAGCAACATCGAATCCGCTCTGAAGAAATACGACGGCACGTCTCTGATCAGCTTGTATCCCGAGCACCCGCCCCTCGCCGCAGTCGCGATGGGTGACATGGACACAGCTGAGAACGTGACCTACGTGGTTCCGGGCATGAATTCAGATACCCGGAACATGACCGTCGTGGAGCGGGCGGCCTACAACCTGCGCACGAAGCAGGGTGACTGGTCGGACGACACGACCGCTGTCGTGGCTTGGATCAACTACGCGACCCCGACACCGACGACAGTGCTCCACGGAGATCTTGCTCGGGCGGGCTCGACCCGCCTTGCTGACGACCTCGCCGGGTTCAACGCGACCCGAGGCGACAGCAAGGGCACGCTCAACGTCGTCGCACATTCCTACGGCAGCACGATGTCGTCCCTCACACTGGCCGATCACGACCTCGGTGTCGATTCCTACGTAGTGGCAGGCTCAGCGGGTATCGAGCGCCGGATAGCCGATGCGGGTGACATCCACGCGGGCGTGGTCTATGCAGCGCAAGCGCCGCGAGTGCTGCCCTTCATCGGCGGCAAGGGGGATCAGTGGTCCTCGATCGGGCAGGCATTCAGCATGACTCGCACAGATCCAGCAGTCGCGTCCTTCGGCGCGACGTACCTCCCGACAGCAGGACAGCCCGGCGACCCGCAGATGCACGGCGTCACAACGCACGATCCACTCATCCATGGCCCGCACCATCCGGATGACTACGGGTACTTTGACACGAACACCGAGTCCCTCGACAACATCGCCCGCGCCACGACGAAGAGCTTCCCGAATTGACGATCAAACGAAGAGCCCTCCTGATGTCAGGAGCCGTGACACTCGCCGCAGCGCTGGCCCTGACCGGCTGCGCCGAGCCGCATGAAGATGGAGACGTGATGAACGCTGATGAGGCTCGCTCCGCGATGCAGCAGTTCGTGCGGGACACGATGTCGGAAGCCGGCGGTGAATGGACCAGCGTAGGTGGTGCGCCGTCCCCAGACGCCTGTGGTCTGGACAACGGAGGCTCTGGCGTTTCGTTCTCCTGGAACCAGCGGGCCGCAGGCGTCGCGGACCCCGAATCGCTGGTTCGCCGGATCGAGAAGTACTGGGCTGCCAAAGGCCTCAAGAACGCAGAACGGCAGGGTCAGCGGGGAGATGGGCTGACCCTCTACACGGTGGTGGGAGAAGGTGAGCCCGTCCGTTCGATCTCGATCAACGCGAGCGAGCACCGGACCTCGATACAAGTGGAGTCCCTGTGCGGAACGGGAGAGGTCTCGGACTACGTCGATCGTGACAACGACGGGTAGGGCCGGTACAGCGTCGTCGCTGCTCCTGGCGGTCGCACTCACCGTCAGTGCATGCACCTCGACGAACAGAGCGCCGACGGAGGACGCCGAGCACGCATCGAAGCAGATGCAGTCCCTCGTCCGAGACACGATGAACGCCGCTGGTGGGGAGTGGACGAGTGCGAGCCACGGCCCAGCGGGCGACGCGTGCACCACGCCTGACGGCAGCGAGGGCGTCTGGTTCTCATGGGACCAAGACGCCGATGGGCCGCGCGATCCGCAGGTGGTGATGCAGCGCGTCGACCGTGCCTGGCGCGACAAGGGACTGGCAACCAAGATGCAGAGCATCGAGCGAGCGGACGGCAGGACCTTGCATCGGGTCGGTTCGGCTGGGCGCGATGTCGACCCGATCCAGTTCAACGCCACGACGGGCCGCATGTCGATCAACGTGCAGTCGCTCTGCGGCACGGGCAACATCGACGACTTCACTGATGACAGTGGTAGCTAGGTGTTCTCGACCAGAAGCAGTGGAGCACACACGGCTCCCCGCCGTATCGGCACGACCGCTGTCATCCTGATGATCGTCCTCGCCGTCACGGGGTGCACCCGAGCGACCAGCGCGCCCGTGCTGACGGCGACGCAGGCGTCCAAGCAGATGCAGTCCCTGGTCCGCGACACGATGGCTGCTGCCGGCGGCAAGTGGACGAGCACGAGCGATGGGCCTTCTCCAGATGCCTGCACCACGCCGTCCGGTGAAGAAGGAGTCTCCTTCTCGTGGGACCAGATCGCCGACGGGGTCGACCAGCCGCGAGCCGCCATGGAACGGATCGATCGACTCTGGCGGGACAAGGGACTCGCCACGAACACGCAGAGCGTCGAGCGCGCGGACGGCAAGATCCTGAACCGTGTCGGCTCCCAGGACGACGTCGTCGACGTGATCCTGTTCTCTGCCACGACGAGCCGCATGGTCATCGAAGTGCAGTCGTTCTGCGGTACGGGGAACGTCGAAGACTTCACGATCGACGGCGACTGACTCGCGGCGCCTCTGCCAAGACCGCGGCGCCGGAGGCTCCCCCCATCGAAGCCTCCGACGCCGCGCTGACTCACGCTGCGGCGCCCCGCAACGCCTGCGAGCTCAGCGCCACGAGGTCGTCCGCGCGGAGCCCCGGCCACCCGTGCAGCAGCTCGCGCCACTGCGCGGGAAGCGCCGACGCGCCGTGGACGGCCCCCGCCAGTCCTCCGGCGATCGCCGCGACCGTGTCGGTGTCGTTGCCCGACCGGACTGCGGCGACGAGGGCGTCCTCGAGCGAGTCCGTCCGGAGCACCGCTGCGTACGCGGCCTGCAGCGCTGAGACGACCCAGCCGTTCGTCGCGGTGAAGTCGACGGGAACGCCGGCCTCGGCGGCGGGGAGCCGGTCAGCCCACAGCGCGCGGCGGTCCTCGGGCAGGAAGTCCAGCCCCCGCCGGACGTCGAGCGCCCCGTGCACGATCGCGTGCCGGATCGCGACGCACCAGAGCACGCAGCCGTCACCGGCGTCCGCCTCGAAGTGGGTCAGGTCACTGACCGCGCGCGCCGCCGTGACGAGCGCAGCCTCGTCGTCCAGGTACCCGAGGACCAGCGGCGTCGTCCGCATCAGCGACCCGTTGCCGGCGGAACGACCGCTCTGGTCGTGTTCGAGACGGGCCGCAGCGCGCGCTGCGGAGGCGGTGCGAGCCTCCAGCCCGGTCAGGACGCTCCGTGTCTGGATGCCGACGTCCGGGGCGGTCCGCGCCCAGTCGGCCCAGGCCGCGACGAGGCTGTTGAGGACGGCCTCGTCGGCGAAGGACCCGCCGCGGGCGAGTGCACGCAGGATCGGGACCGCCATGCTCGTGTCGTCGGTCCACTCCCCCGGTGCCCAGTTGAACATCCCGCCACCCTTCATGCGGATCAGGGTGGGCTCCGGGACAGGCGGCTGGAACTCGTAGCCGGCGCCGAGGGCGTCGCCCGCCGCGGATCCGAGGACGGCGCCCACCGCACGGTCGAAGATGTCCGGGTTGAGGGTCATGGCCGCTCCGATCGGTTCGAGTTCACGCAGTATCGCGTAAACCCATCATGCATGGCGCTTCCCGTTTGCGCAAGAGCGCGTAAACTCGCCACATGACCGAAACCTTCCGGGACAGCAGCGGCAAGCGGCTGACGGACTACCCGCGGCCCTCGGTCGCGGTGGACACCGCCGTCCTGACCGTGCCGATCGGGGGGCCGCTCTCCGTCGTCCAGGTCCGCGATCAGGTCGCCGGGGACTGGCGGTTGCCGGGGACGTTCGTCCACGAGGGTGAACGGCTCGCCGACGCCGTGCTGCGGTCCCTGCGGGACAAGGCCGGTGTGACCGGGCTCGCGCCGCGGCAGCTGCACGTGTTCGACGACCCCTCGCGGGACGACCGGGGGTGGGTGCTGTCGGTGGCACACCTCGACGTGGTGCCGGCTGCTGCTCTGCAGACCGCGATGGAGGCTCGGGTCACGCCCGTCAGCGAGGCGACCGGGATGGTGCATGGGCACGACGACATCCTCGAGTTCGCGGTGGCGCAGCTCCGGGCCGACCACCGGGGCGCTCCCGATCCGCACGGGCTGCTGCCGTCGCCGTTCACGATGTCGGCGTTGCGGGGGTTGCACGAGGCGGTGCTCGGGGAGCGGCTGCTACCGGACTCGTTCCGGCGGGCGATGCTGCCGATGTTGACGGCGACCGCGGAGAAGCGGGCGGCGGGGCCGGGGAAGCCGGCGGTGTTGTACCGGCGGTAGCGGTCCGGCCGGTCGCGACGTCGCCTGACGGCGCAGACCCGGACTGGAGGCGCGGCCTACCTCCGCAACGCGGGTGACGTTGACGAGGTGATCCAGGCCTCCACGCCGGTCCCCCTGGACGGCCGACTGCGCCCCGGACAGCAGCCGCGCCTCCTAGGGTGGAGGCACGGGGGAACTCGACGAGATCGCACGGCGGGCATGGCGTCGCACCATCCCGATCGCGATCGGCGGCTTCGTCGTCGGAGCAGTCATCGGGGTGTTCCTGCCGGGCACCGACTCGGCGCTGGGACGGTTCTTGTCGGTCGTCGGGTTCGGTCTCTGCGTCGGCGGGCTCAGCGGGACGTTCTCGCTCCTCACGGCG
>NZ_JALNUI010000060.1 GCF_026544205.1 Curtobacterium sp. GC_Cur_3
CGTTGCAGTGCGCAACGAACGTGCGCGCCGCGCCGCGCTCGACTAGCGGAATCGTGCGCCGCGCGGCACCGTCCCGCGTTACAGCGGTGTAAACAAACAGCCCCCGCGGGACCGAGTTCCGTGGCAGGGTGTCTCCCAATGAGTGTTCCTGGTCGGGCACACAGTCGTTCCACCTCCCGTCCAGGAGCTCCTGCAACCAACACCAGAGAGGCATCGGACATGGCATCCGTGACCAAGTGGGGCAAGCGCACCCTCGCGCTCGGCGCCGGAGCAGCAGCGACCGCGCTGGTGCTGACCGGCTGCGCGGGCGGCGGCAGCGGCAGCTCCGACGACCTGAACGGCCTGATCATCGGCACGACCGACAAGATCACGTCGCTCGACCCGGCGGGCTCCTACGACAACGGCTCCTTCGCCGTCCAGAACCAGGTCTTCCCGTTCCTGATGAACACCCCGACGGGCAGCCCGGACGTCAAGCCGGACATCGCCACGAAGGGCGAGTTCACCGACCCGACGACGTACGAGGTCACCCTGAAGAAGGGCCTCGAGTTCGCGAACGGCAACAAGCTCACCTCGAGCGACGTCAAGTTCTCGTTCGACCGCGACCTGAAGATCAAGAACGACAACGGCCCGTGGTCGCTGCTCGCGAACCTCAAGAGCATCGACACGCCGAACGCCACCACGGTCGTGTTCCACCTCGACCACGCCGACCAGACCTGGCCGCAGGTGCTCTCGAGCCCCGCCGGCCCGATCGTGGACGAGGACGTCTTCTCGGCGACCAAGCTCACGAGCGCGGCGGACATCGTCAAGGGCAACGCCTTCGCGGGGCAGTACGTCATCAAGTCCTACAAGGAGAACGACCTCATCTCCTACGAGGCCAACCCCAAGTACGACGGGGTCCTCGACAAGGCGAAGACCAAGGACGTCACCGCCCAGTACTTCACCAAGGAGACCGACCTCAAGCTCGCGGTCCAGAAGGGCGACGTCGACGTGGCGTACCGCTCCCTGACCCCGACCGACATCTCCTCGCTCCGCAAGGACAGCAAGCTGCAGGTCATCGACGGCCCCGGCGGCGAGATCCGCTACGTGGTCTTCAACTTCAAGACGCAGCCCTTCGGCACCGGCCAGTCCGACGCCGACGCGACGAAGGCCCTGGCCGTGCGCCAGGCCGTCGCCGACGTCGTCGACCGCGACGAGCTCGCCAAGGAGGTCTACAACAACACCTACACGCCCGTGTACTCGATGGTGCCGGACGGCCTCACCGGTGCTGCGACGCCGTTCAAGTCGCTCTACGGTGACGGCAACGGTGCCCCGGACGTCGAGAAGGCCAAGAAGACCCTCTCGGACGCCGGTGTGTCGGGCAAGATCGAGCTCGACATCCAGTACTCGCCGGACCACTACGGTTCCGCATCGGACGACGAGTACGCGACGCTGAAGACCCAGCTCGAGAACTCGGGGCTCTTCACCGTCAACATCCAGTCGACGGTCTACACGACCTACGCCGTGGACCGCACGAAGGACGCCTACCCGCTGTACCAGCTCGGCTGGTTCCCGGACTTCTCGGACGCGGACAACTACCTCTCGCCGTTCTTCACGAAGGACAACTTCGTGCAGAACCACTATGACGACCCGACCATCCAGGGTCTGATCGCCGACGAGCAGGAGGAGTCCGACAAGGACAAGCGCGCGGACATCATCGAGCAGGCCCAGCAGCGCGAGGCCGAGCAGATCTCGACCCTGCCGCTCCTGCAGGGCAAGTCGGTGGCAGTCGCCGGCAAGGGCGTCAAGGGCGTCACGCTCGACGCGTCCTTCAAGTTCCGCTACGGGACGATCAGCAAGTAACCCGACGCACGACGAGGGGCGCTCCCACGAGGAGCGCCCCTCGTCCGCGTCCTGCGAAAGGCACCCATCCCCGTGACCCTCACGAACCCCGAGGCGATCGACACGGAGCCCACGAAGCCGCAGGCACAGCGACGTGCCAGCGGCGGTGGCCTCGGTCGGTACGTCTTCGTCCGCTTCCTCCTCATCTTCCCGACCGTGTTCATCCTGGTGACACTGGTCTTCTTCCTGATGCGCGTCGTCGGGAACCCGATCACCGCGTCCGTCGGCGGGCGACTCACGCCGACGCAGCTGCAGGAACGCCTGCACGCCGCCGGGTACGACCGCCCCGTGATCGTCCAGTACCTCGAGTACCTCGGGCAGATCGTCCGCGGTGACTTCGGTTCGTCGGTCACCGACAACCGCCCGGTCACCGAGATCATCCTGCAGTACGGCGGCGCGACCGCGGAGCTCGTGTTCTACGCGCTCATCGTCGCCCTCGTGCTCGGCATCCCGCTCGGCATGCTCGCCGCGTACCTGCGCGACAAGTGGCCGGACGTGCTGCTCCGCGCGCTCGCGATCCTGACGTACGCGACGCCGGTGTTCTTCGGCGGCCTGCTCCTCAAGCTCGTCTTCTCGGTCTGGCTCGACTGGCTGCCGCTCGGCGACCGGGCCTCCACCCGCGCCCAGCTCATCCTCGACCGCATCGAGAACCCCACCGGGGTGTTCCTCATCGACGCGATCCGGACCGGCAACGGCCAGATCATCAGCGACGTCCTCCAGCACGCGGTCCTGCCGGCGCTGACGCTCGGGCTGCTGACGGCCGGCATCTTCCTGCGCCTGGTGCGCGCGAACATGATCGGCTCGCTCGGTTCCGAGTACGTCGACGCCGCACGCTCCCGGGGAGTGCGCGAGTCGCGGCTCGTCCGGACGCACGCGTTCCGCCCGGCCCTCGTGCCGATCATCACCGTGATGGGCCTGCAGATCGCCATGCTGCTCGGCGGCTCGGTGCTCACCGAGACGACCTTCGGCTGGCGCGGGCTCGGCTTCGAGCTCAACCAGTACCTGTCCGCCCGTGACTTCGTCGCCGTGCAGGGCATCGTCGCGATGCTGGCGGTGATCGTCGCCGTCACGAACTTCATCGTCGACGTCGTCGCGGCGCTCATCGACCCGAGAGTGAGGTTCTGACGATGTCCGACATCACCCTCGTCGACCGCCACGAGCCGCTCTGGAAGCGGCTGCCCGTCGTCGTCCAGCTCCGTCGGAGCACCGGATGGCAGCGCGCCATGCTCATCGTGGGCGTGGTCATCTGCGCCCTCTACCTGCTCGTCGCGGTCTTCGCCCCGCTCATCGCGCCGTACGGCTTCGGTGACCAGCAGACCGCGGGCGGCACGAACTTCCCGCGCACCGGTGCTCCGAGCGCCGACCACATCTGGGGCACCACGGTCGGCGGGCTGGACGTCTTCAGTCGCGTCGTCTACGGCGCACGGACCGCGGTGCTCGTCGTCATCGTCGCCGTCGTCGTGTCCATCGCGATCGGCGTCGTCCTCGGCATGATCTCCGGGTACATCGGCGGCTGGCTCGACCGCGTCCTCGTGGTCGTGGCCGACGCCATCTACGCCTTCCCGTCCCTGCTGCTCGCCATCGTCGTCTCGATCGTGGTCTCCGGAGGCAACTCGGACTACTGGGGCGGCATCACGGCGGCGGCGATCTCGATCACCGTGGTCTACATCCCGCAGTACTTCCGCGTGGTCCGGGCTGAGGCCGTCCGGCTGAAGAACGACGCCTTCGTGGAGTCGGCCCGCGTGATCGGCACCAACCCGTGGCGCATCATGACCCGACACGTGCTGCGGAACTCGACCAGGTCCCTGCCGCTCATCCTCACGCTGAACGCGAGCGACGCGGTGCTGACCCTGGCCGGCCTCGGCTTCCTCGGGTTCGGCATCGGCCCGACCCAGGGCGCCGAGTGGGGCTACGACCTCAGCCGCGCCCTGTCCGACGTCGCGAGCGGCGTCTGGTGGACCGGCGTCTACCCGGGCATGGCGATCGTGCTGCTCGTCCTCGGGGTCACGTTCATCGGCGAGAGCCTCAACGACATCTCCGATCCCCGTCTGCGTGCGCGCCGGCGGCTGAAGCAGCTGGTCTCCACCCGGGACAAGGCGACCAGCGCGGAAGGGGCAGCAGCATGACCGACGCAACCACGAGCCTCCAGTCCGGCACGGACCGGAACGAGCCGGTGGTCGTCGTCGACGACCTCACCGTCACCTTCGCGACCGACGGCGGCGCCGTCGACGCGGTCAAGGGCGTCAGCATCGACGTCCGTCCCGGCGAGGTCCTCGCCCTGGTCGGCGAGTCCGGCTCGGGCAAGTCCGTCACCGCGCGGAGCATGCTCCGGCTGATGCCGGAGACGGCGACGCTCGGCGGCGCCGTGTTCCTCGACGGCACCGATGTCGTGTCCGTCGGGTCGCAGAAGCTGCGGGAACTCCGCGGGACCGCCGGCGCGATGGTGTTCCAGGAGCCGTCCACGGCGCTGAACCCGGTCTTCACCGTCGGGTGGCAGATCGCCGAGGGCCTCCGGGCGCACGGCGGCGTCTCCAGGAGAGAAGCGCGCGTCAAGGCGATCGACTACCTGCGCCGCGTCGGGATCCCCGACCCGGAGCAGCGCGTCGACCACTACCCGCACCAGTTCTCCGGCGGGCAGAAGCAGCGCGTCGTGATCGCGAGCGCCCTGGCCCTCGAGCCGAGCGTCATCATCGCCGACGAGCCGACCACCGCCCTCGACGTGACGGTGCAGGCCGAGATCCTCGACCTGCTGCGTCGCTGCCGTGACGAGTTCGGTGCGGCGATCGTCATCATCACGCACAACATGGGCGTCGTCGCCGACCTGGCCGACCGCGTCGCCGTGATGTACCAGGGCGAGATCGTCGAGGAGGCCCCGGTCGCGCAGCTCTTCAGCGACCCGCAGGCCGACTACACGAAGCGCCTGCTGGCGGCCGTGCCCCGGCTCGAGGCGAGCACCGGTGTCGCCCGACGCGCCCTCATCACCGAGGACGTCGAACCCGTCGTCTCCGCGAAGGGCCTGGAGATCGAGTACCCGGGCCGCTTCGGCGCCCCGGCGTTCCGCGCGGTCAAGGGCGTCGACCTGGCGATCCGACCCGGCGAGGTCCTCGGCCTGGTGGGGGAGTCCGGCTCCGGCAAGACCACCATCGGCCGGGCGATCGCCGGCCTGACGAAGATCACCGGCGGCTCGCTCAACGTCCTCGGCACCGAGATGCTCGGGTACCGGGAGCGCGACTTCAAGCGGCTGCGCAAGGACATCGGGTTCGTCTTCCAGGACCCGGCGACCTCGTTCAACCCGCTGCTGACGATCGCCGAGTGCGTCGCCGAACCGCTCGTCGTGCACGGGGTGGCGTCCTCGCCGCGGGCCGCGCGCAAGCAGGTCGACGAGCTGATGGAGGCCGTGCAGCTGCCCGCCGCGTACGGCGACCGGTACCCGCACGAGCTCTCCGGTGGGCAGCGCCAGCGCGCCTCGCTCGCCCGGTCGCTCGCGCTACGGCCGAAGCTGCTCATCGCCGACGAGCCGACGAGCGCGCTCGACGTCTCGGTGCAGGCCCGCGTGCTGGAGCTCTTCCTCGAGCTGCAGCAGGACTTCGGCTTCGCCTCGCTCTTCATCAGCCACGACCTGGCGGTCGTCGGCGCGCTGTCCGACCGGATCGCCGTCCTCTACCGCGGTGACCTCGTGGAGACGGGAACGACGGCCGAGGTCCTCGGGTCGCCGCAGCACCCGTACACGCAGCGGCTCCTGGCGTCGCTGCCGGTGCCCGACCCGGCAGAGCAGGCGGACCG
>NZ_JALNUI010000061.1 GCF_026544205.1 Curtobacterium sp. GC_Cur_3
GTGCGTCTGGTCCTTGAGAACTCAACAGCGTGCACATTGTCAATGCCAATTTATTGACCTCGTCGCCGAGCTTGCTCGGTGTCGGAGACAATTCCTTTTGGATTGAAGATTGTCAGTAGACAGTCAACAGTCAGTTTCAACTCGCTGACACTTCGGTGTTGGTTGTAATTTTTTTACGGAGAGTTTGATCCTGGCTCAGGACGAACGCTGGCGGCGTGCTTAACACATGCAAGTCGAACGATGATGCCCAGCTTGCTGGGTTGATTAGTGGCGAACGGGTGAGTAACACGTGAGTAACCTGCCCCTGACTCTGGGATAAGCGTTGGAAACGACGTCTAATACTGGATATGATCGCCGGCCGCATGGTCTGGTGGTGGAAAGATTTTTTGGTTGGGGATGGACTCGCGGCCTATCAGCTTGTTGGTGAGGTAATGGCTCACCAAGGCGACGACGGGTAGCCGGCCTGAGAGGGTGACCGGCCACACTGGGACTGAGACACGGCCCAGACTCCTACGGGAGGCAGCAGTGGGGAATATTGCACAATGGGCGAAAGCCTGATGCAGCAACGCCGCGTGAGGGATGACGGCCTTCGGGTTGTAAACCTCTTTTAGTAGGGAAGAAGCGAAAGTGACGGTACCTGCAGAAAAAGCACCGGCTAACTACGTGCCAGCAGCCGCGGTAATACGTAGGGTGCAAGCGTTGTCCGGAATTATTGGGCGTAAAGAGCTCGTAGGCGGTTTGTCGCGTCTGCTGTGAAATCCCGAGGCTCAACTTCGGGCTTGCAGTGGGTACGGGCAGACTAGAGTGCGGTAGGGGAGATTGGAATTCCTGGTGTAGCGGTGGAATGCGCAGATATCAGGAGGAACACCGATGGCGAAGGCAGATCTCTGGGCCGTAACTGACGCTGAGGAGCGAAAGCATGGGGAGCGAACAGGATTAGATACCCTGGTAGTCCATGCCGTAAACGTTGGGCGCTAGATGTAGGGACCTTTCCACGGTTTCTGTGTCGTAGCTAACGCATTAAGCGCCCCGCCTGGGGAGTACGGCCGCAAGGCTAAAACTCAAAGGAATTGACGGGGGCCCGCACAAGCGGCGGAGCATGCGGATTAATTCGATGCAACGCGAAGAACCTTACCAAGGCTTGACATACACCGGAAACGGCCAGAGATGGTCGCCCCCTTGTGGTCGGTGTACAGGTGGTGCATGGTTGTCGTCAGCTCGTGTCGTGAGATGTTGGGTTAAGTCCCGCAACGAGCGCAACCCTCGTTCTATGTTGCCAGCGGGTTATGCCGGGGACTCATAGGAGACTGCCGGGGTCAACTCGGAGGAAGGTGGGGATGACGTCAAATCATCATGCCCCTTATGTCTTGGGCTTCACGCATGCTACAATGGCCGGTACAAAGGGCTGCGATACCGTAAGGTGGAGCGAATCCCAAAAAGCCGGTCTCAGTTCGGATTGAGGTCTGCAACTCGACCTCATGAAGTCGGAGTCGCTAGTAATCGCAGATCAGCAACGCTGCGGTGAATACGTTCCCGGGCCTTGTACACACCGCCCGTCAAGTCATGAAAGTCGGTAACACCCGAAGCCGGTGGCCTAACCCTTGTGGAAGGAGCCGTCGAAGGTGGGATCGGTGATTAGGACTAAGTCGTAACAAGGTAGCCGTACCGGAAGGTGCGGCTGGATCACCTCCTTTCTAAGGAGCATCTGGTCAGTGCTGGTCACCGTATGGTGGTCCGGTTCACTGGTCCAGGCGCCCGATTCGGACCGAACGTGTCCGACGGGTAGCTCATGGGTGGAACATTGACAGTGCAGTTGGGAGTGATGCTCCCGATCTTCAGTACACCGGGCTTGCCTGGTTGGAACGGGTCGGGGTGGAGCTGCCGGCTGGTGCACGTTGTTGGGTCCTGAGGGACCAGGCTTCCTACCGGGTGTGGGTCGCGTCGTTGCCGTGAACGGTGACGGTGTGGACTTCCGCTGGTGGGGGTTGGGCCTACGGGTCCTTCGTTGGGCCGCATGAAGCTGGAGGGTTACCTCTGGGGGAGTGTGGTGCCGATCGTATGTTGAGAACTACACAGTGGACGCGAGCATCTTTAGATTCGCGTGATGAATGTCAGGGGCCTTCTCGGTTTCTGGCCGCTTCGTGACGTTGGATCGCAATTTTAATCTTTGTGGTCAAGTTTCTAAGAGCAAACGGTGGATGCCTTGGCATCTGGAGCCGAAGAAGGACGTAGAAATCTGCGATAAGCCTCGGGGAGCTGATAATCGAGCTTCGATCCGAGGATTTCCGAATGGGGAAACCCCGCCAGGCGTTTTGCGACCTGGTGACTCCCGCCTGAATATATAGGGCGGGTAGAGGGAACGTGGGGAAGTGAAACATCTCAGTACCCACAGGAAGAGAAAACAACATGTGATTCCGTGAGTAGTGGCGAGCGAAAGCGGATGAGGCTAAACCGATCATGTGTGATAGCCGGCGGGCGTTGCATGGTCGGGGTTGTGGGACACGTCACTCAGTTCTGCCGGACTGGGACGGTTACAGCGCATCATAGTCGAACCGGTTTGAAAGCCGGGCCGTAGTGGGTGCCAGCCCCGTAGACGAAATGGTGTTATGGCCGGATGTGTATCCCAAGTAGCACGGGGCCCGAGAAATCCCGTGTGAATCTGTCAGGACCACCTGATAAGCCTAAATACTCCCAGATGACCGATAGCGGACAAGTACCGTGAGGGAAAGGTGAAAAGTACCCCGGGAGGGGAGTGAAATAGTACCTGAAACCGTTTGCTTACAAACCGTCGGAGCCTCCTTAGTAGGGGTGACGGCGTGCCTTTTGAAGAATGAGCCTGCGAGTTAGTGATATGTGGCGAGGTTAACCCGTGTGGGGCAGCCGTAGCGAAAGCGAGTCTGAATAGGGCGATTCAGTCGCATGTCCTAGACCCGAAGCGAAGTGATCTATCCATGGCCAGGTTGAAGCGACGGTAAGACGTCGTGGAGGACCGAACCCACTTCAGTTGAAAATGGAGGGGATGAGCTGTGGATAGGGGTGAAAGGCCAATCAAACTTCGTGATAGCTGGTTCTCTCCGAAATGCATTTAGGTGCAGCGTTGCGTGTTTCTCGCCGGAGGTAGAGCTACTGGATGGCCGATGGGCCTCAACAGGTTACTGACGTCAGCCAAACTCCGAATGCCGGTGAGTGAGAGCGCAGCAGTGAGACGGTGGGGGATAAGCTTCATCGTCGAGAGGGAAACAACCCAGACTACCAACTAAGGTCCCTAAGCGTGTGCTAAGTGGGAAAGGATGTGGAGTTGCACAGACAACCAGGAGGTTGGCTTAGAAGCAGCCACCCTTGAAAGAGTGCGTAATAGCTCACTGGTCAAGTGATTCCGCGCCGACAATGTAACGGGGCTCAAGCACACCACCGAAGTTGTAGATTTCGCACTATAGACAAGCCTTCGTGGTTCAGTCGTGCGGAGTGGTAGGAGAGCGTCGTGTGGCGAGTGAAGCGGCGGAGTGATCCAGCCGTGGACGCTACACGAGTGAGAATGCAGGCATGAGTAGCGAAAGACGGGTGAGAAACCCGTCCTCCGAAAGACCAAGGGTTCCAGGGCCAGGTTAATCCGCCCTGGGTAAGTCGGGACCTAAGGCGAGGCCGACAGGCGTAGTCGATGGACAACGGGTTGATATTCCCGTACCGGCGAACAACCGCCCAAGCTAATCCAGTGGTGCTAAGAGTCCTAACCCGGATCAACCGGATCCCTTCGGGGTGATGGTGGCCGGTCTAACGCTCGACCCCATGCTGGTGCGGTTAGCGTATGAACAGGTGTGACGCAGGAAGGTAGCTGAGCCAGGCGATGGTATCCGTAAGGTGATCCTGGTGTAAGGATGTAGGGCTGACGATAGGCAAATCCGTCGTCTGTATGCCTGAGATCCGACGCGTACCCGTGAGGGGAAATCAGTGATCCTATGCTGCCGAGAAAAGCATCGACGCGAGGTTGCAGCCGCCCGTACCCGAAACCGACTCAGGTGGTCAGGTAGAGAATACCAAGGAGATCGAGATAATCATGGTTAAGGAACTCGGCAAAATGCCCCCGTAACTTCGGGAGAAGGGGGGCCGGACGCGTGACCGGATTTACTCCGTGAGCGTTGAAGGCCGCAGAGACCAGTGGGAAGCGACTGTTTACTAAAAACACAGGTCCGTGCGAAGTCGCAAGACGATGTATACGGACTGACGCCTGCCCGGTGCTGGAAGGTTAAGAGGAGGGGTTAGCCTTTGGGCGAAGCTCTGAATTTAAGCCCCAGTAAACGGCGGTGGTAACTATAACCATCCTAAGGTAGCGAAATTCCTTGTCGGGTAAGTTCCGACCTGCACGAATGGCGTAACGACTTCCCAGCTGTCTCAACCGTGAACTCGGCGAAATTGCACTACGAGTAAAGATGCTCGTTACGCGCAGCAGGACGGAAAGACCCCGTGACCTTTACTACAGTTTGGTATTGGTGTTCGGAGTGGCTTGTGTAGGATAGGTGGGAGACTGTGAAGCGGGCACGCTAGTGTTCGTGGAGTCATTGTTGAAATACCACTCTGGTCACTTTGGATGTCTAACGTAGGACCCTGATCGGGTTCATGGACAGTGCCTGATGGGTAGTTTAACTGGGGCGGTTGCCTCCCAAAGAGTAACGGAGGCGCCCAAAGGTTCCCTCAACCTGGTTGGCAATCAGGTGGCGAGTGTAAGTGCACAAGGGAGCTTGACTGTGAGACTGACAGGTCGAGCAGGGACGAAAGTCGGGACTAGTGATCCGGCAGTGGCTTGTGGAAGCGCTGTCGCTCAACGGATAAAAGGTACCTCGGGGATAACAGGCTGATCTTGCCCAAGAGTCCATATCGACGGCATGGTTTGGCACCTCGATGTCGGCTCGTCGCATCCTGGGGCTGGAGTAGGTCCCAAGGGTTGGGCTGTTCGCCCATTAAAGCGGTACGCGAGCTGGGTTTAGAACGTCGTGAGACAGTTCGGTCCCTATCCGCTGCGCGCGTTGGAAATTTGAGAAGATCTATCCCTAGTACGAGAGGACCGGGATGGACGAACCTCTGGTGTGTCAGTTGTTCTGCCAAGGGCACCGCTGATTAGCTACGTTCGGACCGGATAACCGCTGAAAGCATCTAAGCGGGAAGCCGTCTTCGAGATGAGATTTCCATGCACCTTGAGTGTGAGAGGCTCCCAGCAGACTACTGGGTTGATAGGCCGGATGTGGAAGCGGGGACTAACGACCCGTGGAGCTGACCGGTACTAATAAGCCGAAGACTTGACACCAACTATTTCCCTACCCTTGTGGTGGGGGCTCGCGTCCACTTTGTGGTTCCCGACAGATGATCGGGAATCAAACTGAATACTTCGCTACGGCGGAGCAGTCTGAGACCAGGATCTGGTCGATGGTGTTCCGGTGGTCATAGCGAGAGGGAAACGCCCGGTCACATTCCGAACCCGGAAGCTAAGCCTCTCAGCGCCGATGGTACTGCAAGGGGGACCTTGTGGGAGAGTAGGACGCCGCCGGACT
>NZ_JALNUI010000062.1 GCF_026544205.1 Curtobacterium sp. GC_Cur_3
GAGTCCTTTGTTGTGTGCACGCCGAACACACCCTGCATGAGGGTGGAGAACCAGCGATGTGCGGCTGGTGAGCGCTCGGGGAAGTTCCCGGATACGAGTAGTGTTCCACGCCACTCGACCCAGGGCACGGTCGCACTCGGCCCCAGTACGGGGCGGAGATGCTGGTCACGTGCAGAGGGACTGGGCAGCGTCCGTCAGGGTTGCGCGGGCGCGGTGCTCGTCGGCGCGACGTGCACCGTCACCAGACCGGAGGCGCGGAAGGGGGCGAGCTGGTCCTCGCTCGCCGTGTCGTCGGTGATGAGCGACCACGGCCGCTCGAGCCGCGTCCACCAGTGCGCCGACGCGACCCCGAGCTTCGTCGCGTCCGCGAGCACGAAGAGCTCCCGCGCACGGTCGACCATCACCCGCTTCAGCGACGCCTGCTCCGGGGTCTCCTCGCAGAGCCCGTGCTCGGCGGACACCCCGTCAGCGCTGAGGAAGGCGACGTCCGCCGACACGTCGGCCATGACCCGCTCGGCGAAGGGCCCGACGAAGCCGGAGCTGATGTGACGGAGCCGCCCCCCGACCACGATCAGCTCGACGCCGGCGCTGTGTTCGAGCACGGTGGTGGTGGTCAGCCCGTTGGTGACGACGGTGACGCCCTCACGGTGGGCCAGGTTCCGCGCGAGCGCCCCGACGGTGGTGCCGGCGTCCAGGACGGCGACGGCCCCGGCCTCGACGAACGAGCTTGCGAGCTTCCCGATGGCGGCCTTCTGCCCGACCGCGATCGACTCACGTTCCTGCAGGCTCCGCTCCGGGCCGCCGATGGTCCTGGCGCCGCCGTAGGTGCGGACGACGTCGCCGCTCCGCGTCATGGCGTCGAGGTCCCGCCGGATCGTCGACGCGGAGACCGAGAACACCGCTGCCAGCTCGTCGACGTTGACGGGCTTCTCGTGCAGCAGGTGGCCGATCTCGCGCCGGCGGTCGCGGGCGTTCACGCTACTCGGCGCGCTCCGGGGAGAGGTCGGCGGCCTGACGGAGCGCTTCGAGCAGCGGTTCGTGGTCCACGATGTCCTTCCCGGCGATGTCGAACGCCGTTCCGTGGTCGACCGAGGTCCGGACGAACGGCAGGCCCACGGTGACGTTCACACCGTTCTTCAGCCCGAGCACCTTGACCGGGATGTGGCCCTGGTCATGGTACTGGGCGACGACCAGGTCGTAGTCGCCGCGGCTGGCGAGCATGAAGAGCGTGTCGGCCGGCAGCGGACCGATGACGTCGAGGCCCTCGGCCCGTGCGCGGTCGACGCCGGGCTGGATCTTCTGGGCCTCTTCGTCGTTGCCGAACAGGCCGTTCTCGCCGCCGTGCGGGTTGATCGCCGCGACCGCGATGCGCGGGTGCTCGTTGCCGGAACGGACGAGCAGGTCGTTCCCGCGGGTGATCGTGCGGTACACGCGGTCGCCGTCGATGGCGGCGATCGCGTCGACGAGGCCCAGGTGCGTGGTGACGTGGATCACGCGCATGTTCGGCGCGGTCAGCATCATCGAGACCTCCTCGACCCCGGCGAGCTGCGCGAGCATCTCGGTGTGGCCGGGGAACTGGTGTCCGCCCATGTGCAGCGCCGCCTTGTTGAGCGGACCGGTGCAGATGGCATCGATCGTGCCGGCCATGGCGAGCTCCACGGCCTTCTCGATGAACAGGAAGGCGCCGTGACCGGCCTCGGCGGAGAGCTCGCCCCAGGCCAGGTCCTCCGGGATGCACGGGACGTCGAGCACGTCGATCGTGGTGAGGTCCTCGGTCACCTCGGAGGGGTCGCTGATGCGGTTGACGGTCAGCGTGCTCGAGACGACGTCCATGGCGAGCTGCAGTCGACGCAGGTCGCCGATGACGAACATCGTCGCCAGCGACCGGGTCGCCTGGTCGGCCATCGCCTTGGCGATGATCTCGGGTCCGACGCCGGCGGCGTCACCCATCGTGATCGCGATGATCGGCTTCATGGTGGTTCCTTACTTCTCGGTGGTGTGCTGTCGGAGTGCCCGGACGGTGCGTGCAAGGGTGCCGGCGTCGCCGAACGCCCCCGCCTTCGTCACGAGGACCGGCCGGTGGTCGGGGTGGCTGCTGAGGACGACGCCGGGCTCGACGGTGCCGTGCACGCGGACGGTGTCGATGCCGAGCGCGTCGAGGACGGCTCGGGCGGTCTCCCCGCCGGTCATGACGAGCGCGTCGAACCGGTGGGCACTGCGGGCGACGGTCGCGGCGAGGGCCGCCGCGACGTCGAGGGCGTTGTCCTTGTCGACGGGGACGCCCAGGTCGGGGGTGAGGACGACGTCGGCGACGCCGCTGGCGATCTGGTCCGTCGCCGCCTCTTCGCCGTCGTCGCGGTGCCGCAGTTCGACGTGCTCGGCTCCGCGCCGGACCAGTTCGTCGATCTGCGACCGGGCCGGTCCGGAGTAGCTCCCGACGACGACCAGGACGCGGTCGACCGTCGGCAGCTGCGGCACCGACGTCGCTGACGCGCCGTCGGACGGCACCATGTGCGCGGCGAGGCCACCGGACCCCGTCACGAGCACGGGAGCGCTGACCAGCCGGGAGGCTCGGGCGACCGTCTCGAGATCGGCGTCGGTCACGGCGTCCACGACGACCGCGTCGAGGCCGTCGGCGTGCAGGCGGTCGAGCCGCGCGGCGAGGTCCGCAGGGGTGTCCGCCGGACCGGGGGCGAGCCTCCCGGCCCGGACGCCCGCGGCGGCGAGTGAGGCGGCGACGTCACCGGCGAACGCGCCGTCCACGTGCGCGACGCCGTCGACGTGGACGACACCGCCGACCGTGGTCCGGCCGGTGCCGGGGAAGGCCGGTGCGACGACCGCCAGGGCGCGTTCGGTGTCGGAGACCGCGGCGAGGGCGGCGGCGACCTCGGCGCCGACGTTCCCCCGGAGCAGCGAGTCGATCTTCTTGAAGACCGGCCGGCCGAGGGCGACCGAGCGGCGGACGACCGCGTCTACCAGTGCGGCGGCCTCGTGTTCGGGCAGGTAGCGGCTCTCGGTGTCGACGGCGAGGACCTCGGACGCGGGCCACGTGACCTCGGGGCCGAGGACGACGGCGCTGGTGCGTGCGGCTCCGTACCCGCCCGCTGCGTCGGCGGCTCCGGTGAGGTCGTCGGCGACGATCGTCAGGGTCGTGTCCGCGGTCACCGGGCGGCTCCGTTGGCCGCGGTCTCGACCGCGACTGCGGCGGGCGGCTGGGTGTCACCGCCGGACTGCTTCGCGGCGAGGCGTCGGGCGTACCAGGCGACGACGAGCGGCGTGCCGATCGAGGTCACCACGATGGCGGCGGAGACGAGGACGGTCGCGGGGCCCGCGGCCTCCTTGTACGCGGGGTTCGCGGCGGCCACGAGCATGGGCACCGCGGCGGCGTTGCCCGCGGTCGACGACGCCGCGAGCCCGCCCAGGCCGGTGCCACCGGTGAAGCGGTCGGCGAGGAACAGCACGCTGCCGCTGAGCAGGAGCACGACCAGGCCGAGCAGGACACCGATCAGGCCGGCGCTGAGGACGGTCTGCAGGCTGATGCCGAAGCCGAGCGCCAGGCCGAAGAAGAAGATGAGCACGGGCGACGCCGACGACAGGAACTTCCGCATCGCCGGGTCGAGCGAGCCGAGGACCATGCCGAGCACCAGGGGGATCACCGCGCCGACGAGCGCCTGCCACGGGAACGCGGACAGTCCGGCGACGCCGAGGATGAGCATGGTGAGGAACGGGCCCGACTCGATCGTCATGATCGAGTACGCGGCGACGTCCTTCGGCTTGCCGTACTGGCCCATCAGCGCCATGTAGAGGCCGCCGTTCGTGTCGCTGAACGCGGCCACGAGGGCGAGGACGGACAGCCCCGCGAGGAAGCCGCCGTGGACGGGGGCCTCGGACATGAACTGCCCGGCGACGACGCCGATGACGACGGCGAGCAGCACCTTCGAGCCGAACAGCGCCCCGCCCTTCTTGAGGATGTAGGGCGTCGCGCGGAGGTCGATGCTCGCGCCCATGCAGACGTAGAAGACCGCCAGGATCGGCGTGCTCCCGGTGAGGAGGCCGCCGGTGAACGAGCCGAAGAAGTCGGCGGTGCCGGGGGCGAGGGTCGCGAGGACGGCGCCCGCGAGGAGCGGGACGAGCATCATCCCGCCGGGGACCTTCTCGATCGCGGCCTTGATCGGAACGGACATACGCAACTCCATCGTTTCGTTCCCGGGTCGATCCGGCCCGGTCACCCCAGGATTGCACACAACGCGCAAGCACGTGCGCGTTCTGCGCAATCTGTGCACGGGGAGGAGTTGCTGTGGGTTGGCTGTTCCGCGCGTGGAGTGTCGGTCCGCGCCGCGCGTGGAGGGTCGGTCGGCGCCGCGCGTGGCAGGTCCTTTCGCGCGTAGGAGGTCCTTCGTTCCAGACCTCCGACGCGCGATTGCGCTTCCCACCGCGCCCGTCATGGGTCGGAGCGCGCGCCGAACGGGTTCTCGTTCAGCGGGGTGACGAATCCGGTCCAGGGAACTTGGGCTGAGACGACCGGATCCGTCATCGCCCGGGAGCAGATCGGTCGTCGATCCCGCGCTGGCCCGCCCACGCCGAGGCCGGCGTCGCCGATCCACCGGAACGTGTTGGTCCGCGAGTCGTTCGGTGCGTGGCGGGTCCTTTCGCGCGTCGGAGGTCGTTCGTTCCGACCTCCCACGCGCGTTTCCGCTTCCCATCGCGCCCGCCATGGGTCGGTTCGCGCGTGGGAGGTGCAACGCAGAGAACGCCGCCCCCGGCAGGGGCGGCGTTCTCGTGTGTGGTGGTGTTGTGGTGCGGGGTGTTACTTGATCTGGGCGGTGATGGTGGCGGTTCCGACGAGCAGGCCTGCCTTGACGGCGTCGGTCTTGAAGGTGCTGTTGAGCAGCTTCGCGGCGTCGGCGGAGATGTGGACGGTGGTGCCGGTCAGGATCGCGTTGTCACCCTCGAGCTGCAGGGCCTTG
>NZ_JALNUI010000063.1 GCF_026544205.1 Curtobacterium sp. GC_Cur_3
ATCGGCTGTCGGACGGTCACCTCCGCCGGTTCGGTATCGGCTGCCCCCTTTTAGGTCCCTGTCAGTTCGGGTCGGGCAGGTTCCGGGCGAGGTGCGCGGCCCAGATGTCGTATGTGTTGCTGTAGCGCTTCTGGTCTGACTCTGGACGCCACAGTGATCGGGTCAGTTCCTCGGGGAACGAGACGCAGACGGCCCGGGAGTGGTCTTCAGCCGCGATGTCGGTGCGCCGGTTCAGCGCGCTCCCATGAC
The DNA here is from genome assembly GCF_026544205.1 of Curtobacterium sp. GC_Cur_3. Lineage (GTDB taxonomy): Bacteria > Actinomycetota > Actinomycetes > Actinomycetales > Microbacteriaceae > Curtobacterium. The sequence continues at coordinate 250 of NZ_JALNUI010000063.1, forward strand.
GACCCGCGGCGACCCGTGCGGGTCGGGAAAGACTGCCCGCGTTATCGAGCGGTGGAATGTGAGCGAGCAGGATCCGCGCGTCGGCAGGCAGCATCGTGGTGAGTGTCGTGAGGGTGTCCCGGATTCCTTCCTCCCAGATTGCTGGGCGCACGACGCGCAGCGCGTCCGTGATCCCCACGACCACGACCACAATGTCAGCCCTGCGAATCGCGTCCTCACTCGCCGCGAGGACGGAGGGAGCGTCGGCGAGTCGCGCGTTCGGGAACGGCTTGATGCTCCACTCGACGCCCCGTCCGGACGCGGCGTGGTGGTGTCGGGCGAAGTACGCCGCCATCGACAGTTGGTGCGTGCGGACTCCGAGGCTTATCTGACCGGCCTCGCCGAGGAACAACACCCGGTCTACGTCTGAGCCGGGCACCGCGCCATGTCGTTTATCGTCGGGGTAGATGTCTCCCATCGAGTCCGCGCGTCGGAAGAAGAACTCGGTGGTGCGGGCCAGGCGGGCTGGGGCCCGGACGACGTGGTCGAGAGTGCGGGCGATTGCGCTCATCAAGGTCCTGATATTTCGGACCCCTCGGGGTGGGCATGACAGCGGTTCACGACTCCCGTCGGTCCGGAAGTGGCCGGATGGTGACTGGTCGAGTCTGCCGCGACTGAGGGTGCGCTAGCGGGTGGATGCCGGCTACCGGGGTCTGGGGTAGCCGCACATCAACGTAGGCAACGACTGCGGCTATTGCAACAGCAACACAGCGTGCGCTGTGACGTCTACCGTCCGAAGAAGGGCTTACGGCGGACGGTGCACCTCAAGTACCCCTACTTGGACACCGGCGATGCGATCCAAGTTTGAGTATCTCGAGTCGGCGTCGACGGCACCCTCGGTGGCTCATAAAGGTGTTGCTGACCGACCTAGACCGGACCTCGATCAGCGCGTTGGATCGCTGCTTGCAGTCGTAGGACGCAAGTCGACGGCTTCATGCTCGAGACCGCTCCGAGGTCGACCTGATCTGCGCTCGTATCCGCGAAGGCAGCCGGCAAGCTCTGTGGCGGCAAGCCTAAATTCAACAAAGCGCAAGAGAAGCACCTGGTCGAGCTACACCGTGCTGGCATCCACACCACCAGCGACCGCGCCGAGCTGCTTGGATTCGCGCATACACAACCGTGTACCGGGCTGTTCACCGCGCCGATCCTCACCGCCTCGGTTCTCGGTTAGCCATCCGTCGCTGATTCGCTTCTAGCGCCGAAGACCGGGCGTGCTCTACCCTCGCGATGAGGCCGGTTCGAGCAAGCTCCTGACCTCGTCAGGGCGGTCCGACAGGGCTTGCCTAGAGCGGACGGGGTCAACGCTCAGGCCCCGTCCGCTCCCTCGTTTGAGTGCGGCCCACGCATCCCGAACCGATTCTTGCGAAGCAAGGCTGACGAGTCTCGAGACGGCAATACGTTCGCTTCGGATAGCATCTCGAACAGGTCGGGCATACGACTTTCTGCCGTCGCCGGTGCTTGATCGCCTCGGCGAAACTTGCGACGGAGTCCCGCCATCGTCTCGATCGCAGCTGGCGCAACTGACGGCTCTCGTTCGTACCGGGATGTGTTGATGCTGACCTCCCAAGACTGGCCCCGATACTGCCCTGAACGCCGCAACCCGGTCGCCACGTAGCGCAGAACGGTGCTTGGGTATCACCTGCCACGTGGTGTCTGATTCGCCTGTTGCGATTGCATGGTCGGCGCGGAACTTCGGAAGCCCTCGTATCGCGTGCAAACCGCGCATCGCGGGGGGGGGTCTGCATCGTAAGGAGAGGTGCGACGCGATGCGTCACACCTCTCCGAGCGGTATCTCCCACCGATCAGGAAGGGGGCCGCTCTGACCGGTAACCAGCCGGCTGCTCGAAGTCTCGCCGGTTGATCCTGATCGTGCAACACGTGTCGCCCCGCAGCGCTCGACGTCTGCCGTGGTAAGTCAGCGGCTCGAGGGCTGCGAGGGCGACGGACTCAGGGAACTCAACCTGCACCCACGCGAACAGCAGCCTGAGCGCAACGCGCAGCACAGAGCCGCACTCGTCCGCCCTTCGATCGCCAGGATGGGAACACCCGAAGGTGGGGTTGTGGCTCGTGTGGACATGCGTCTTGACTCTGTAAAAGCCCGAGTGGACTACGAACAGGAAGAAGCCAGCATGCGATCGCTCGTCTACACCAGCACGCAGACACGTCCGATCACGGACTCAGAACTGGCCCAGATCCTCGCCGTCGGTCGCGAGAAGAACACCCGGCTGGGCGTCACCGGAATGCTCGCCCACAAAGAGGACAACTGCATCGGCGTGCTCGAGGGTAACGACGACGTCGTCCGCAGCCGGTTCGAACAGGTCCGCGCTGACCCACGACACACGAACGTGCGTCTCCTGCTCGACGAACCCATCCAGCGGCGGTCGTTCCCGGACTGGTCGATGGCGTTTCAGTCCCTCGACCCACTCATGCGCGACGTCCCCGGTTTCAGCGATCTGTTCGACGTCTCCCGTCCCTCCGACCCCTCGTTCGGTGCGTCCCGAGCACGAGGGCTGCTGGACTGGTTCCGGAAGCACCCCCTGGCACCACTGACAAACCAGCAAGCGATCGATGAGGAAGCCCCGAAGACCCGAGTCATCAACAGTGCGATCGCCGCGATTCACGACAATGGAGTCTCACGCTTCTCAATCGAGGCTGTCGTGGATCGCAGCGGAATGAGCGTCGACCAGATCAGTGAGCTCTTCCCGTCCACACACGCACTGCTCGCGGCGACCGTGATGCGCTGGACGCGGGCTGTATCGGCACCACTGCTGCCCCTGGCTGCGGAGAAAGGAACCGTCGCCTACCTCCATGCCCTGCTCGCGGCCCACCGGGAGGAACCCGCGCTGATGCGGCTGATCGCCTCAACGCTCGGCGTATCGACCGATCCATCCGCGGACGGATCGGACTACTACCGGTCGGCCTACCTGCAGTTCCGGCAGGTCGTCCGCGCCGCACTCACCGAGGACGTACGAACGGGGAGGGAGCCAGC
>NZ_JALNUI010000064.1 GCF_026544205.1 Curtobacterium sp. GC_Cur_3
GATCCGTCGCCGGACCAGCGAGCTCATCATGGAAGGCCTGTGCGGATCACGGCAATGCGAACCACGGAACCTCCTGGATTCCGTTGCCCTGTCCGTCTGCGGGGGGTGTCTTGATGGCACTCGGACCCATGTGCCGAGTCTCGGACACGCTTGAGTGCTTCATTCGGAGTCTGTAGATGGGGTGTGGTTCGGTGGCTTCACCGGTGCCGGCCCCTGTGGGTGCCGGACGGCGACGTAGTGCCGAACCTCGCGACACGGCACAGTGAGGTAGCAGGTCGTCATTGCACCGTTCCCTTGGTCTGGCAGCAGAACGTGGCGGGGAGCTGAAGGGTGCCATGGGCGGTGAAGTAGGCAGCCGCGAGGGTGAGGAACCCGGCCGCGGTCGCGCCGCGCTCGTCCGGGCGGACCTCGGCTTCGGCGAGCCGGGTGTGGGCATCGACAGCGGCGTGGGCGTAGTACAACCCGATCGGTTTCTTGCGGACTTGGGACTGGTGTCTCGCGGCCGTCCAGCCCTGCACCTGCCAGCCGCCGCCGTCCGGGATCCGGGATCCGGGATCCGGCCGACCTTCCGCACGTCCGCCTGCACCAAGTCGCCGGGGTGCTCGTGCTCGTACCGGTTCGTGGTCGCTTTGGTGGCCGTATTAGGACGCCAGTGATCGGGCCCAACCAAACCAGCGGCGGAACGTGGTGCCGGGTGAGGACGCGAGAGATCGTCCGGGTCGGCACGCGGTCTCCGCAGCGAGACGCGCGGGACCGCGGCAACACCTTTTCGGGGTTGCACACGGACCGCATTGATCGGCATGCTGGACGCGTGCACGATTTACGGGGCCAGCGGCTTGTTACGCCGATAGTCTCCATGTCCGGGCAGGACGCTCGCGCTGCAGTCAAAGCCCTAAAGCCGCTGTATTCGGGTGACGACTGGTACTGCCGGCCCGTGGATGAGCAGTTCTGGTTCAAGTACGTCGCCGTCGGGGACGACCACCTGAGTTTCCGCCGGCTCCAGCTGCACGGGTACCTCAGTGGTACCGCCTCAACTGGCGAGGACATCGTCGTGCAGTGGCTCGAGCGAGGACGAGGCCGAGTGAAGGTCGGTGGGACTGATGCTCAGGTGCTACCGGGACCAGTACCGACGCTATGGCCGGAGGCCCGAAGGTTCTTTATCGAGTATGAAAACTGGGATCAGCGACTCGTCCACATTGGAAAAGACTTCCTCCTTGCCGTTATAGCAGAAGACGGAAAAGGCGCCGATGGGTTGCTCACATTTGACACCAGCGTCAAACCGGGCGCAAACGCCATCAGTTTGTGGCACCAAGCACTCCGCCACGCGGTCAATGCCTACCGAAGCGCCGGGAGCGACTCCGCCAGCTGGCACGCCGCACGCCGAGACGTCGCTCGAGCCCTGCTGCAGCTCTACCCTCTGCGCGATGACAGTCCAGCACCGTCTGTGAAAGCTGCGGTCAACCGTGTTGCTGCAGCTCTCTTCTACTTACGCGCACACGCGCATGAGCCGATTACTGTCGTCGACGTCGCCGGCGCGGCGGGCTTGAGTGTTCGTGGTCTTCAGGAGGCGTTCCAACGCGAAGTAAAACAGTCGCCGCTGGAATATCTGCGCGGGGTACGCTTGGAGCTGGTGCGGGGCGAACTACAGGCGGCGGAACCCGGGGATGCAGTTGTCGCTGCCGTCGCCCGCCAATGGGGATTCTCACACCTGGGACGATTCGCTGCCACATACTTCGCGCGGTATGGCGAGTACCCACGAGATACGCTTCGCCTTTCCCGTTTGTGAGGAACATGAGCGCAGAACCTGCACTCGAGAGTCGCCTCCTGTCTTCGACGCTAATGAGGGGAACTACGCCAGCGGTGGACTGCAACCCGTTGAACGCGCATCCTTGGCTGACCCGGTCGAGGTGGTGTGAACGGATTGGTAACAGCTGACGGCTTGGCAGGAATTCCTCGACGTCGGACGTGCTGACGCTCGTCGTCGGCGATCCGACGCAGTCACCGAACGAGCGAACGCGGCGGAGTGTGATGACGAAGCGCACGCCGCTATGGACGCCGACAGTCCAGTTCTCTGGTTGATGCGTGCGATACAGCAGCGGTTCGCTGCGTCGAGCGGTGATGCTGCGTCGGACGTCAGCGATCAAATTGCCGATCACACCGCCCACGTCTTGAATAACACCGCCCGACCGCTCCAACTCGGGACACCACAACGTCCAGTTGATCAGCTCCGCCGACCCAGCCGGATTGGCGACGAAGCCGATTGCGTCGGAGTACAAAGCCGTGTTCGTTGCGGCGTGCTAAGCGG
>NZ_JALNUI010000065.1 GCF_026544205.1 Curtobacterium sp. GC_Cur_3
GGCGGTTTCAAGGGGTCGTTGCAACGGGTGGTTGTTTCGGGTCTGACAGTAGCTGCTCGAATGCTTCTGCCGGGGTGCGGTAGCCGAGTGTTTTGCGGGGTCGGCCGTTGAGCTCAGCAGCGACTTCGAGGAGCCGTTCCGGGGTGTGGATACTGAGGTCGGTGGATTTCGGGAAGTACTGCCGGAGCAGGCCGTTGGTGTTCTCGTTCGAGCCGCGCTGCCACGGCTTGTGCGGGTCGCAGAAGTAGATCGCGAGGTCCGTGGCGAGGGTGATGTCCTTGTGCCGGGCAAGCTCGGTGCCCTGATCCCACGTCAACGACCGACGCAGATGCTCCGGGAGGGTCTGGATGGTGGGGATCATCGCGTCGCGGACCGCGTCGGCGCTGTGCCCATCAGGCAGGTGCAGCAGCATCACGTACCGGGTGGTGCGCTCGACGAGAGTGCCGATGGCACTGCGCGCGTTCGTGCCGACGATGAGGTCCCCTTCCCAGTGGCCGGGAACGGCCCGGTCGTCGGCCTCGGCGGGGCGTTCGCTGATCAGGACCATGTCCCGGATCTTCGACCACGACGCCCGCCTGGGCTCACCTCGGTGCCGGCGGAGGGCGCGGCCGGTGCGGAGATGTTTGTGGAGGTCAGCGCGCAGGTGCCCGCGGCCCTGGACGAACAGGGACTGGTAGATCGTCTCGTGGGACACGTGCATCTCCGGCCGGTCAGGGAAAGACCTGGCCAGGTCATCACGGATCTGCTCCGGGGACCAATTCCGCACCAACCGCAACTCAACCTGCAAAGCGAGCTCGACGCGGTCCAGCTTCCGCGGTTTCGGGCGCCGCGCTCGGACGCGGCACCGCTTCTCAGCCGCGTACGGCCGGTAATCACCATTGCGGGAGCTGTTCCGGGCCAGCTCTCGACTGATCGTCGATGGCGCCCGCCCGAGTTCCGCTGCGATCTGGCGGATACCGACGCCAGCGAGGCGCAGGTCAGCGATCCGGAGTCGTTCCTCCTCGCTCAAGTACCGGCCAGAACGAGGTGCGCGCTCGAACGGGTTCTTCCCGCGAGCGGCTTTGAACCATCGGTATCCCTGACGTGGATGCACCCCGACAGCATCGCAAGCAGCGGGCCTGCTCACACCCTGTCCGAGTAGCTCCCAGAACCGTGCCTCCCGGGCACGCTGTTCCAGCCTGGATCCCATCTGCAACACTCCGAATCACGGTGGTGTTGCAACGACCAGCTGAACCCAAG
>NZ_JALNUI010000066.1 GCF_026544205.1 Curtobacterium sp. GC_Cur_3
GCGACTTCACCGTTGACGAGGACGTCGCCGTAGAGCTTGGAGGAGCCGGGGTTCACGACGAAGTTCTCCAGCGTGACGGTGGTGTCGCCGGCCTTCAGGGTCAGACCCGAGTCGTCGTGGTTGAGCAGGCCCTGGACGTAGGGGCGGTAGTTGCCGTCCGGGCTCCAGTACGTGACGGACCCGGCGGTGATCGGGAACGACACGGCACCGTCGGCGAGCTTCGCGGAGCCGGAGACGCCGGGGGTGAGCTTCAGGGAGGTGAGGGCGTCGGTGAAGCCCTTGTCGAGGGCGACGGAGGTGTTGCCGCCGAGGACCTCGGGGACCGAG
>NZ_JALNUI010000007.1 GCF_026544205.1 Curtobacterium sp. GC_Cur_3
GCCGTCAGTGCGTCGGTGCCGTGCGGGCGAACAGGCCCGGCAGCAGGCCGCCGATCTTCGTGCCGACGCACAGGCTGACGAAGGTGGCGAGCGGCGTCGCCAGGGACTGCGGGTCGGCGGTGGCCACGGCGACGAGCCCGACGGTGCCCGGCACGAGCAGCAGGAACGCCGGCAGGAACGACACCGTCGCCGGGATCACCGGCACCAGCCGCTCGAGCCCGCGGGTGGCGACGAACAGCACGGCCGCCGCGGTGCCCGTCGCGACGACGCTCCCCACGAGCGGCGCCAGGCCGGACACCAGCGCGTAGGCCCCGATCATCACGACGATCGACGCCGCCGTGAGCTTCCACCCGGCGCCGAACACCAGGCCGATCCCGACGGCGAGCACCGCGACGGCCACCCACGACAACCAGTACTCCGGCACCGACTCCCAGCCGGCCCGGTCGGTCCCGACGCCGGCGACCTCCCCGACGAGCGCGGCGGACCTCGGGTCGACCCGCAGTCCGGTGACGGCGCTGCCCGCGGCGATCCCGGCGGCCATGAAGCCGAGCATGATGAGCCCCTGCATCAGCCGCGCGGACCCGGTCACGATGTCCGCGGCGGTGAGCTCGAGGAGCGCGTTGGTGATGAGCGCACCCGGCACGAACACCGCGACGGGCGCACAGACGGCGAAGAGTGGGACGTGGTCGAACCCGGTGCTCGCGGCGACGAGGCCGACGACCGCGGTGGACACGAACGCGGCGAGGAACGGAACGACGGCGACGGCCTCGCGGAACCGGCGGAGCAGCAGGCCGATGACCCCGACGACCGCGCCGACCCCGAGCACGACGAGGACCGCCCACCACGGGCAGCGGAACACGACGGCGAGTCCCGCGGCGGTCAGGGCGTTGCCGGCGATCCACGGCAGCGGTGCGGGCGGACGGGTGTTCGCGCGGATCGCCCGGACGCGGGCGGGGATCTCGGCGAGGGCGATCGACCCGCTCTCGAGCCCGAGCACCAGCCGGTTCGCCCGCGCCGCCTGCCGGAACGAGAGCTCGATGCCCTCGGCGTTGACGATCGTCGCCGAGCCGGTCGCGGTCTCGCTGACGATCACGAGTGCCGGCAGCACCCCGACGGCGAGCCCGGGGCCGATGCCCGCGGCCTCGCGCGTCTTCTCGAGAGCCGACCGGACGTCGGTGACGGAGCTCCCGGCGTCGAGCAGCAGCGCCCCGAGTGTGCCGAGGAGCATGCCGACGGGGACGGACTCGCCGTCGACGGTCTCGACGTGTGCCTCGGGTTGCCGGAGGACGCCACGGAGGTTCGCGAGTGCGCTGCCCAGTCCGACCACACCGTGCATGCTAGCGAGGACCCGGCCGCTACCCGGCTGTCTGCACCGCGCGGGTCCGCCACCGGAGCTCGGTGATGAAGCCGGCGGTGTCGGGCTGGAGCTCGTCGTCCGGGGCACCCTGCACCAGGACCCCGATCGCCGGTGCCAGCAGGAGACTCGACGTGGTGTTCATCCCCCACCGGTCGACGGTGGGCACGTGCACGGTGTCAGCGAGCCCGGCCTGGGCCAGCGCGGCGGCGTAGTCGAGGACGGCGTAGGCCGCGTCGTCGGTGGTGAGGACCGATGCGAGACCGTAGATGATGTGCTTCACGGGCAGGGACCTCCGAGCCCGGTGGGTGGCCGCCGAACGGACCGGCGACCTCCCCGGACGGTACGCGCGTTCCACGGTCTCTGCCCAGGTTCGACCCCTAGGTTCCCTAGCAACCGCAAACGCGGGAACTCGAGAGTACGGCCGAAGGGCTGTTCCTGATGGAAGCAGCTCATGTCTTCATCGACCCTGTACCGACCCACCACTCCCCGTACGCCGGGCGCCGCCTCAGGCACGTCCACGTACAAGGACCTCCTCGAAGAGGTCCGCGCCGCCGGGCTCCTGGAACGCCGTGTCGGCTTCTACTGGACCGTCTTCGGCGTGCTGGTCGCCCTCGTCGCCGCGTGCTTCGTCGCCGTCGCGATGCTCGGTGGCTCCTGGTTCCAGCTCATCCCGGCCGCCGTGCTCGGAGCGCTCTTCACCCAGTTCGCGTTCCTCTCCCACGAAGCCGCGCACCGGCAGGTCTTCGCCTCCCGCAAGTGGAACGACAACGCCGGCCGCATCCTCGGCACCTTCATCGTCGGCCTGTCGTACACGTGGTGGATGAACAAGCACAACCGCCACCACGGCAACCCGAACACCATCGGCAAGGACCCGGACATCGCGCAGGACACGGTCTCCTTCATCGAGGAGGACGCCGCCCAGCGCCGCGGTCTGCTCCGCGCACTCACCCGCGTGCAGGGCTGGGCGTTCTTCCCGCTCCTCACGATGGAAGGCGCCAACCTGCACTTCCTCGGTGTCCGCGCACTCGTCACCGGTCAGCACATCAAGGGCTCCGGCCGTGACCGCATCATCGAGGGCATCCTGCTCGTCGCCCGCTTCGGCCTGTACTTCTGGGCGATCTTCACGCTCATGCCGTTCCCCGTCGCCGCCGCCTTCCTCGGCGTGCAGCTGGCCGTGTTCGGCGTCATGATGGGCGGCTCGTTCGCGCCGAACCACAAGGGCATGCCCGTCATCGCCGAGGGCGCCCGCATCGACTTCCTCTCCCGCCAGGTGCGCACCTCGCGCAACATCACCGGCGGCATCTGGGCCGACCACCTCTTCGGTGGCCTGAACCACCAGGCGGAGCACCACCTGTTCCCGAACATGGCGCGCCCGAACCTGCGCAAGGCCAAGCCGATGGTCAAGGCCCACTGCGCCAAGCACAACATCCCGTACACCGAGGCCAGCCTCGGCAAGTCGTACGCGATCGTCGTGGCCTACCTCAACCGCGTCGGCCTCGCAGCACGCGACCCCTTCACCTGCCCGATGGTGACCGGCTACCGGCTGTACTGAGCCACCGGCACGACGAAGCGGCGCGGCCCCTCGGGGTCGCGCCGCTTCGTCGTTCCCGCCTGGCGGTCTGAGCGACTCACCCCCGGCTCTGGTCACGACGACGGCCGGACAGGAGGCTCCGCGCACGTCGCGAGGAGAGCCTCCTGTCCGGATCGACCAACGCTGGTACCCCCGGAGGGACTCGAACCCTCAGCTCAGCGATTTTAAGTCGCGTGCCTCTACCGATTGGGCCACGGGGGCGGGGCGCGACCAGCCTACCGACGGGCAGCACGACGACGGGCGGCCACCCCGGAGGGTGACCGCCCGTTGTCGTGCGCTCGGACTACTCGCTCTTGGCGGCGACCTTCTCGCCGTCCACGGGGGCGGCCTCCTTGGAGACGTCCTCCGCCGGGGTGGCGTAGGCCGGGCCAGCGGCACCGGCGGGGGTGCCCTCGGCCGGTGCTGCGGCGTCGACGGCCTTGGGCTCGTCGGCGGTGGCGGGCTTCGGGCGCGACGCCCAGGCCTCGAACGCGGCACGCGGGGTCTCGCGGTCGTCGAGCGACGCGATGTCGCGGCCGAGGAAGAAGCCACCGACCCAGTCGCTCACGACGCGGATCTTGCGCTCCCACGACGGCATGGCCAGACCGTGGTAGCCGCGGTGCGCACCCCAGGCGAGGAAGCCCTTCATCGCGAACTTGCCGGACTGGAACACGCCGATGCCCACGCCGAGGCCGGCGACCGCACCGAGGTTCTCGTGCTTGTACTCGACCGTGGCCTCGTTGCGGAGCACCGCGACGAGGTTCTTGGCGAGCTGCTTGGCCTGACGCACCGCGTGCTGGGCGTTCGGGACGCACATGCCGCCGACGCCACCGCCCGTGAGGTCGGGGACCGCCGCGACGTCACCACAGGCCCACGCGTCGGGGACGACGGTGCCCTCGTCGACGATGCGGAGGTCGGGCTGCACGGTGATGCGGCCACGGGGCTCGAGCGGGAAGTCGGTGCCCTTCACCATCGGGTTCGCCATCACGCCGGCGGTCCAGATGATCAGGTCGGACTCGATGGTCTCGATCGACTCGTCCTTGGCCTTGAGCTGGCAGACGCCACCGACGGCCGACGCGAGCTGCGTCTCGAGGTGCACGGTCGCACCGCGCTGGGCGAGGTTCTCGAGGACCCAGTGCGAGGTCTCGAGGGAGACCTCGGGCATGATGCGGCCCATGGCCTCCACCAGGTGGAAGTGAGTGTCCTCGAAAGCGATCTGCGGGTAGCTCTTCAGCAGGTCGGTGACGAACGAGCGCAGCTCGGCGAAGACCTCGATGCCCGCGAAGCCACCGCCGACTACGACGACCGTCAGCAGGCGGTCACGCTCGGGGCCGGCCGGCAGGTTGACGGCCTTGGCGAAGTTGGTGAGGACCTTGTCGCGGATCGCGGCGGCCTCTTCGATGGTCTTGAGGCCGATCGCCTCGTCCGCGACGCCCGCGATCGGGAACGTGCGCGAGACGGCACCGGCGGTCATGACGATCTGGTCGTAGGTCTCTTCCCACGGCTCACCGAGCTCCGGCGTGATCGTGGCGGTGCGCGTCGCGTGGTCGACCTTCGTGACCTTCGCCGTGACGACGCGGGTCTTCTTGAGGTGGCGACGGTGCGAGACGATCGCGTGGCGCGGCTCGATGGAACCGGCAGCGACCTCGGGCAGGAACGGCTGGTACGTCATGTACGGCAGCGGGTCCACCATGACGACTTCGGCTTCGCCCTGGCGAAGGTGCTTCTCGAGCTTCCAGGCGGTGTAGAAACCGGCGTAACCGCCGCCGACGACGAGGATCTTGGGCACGGGGGATGATCTCCTAGTGATGAGGGTTGGCCGGGAGTCTGGTCAGACTTCGCCGCCACCCGCCCCGACTCCGGCGTCTGCACCCTCATCATACGCCCGGCATCCACACCGGTCGGGTGACCACGAGGCGCGCTCGAGCGCCAGGTCACCGATGGGGTTCACGCCGGGTCCGGCTGCGAGTGTGTGGCCGACGAGGGCGTGCAGGCACTTCACGCGGACGGGCATGCCGCCCGCGCTGATGCCGTCGATCTCGTCGACGTGCTCGATGGACTCGCGGTCGGCGAGGTAGGCCTCGTGGGCGGCGCGGTACTGTGCCGCCGTCTCGGGGTCGTCGAGCAGCGAGGCGAGTTCGGGCATGACGCCGGTCGCCTCGAGTGTGCTGACGGCGGCGGTGGCAGCCGGGTGGCACAGGTAGTAGAGCGTCGGGAACGGGGTGCCGTTCGCGAGCCGGGGCTTCGTCGCGACGACCGTGGGGTTGCCGCAGACACAGCGAGCGGCGATGCCGACGACGTCACGCGCGGGGCGGCCGAGCTGGGCCGAGACCACCTGCACGTCGTGCTCGGTCGGCGGGTCGAACGGAGGGGTCGTCACGGGTACAAGAGGCTACCGGAGTTCCGGGGCGCTCCGCACCGGTGTGACGCCGGTCAGCCCTTCGTCGCGGTGTCGCCGGTCCCGGAGACGTCCGGGGCGACGAGGTCCTGCTTCGTGTCCGTCGTCAGGCCGGACTCGAGCACGGAGGACAGCATCGCCTGCACCCAGTCGACCTTCGGCGTCTGCACCGTCGAGCTCACGGGCGTGCCGGAGTCCGTCGTGGGGGCGTCGTCGCGGCGGCTGCCGGTGCCCTCCCCCATCACGAGGAAGCTCTGCTCCCCCGGGTACACGTAGAGCAGACGGTCACGGGCCTGGGCCTCGATGTAGGCGGGGTCGTCCCAGCGGGCGACGTCCTTCTTCTTCTGCGCGACGTCGGACTTCTGCGCTGCGACCTCGTGCTGCTGCTGCGCGATCTGCTCCTGCTGCTGGATGAGCGTCCGGAGCGAGGGCGCGAGGACGACCACGAACAGCACGATGATCCCGAGCATGAGCAGGCTGAAGCCGGAGAACCGGATGGAGCGGTACCAGGGCTGCTCGGCCGTGGAGCCCTCGGGCATCGCGACGGGGACGCGACGGACGCGGGGCTTCTGGCTGGACACGGTCCGACGATAACCCGGGTGCCGAGGCTCGGCACCTCGGCGCGCGCGTGTCCCGCAGCCTCTCAGCGTCGGGCGCCGGCCCTGTGACCTCGAGACACCCCCGTCTGCGCGAGACGGGCCCGTGTCGACGCTCTGCACCGCCCGGCTGCAGCGCGAGACACCCCTGTCTGCCCTGAGACACCCCCGTCGGCGCGAGACGGGCCCGTGTCGAATCCTCGTGCCGCCCGACTGCAGCGCGAGACACCCGTCTGCGCGAGACGCCTCGGTCGCCTCGAGACGCCGTCGAAATCGGCGGCGTCTCGAGCGGTTCGCGGCGTCTCGCCCTCGCGGGGGTGTCTCGCGCAGACCGCGTGCCGTGCCAGCCTCGGCGTGTGGGGCACCTCGACCGCACGACGAGACGCCGCCCTCCGTGATGGAGGACGGCGTCTCGGTGGGACGTCAGCGCATCAGCGCATCAGCGGTTGAGCGGGTCAGAGCGATGCGGACCGCGGGAAGGCGGTGCGACCGGCGTAGACCGCGGCGTCGCCGAGCTCTTCCTCGATGCGGAGGAGCTGGTTGTACTTCGCGACACGGTCCGAACGAGCCGGGGCGCCGGTCTTGATCTGGCCACCGTCGACCGCCACCGCGATGTCGGCGATGGTGGTGTCCTCGGTCTCACCGGAGCGGTGGGACAGGATCGCGGTCATGCCGTGGCGCTGCGCGAGGGAGACGGCGTCGAGGGTCTCGGTCAGGGTCCCGATCTGGTTCACCTTGACCAGGATCGAGTTGCCGGCCTTCTCGTCGATGCCCCGCTGCAGACGCTTCGGGTTCGTGACGTAGAGGTCGTCGCCGACGATCTGGAGCTTGTCGCCCAGCTCGGCCGTCAGGTGGGTCCAGCCTTCCCAGTCGTCCTCGGCGAGGGGGTCCTCGATCGTGGCGAGCGGGTAGTCACGGGCCAGGTCGACGAAGTACTGGGTGAACTCCTGGCTCGAGAGCTGCTTGCCCTCGAACGCGTACTTGCCGTCGGAGAAGAACTCGGTCGACGCGACGTCGAGGCCGAGTGCGATGTCCTTGCCCGGCGTGAAGCCGGCCTTCTCGATGGCGGCGAGGAGGAAGTCCAGCGCGGCACGGTTCGACGCGAGCTCCGGCGCGAAGCCGCCCTCGTCGCCGAGGCCGGTCGCGAGGCCCTGCTTCTTCAGCTCGCCCTTGAGGGCGTGGTAGGTCTCGACGCCCCAGCGGAGGGCCTCGGAGAAGCTCTCGGCACCGTAGGGCACCAGGAAGAACTCCTGGATGTCGACGTTCGTGTCGGCGTGCGCGCCACCGTTGACGACGTTCATCAGCGGGACGGGCAGCGTGTGCGCGTTCGGGCCGCCGAGGTAGCGGAACAGCGGCAGGTCGGCCGAGTCGGCGGCGGCGCGGGCGACGGCGAGCGAGGCACCGAGGATCGCGTTCGCACCGATGCGCGACTTGTTCTCGGTCCCGTCGAGCTCGATGAGCGCGGCGTCGACGAGGCGCTGGTCGGTGGCGTCGAAGCCCTCGAGCGCGGGGCCGATCTCGTCGAGGACGGCTTCCACCGCCTTGAGGACACCCTTGCCGCCGTAGCGGGACTTGTCGCCGTCGCGCAGTTCGTACGCTTCGAAGGCGCCGGTGGAGGCACCGGACGGGACGAGCGCGCGCGACACGACGCCGTCGTCGAGGAGGACCTCGACCTCGACGGTCGGGTTCCCTCGGGAATCGAGGACTTCGCGTGCTCCTACGGCATCGATCACGGCCACGGGGTACTCCCTACACGTTGCGGTTGTGGTGCTTGCGGATCGATCCTAGCGAGGACCGGTGAACGGTTCCGCCGCTCCGGGTGACCACTGTGGAGAAGTCAGGCGAGCGGGCGGAACTCCACACCCTGCAGCGAGGTGGTGTCGGCACCCACGCTGGCGAAGGCACCGAAGCCCTGGGCCGCCAGGCCGGCGAGCTGGTTCTTCGTGTTCTTGGTACGGCGCTCGAGGCGGACGCGCTGGTGGGAACCAAGCGCCTCGCTCTTCAGCGCGGCCAGCCGGACGGGATCGGCGTCCTTGTCGTACAGCAGGACGACGGCGTCACTCGTGGCGGACTCGGGCAGGTCGACGAGGTCGACGAGGCGTTCGAACCCGAGCGAGAAGCCCACTGCAGGGACGTCCTGGCCGAGGAAGCGCCCGATCATGCCGTCGTACCGACCGCCACCACCGAGGCTGTAGCCGAAGTCGGGGTGCGCCACCTCGAAGATCGTGCCGGTGTAGTAGCCCATCCCACGCACGAGCGTCGGGTCGAAGCGCAGGTCGACACCCGGGAGCGCCGCACGGAGGCGGAGCAGGTCGTCGAAGGCCTCGGTGTCGAGCCAGTCCGCGCCGGCGGCGGTCTCCCAGTCGGCGTGCGCGAGTTCCTCGATCGTCGACGCGAGCTCGACCGTGTCGAACAGGCCCTGCCCGAGCATCTCGCTCAGCTCGACGGCCACTCCGTTCGCGCCGATCTTGTCGAGCTTGTCGATCGTGATGAGTGCGCGCTCGGCGGCACCCGGGTCGGTGATGCCCCAGGACGCGAGCATCGCTGTGAGCACCCGGCGGTCGTTGATGCGGATCGACGTCCCGGTGACGCCGAGTTCGTCGAGGGCGGCCGTCGTCGCGCGGATCAGCTCGATCTCGGCGAGCTGGCCGGGTTCACCGAGGACGTCGATGTCGCACTGCACGAACTGGCGGTAGCGCCCCTTCTGCGGACGCTCGGCACGCCAGACCGGCGCGATCTGCACCGCGCGGAACACCGTCGGCAGCTCGGCGCGGTGCGAGGCGTAGAACCGGGCGAGCGGCACGGTCAGGTCGAAGCGCAGCCCGAGGTCGACGAGGTCGAGCGGCGCCTCGGCGGCGTGCAGGTCCTCGGTCGTGAGCCCACGGCGGAGGACCCCGAACGCGAGCTTCTCGTTGTCGCCGCCGAGGCCCGAGTGCAGGCGAGCCGAGTCCTCCACCACGGGGGTCTCGATCTCGTCGAACCCGTGTCGCGCGTACACGCCGCGGATCACGCCGAGGACGTGCTCGCGCCGCGCCTTGTCCGCGGGGAGGAAGTCGCGCATGCCACGGGGTGCCGTCACGGTCGTCGCCATGGCTCAATCCTGTCAGATCAGGAGTCGGACTTGCGGTGCTGCTGATCTACTCATATGCTAGATCCAGAACCTCGGTTCGACGGGTGCCTGATCCACTCGTTGAACCGGTCGCGAGGGCACTGTGCTGCAATGTGCCCCGCGGTTCGAGCGGGCATCCCTGCCGGCGTCGCTCCCTGGCGACGCCGAGCGCCCGCTCGCGGGCGTCCTCCTTTTTCGGGTTAGGAGGGCGCCCGCACTTCTCGCTCGGTCTCGGTCTCGGTCTCGGTCTCGGTCTCGCTCGGTCTCGGTCTCGTCGTCGCGGTTCGCGCCACGATCCCGACGCACGACCCACGACACCCACGTCGCACGGACCGCGACGCACCCGTCGCGACGCGCCAAGACAACCCGTCAGAGGACGTCCGCTGCCCGGCCCTCGGCCTCGAGCATCGCCGCAGCAGCACGGAGGCTCGCGATCGGGTCGACGCCGGAACGCCGCGCCTCGGCCACCGACGCGAGCATCCCGACGCCCCACGCCACGTCGGCACTCTCGACGCTCCCCACGGCAGCGCCAGCCCCGGCCGACCCAGCCGGCCCAGCCGGCCCAGCCGACCGGGCCGACGCAACGGACCCCACGACGGCGGCGACGACCGTGTCGGCGTCCCCACGTTCCTCCAGGCGTTCGAGGAGCTTCACCGCACGTTCCAGCGGCGGCATCGCCCGCGGCACCCCGTCGAAGGCGCTCGTCCGCGTCGCCTTCTCGGCGGCCTTCGCCGCGCGCCACACGCGGACGACGTCCTCCACGGTGTCGGCCCGCTCGTCCCCGAACACGTGGGGGTGCCGTCGGGTCATCTTGTCGCGGGCGGTCGCAGCGACGTCGTCGAGCCCGAACAGGCCATCGTGCTCGGCGATCCCGGCATGGAGCACGACCTGGTAGAGCACGTCCCCGAGTTCTTCGCGGAGGTCCGCCGGGTCGCCGTCCTCGATCGCGTCGACGAGTTCGTAGGCCTCCTCGACCGCGTACCGGGCGAGGGAGGCATGCGTCTGCTCCCGGTTCCACACGCAGCCGCCGTCTGGGGCGAGCAGGCGGTCGACGACGGCGACGAGGTCCTCCATGGCGGTCATCCGGCCATGCTCGCACGGCCTGCACCGCCGCCAGGGGCCTCCGGTAGACTGGTCGTGGCGTGTCGGGAAGTCTGGTCGACGGACCGTTTCCCGAACCCTCCCGGAGTCCCATTGCTCGCGCTCGTCCGCTCTCCTCGCTTCAGTGCCATCGCCCTCCTCACGGCCGCCGTCCTCGGCCTCGTGCTCGCGAACACCCCGGTCGGCCCCGGGCTCGAACACGTCCTCCACGTGCACGCTCCGTGGGGTGCCGTCGGGCTCGACCTCTCGGTCGCGCACTGGATAAGCGACGGGCTGCTCGCCGTGTTCTTCCTGCTCGTCGCGATCGAGCTGAAGCACGAGCTCGTCGCCGGGGAGCTCGCCAACCCGAAGACCGCGATCGTGCCGGCCATCGCCGCGGTCGGCGGGGTCATCGTGCCCGCCGGCGTCTACCTCGCGGTGACCGCGGGGACCCAGTACACGCACGGGTGGCCGATCCCGACGGCGACGGACATCGCGTTCGCGCTCGGGGTCCTCGCGATGTTCGGCCGCGGGCTCCCGTCCACGATCCGCGTGTTCCTCCTCGCGCTGGCGGTGCTCGACGACCTCATCGCGATCGTCATCATCGCGGTGGTGTTCGCCCACGACACGGACTTCCTGGCACTCGGCGGCGCGGTCGTCCTCCTCGTGCTGTTCTGGCTGCTCGGACGGATGCTGCGGCCGGGTCGCTCCGGCCAGGGCTGGCTCATCGCGGGCATGGTCGTCCTCGGCCTGCTCACCTGGTGGCTCGTGTACCACTCGGGCGTGCACGCGACGATCGCCGGGGTCGCGCTCGGGCTCGTCCTGCCGCGGCGTCCCGGGCACACCCTGCACGAGCGGGTGGAGCCGTGGTCGAACGCCATCGTGCTGCCGGTGTTCGCGTTCGCCTCTGCTGCGGTGATGATCCCGGCGGTCGGCATCGGCGAGCTCTCCCCCACGTTCTGGGCCGTCGTGCTCGCACTGCCCGTCGGCAAGGTCATCGGCATCACGCTGTTCGGCGCCGTCGCGACGCGGTTGTTCCGCGGCCCGGGTCGTCCGTCGCTGTCGTTCTCGTCGATCGTCACGGTGAGCGTGCTCGGCGGCATCGGCTTCACGGTGTCGCTGCTCATGAACGAGCTGGCGTTCGCGAGCAACGACGAGATCGTCGACGAAGGCGTCCTCGCCGTCCTGGTCGGGTCCGGGATCGCGATGGTCGCCTCGGCCGTGGTCGTCAGCCTCAAGGCGCGGCACCACCGCGCACGCCGGGAGCTCTCCGAGGCCGAGGCGACGGAGTAGCGCCAGCGGGTCCGGCGCGGCGGGCGCTCTCGACTCGGAACGACGAGGTCGAGGTCGTACGACAGCGATGGTGTCGCGCGCTCGGTGGTCCCCGGTTCGCGCCGACTCGGAACGACAGACTCGAAGTCGTACGACAGCGGTGCTGTCGTTCGGAGTCGAGACTGGCTCGGCGGGCGGGCTCGTGGGCGCGCGGGCGGGCGCGGCGGACCGCACCGCCCACCGGACGGGAGGCTCGGTGCGCGCTGGCACCGAGCCTCCCGTCCGACAGCGGTGCCGGACCGCAGGCGGCTACGCCGCCGGGGCCTCTGCGGGGGCGGCTGCGCCGTAGACGGCGGTGAGGATGCTCTCCACCCACCGGATCAGGGCGTCGTCGGGCAGGGCCAGGTCGTGCGGGCGCGGCACCGGGATGCTCGACGCGTTCTGCTGCGGGAACCACTTCGCGCCGGGGAACATCCGCTTGAGCCGGACCTGGGACGAGTCGGCGAGCTCCTTGCCCGCGACACGCAGGTTGGAGCCCATGACGACGACGTCGGACAGACCGACCTGCTGTGCCATGCGGCGGAGACGAGAGACCTCGACCAGCGTCTGGACGGGCTGCGGGGGCGTGCCGTAGCGGTCGGTGAGCTCGTCGAGCACCATGTCGATCGCGTCCGTCTGGGCCGTGGGGGCCGAGGCGGCGGAGAGCTTCTGGTAGGCCTCCAGTCGCAGGCGCTCGGACTCGACGTAGTCCTCGGGGATGTGGGCGTCGACGGGGATCTCGAGGCGGAGCTCGGTCTGCCCCTCGGCGACGTCCCCGCGGAACTGGGAGACGGCCTCCCCGATCATGCGGAGGTAGAGGTCGAACCCGACACCCGCGATGTGGCCGGACTGCTCACCGCCGAGCAGGTTGCCCGCGCCGCGGATCTCGAGGTCCTTCATGGCGACCTGCATGCCGGCGCCGAGCTCGTTGTTCGCCGCGATGGTCTCGAGGCGGTCCTGCGCGGTCTCGGAGAGCGGCTTGTCGGCGTCGTAGAGGAAGTACGCGTAGCCCCGCTCGCGACCACGACCGACACGGCCGCGGAGCTGGTGCAGCTGCGACAGGCCGTACTTGTCGGCGCGGTCGATGATCAGCGTGTTCGCGTTCGCGATGTCGAGGCCGGTCTCGATGATCGTGGTGGAGACGAGCACGTCGAAGCGACGCTCCCAGAAGTCGACCATGACCTGCTCGAGGGCCTGCTCGGACATCTGCCCGTGGGCGACGGCGATGCGGGCGTCGGGGACGATCTCGGCGAGGTGCGAGGCGACCGACTGGATGTCCTTCACGCGGTTGTGCACGTAGAAGACCTGGCCCTCGCGGAGCATCTCGCGCCGGATCGCCGCGGCCACCTGCAGGTCGGACTGCGGACCGACGAAGGTCAGGATGGGGTGGCGGTCCTCGGGCGGGGTGGCGAGGGTCGACATCTCGCGGATGCCCGTCACGGCCATCTCGAGCGAGCGCGGGATCGGCGTCGCGGACATCGCCAGGACGTCCACGTTGGTCTTGAACTTCTTGAGCTGGTCCTTGTGCTCGACGCCGAAGCGCTGCTCCTCGTCGATGATGACCAGGCCGACGTCCTTGAACTGCACGCTCTGCGAGAGGATCCGGTGCGTGCCGATGACGATGTCGACGGTGCCGTCGGCGAGGCCCGCGAGGGTCTCCTTGGACTCCTTCTCCGTCTGGAACCGGCTGAGCGCACGGAGGTGCACGGGGAACCCGGCGAAGCGCTCGGCGAACGTCTCCATGTGCTGGCGGACCAGCAGGGTCGTCGGGACGAGCATGGCGACCTGCTTGCCGTCCTGCACGGCCTTGAACGCGGCGCGGATCGCGACCTCGGTCTTGCCGTAGCCGACGTCGCCGGACAGCAGGCGGTCCATCGGGATCGGGCGCTCCATGTCGCGCTTGATCTCGTCGATGGTGGTGAGCTGGTCGGCGGTCTCGGCGAAGGGGAAGGCCTCTTCCAGCTCGCGCTGCCAGGGGGTGTCCGGGCCGAACGCGTGGCCCTTCGACGCCATGCGTGCCGAGTAGAGCTTGACGAGGTCGACGGCGATGTCGCGGACGGCCTTCCGCGCCTTGCTCTTGGCCGCGGACCAGTCGCTGCCGCCCATCTTCGACAGGGTCGGGGACTCGCCGCCGACGTACCGGGAGAGCTGGTCGAGCTGGTCGGTGGGGACGAAGAGCTTGTCGCCCGGGTACCCGCGCTTGGACGGCGCGTACTCGAGCACGAGGTACTCGCGCTGCGTCTTCACGGCGTTGCGACCGCCGCTCGAGACCTCTCGGGAGACGAGCTCGACGAACTTGCCGATGCCGTGGGTGGCGTGCACGACGACGTCGCCCGGCTTGAGCTGCAGCGGGTCGACGACGTTCTTGCGGCGGCTCGCGAGCTTCTTGACGGTGCGGGCACCCTGCTGGGCACTGCGGCCGTAGAACTCGGCCTCGGACAGCACCGCGATGCGGGGGTCGGGGATGGAGAACCCCTGCTCGACCACGGCGGTGGTGACGATGGCGACGCCGGGCTCCGGCGGCCCGGTGACGAGCCCGACCCGTGCGGCGACACCGGCGTCGGCGAGCACCTGCACGGCGCGCTCGACGAGGCCCTGCCCCTGCGCGGTGACGACGACCGCCCAGCCGTCGTCCGTGAGGGCCTTGACGTGCGCGACGGCACCGTCGGCGCTGCCGGCGAAGCTCGGGACGGCGTCGGCGCGCACCCGGACGTACTCGCCGGCCTCGGCGACGGCGTCCGCGTCGGTGAGGGGTTCGTCCTGCCCGCTGTCGAACGGGGAGATCGTCCACCAGGTGCGCTGCCCCCGCGTGCGCTTCAGCTGCGGGACGGTGAGGAAGTTGCCGGCGTCGAGGTCGATCGGGGCCTGAGCCCCGGCGACCGCAGCGCTCCACGCCGCCTGCAGGAACTCCTGGTTGGTCTCGGCGAGGCTGTGGGCACGACCGCTGACCCGTTCCGGGGAGAACACCGCGATGGTGGCGCTCTCGGGCAGGTAGGTCGTCATCGGGACGAGTTCGCGGACGAGTGCCGGGGCCAGGGACTCCATGCCCTCGACCGGGATCCCCTCGGCGACCTTGGCCAGCATCTGCGACAGGCTCGGGAACTCGTGCAGCATCTCGCGCGCCCGCTGCCGGACGTCGTCGCTCAGCAGGAGCTCGCGCGAGGCGGTCAGCTCGACGGCGTCGAGGTCGTCCTCGGTCGAGCGCTGGTCGGCGACGGAGAAGGCCTTGATGCCGTCGATCTCGTCGCCGAAGAAGTCGACGCGCACGGGGTGGTCGGCGGTCGGCGGGAAGACGTCGAGGATGCCGCCACGGACGGCGAACTCACCACGGCGCGTGACGAGGTCGACGCGGGCGTAGGCGAGGTCGACGAGCTGCCCGGCGATGGCGGCGAGGTCGTTGCCGCGCGAAGCAGTACGGAGCACCACGGGGCTGAGCTCGGTGAGGTTGTCCGCGATGGGCTGCAGGGCGGCGCGGACGCTGGCCACGACGACGGTCGTCGGCCGGTCGGCTCCCGAGGCGGCGGCGTCCTGCCAGCGCTGCAGGGCGCGGAGCGTCGCGATGCGGGTGCCGACGGTCTGCGCGCTCGGGCTGAGGCGCTCGTGCGGCAGGGTCTCCCACGCGGGGAACTCGAGGACCTCGGCGTCGGGGAGGTAGCTCGCGAGCGAGCCCCGCACCGCCTCGGCTTCACGACCCGTGGCCGTGATCACGAGGACGCACTGGGGGCCCTTGCGTTCGGCCATGAGTGCGCCGAGCAGTGGCACACGGAGGCCGTCGACCACCGAGAAGTCGGCGTCACGAGGAGCGGCGCGGAGGACGCGATCGAACGCGGAGGCGCGGGAGAGCGCAGGGATGATGCCCGAGATCGTCACTCAGGACATGGTACCGGCCAGGTCCGACAGCGGCCGCTCCGTGCGCGACCAGCGAACGCGGCGGGTCAGGACGGGGCGCGCCGCTGCTCGTCAGGACGGGGCCCGGACGGGCCGCGCCGCTGCTCGTCAGGACGGGGCGTGCACCCGCTGCTGCGCGGCGACCAGCCCGAGGTCGACGACGGCCTCGACCGCGTCGGCGGCGTCGGCCAGAAGGTTCGGCAGCGTCTTCTTCTCGGTCGGGGAGAAGTCACGCAGGACGTGGTCGGCGGGGTCCTGGCGCCCGGGGGGACGGCCGATGCCGACCCGCACGCGGGCGAACTCGTTGGTGTTCGTCGCCTTGATGATGTCCCGCAGGCCGTTGTGCCCGCCGTGACCGCCGGAGCCCTTGAGGCGGACGGTGTCGAACGGCAGGTCGAGCTCGTCGTGCACGACGATGAGGTCGGCCGGCGTCACGCTGTAGAACCCGAGGACCGCGGAGACCGGTCCGCCGGAGGTGTTCATGAACGACCCCGGCTTCGCGAGCACGAGGCGGGGGCCACCCGGCACCAGCCGCCCCTCGGCGACCTGGTTCGGGGTCTTGTGCTTCCTGAACGTCGCACCCATCCGGGCCGCGAGTTCGTCGAGGACCATCTGGCCGACGTTGTGGCGGTTGCCCGCGTAGTCGGGCCCGGGGTTCCCGAGCCCGACCACGACGAACGAACGATCTGCCATCAGCGTCGACCAGATGTCTCTCCTTGGGTGCTGCTTACTCGGAGTCGACCGGAGCGGAGCCGCCCTCGGTACCGGCTTCGGCGCCCGCCTCAGCGGAGGCCTCGTCCGCGGCCTCGTCGTCAGCGGTGCCACGCGGGGTGACGATCGCGACGACCAGCGCCTCGGGGTCGGTCTCGAGCTCGGCGCCCTCGGGGAGCTGGAGCTCGGAGGCGTGGATCTGCTTGCCGTCCTCGAGGCCCTCGACGTCGACGACGACGTGCTCGGGGATGTCCGTCGCGAGGACGAGCAGCGAGACGGTGTTGAGGTCCTGGACGTGGATCGTGCCGGCGAAGGACTCGCCCTCGATCACGACGGGGACGTCAACGGTGACCTTCTCGCCGCGGCGGAGGACGACCAGGTCGATGTGCTCGATGATCTGACGCACCGGGTCACGCTGGACGTCCTTGACGAGGGCGAGCTGGGCAGCGCCGTCGATGTCGAGGTCCACGACCGCGTTGGCGGTACGGACGAGCAGCATGGTCTCGTGGCCCGGGAGGCTCACGTGCTGCGGCTCGGTGCCGTGGCCGTAGATGACCGCGGGGATCTTGTCGGCAGCGCGGAGCTTGCGCGCAGCGCCCTTGCCGAACTTGGTGCGGACTTCCGCTGCGAGCTTGGTGTAGTCGGCCATGGTGCCTCCTGGTCTCGGGGACGACACCGGGGTGCCGGCATCGTGGGGTCTGTGGTGTTGCAACTCGAACGCGTGCACGCGTGAGGAACGGTCCCAGAGTCTGGCCGGATCTCCCACTGCGTCGATCACGGCCGCGCGTGCGCGGCCCTCGCCGAAGTCGACCACCAGCGTACCAGCCCCGGCCCGGGCGTGTCGCACCACGAGGGGCCGAACGTGCGTGCGCGGCGGTTCCGCGCGTGGCAGGTCGGATCGCGCGGAGGAGGTCAGAAGAACCGACCTCCCACGCGCGATCCCGCTTGCCAGCGCACGCGTCATGGGTGCGAACGTGCGGACGGGAGGCTCGTGGCGGCGTCGCCACGAGCCTCCCGTCCGTCAGCGGGTTCAGTCGACGTCGGTCGGCGCCGCCGGTGCGAGGCGCTGGATGGTCCGGTCGAGCCGTCGGTCGACGGCCAGCTGGACGGGCTCCGCCGAGCGGAGCATCGCGGCGTCGGTCTTCGTGACGTGCAGGAGGCGGTGCCACTCGGCGTCGTACAGCGCCCGCCGGTAGCCCGAGGACGCCTGACAGGCGACGTCGCGCTCGGCGACGGCGACCTCGGCGTCCTGCACGGGTGTCGAGCCGATCTCGGTGCCGAACTGGCGCCGCACGGACTCCGACGGCATGTCGGCCGGGGACGCGGGCAGATCCCGCACGCCCGACGGCGCCATGCAGCTCCGCCACCCGGCTGCGGCGGCCACGACGGCGTCGTCCTCGCGGGCGGCCGTCGCGGCGACGTACGTCAGGCGCTTCGCGGTCATCGACGCGGTCTGCTCGGTGCCGTCCTCGTCGTCCAGGCCGAGGGTCCGGTAGCCCTCGTGGAAGCACCGGCTCACTGCCGTCTGCGATGCGTCCGCGAACGCGGCGTTGCGCTCCGGGTCCTGGCCCCACTCCCGGATGCCGTCCTCGTCCGCGCCGGCGGTCGAGGGGCCGTGGTAGCCCCGCGTCCGTGCGCGGTGGGCGTCGAGCGGCCTCGTCCACGAGAGCGCTGGCGAGGTGTTGCCGCGCTCGGGCGTCTCGTCGGCATCGGAGGCCGCTTCGAGCCCCGCGGTCGTGGCCCACGGCACCGGGAAGTCGATGCCCGCGTGGCGGAGGCACGGCTGGATGACGAGGTCCTCCGCGTAGTCCTGCTTGCCGCCGGCCGGCTGGGCCCACCCGTCGAGCGGCATCGTCCACGCAGCCTGGTCCCGCTCGACCGACGGCCGGATGGCGACGTCGGCGGGCTCGGGCAGGCCGTGGACGACCCCGGCGCCGAGGCCGAGGACGACCAGGGCGAGGGTCCCGGTCTTCGCGACCCGTGTGGTGATCTGCAAGGTTCCCCCTAGGCGCGGACGAGGCCGCGTTCGTGTGCGGTGATGACGACCTGGATGCGGTTCCGGAGCCCGAGCTTCATGAGCACCGAGCGGACGTGGCTCTTCACGGTGGCCTCGCTGAGGAACACCGACGCGGCGATCTCGGCGTTCGTGAGGCCCTTGGCGACCAGCAGGAAGACCTCGCGTTCCCGGGCGGTGAGGGCGTCGAGCACCTCGTCGCTGCGGTGGGTCTCGACGGGGGTGCCCTGCGCGCGGAGCAGGTCGAGCGCCTCGGCCTCGGTCGGTGCCGGTCGGCCCTCGTGCACGTCGCGGATGGTGGCCGTGACGACCTCGGGCAGCGCGTCCTTCGTCAGGAACGCGGCGGCACCCGCACGCAGTGCCGCGAGGACGGCGTCGTCCCGACGAATGGTGGTCAGGGCGACCACCCGAGGACGGTCGTCGCCACGCTCCCCCAGCCGCGCGAGCGTCTCGACGCCGTTGAGCACCGGCATCCGGAGGTCGAGCAACAGGACGTCCGGGTGCTCGGCGTCGCAGAGCTCGAGGGCGGCGGCCCCGTCCCCTGCTGTCCCCACGCAGGACATGTCGTCCTGGGCGTCGACGAGCATCTGCATGCCGGAGGCGAACAGCCGCTGGTCGTCGACGACCGCGACGCGGATGACGCTCATCGGGCGGCCTCGAGCGCGGCCGGTTCCGTCGACGCGGCGGGTTCCGTCGACGCGGCCGGTTCCGTCGACGTCGCCGGTCGGTGCGTCGGGAGCCACGCCGTCACGACGAAGTCGTGCTCCTCGTCCCCGGTGCCGGCGCGCAGCCACCCGCCCGCGAGCCGCGCCCGCTCCTGCATGCCGCCGATGCCGGTCCCGACGCCGTCGAGCTCGACGAGCGGTGTGTCGCCCCGCGAGGACACGACCACCCCGAGACCCGGACCCCGCCAGTCGAGGACCACCCGGGCGTCCGCGGTCCGGCCCTGGTGCTTGAGGACGTTCGTCAGGCTCTCCTGCACGATCCGGTGCACGGCGGCGGCGACACCCGGTGCCACCTCGGCCGGGT
The DNA here is from genome assembly GCF_026544205.1 of Curtobacterium sp. GC_Cur_3. Classification (GTDB taxonomy): domain Bacteria; phylum Actinomycetota; class Actinomycetes; order Actinomycetales; family Microbacteriaceae; genus Curtobacterium. Next base: position 19,064 of record NZ_JALNUI010000007.1, read on the forward strand.
CCCCGTGCTGTTCGAACGTCGCCTCCATGCCGAGCTCCCGCATGTCGGCGACGAGTGGCGGGACGTCCGCCAACCCGTACCGGGCCTCGTCGCCCGAGCCCTGGATGCGCTCGACGAGGGCGCGGACGTCCCCGAGCGCCGACCGGCTGACCTCGGCGATGTCGCGCAGCGCGGTCGCGGCGTGCTCGTCCCGCACCGCGATGGCTGCGGCACCCTGCGCCTGGGAGACCACGACCGCGAGCGAGTGCGCCAACGAGTCGTGCACGTCGCGGGCGATCCGGGCGCGCTCCTGCTCGGCGTGCAGCTCGACGGTCGTGACCTCGGTCTCCCGCTCGGCCTCGACGACCCGGACCCTGGCAAGACCGATGCGCCACGTGGCACCGATCGCGACCCCGATCGCCCACCCGATGCCGCTCGCTCCCGCCAGCGACAGCGCGATGAGCACGAGGTTGGTCCGGGTCCCTGCCATCGAGGTGACCCAGTTCGCCCACACGTCCTGGTCGGCGACCGTCGGCACGACCATCGCCCAGGCCGCGGCGGCGCTGGCGACCGCGAGGACCGGGACCGCGAGCCACCGGAGCAGGTCCGACCGTCCGGCACCGACGATGCCGACGACGATCACGACGGCGAGGTACTCCGGCCAGGTCGTGTCGGTGGGGCGGTGCAGCAGCCGGAGCGCCTGCAGCAACGGGACGACGGCGATCAGCCCGAGGGACGTCGCCGGCATCCAGGCCGCCAGACCGATCGCGACGGCGAAGGCCGAGACGACGACGACGTGGTCTGCGAGCCCGGAACGACCGGCCTCGGCGACGATCCAGAGCACGAGGTAGACGACGCCGGTGGCGGGTGCCAGCAGGTGTCGGAACCGTCGGAGGAAGGTGGTCATGAGGCCGAGCGTATGGGGACGCTCCGGCGGTCAGCGAGCCGTGCGCGCGGTTTTCATCCGAGGTGATGAACGCGCTGGTCAGTGGCCGAGCGAGCGGCGGTGCTCCTGGGCGGCGGCGAGGAGGTCGCGCGCGCGGTCGCTGGTCGTCTCGGCGTCGTCGCGGGAGCGTTCGAGCCGCTCGACCTCGGCGGTGGCACGCTCGAGCTCGCGTGCGAGTTCGGCCCGGCGGTCCTCCGCGGCCTCGAGGTCCCGCTCGGCGGTGTCGAGTGCCGCATCCGCCTCGCGCGACTCCGTCCGCGCCACGGTCTCGGCCTGGCGGGCGGCGCGGCGCTCGGCAGCTGGGTCGGCTTCCGGCGCCGGCTCCGGTTCCGGGGTGCGGTCCGGTTCGCTCGGCCGGGAGGCTCGGGGCGACTTCCGCGCGCGCCGCCCCTCTGCGATGTCGATGGGTGGTGCCCCGCTGCCGGACCAGGCATCGGGGACGGCGTCCGGGACCGCGAGGGCGCCGTCGAGGTCGACGTCCTCGAAGCCGACGCTCTCCAGGGGCTGCACGAGGAGGCCCGAGCGGACGGCCGCTCCGGCGTGGGGGTCGGCCATCGCGGCCTCGATCGTGGCGCGGACCTGCTCCAGGACCGCCGTCGTGGCGGGGTGGCCGGCATCGGAGGCCAGGTCCGCCCCGGCCTGCGCCAGTGCGGTCACCACGCTCGTGCGCTGGCGACGGAGCGCGCTGATCTCCTGCGGGTCCGCGTTCGCCTGGGCCTCACGCAACGACGGACCGAGGTCGACCGCCTCGTCGAGGGCCTGCTCGTTCGCCAACAGGTCGATCACCCAGGCGGCCGGAGCCGGCTTCCGGAGCTTCCCGATGGCCGCGGCCGTGTCGCGGTTGTCGGCGCGCATCGCGCGCTGCCGTGCGGTCCGCTCGGTGACGAAGTCCGCCGGCGCGACGAGCAGGAGCTCGCGGGCGACCTCTGCGAGCGTGTCGATGTCCACGTTCGCAGAGGCTACCCGCGGCGGCTCACCAGTCGTGGACGGTGCCGTCGGCCAGGCGGTTGAACGGCAGGTAGGCCTGTTCGTAGGGGTACTTGCCGGCCTCGTCGACGTCGAGCGACACCCCGAGGCCGGGTTCGTCGCCCGGGTGCAGGAAGCCGTCGGTGAACGTGAACGTCTGGCGGAACACCTGGTTCGTCCGGGGTCCGTGCTGCATGTACTCCTGGATGCCGAAGTTGTGGATCGCGAGCCCGAGGTGCATCTGGGCCGCGAGCCCGACCGGCGAGATGTCGGTCGGCCCGTGGAACCCGGACTTGACCTGGTACAGCGCGGCGTAGTCCATCGTCTTCCGCAGGGGCGTGATCCCGCCCATGTGCGTCACGGCACCGCGGACGTAGTCGATGAGCTGGTCGCGGATGATGTCCTTGAAGTCCCAGATCGTGTTGAAGACCTCGCCGATCGCGAGCGGTGTCGTGGTGTGCTGCCGGACGAGCTTCAGGGCCTCCTGGTTCTCGGCGGGGGTGCAGTCCTCGAGCCAGAAGAGGTCGTACGGCTCGAGGGACTTGCCGAGCCTGGCGGCCTGCAGCGGCGTCATCCGGTGGTGGCCGTCGTGCAGGAGCGGCAGTTCGGGGCCGAACTCGTTGCGGACCGCCTCGAACACCGTGGGCAGGTGGCGCAGGTAGGCACGGGTGTCCCAGTCCTCCATCGCCGGGAAGGCCCCGCGCTGCGCCGGCTCGAAGTCGTACCGGACGCCGGCGTTGCCCTCGGTCGTCCGGTTCGACGCGATGCCGTAGATCGACTCGAGCCCGGGGACGCCCGTCTGCACGCGGATGGAGCGGTAGCCCTCCTCCTGGTGCGCACGGATGGAGTCGAACAGCTCGGGCAGCTCCTTGCCCGAGGCGTGCCCGTACGCCATCAGCCCGGTGCGGGACGCGCCGCCGAGCAGCTGGTAGAGCGGCATGCCGGCGACCTTGGCCTTGATGTCCCAGAGCGCCATGTCGACGGCGGCGATCGCGGCCATCGTCACCGGGCCGCGGCGCCAGTACGACGAGCGGTACAGGAACTGCCAGGCGTCCTCGATGCGGCTGGCGTCGCGCCCGATCAGCAGCGGGACGACGTGCTCGGAGAGGTACGCGGCGGCGGCGAGCTCCCGCCCGTTCAGTGTGGCGTCGCCGAGCCCGGTCACGCCGTCGGCGGTCGTGATCTTCAGCGTGACGAAGTTCCGGTCCGGGCTCGTCACGATGACCTCGGCGCGGTCGATCAGCTGGCGGCGGTCGGCGCTGGCCCACGTGTCGGGTCGGCCGGCGGTGGGCTCCCCGCTGCGGTCGTCCGTCGCGCCGGGCACGGGGGCCGCGGGGTTCGTCGTGCCGGTCGTGCCAGCCGGTTCGGTCGGGGCGGGGATGGCGTCGGTCATGCGGGGACTCCTTCGTCGGAGGGCTGGCGGGCTGCTGCCGCGGCGGTGCGGATGCGGTCGGCCGCGGCGGTGACGGCCGCGACCACGGGGGTGGTGTCGAGGTCGGGTGCGACGACGGCCAGGACGTCGTGCACGTCCGAGCCTGCACCGGGTGCGCCCGGGTCGTTCACCAGGTCCTCCTGCGTGGTCACGTGCAGCCACCACGCCGCGAGGAGGGTCGCCGCCCCGGGACCGATGCCGGCCGCCGGGTCCCGCTCGAGGCGGTGCCGGACGACGTCGACCACGCGCACGGGCAGCTTCTGCGAGCCGCCGGACGCGATCTGCACCAGGGTGTGCCGGATGCGGGGGTTGGCGAAGCGCTCGACGAGGGCCGCGCGGGCGTCCTCGACCTGCTCAGTGGGCAGCGAGAGTTCCTGCGCGGCCTCGTCCCACAGGGCCTCGACCGCGGAGCGGCACACGGGGTCGGCCATCGCCCGCTCGACGGTCTCGTGGCCGAGGAGCAGTCCGAGGTAGGCGAGCAGGGAGTGCGACCCGTTGAGGAGCCAGAGCTTCCGCTGCTCGTACGGGGTGACGTCGTCCACCACGCGCGCGCCGGCGGTCTCCCACGCGGGGCGCTCCCCCGCGAAGGCGTCCTCCACCACCCACTCGGTGAAGGGCTCGGTGACGACGGGCACCCGGTCGTCGTCGAGGGCGCCGGGCAACTCGGCGAGCGCCGCCACGTCGTCCTCGGTCGTCGCCGGGGTGATCCGGTCGACCATCGAGCTCGGGAACGTCACGGTGGCGTCGATCCAGTCGAGGAGGGCCGGGTCGGTCACGGCGTCGCGCACGGCCTGGCGCAGGACCTCGCCGTTGTGGGTGAGGTTGTCGAGGCTCATCAGGGTCACCGGGCCGGCGTCCGCGCGCCGACGGGCGTCGAGTCCGGCCACCAGCCGTGCGGGGACGTCGGAGCCGGCGCGGTACCCCTGCTCGGTGACGGTCAGCGTGACCACGGTCGTGTCCGGTGACGCGAGCGCCGCCGTCCACGCGGCGTCGTCGCTGCCCGGGTGTGCGGCGACGACGACGTCGACCACCGCGGCGGTGTCACCGTCCGCCGCGCGGGTGACGAGCGTGTAGCGGCCGTCCTGCGCGGCGAGCGCCTGGGCCACGGCGGGCGAGCGGCCGGTGAAGGCCGTGATCCCCCACGGTTCCGCGGACGCGTGCTGCGTGTACCAGGCGAGGTGGGCGCGGGCGAAGGCGCCGATGCCCAGGTGGACGATGCCGGGTCGACGGCTCACGCGGTCACCGGCACCAGGGAGCGCAGGTATGCCAGGTTGTCGGCCGTGCGGGCGTCGAGGGGCAGGTCGGTGGAGAAGTCCTCGACCGTGACCCAGCCGTCGTACCCGAAGGCCCGCAGGTCGTCGACGTACGCCGACACCGAGGCCTGTCCGGTGCGCAGCGGGGCCCACTCGTGCTGCCAGATGCTGCTGCCGTCAGCCCGGGTGTCGCCGGTGTCGACCCAGCGGGCGTTCTTCACGTGCACGTGCGCCAGGTACGGACCGAGGAGCTCGAACGCGGCGAGGTGGTCCTCCTGGCCCTCGATGACGAGGTTGCCGAGGTCGTGGATGACGCCGACGTGCTCCGGGTCGAGGCCGTCGACGAGCCGCAGGGCCGCCGAGGCCGACGGGGTGATGGTCATGTGGTGCAGCTCGACGAGGGCCTTGACGCCGAGGTCCGCCGCGCGGGACGCCGCCCACTCGAGGTCGGCGCGGGTGCGGTCGAACACCTGGGGGTAGGTCTCGCCGGTGCGCTCCTTCTCCTGTCGGTAGACGGGCATGCTGACGCGCACCTGTCCGGCGCCGAGTTCGGCGGTCACGCGGAGCATCGTCTCGACGCCGTCGTGGTCGGCGGCCTGCTGGTAGCCGCCGATGCCGGAGTACGCGAGCCCGGCGCCGTCGGTGATCCGGGCGATCTCCCCCATCTGGTCGGCGATGCCCGTGTACTGCCAGGTCGACCGGTTGCCGGCCCAGAAGGCCCGTTCGGCGGGGACGGTGGTGCCGTCGGCCGGACGGTCGTCGACGATCCGCCACTCGATGCCGTCCCAGCCCTGCGCGGCGAGGGTCTCCGCTGCCTGCGACGGGGTCCAGTCGGGGGTGGACGCGGTGAACACGGAGAACTTCATCGGGTGGCTCCTTCTGCGGCTGCGACGGGCGAGGCGTGCACGACCGGGACGACGTCGTCGTACCGGCCGTCGATCACGTCGTCGATCAGCACGGGCTGCCCCAGCGTGGCACTGACGTAGAGGCCGCGGACGGTGGCGAGGGACACGAGGGCGTCGTCGACGGTGACGCCCGGGTCACGACCGGTGCGGATCGCGTCCACGATGTCGTCGTACTGCCGACCGTGCCCGGCCAGGAAGTGCTCGGGCTCCGGCGGCCCACCGACGAGGTGCTCGGCGGGGACGACGTCGGACTTCTGGTCGACCGGGTCGGCCACGGCGGTGGTGTTGGCGCTCGCGGCAGCCGATGCCAGGGTGGCGGCGTCGGGTGCGACGTGGAAGTAGGCGAGCCGGTCGTCGTCGACCACAGCCGAGCCCTGCGTGCCGTAGACGGCGTACCGGGCGGAGAGGCCCGGGTACGCGGCCGTCGTGCAGTGAATGACGCCGAGTGCTCCGGTGTCGAAGCGGACGGTCGCGACGGCGGTGTCCTCGACCTCGATGCGGTCGTGGGCGAGCAGCCCGATCTGCGCGGAGATCTCCACCGGACGGCCGAGGGTCCACACGAGCAGGTCGACGGTGTGCACGCCCTGGTTCATCACCGCGCCGCCACCGTCGAGGTCCCAGGTGCCACGCCAGTCCCCGGAGTCGTAGTACCCCTGCGAGCGGAACCACGCCACGCTCGCGACGCCGGAGGTCACCCGGCCGAACCCGCCCCCGTGGGCGGCGCGCGCGACCGCGACGGACGCCGGGTCGAAGCGGTGCTGGCTGATGACGCTGACGACCAGCCCGCGCGCACGGGCGGCCGTGGCGAGCGCGGCGATCTGCCGGGCGCGGGGCATCGTGGTGTCGAGCGGCTTCTCGATCACGACGTGCTTGCCGGCGGCGAGGGCGGCCTCGGCCAGCTGGACGTGCATGCCGGACGGCGAGCAGATCGCGACGACGTCGATGTCGGTCTGCGCGATGGCGTCTTCGATGGTCGCGGTGGTGAGCGGGCGCGGTGCCCCCGTGGCCTCGATCTCGTCGGCGGCCCCGGTGGCCGCTGCCGGCACGGCGTCGACGAGGGCGACGACGTCGAGTCCGGGGTTGGCGAGGGCGACGCGGGCGTGGTGGCGGCCGATGACTCCGGCGCCGACGACGGCCAGGCGCAGGGGTGCGTTGGTGCTGGTGGTGTCTGCGGTCATCGCAGGGTCACTCCGATCTGGTTGGTGAGGGTGCGGAAGGCGCGGCCGGCGCGGCCGAACGCCGCGGGGCCGGAGAACCCGCCGAGGGCGTTGACGTCCGTCAGGTGTGGTTCGAGGGAGGCGTACCCGGAGTACCCGGCATCGCGGAGCGCCGTGAGCGTGCGCAGGAGCTCGCCGTCGCCCTGCCCCGCGGGGACCACGGACGAGTCGGCGGCGAGGGCGTCCTTGACCTGGAGGTAGTCGACGTAGGGGGCGAGCTGCGCCCAGCCGTCGGTGAAGGGCCGCACGCCGCACTGGACGTAGTTGGCGTTGTCCCACGCCAACCGGAGTGACGAGGACCCGACACTCTCGACGACGTCGAGCACCCGGGAGGGCACGTCGCCGTAGATGTCCTTCTCGTTCTCGTGCAGGAGCGTGACGCCTTCTCGTGCAGCCAGGTCGGCGAGGGCCCGCATCCGCACGAGCACGTCGTCGCGGACGGACTCGGCAGTGCGGCCCGCGAAGTAGAAGGAGAAGATGCGGATGTTCGTCGTGCCGAGGGCGTGCGCGGCGGCGATCGCCCGGCCGAGCCGCGTGACCTCGTGCTCGACGGGTTCGTCGACGGACACCTTGCCGATCGGCGAGGCGATGGCGGAGACGGTCTGTCCCCGTTCCTCGAAGACCCGGTGCAGCCCCGCGAGCTGGTCGTCGTCGAGGTCGACGACGTTGACGCCCCATGCGCTGCGGACCTCGATCGCACTGGCCCCGAGCGCCTGGAGGACGGCGACCTGGACGACGGGGTCGGCGTCGATCTCGTCACCGAACCCCGAGAGTTCCCAACTGAGCTGGGTCATGACTTTCCCTTCTTGGTGACCTGATGACCAGCCTGGACCGGCGGGGCGGACCCGCGCCGGGCCTCCAGGCAGTCTGTGGAGAACTCGCGCTACTTCACCGAGCCGGCCGTGAGACCGCCCACCAGGTAGCGCTGGAAGACCAGGTAGAGGGCGACGACCGGCACCGCGCAGACGATCGAGGCGGCCATCATCTGGCCGTAGATCGGGACCGCGCCGCCCTCCTGCGTCGTGCCGAGGACCTGCAGCACCACGGCGACCGTCCGTGTGTTCGGGGTCGTCATGATGGTGGAGAACAGCACGTCGTTCCAGCCGAGCAGGAAGGCGAAGATGGCGGACACGACGATCCCCGGCCAGGACAGCGGCAGGACGATCTTCGTGAGGATCCTGGTCGAGGACGCGCCGTCGACGCGGGCCGCTTCCTCGAGTTCCTTCGGCAGCCCACGGAGGTACGTCACCATCACCCAGGTGGAGAACGGCAGGGCGAACGTCAGGTACGTGACGAACAGGCCCCACCGGGTGCCGATGACCTGCACGCCCGTGGCGCTCGCGATGTTGGCGAACACGACGAACACCGGCAGGAGCAGCAGGGTGCCGGGGATCGACTGCAGCGCGAGCAGACCGCGGAGGAAGGTCAGACGGCCGAGGAACCGGAAACGGACGAGCACGTAGGCCGTCGACACGGCGAGCGCAGCGCTGCAGACGGCGACCGCGCCGGCGGTCAGGATGCTGTTCACGAGCCCCTGCCCGAGGGCGACCGTCGACCAGATGTCGGCGTAGTTGGCGAGCGTGAACTCGGACGGGAAGTACTCGCCGCGGGCGACGGCGACGTCTGAGTTGACCGACCCGAAGACGATGTAGAGCACCGGGACGGCGATGAACGCGACGATGACGGCGATCACGGTGACGAGCAGCCAGCGCGGCAGCAGTCGGGTGACGTCGGTGTCGTACGGACGCTTCGGTCGGCGGCCACCGCGCGGGGCCGTGATGCTCTCGGTGAGCGTGGCGGTCGGACGGGTCCTGGTGGTGCTGTACCCGCTCATGCGCGTGCTCCCTCGACGTCGGCGGCGGACGGGGCGGCCAGCACGGCGCGGTCGGCGCGGCGCTGCTTCCGGTTCGGGCCCGCGTCGTCGCCGGTGTCGAGCTGGACGGCCCGCAGGTAGACGAAGAGCGGGATGGCGACGATCACGAGCGAGCAGATCGCCATCGCGGCGGAGAGCCCGAAGCGGAACGACTGGAAGCTCGCGATGTATGTCAGGACGGGCATGACCTCGACGCTCGAGGGCAGTGGGATGCCGAACAGGACGAACGGCAGCGTGAAGTTGTTGATGTCGTGCAGGATCGAGATGATCACCGCCAGGCTCAGCGGACCGCGCAGGTACGGGAACACGACGTCGCGGAGCTTGATCCACCACGTGGCGCCGTCGAGGGAGGCGGCCTCGTGCACCTCGAGGTCGACCGCCTGCAGCCCGGCGAGGGACAGCAGGTAGACGAACGGCCAGCTCGTCCAGACCATGACGCCGGCCAGGGCCCAGTAGGACGCGGAGCCGTTCAGCCAGAGCACGTCGGTGTGCAGGACCGAGTTCACGACCCCCTGCGGCTGGAGCATCGTGCGGAAGAACGTGCCGACGACGAACGCCGGGAGCACGTACGGGATCAGGTAGACCGACCGGACGAGCCCACGGCCGCGGAACCGGTTCTGCGTCGAGATCGCCGCGGCGACCCCGATCGGGACGGTGACGGCGGTGACGAGCACCGCGAGCGACACCGAGATCCAGATGGAGTGCAACAGCGGCGAGTTCGTGAAGGCCTCGGCGAAGTTCGCGAAGCCGACGAACGGGGCACTGAACCACTGGCGGAGCGTGTACTGGTCGAGGTCGAGCATCGCGATGAAGAGCCCGACGAGGAGCGGGACCACGATGATCGCGAGCATGAGGAGGCCGCCGGGGAGCAGCATCCAGAGCGGACGCTCCCGCTTGTACAGCGGGGTCGTGCCGTGCGGGCGGACGGGGTGGCGCCCGTCGGACCGCCGCGTGGTGGGCTTGGTCTGCGTGGTGGTCATCACAGACCTCCGTTCTTCTGCCGGTCGAGCGTGGCCTGGGCGTCCCGTTGCGCGTCCTGCAGGCGCCTGCGGAGTTGGTCGTCGGTGACCTCGCCGCGCTTGAGCGACGGGATCGACTGCACGACGACGTCGACGAGCGCGAGCTGGATGTCCGACCAGGCGCCGGTGAAGGCGGTGGGCTTGGACAGGCGTCCGGCGTCGATGATGGGCTTGAGCTGGGGGTTCTCCGCGGCGAGCTCCGCGGCGGCGTCCACGTTGGTGGGCAGGTTGCCGAACAGGTCGTAGTACTCGAGCTGGGCCTTCTTCGTGCTGAGCTGCTTGATGAAGGCGAACGACAGGTCCTGCTTGGTGCCGTAGTCGGCGACGACGAAGTTGTCGCCGGACAGGATGCTGGCGGCCTCGATGCCGTCGGCCGGGCGTTCGGTGGCGCCGGGCGGCACGGTCGGCAGCAGGGCGAACTCGTACTTGCCGTCCACCGCCGTGTCCGTGAAGGAGTTGATGGCGGTGGTCGTCGTCATCGGGAAGAACGCGGCCTTGCCGTCGGTGAACTGCGCGAGGGCCTGCGCGTTGTTCCATCCGACCGCGGCCGTGTCCACGACGCCGTCCTTCGTGACCCAGTCGAAGTACGTCCGGTAGGCGTTCTGCACGGCGTCCGCGTCGAGCTCGGCCTTCGTGCCGTCGACGATCGTGTTGCCGGCGTTCTGCGACATCCCCCAGATGAACTTCCACGGGTCGAAGCCGTCGGCGTAGGCGATCGCCAGGCCGTGGTGGTCACCGGTCGTGGTGGCCTTCGCGTCCGCGGTGAGCTGGTCCCACGTGGTCGGCATCGCGGTGATGCCGGCCTGGGCGAGCAGGTCGGTGTTGACCGCCATCACGAACGGACGACTGGCGAACGGGATCCCGATCTGCTTCGAGGCGCTCGGTCCGGAGATGCCGAACGACGCCGGGTCGAACTGGTCCTTCCCGCCGATGGCGTCCCACTGCTGCTTCCCCATCTGCACGAAGGCGCCGGTGGCGTAGGCGGTCGGGGTGAAGGTGGTGCCGATCGCGTAGACGTCGGGGCCCTGGCCCGAGATGACGCTCGTCTGGATGGCGGTCAGTTCCTCCTGCGCAGAGGAGTACGTCTCCCACTGGACGTCAGCGCCGGTGGTGCGCTTGAACTCGGCGGCGGTGTCCTGCTGCCACTGCTTGCGTTCCTCGGGGTAGGTCGTGTCCGCGCCCATCATGACGCGGAGCGTGTTGGGGTCGTCGCCACTGCCGTTGACGATCGCGCATCCCTGCAGGGACAGCGTCGCGAGGGCGACCACGACCACGGAACCGATCAGGGTCCGTGCCTTCATGGGGGTTCCTCCTTGGAGCATCCACCCGAGCGGCGCTGCTCGGGGGTCCGCCGGGACGGCCCGGCTGACGACCACTGTCGCGCGGGTGGCAACATGCGGCAACCGGTTGCCACTTGTTGCCAGAGCGGCCTAGCGTTCGGGAGACGCAGCCGTCCCGCCCGGGACCGGCAGCGTCTCGTTCGGGACGACTCAGCGCCGCCCGACCGTCGACAGCACGCCGGACAGGGAGGTGCCCGTGACCGAGACCGACTCGTCCCGCCGCGTCACGATCCGCGACGTCGCCACCGCGACCGGGGTCGCACCGTCGACGGTGTCCCGCGCCCTGTCGCTCCCCGACCGCGTGAACCCCGCGACGCAGCAGCGCATCCAGCAGGCGGCCCGCGAGCTCGGCTACGTCGCGAACTCCCAGGCCCGGGCGCTGACGTCCGGCAGGACCCGGGCGGTCGCGGTCCTGGTGTCCGACATCACCAACCCCTTCTACTTCGACGTCATCCGGGGCACGCAGCACCAGCTCGCCGCCGCCGGGTGGACGCAGCTGCTCGTCGACACCGAGGAGTCCGCGGACGCCGAGATGGCCGCCCTCAGCGCGGTGTCCACGAAGGCCGACGGCGTCGTGCTCACCGCGTCACGCCTGTCCGACGCGCAGATCGCGAAGTTCGCCGAGCGCACCCCGCTCGTGGTCGTGAACCGCCGTCCGGCCGGGGTGCCGTCCGTGCTCATCGACACCCCGGGCGGTGTCGAACAGGCGGTGCAGCACCTCGCGTCGCTCGGGCACCGTGACGTCCTCTACGTCGCGGGGCCGGACAGCTCGTGGTCGAACGAACGCCGCTGGCGCGCCCTGGTCCGGGTCGCCGGGCGGCTGGACGTCCGTGTCGCCCGGATCGGCCCGCACGCTCCGTTCGTCGACTCCGGGGCCGCCGCGGCCGACGCCGCCCTCAACGCGGGCGCGACGGCGTGCATCGCCTTCAACGACCTCATCGCGATCGGCATGCTCGGCCGGCTCCGGGAGCGCGGTGTCCGCGTGCCCCAGGACATGAGCATCGTCGGCTGCGACGACATCTTCGGCGCCGACTTCTGCAACCCGCCGCTCACCACGATGACCTCGCCGATCGAGCGGGCGGGTCGGGTCGCCATCCGGATGCTGCTCGGTCGGCTCGGTGCCGTCCCGGCGGACGAGCTGCCCGGTGAGCACCTCAGCGGTGCCGTCGCCCTGCCGACCCACCTGACGGTGCGCGAGTCGACCGGACCCGCGCCGTCCCAGCAGCCCAAGACGTCCGCGCCGTCCGTGCGGTCCGTGCCGTCCGTGCCGTCCTCGCGAAGGAACCGATGATGACCACCACTCCCCCGACCACCCTCGCTCCGCACCCGGACCGGCTGTTCCCCGCCGACCCCGCCACCAGGACGATCGCCCGGACCCTGTACGAAGCCGTCGCGCACGCGCCGATCATCTCCCCGCACGGGCACGTCGACGCGGCCCTGATCGCGGACGACCAGCCGTTCGCCGACCCCGCCGCGCTGCTGATCACGCCGGACCACTACGTCCTGCGCCTCCTGCACGCGAACGGTGTCGGACTGGAGGCGCTGGGTCGCGCCGACCTGTCGGGAACCGGCACCATGCCTCCCGGCCGTGCCGTCTGGCGGACCCTGGCGGAGCACTGGGACGACTTCCTCGGCACCCCCGTCCGCCACTGGTTCGAGACGGAGCTGCACGACGTCTTCGGGCTGACGGAGCAGCCGTCGGCCGCGAACGCGGACGCGCAGTACGACCACCTCGCCGGCCTGCTGCAGCAGCCGCAGATGCGGCCACGCGCCCTGTTCGACGCCTTCGGCATCGAGGTCCTCGCCACCACCGACGCCCCGGACGCCGACCTCGCCGCGCACGCACGGCTCGCCGCCGACCCCACCTTCCGCGGTCGTGTGCTCCCCACCTTCCGCGCGGACGCCGTCTTCGACCCCTCCCGTCCGGACTGGAGGCTCGTGGTCGCGTCCGTCGGTCAGGCCGCGGGCATCGACACGGGCACCCACGACGGGCTGCTCGCGGCACTCCGTGCGCGTCGGCAGTACTTCATCGAGCACGGCGCCACCGCGACGGACACCGGGGTGCTGGACGCCGGGTCGACGCCGCTGTCACCGTCCGAGCGCTCGCGGATCCACGCGGCGGCGATGCAGGGACCATCCGGGGTGACCGCGGCCGAGGCCGTGGCGTACCGGCACGACATGCTCTTCCGGTGGGCCGAGATGAGCGTCGATGACGGTCTGGTCATGCAGCTGCACCCGGGGATCATCCGGAACCACCACACGCCGACGTCCGAGCGCTTCGGGCCGGACACCGGGCACGACCTGCCTGCGGTCGGCGCCTTCACTGAGCCGCTGCGGCCGCTGCTCGAGGCCTTCGGCACCGCGCCCGGGTTCCACCTGGTGCTGTTCACCGTCGACGAGACCGTGTTCTCCCGGGAGATCGGCCCGCTCGCCGGCTTCTACCCCGCCGTGTACGCCGGGGCCCCGTGGTGGTTCATCGACACCCCGGCGGCGATCGGCCGGTACCGGGCGGCGGTCACCGACTCGGCGTCCTTCACGAAGACGTCCGGGTTCATCGACGACACCCGGGCGTACTGCTCCATCCCCGCGCGGCACGACATGGCGCGGCGGGCGGACGCGGCGTACCTGGCGTCGCTCGTGGTCACGCACCAGGTGTCCGAGGAGGACGCCGTCCGCACGGCGCAGCGGATCGTGTCCGACATCCCGCGGGCGACGTTCAAGTTGTAGGGGCGTGGGGCTGGCCGTCGTGCGAGGTTGCGCACTCGGTGCGAGGTCGTGGCGGTGCACGGGGTGGTCGAGCTCGCACGGGGCTGCCTCGCACCGGGCCGAGTCGGGCGGCGCCTGCGTCGCCCGGGCAGGGCCTGCCTCGTCAGGGCAGGAGGGCGAGGATGCGCGCGACGGTCTCCTCGACCGTGCCCTGGATCGGGACGGCAGCGCCGGCCTCGTCGTCCGCGGGCCGCTCGAGCGTGCCGAACTGCGAGTCGAGCAGGGAGTTCGGCATGTACTCGTGGTGCCGGTGCGACTGCCGGTCCGCGATGAGCTCCCGCGACCCGTCGAGGTAGGCGATGAACAGCCCGGGCGCACTCGCCCGGAGCCGGTCCCGGTAGATGCGCTTGAGGGCGGAGTTCGCCATCACGCAGCGCTTCCCCGCGGCCTCGACCTCGGCGATGCGGGCGGCACAGGCGTCGAGCCACGGCCAGCGGTCCTCGTCCGTCAGGGGCGTGCCCTGCCGCATCTTCTCCTTGTTCGACGCCGGGTGCAGGTCGTCGGCGTCGACGAACTCCGCGGGCTCCCCACGGTCGTGCAACGCCTTCGCGAGGGCCTCGCCGATCGTGGACTTGCCGGAGCCGGAGACCCCCATGACGAGGACGGGCGGTCGGGTCGTTCGGTCGCTCATGCCTCCACCGTATGGGCATCACCGACTGTTCTCCCCAGGTTGTGGCAACTGTCGGGCGGTCCCAGCGCGGCGGACGTAGCGTGGGCGAAACGTGACGACGAAGGAGATCCTCGTGGCAGACAGCAACGGTCAGGCGAACATCGGTGTGGTGGGGCTCGCGGTGATGGGGTCGAACCTCGCCCGCAACCTCGCTTCGCGGGAGGGCAACACGGTGGCGGTCTACAACCGCACCTACGCCCGCACCGAGGAGCTGATGCAGGAGCACGGTGACGCCGGCTTCATCGCGTCCGAGGACATCGACGGCTTCGTGGCGTCGCTCTCGAAGCCGCGCACGGCCATCATCATGGTGCAGGCCGGCAAAGGCACCGACGCGGTCATCGGGCAGCTCGCCGAGCGGTTCGAAGCCGGCGACATCATCGTCGACGGCGGCAACGCGAACTTCCAGGACACCATCCGCCGCGAGCACGACCTCAAGGAGAAGGGCCTCAACTTCGTCGGCACCGGCATCTCCGGTGGTGAAGAAGGCGCCCTGCACGGGCCGTCGATCATGCCGGGCGGCTCGGACGAGGCCTGGGAGACCCTGGGGCCGATCCTGAAGTCGATCGCTGCGGTGGCCGAGGGCGAGCCGTGCGTGACCCACGTCGGCACCGACGGTGCCGGACACTTCGTGAAGATGGTGCACAACGGCATCGAGTACGCCGACATGCAGCTCATCGCGGAGTCCTACGACCTGCTCCGCCGCGTCGGGGGCCTCTCCGTCGAGGACCTCGTCAAGGTCTTCGACGAGTGGAACAAGGGCGACCTCGAGTCCTACCTGATCGAGATCACCGGCGAGGTCCTCAAGCAGCAGGACGCCGACACCGGCAAGCCGCTCGTGGACGTCATCCGCGACGCCGCCGGGTCGAAGGGCACCGGCGTCTGGACCGTGCAGAACGCGGTCGGGCTCGGCATCCCGGTGTCGGGCATCGGCGAAGCGGTCTTCGCCCGCGCCGTGTCGTCGAAGGCGTCGCAGCGTGCCGCGGTCCAGAAGTCCGTCAAGAACCGGCCGTCCATCGCCGAGGTCCCCGACACGTTCGCCGACGACGTCCGTGCGGCGCTGTACGCGTCGAAGGTGGTCGCGTACGCCCAGGGCTTCGACCTCATCATCGCCGGGGCCAAGGAGTACGACTGGGACATCAACCTCGGTGACATGGCGAAGATCTGGCGCGGCGGCTGCATCATCCGCGCGCAGTTCCTCAACCGCATCGTCGAGGCCTACGACAAGGACCCGGAGCTCGAGTCCCTGCTCGTCGACCCGTACTTCGCCGACGCCGTGGCCGAGGGCGAAGCCGCCTGGCGTCGCATCGTCGGCATCGCGGCTGCGTCGGGCGTCCCGGCGCCGGGCTTCTCGTCCGCGCTGTCCTACTTCGATGCGCTCGCGTCCGACCGCCTGCCCGCGTCCCTGATCCAGGGCCAGCGCGACTTCTTCGGTGCGCACACCTACCAGCGCATCGACAAGGACGGCACCTTCCACACCCTGTGGTCGGAGGACGACCGCCGCGAGGTCGAGCAGGAGCCCTCGACGCACTGACCCCCGCGCGATCGACACACCGAGGGCCTCGCCGGACGCGGTGCCCTCGGTGCGTCCTCGGTCGTGTCGACCGTCGCGTCCCGCGACTATCGGATGTCGATCGGCAGCTGGGTTCGTTCGGCGGATGTCCGCGTTGACCCGGTCCGA
This sequence comes from Curtobacterium sp. GC_Cur_3, assembly GCF_026544205.1. Lineage (GTDB taxonomy): Bacteria > Actinomycetota > Actinomycetes > Actinomycetales > Microbacteriaceae > Curtobacterium. Next base: position 35,108 of record NZ_JALNUI010000007.1, read on the forward strand.
GCGCGCGGCCCAGACTGCAGCCATGACCACCCTCGTGTCCCTCGTGTACATGTCCGTCGCCGTCGACGAACTCACCGATGCGGAACTCGTCAGTCTCCTCCGGGACGCCCGCCTCACGAACGACGCGCTCGGCGTCTCCGGACTCCTCGTGGCCAAGGGCGGCCGCTTCATGCAGGTGCTCGAAGGCCCGGAGTGGAGCGTCGAGGACCGGTTCTCTGCGATCAAGGCCGACCCTCGGCACCAGGACGTCAGGTCGCTGTCGATGGAGCGCATCGGCGCCCGCCGGTTCGACGGCTGGTCGATGGCGTTCGGCAACCCCACCGACGCCGAGGTCCGCGACGACCCGGGGTTCAGCACGTTCCTCGAGCGGCGGTCCGGCCTTCCCAAGGAGCTCGCGGGATCTCCTGCGGACTGGCTGCTGCGGTGGTTCCGCAGCCGCGACCTGCGCGACGTGTCCGACGAGCAGGTGACGCTCGCACGGACCGCTGCCTGAGCAGCAGTCCCGGCGCGTCAGGCGACGATGCGCTCCCGCGCCAGCTCGGCGATCAGGCGGTCGAGCTTCGGCCCACGGCCGAGCACCCGACGCGAACCGGGTGCCGTCCGGACGAAGAACGTCGCGACGGCCGTCGTCTCGTCGGGCCGGACGTAGTGCACCGCGACCGCACAGCCCGTGCGGCCGCCCTGACCGGTCGCGTCCTCGAGTCCGACGTGCATGACCCGGCTCCACCGGATGACGAGCAGCCGGGTGGCCCGACGCTCGTCGAGTTCCCAGAGCGAGGCCTCCGTCGCGCCGAACGCCCACGTCACGCGGGCGCCGAGCGGGACCTCGGGTCGGGTCTCCTCGACCGTCAGCCGGAGTTCGGCGGTGGGCGCGGCGGGCACCAGCCACACCGTGGGGTCGATCCGGCGGATGGCGAGGGCGAGTGACTCGTCCTCGCGACGCCGGCGGAGGCCCTGCATCCGGAGGATCCCGGCCAGGACGACCCCGACGCCGAGGGCGATGACGACCACCTCGGCGACGCCGAACACGGTGAGGTCGGCGTCGGGCGTCCGCGACACGACGACGATCCTGGCGACCAGGAGCGCTGCCCACACACCGACGATGACCCAGCGGATCATCGCGAGGCGGCGGAGCGGCGACATCCGCTGCCGGGCGCGACCGTCCCGCGGGACACGGTCGGGTCGCCTCAGCACGTCCCGATCCTCGCACGGTCCGCCGGAGAACCCCACCGACCATCCGTGAACTCCCGGCGACCCGCTCAGGTGGGACGAGCCTCCACAGGCGGTGCACTCAGCGTGCAGCCGTAGCATCGGCCGGTGCCCACCAGTCGAACGACCCTGCGTCCGCGCCTGGCTGCGGCTGCGGCCGGCGTCGTCGCCGCGCTCGCCTTCCTCGCCGTCGCCGAGCTGTGCGCCCTCGTCCTCGGCGGTGCGGGCAGCCCCCTCGTCGCGGTCGGCTCCGCCGTCATCGACCTCGCCCCGGGCGGGGCGAAGGACCTCATGGTCGCGCTGTTCGGCACGGGTGACAAGGTCGCGCTCTTCGTGCTCATGGCGGTGCTCATGCTCCTGGTCTCGGCCGGTGCCGGGGTCCTGGAACTCCGCCGACCGCCGTTCGGCGCGCTCGTCTTCGCCATCGGCGGCGCCCTCTCGCTGCTCGCCGTGACCACTCGGTCCGGCTCGGGCACCTGGGACGGCGGCCCGTCGGTCCTCGGGGTCGGCGCGGCCGTGATCGTCCTCCGCGTGCTCGTCGAGCGGCTGCGGACCTGGCGGTTCGCCGCCGCGACACCGACCAGGACCGAGGCCCAGCCGGAGCGCCGCTCGTTCCTCGTCTGGACGGCGGCCCTCGGGGTGGTCTCGATCGTGGCCGGAACCGGCGCGCGGCTCGGCACGGCCGGCATGCAGCGCGCCGCGGCAGTGCGACGCTCCATCCGCCTGCCGGCACCGGTCAACGCCGCCCCCGCGGTGCCGGCCGGGGCATCGCTCGACGTCGAGGGCATCACGCCGTACGTCACCCCGAACGCCGACTTCTACCGGATCGACACCGCGCTCCGGGTGCCGTCGATCGACCCCGCGGACTGGTCCCTCCGGATCCACGGCGCGGTCGAGCACGAGATCACCCTGAGCTGGGACGACCTCCTCGCCCTCCCCCTCGAGGAGCACATGGCGACGTTGAGCTGCGTGTCGAACGAGGTCGGTGGCGACCTCATCGGCAACGCGCTCTGGCTCGGCCACCCGATCCGCACGCTCCTCGCCCGTGCCCGACCCACCGGGAACGCGGACATGGTCCTCTCGACGAGCGAGGACGGCTTCACCGCGGGCACGCCGCTCGACGTCCTGCAGGACGAGGGGACGAACGCGCTGCTGGCCGTCGGGATGAACGGCCACCCGCTGCCCGCGGAGCACGGCTTCCCTGTCCGGATGGTCGTCCCCGGGCTGTTCGGCTACGTATCCGCGACGAAGTGGGTCGTCGACCTCGAGGTCACCCGCTTCGCCGACGCCCAGGGGTACTGGACCCCGCGGGGCTGGTCAGCCCGCGGCCCGGTGAAGCTGGAGTCGCGCATCGACACCCCGGCGAACGGCAGCACCGTCTCCGTCGGCGACCGGGTCGCGATCGCCGGGGTCGCCTGGCATCCGCACACGGGCGTCAAGGCCGTGCAGGTGAAGGTCGGTTCGGCGGACTGGCAGGACGCCGAGCTCGCCGACTCCGTGTCCTCGGACACCTGGCGGCAGTGGGTCCTGCGGTGGACGGCGACGGCCGGCACGCACGACGTGCAGGTCCGGGCCGTCGGTGCCGACGGTCAGGTGCAGACGAGCGTGCAGCGCCCCCCGGCACCGAACGGCGCCACCGGGTGGGACGCGATCACGCTGACGGCGCGCTGACCCCGAGCGCTGCAGCAGCAGCTCCGGCTGCGGCTGCGGCTGCGGCTGCGGCTGCGGCCACGGCGACCACGCACGTGCCGTCGACCTCGTCGTCGTGCTCGACCCGCGCCGCGAACCCCGCGGACGCGAACACCGCGACGGACTCCGCCGCCTGCGCCGACGACACCTCGATCACCACGGCCCCACCCGGCCGGAGCCACTCCCCCGCCCCGGCGGCGATCCGGCGGTGCAGGTCGAGGCCGTCCCCGCCGCCGTCGAGCGCGACACGGTGCTCGTGGTCGCGGGCCTCGGCCGGCATCGTGGCGATCGCCTCGGTCGGCACGTACGGCGCGTTCACCGCGATGACGTCCACCACCCCGCGGAACCGGGTCGGCAGCGGCGCGAACAGGTCTCCGGCGACGACGATGCCGCGGTCGCCGATGTTCTCGGCCGCGATGTCGACCGCGTCGGGGTCGATGTCGGACGCGACGAGGTCGAGCGCACCGACGCGTCCGAGCAGGGCGACGGAGATCGCTCCGGCGCCGCAGCACAGGTCGACCACGCGGTCGTAGCGGTGCAGCAGCTGCGCGGCCTGCTCGACCACGATCGTGGTGCGGGTGCGCGGGACGAAGACGCCCGGTGTGACGCGGATGCGATGGCCGTCGAAGGCAGCCCACCCGAGCACGTACTCGAGCGGCTCACCGGCCAGGCGACGCTGGACGACGGACCGGAGTCGTGCCGGGTCGCCGTCGCCGGCTGCCAGCAGCAGGTCGGCCTCGTCCTCGGCGAAGACGCTCCCCGCCGCCCGGAGTCGGGCGGCGAGGGCGTCACGCGCGGGGTGGATCAGGCTGCACCATCGAACATGGACGTCACCGAGCCGTCATCGAAGACCTCGTGGATCGCGCGCGCCAGCAGCGGGGCGATCGGCAGGATCTCGAGACGGTCCCAGCGCTTCTCGACCGGCACCGGCAGGGTGTCGGTCACGACGACGCGGTCGATGAACTCGCTCTGCAGCAGTTCGGTGGCCGGGTCGGAGAACACGGCGTGCGTCGCGGCGACCACGACGCCGATGGCCCCGGCGGCCTTCAGGGCCTCTGCGGCCTTGGCGATGGTGCGCCCGGTGTCGATGAGGTCGTCGACGAGCAGGCACCAACGACCGGAGACGTCACCGACGATCTCGTGCACGGTGACCTGGTTCGGCACGAGCGGGTCGCGGCGCTTGTGGATGATGGCGAGCGGTGCGCCGAGCTTCTCCGACCAGATGTCGGCCACGCGGACGCGGCCCATGTCCGGGGAGACGACCGTCAGCATCGACGGGTCGAGGATCGCCTTGAAGTGCTCGAGCAGGACCGGCATCGCGAAGAGGTGGTCGACGGGGCCGTCGAAGAAGCCCTGGATCTGCGCGGCGTGCAGGTCGACGCTCATGATGCGGTGCGCGCCGGCGGCCTTGAACAGGTCGGCGACCAGGCGGGCCGAGATCGGCTCGCGCCCACGGCCCTTCTTGTCCTGCCGCGCGTACGGGTAGAACGGCGCGACGACGGTGATGCGCTTGGCGGAGGCCCGCTTCAGCGCGTCGACGATGATGAGCTGCTCCATGAGCCACTCGTTGATCGGGGCCGTGTGCGACTGGATGACGAAGGCGTCACACCCGCGGACCGACTCGTCGAACCGGACGTAGAGCTCACCGTTCGCGAACGTGCGGGCGTCGGTGGGGACGAGCTCGACGTCGAGTTCGTCTGCGATCTGCGCCGAGAGTTCCGGGTGGGCCCGACCCGAGACGAGGACGAGTCGTTTCTGACCGGTCGTTTTGATTCCGGACAAGTGCCGTACTCACTCCCTGGCCCCGTGGGGCCGTGTGTCCGGACCCGTTGCCGGGCCCTCGTGTGACGGCGGGTGGCCGTCGAAGGTGTCATTCGCCTCGCGCGCGCCGAGCCGCCTCGGCCGCCGGCGTGCCGGGTCGGTGTTCCTGGACCCAGTCGTCGGTGTTGCGCTGTGGGGCGTAGCTGATCGCGAGCGACCCGGCAGGGACGTCCTTGCGGACTGTCGTCCCTGCACCCGTGTACGCCCCGTCACCAATCCTAACCGGGGCGACGAACACGTTGTGCGAGCCGGTGCGGACGTTCGACCCGACCTCGGTGCGGTGCTTGTGCACACCGTCGTAGTTCGCCGTGATCGTGTTGGCTCCGATGTTGGAGTCCTCGCCCACCTCGGCGTCACCGATGTAGGACAGGTGCGGGACCTTGCTGCCCCGGCCGATCCGCGCGTTCTTGGTCTCGACGAAGGTGCCGATCTTGCCCTGGTCGCCGAGGACCGTGCCCGGTCGCAGGTACGCGAACGGCCCCACCGAGGCGCCGTCCCCGATCACGGCGAGCGTGGCGTCGACGCGGTTGACCGTCGCCCCGGCACCGACCTCGGTGTCGCGGAGGGTCGTTCCCGGGCCCACGACGGCGCCGGCCGCGATGGCCGTCGCCCCGATGAGCTGCGTGTCGGGGAGGATCTCGGCGTCCGCCTCGATCGTCACGTCGAGGTCGATCCACGTCGACGTCGGGTCCTGGATCGCCACGCCGGCGAGCTGGTGACGTCGGACGATGCGGTCGTTGAGCACCCGGGCCGCGTCGGCGAGCTGCGCCCGGTCGTTGATGCCGGCGACGACCCACGGGTCCGGCAGCGTGACGACGTCGATGCGCCCTCCGCGTGCCTGGATCAGGGCGGGGGCGTCGGTGATGTACATCTCGCCCTGGGCGTTCTCGGTCGTGATCGCGGGCAGCACGGCACGCAGGTGCGTCACGTCGAACGCGTAGATGCCCGCGTTCGCCTCGGAGATCGCGCGCTGGTCCTCGGTTGCGTCCTTGTGTTCGACGACACCGACGAAGGCCCCGTCCGCGTCGCGCAGGATGCGTCCGAGGCCGGTCGGGTCCGGCGCGATGGCGCTGACGAACGTGACGGCGTTGCCGGCCACGGCGTGGGCGTCGACCAGTGCCCGGAGGCTCGGCCGGTCCAACAGCGGGACGTCGCCCGACAGCACGATGACCGCCCCGTCGAACTCGGCCGGCAGTGCTGCCACCGCGACCTCGACCGCACGGCCGGTGCCCGGGACGTCGTCCTGGTCCACCACGATCGCGTCCGGCATCCGCTCGGTGACCTCGGCGGCGACACGCTCGCGCTCGTGCCGCACGACGACCACGACGTGCTCCGGCGAGAGCGACTCGGCCGTGCGCAGGACGTGCGCGACGAGCGGCAGCCCGGCGAGTCGGTGCAGCACCTTGGGGGTGGAGGACTTCATGCGTGTGCCCTGCCCGGCGGCGAGGACGACGACGGCGATCCGCTGGTCGGTCATGCCCCCATCCTGGCCCACCGGGCCAGCGCGCACCAACGCCACCACCCACCGGACGGGAGGCTCGCCCCGCGTCCGCCACCGAGCCTCCCGTCCGGCGCCCTCCCGCTCCCCGGCAGCGACACCGTCGAGGTCGCACGACAGCGAGGTTGTCGCGCCGCGCCCGCTCCCCAGACGCGCGCGACAACGCCGAGGTCGTACGACAGCGACCTTGTCGTTCCGAGTCGGGAAGGGTGGGTCAGGCGGCGGGGACCCGGGGCTCGGGCTTGACGAAAGCCATCAGCACCAGGCCCGCGACCAGGACCACCACCACGCCGATGATCCCGAAGCGCGTCGAGCCCCCCACAGTCACGGCGAGGCCGAACATGGCGGGGGCGATGAACGACGCCGCACGACCGGTGGTGGCGTAGAGGCCGAAGAGCTCACCCTCGCGGCCGGGCGTCGCGAGCCGCGTGAGGTACGAGCGCGAGGACGCCTGCACCGGCCCGACGAAAACGCACAGCGCGAGCCCGAGCACCCAGAACCCGGCGGGCGCGCTGCCGACGAAGAGCACCGCCGTCCCGCACACGGCAAGTCCGACGAGCGACACCATGATGAGCGCGCGGGAACCGAAGCGGTCGTCCAGCCTGCCGGAGGCGAAGGTGGCGATGCCGGCGACGACGTTCGCGACGATGGCGAACAGGATCACCTGCGACGCGCTGAACCCGAAGACCTGGGCGGCGATGATCCCGCCGAAGATGAAGACCGCACCGACGCCGTCACGGAACACCGCGCTGGCGACGAGGAACGCCAGGACGTTGCGCCGTTCGCGCCAGAGCCGGGCGATGTCCCGGCCGAGGTCCCGGTAGGCGGACAGCAGCGTGCCGGCGCGGGCGTCGTCGCGCGCGGCCTCGGGCACGACGAGGAACAGCGGGATGGAGCTCACGGCCAGCCAGACGGCGGCGATGCCGATGGCCACGCGGACGTCCCACTGCCCCGAGGCGACGGTCGCGGGCAGGTCCAACAGGCCCGCGGTGTCGCCGGCACCGAAGTCCTGGATGCAGAGGACCAGGAGCACGACGAGCAGCACGATGCCGCCGAAGTACCCGGCAGCCCAGCCGATCGCCGACACGCGGCCGGTCGAGCGCCCGGGGGCGACCTGCCCGAGCATCGCGTTGTAGCCGACGCAGGCGATCTCGTACGCCACGGTCCCGATGCCGATGAGCGCGGCGCCGAGCACCAGGAACGGCTGGCTCGGGGCGACGAAGACCATCGCGCCGATCGACAGGGCCACGCCGATCGTGGCGACGAGCACCGAGCGACGACGGTGCCCAGAGGAGTCCGCGAGCCGGCCGACCGCGGGAGCGACCAGGGCGACGACGATGCCGGCGATCGTCAACGCCGTGGAGACGACGGTGGCGTTGTGGGCGAGCTGGTCCTGGACGGCCTGCTTCGCGGTGGCGGAGGTGTCCTCGGCCGCGACGAGCGCCGGGTCGACGAACGCACGGCTCGCCAGGTAGGTGCTGAACACGAAGGTCGTCACGACGGCGTTGAACGCCGCCGATCCCCAGTCCCAGAGCGCCCAGGAGACGAGGGCGCGACGATCGGTGCGCTGCGGCGGTGGAGCGACGGTCATGCGCGAACCGTAGCGCGTCCCGGTGGCGCGGAGGTGGCCCCGGTCCGGGGCGCGTGGCGGGCCGGGCACGTGCGGACGGGAGGCTCGGTGCCAGCTGGCACCGAGCCTCCAGTCCGGTGGGTGGTGGCCGCGCGTCAGGCTGCGGGCACGCCGCCGGGGTAGACCACGGACTTCAGGGACTCGGGGTCGGTGTCGCTCTCGAGGGCCTCGCGCACGTCGTCGAGGCCGAAGCGCCCGGTGACGAGCGAGTCGAGGTCGATCTGGCCGGAGGCGACCAGCTCGATCGCGACCGGCCACGTGCCGGTGTAGCGGAAGATGCCGGTGACCGTGACCTCGAGGTTCTGGATGTGCTCGACGGGCAGGGTCATCTCCGAGTTGCCGAGGCCGACCAGCACGGCGGCACCGGCGGGTCCCACGGCCTTGATGCCGTCCGAGACCGCGCGGGGTGCGCCGCTGGCGTCGATGAAGGCGTCGACGGGGACGATGTCGGACGCGACGGACACGACGGTGGGGTCGACGACCTCGGTGGCGCCGTAGGACAGGGCCCGCTCACGGCGCTCGGCGACGAGGTCGCTGACGACGATGCGGCTGGCGCCGAACGCCTTGGCGGTCTGGGCGCAGATGATGCCGATCGGACCGGCGCCGGCGATGAGGACCGACGAGCCGGGGACGATGCGGGCCTTGCGGACCGCGGCGATCGCGACGGAGAGGGGTTCGAGGAGGGCACCGGCCTCGAACGACACGGAGTCGGGCAGCGGGTGCGCGAACTCGGCCTCGATGGTGACGTACTCGGCGAAGGCACCGTCGACCGGCGGCGTCGCGTAGAAGCGCATGTGCGGGCACAGGTTGTAGCGGCCGGCCAGGCACTGGGCGCAGCGGTGGCACGGGCGCTGCGGCTCGACGGCGACGCGCTCCCCGATGCGGGCGGTGTCGACGCCCTCGCCGACGGCGGTGATCGTGCCGGAGAGCTCGTGGCCGAGGACGAGGGGCTCCTCGACGACGAAGTCACCGATGCGGCCGTGGCGGAAGTAGTGCACGTCGGAGCCGCAGACGCCCACGGCGGCGACCTGGACGAGCACGTCGCCGGGGTCGACGGCGGGGACGGGGCGGTCCTCGATCGTGAGGGCGTCCTGGCCCTGCAGGACGCTGACGCGCTGGGTGTCGGTGGTGCTCATGCGGTGCTCGCTCTCTGGTGCGTGGTGGCGACCCGGGTGGGGTCGGTGTCGGCGACCCGGCCGGGGTCGGTGGTGGCGACCCGGGTGGGGTCGTCGAGGAGGTCGCGGAAGCCGATCTCGGCGGCTCCGCGGAGCAGGACGTCCCGGCCGAGGGCGGCGGGGACGATGCGGACGCGGTCGGCCATGGCGGCCATCGACTGCTCCCGCACAGCGGTGACGATGCGGTCCCCCACGTGCCCGAGCAGCACGCCGAGGAACCCACCGAGGACGACGACCGCGGGGTTCACGGTGTGGATGGCGTTGCGGAGCGCGGTGGCCAGCGCAGCCACCTGCCGGTCGACGACCCGCGCGACTGCGGAGGGACCGTCCGCGGGCGCGCCGGCGCCGGCCTGCGCCACGGAGTCGGCCAGCGCCGCCGCGAGCGCCTGCAGGTCGTCGGCCGGGACCCCGGTGACGGCGACGAGCGCTGCCCGGGAGGCCTCGGTCTCCAGGCACCCGATCGCGCCGCAGTGGCAGCGGATGCCGTTCGCGGCGACGAAGGTGTGGCCCATCTCGCCCGCGTACCCGTCGGCGCCGTTGAGGGGCCGACCGGCGCTGATGACGCCGCCACCGATGCCGCTCGCGCCACCGTTGAGGTAGATGAGGTCGCGGACGCCTCGGCCGCTGCCATAGAGGTGCTCGGCCCGGGCGCCGAGGTTGGCGTCGTTCGCGACCCGGACCCGCTGCCCGGTGGCGGCGGCGAGGGGTTCCGCGAAGGGCTCGTCGCGCCAGCCGAGGTGCGGCGCGTACCGGACCAGGCCGTCCTCGACGCGGACCGTGCCGGGGATGGCGACACCGATGCCGACCAGGCGGAGACCGACGAGCTCCTCGTGCAGGCCGTCGAGCAGGGCGGCGACGAGGCGGACGGCCTCGGCGGCGGTGGGCCGCTCGGCGGTGTGCTCGGTGACGCGCACGCGGATGGAGCCGTCGAGCCCGACGAGCGCCACGGTGACGGCGTCGATCTCCACGGTGACCGCGGCCGCGACGACGTCGGCGGACGCGCGGACGGTCGGGCTCGGGCGACCGCGGCCGGTGCCGGGGGCGTTGCCGGTGCCGGGCGCAGGCGCCCCCGCACCTCCGGCCCCGCCCGCGGCCACTCCGGCGGCTGCACCCGCGGCCATCCCGCCGTCCAGGTCCTCCCCCACCAGCCCGAGGTCGACGAGCTCCCCGACCAGCGCCAGGGTGGTCGAGCGGTTCAGCCCGGTCAGTCGGGTGAGGTCGGCCCGGGTGAGCGGGCCGCCCTCGTGGACGATGCGGAGCACGCGGGCGGTGTTCCGCCGGGGGACGTCGGTCGGCACGCGGACCTCAGCGTGACCGCGAGAACGCGGCGTCGAACGAGGCGTCGGGCGGCGCGATGGTGCCGAGCCGCCGCACGAACGCCAGCGCCTCCGGCCCGCCGACGAGCCGGTCCATGCCGGCGTCCTCCCACTCGACGCTGGTCGGGCCGGTGTACCCGATGTGGTTCAGCACGCGGAAGACCCGCTCCCAGGGCACGTCCCCGTGGCCGGCGGTGACGAAGTCCCACCCGCGCCGGGGGTCGCCCCACGGCAGGTGGCTGCCGAGGCGTCCGTTGCGGCCGTCGAGCTGCTTCACCGACTCCTTGCAGTGCACGTGGTACACCCGGTCGGCGAAGTCGAGCAGGAAGGCGGCGGGGTCGAGGTCCTGCCAGACGAAGTGCGACGGGTCGAAGTTGAAGCCGAACGCGGGGCGGTCGGCGAAGACCTCCAGCGTGCGCTTCGCGGTCCAGTAGTCGTAGGCGATCTCGGACGGGTGCACCTCGAGCGCGTACCGCACCCCGACCTCCTCGAAGACGTCGAGGATCGGCGACCAGCGGTCGTGGAAGTCCTGGTACCCGGCGTCGATCATCGCGGGCGGCACGGGCGGGAACCCGGCGACGGTCTTCCAGATCGAGGACCCGGAGAATCCGGTGACGGTGTCGACACCGAGCGCGGCGGCCGCGCGGGCGGTCCACTGCAGCTCCTCGGCGGCGCGCTGTCGGACGCCCTCGGGGTCGCCGTCGCCCCACACGTGCGGCGGCAGGATGTCCTCGTGCCTGGCGTCGATCGGGTCGTCGCACACGGCCTGTCCGACCAGGTGGTTCGCGATCGTCCAGACGCCGAGGCCGTTCTCCCGCAGGATCCGCTGCCGGTCGGCGACGTACTCCGGGTCCGTCGCGGCGCGCCGGACGTCGAGGTGGTCGCCCCAGCAGGCGATCTCCAGGCCGTCGTAGCCCCACTCCCCGGCCAGGCGTGCGACCTCCTCGAACGGCAGGTCGGCCCACTGTCCGGTGAACAGCGTGACCGGACGGGAGGCTCGCCCCGCGTCCGCCACGGCGCTCACCAGGACTCCGGTCGGGTCCCGGCGGCCACCGGTGCCGGTCGGTCGACACGCGACCCGACGGTGACGACGGTGTGGTCGCGGCCGGCGGTGGTGATCGCCTCCATCACGTCGAGGACGTGGAACGCGAGGTCGCCGGAGGCGCGGTGCTCGCGGTCGGTCTCGACGGCGCGGGCCAGGTCGGACAGCCCGTACCCGCGCCCGGCGTCCTGGTACCCGGCGCCGACGGGCAGCTCGCGCCAGTCGCGGTCGTCCGCGGTGGCGATGCGCACGGGGTCGGAGAAGCGGTTCGGGTCAGCGACGCCGAGGGTGCCGGCGGTGCCGTAGACCTCGAAGAGCGGGCTCTGCGTGGCCCAGACCTCGAACGACAGCGTCACGGTGGAGACCACGCCGCCCTCGTGCTCCAGGATGGCGACGACGTGGGTGTCGATGTCCACCGGCAGCACCGTGCCGGCGGCAGGACCGGTGGCGATCGTGCGCTCACGGGTGGACCGGGTCGTGCTGCCGCTGACGCGGACGACCGGGCCGAAGAACGTGACGAGGCTGGTCAGGTAGTACGGGCCCATGTCGAGGAGCGGACCGCCGCCCGGCTGGTAGTAGAAGCCGGGTGCCGGGTGCCAGAGCTCGTGCCCCGGGGCGCTCCACGACACCGCGGCGCCGAGCGGGGTGCCGATCAGGCCGTCGTCGAGCGCGGCCCTGGCGGTCTGGATCCCCGTGCCGAGGACGGTGTCGGGCGCGCTGCCGACGCGAAGCCCGGCGACGCGTGCCTGCTCGAGCACCGGGGTGGCCTCGGCCGTCGAGAGCGCGAGGGGCTTCTCGCCGTAGACGTGCTTGCCCGCGGCGAGCGCCCGGGCGGCGACGTCGGCGTGCGCGGCCGGGATCGTGAGGTTGAGGACGACGTCGACGTCGTCGTGGGCGAGGAGCTCGTCGACGCCGAGCGCCAGGACGCCCTGCTCGGCGGCGACGGCCGCGGCACGCTCGGTGTCGAGGTCGGCGACCGCGGTCAGGCGGAGGTTCGGCAGGCTCGGGAAGTGCTCGAGGTACTGCTTGCTGATGTTCCCGACGCCGACCATGCCGACGTTCATCGTGCTGCCCACAGGAGTCCCCTCTCGATGATGGTGCGGACGGGCTGGGACTCGACGATCTCGACCCGGTGCCCGGGTGCGGACACGAACACGCGGCCCTTGCCCCACTGGCGGGTCCAGATCGCCGGCGCGGTGACCGGGCGGTTCCAGGCGTCCCACGGGCGGGCGTCCTGCGTCGTGGTCGCGAGGACGTCGTTGTACTCGTCGCTGAGCACCCAGTACTGCTCGGTGACCAGGTCGAAGTCGTCGATGCCCTGGGTGATCGGGTGCTCGTGGCCGAGGTCCGTCATGTGCACGGTGTACGGCACGTAGTTGTCCGACTGCTCGCCGATGCGCTCGTCGGGGTGCTTGCCCGCGTGGTGGGCGAACTGGCCGCCGATCATGTGCAGGTAGTCCGCGTTGTCGCGGTAGGCGTCCGCGATGCCGCCGTGCCAGCCGGCGAGCCCGGTGCCCGCGAGGACCGCCCGCTGCAGGCCGGCGAACTCGTCGTCGGCGATGGTCGTCATGGTGTTGACCTGCACGACGAGGTCGGTCTCGGCCATCACGGCGTCGTCGGCGTACACGGCGGTGGAGTCCTCGACCCGGACGTCGAAGCCGTTGTCGCGGAGGAACGGGATGAAGACGGCCGTGGTCTCGACGGGCTGGTGTCCGTCCCATCCCCCGCGGACGACGAGTGCGTGGCGTGCCATGGTGCCCTCCTGGTGGGCTGTGGTCGTGCGGTCGGTCGCGGTCGGGTCATCGGTCACGGGATCGCCGTCCAGCTGCTGCCGTCGGCGGCGCTGCGTTCGACGGCGTCGAGCACGCGCTGCACGTGCAGGCCCTCGGCGAACGAGGGCTCGGGGTCGGTGCCCTCGGTGATCGCGGTCACGAGGTCGGCGACCTCGTGCGTGAAGGTGTGCTCGTACCCGATGAGGTGTCCGGTCGGCCACCACTTGTCCATGTACGGGTGCTCGGGCTCGGTGACGAGCACGCGGGTGAAGCCCTGCTCCCCGGCGGGGGCGGTGGCGTCGTACACGCGGAGTTCGTTCATCGACTCGAGGTCGAACTGGATCGCGCCGGTGGAGCCGCTCAGCTCGATCGTCAGGCCGTTCTTCCGGCCGGTGGCGTAGCGGGTGGCCTCGAAGGACCCGACCGCACCGTCGGCGGCTCCACCCGCGAGCCGTCCGAGGAACCAGGCGGCGTCGTCGACCGTGACCCGGCCACGCTCGGTGGACGCGGTGCCGGACAGCCCGACGCCGTCGGCGAGCAGCGGGCGCTCCTCGACGAAGGTGGCGAGGGTACCGGAGACGCTCGTCAGCGAGGACCCGGTGACGTGCTCGACGAGGTCGATGGCGTGCGCGCCGATGTCCCCGAGGGACCCGGAGCCGGCCTGCTCCTTGTCGAGGCGCCAGGTCATCGGGCCGTCCTCGTCCGCGAGCCAGTCCTGCAGGTAGAGCGCACGGACCTGCCGCACGGTGCCGATGCGGCCGGCCTGCACGAGGGCACGGGCCTGGGCGATCGCGGGCACCCGGCGGTAGCTGAACCCGACCATCGCGCGGACGCCCCGCGCTGCCGCTGCCGTGGCGGCCGCGGCCATCGCCTCGGCCTCGGCGACGGTGTTGGCGAGGGGCTTCTCGCAGAGGACGTGCTTGCCGGCTTCGAGCGCGGCGATCGCGACCTCGACGTGGGAGGACCCCGGCGAGCAGATGTCGACCACGTCGATGTCCGGGTCGGCCACGACGGCGCGCCAGTCGGTGGCCGCGCGCTCCCAGCCGTAGTGGGCCCGCGCGGCTTCGGTGCGTTCGGGGTCACGGCCGACGATGACGGACATCTCGGGCTCCACCGCGAGCGGGAAGAACCGCGCGACGGTCCGCCACGCCTGCGAGTGGGCAGCGCCCATGAACCCGTGCCCGACCATCGCGACCCGCAGCCGTTGCTGCGCCTGTCGTTCCTGTGCCATCCGCTCGCTCCTTTGCGATCACGTCCTTGCCACGATCCACCCTACCGCTTATGTTGGGCGCGGCAACATTTTGTTCGACGACGAACGGTGACACACCATGGCGACGACGCCCACCCGCGAAGACAAGTTCTCCTTCGGTCTCTGGACCATCGGATACAACGGCTCGGACCCCTTCGGCGGTCCGACACGACCCCCGCTCGACGTGGTCGAGGGGGTCGAGAAGCTCGACGAGCTCGGGGCCTACGGCCTCACCTTCCACGACGACGACCTGTTCGCGTTCGGTTCGACCGACGCCGAACGGCAGAAGCAGATCGACCGCCTCAAGGGTGCGCTCGAGTCCACCGGCATCATCGTGCCGATGGTCACGACGAACCTCTTCTCCGCCCCGGTCTTCAAGGACGGCGGCTTCACCTCGAACGACCGTCAGGTCCGCCGGTTCGCGCTCCGCAAGGTCTTCCGCAACGTCGACCTCGCCGCCGAGCTCGGCGCGAAGACGTTCGTCATGTGGGGTGGCCGCGAGGGCGCCGAGTACGACAGCGCCAAGGACGTGCAGGCCGCGCTCTCCCGCTACAAGGAGTCCGTCGACCTGCTCGCGCAGTACGTCACCGACAAGGGCTACGACATCCGGTTCGCGATCGAGCCGAAGCCGAACGAGCCCCGCGGCGACATCCTGCTGCCGACCCTCGGCCACGCGATCGCCTTCATCGACACGCTCGAGCGCCCCGAGCTCTTCGGCGTGAACCCCGAGGTCGGCCACGAGCAGATGGCGGGCCTGAACTTCACGGCCGGCATCGCCCAGGCGCTCTACTCGGGCAAGCTCTTCCACATCGACCTCAACGGCCAGCGCGGCATCAAGTACGACCAGGACCTCGTCTTCGGGCACGGCGACCTGCAGAACGCGTTCTCGCTCGTCGACCTGCTCGAGCACGGCTCGCCCCAGGGCGGTGTCGCGTACGACGGCCCGCGCCACTTCGACTACAAGCCGAGCCGCACCGAGGACTTCTCCGGTGTCTGGGACTCCGCGGCCGCGAACATGCGCATGTACCTGCTCCTCAAGGAGCGCGCGCAGGCCTTCCGCGCCGACCCCGAGGTCCAGGCAGCCCTCGAGGCCTCCAAGGTCCCCGAGCTCTCCACCCCGACGCTCAACGAGGGCGAGACCTACGACGCGTTCCTCGCCGACCGTTCCGCGTACGAGGACTTCGACGCCGACGCGTACTTCGGCGGCAAGGGCTTCGGCTTCGTCCGGCTCCAGCAGCTCGCGATGGAGCACCTGATGGGCGCTCGTGGCTGACCTGGTGGCGGGGGTCGACTCCTCGACCCAGTCCTGCAAGGTCACGATCCGCGACGCCGACACCGGCGCCGTGGTCCGTGAGGGTCGTGCGTCCCACCCGGACGGCACGTCGGTCGACCCCCGCCACTGGTGGGACGCCCTCGGCGCCGCGATCGCGGACGCCGGCGGGTTCGACGACGTCGCCGCCGCCGCGGTCGCCGGCCAGCAGCACGGCATGGTCGCGCTCGACGCCGAGGGTCGCGTCGTCCGCGACGCCCTCCTCTGGAACGACGTCCGCAGCGCCGACGCGGCCGCGCAGATGGTCGAGGAACTCGGCCGGGAGGCCTGGGTCACCCGCACCGGACTCGTCCCGGTGGCCTCGTTCACCGGCACGAAGCTGCGCTGGCTCCGCGACGCGGAGCCGGAGAACGCAGCCCGCGTGGCTGCGGTCGCACTCCCCCACGACTGGTTGTCGTGGCGGCTGCGCGGCTTCGGTCCCGCGGACGAGAGCCCGAACGGACCGGACCTCGACGCGCTCGCGACCGACGGCTCCGACGCCAGCGGCACCGCGTACTGGGACCCGGCACGCAAGGCGTACGACGCCGAGCTGTTCGAGCTCGCGCTCGGCCGGCCGATGCGCGTCGCCGGTGACGGGTCCGCGGACGCCGTCGTCGTGCCCCGCGTCGTCGCGCCCGACGCCGCGATGGGCACGCTCGACGCCGACGTCACCCTGCCGGGCGGCGCCGTCGCACGAGCGGGGCTCCTGGTCGGCGCCGGCACCGGCGACAACGCCGGTGCCGCGCTCGGACTCGGGCTCGGCCCGGGCGACGTCGCGGTGTCCCTCGGGACCAGCGGGACCGTCTTCGGCGTCACCGACACCGAGCTGGCGGACCCGAGCGGGACCGTGGCGGGCTTCGCGGACGCGACGGGGGCGCGCCTCCCGATCGTCACGACGCTCAACGCGGCCCGCGTGCTCGAGGTGATCGGCGGCCTCCTCGGCGTCGACCACGGCGAGCTGGGTCGCCTGGCGCTGGCGGCGCCTGCCGGGGCCGACGGCCTCGTCCTGGTGCCGTACTTCGTCGGTGAGCGCACGCCGAACCGTCCGGACGCCACCGCGTCCCTGCTCGGGATGACCCCGGCGACCACCGACCGGGAGCACCTGGCCCGGGCGGCGTTCGAGGGCATGCTCTGCGCGCTCGCGGACGGCCTGGCCGCCGTCGAGGCGACCGGCGTCACCGTCGAGCGGCTCCTGCTCATCGGCGGGGCCGCGCGCAACGAGGCCGTCCGCACCATCGCGGCGCAGGTGTTCGGCCGTGACGTCGAGCTGCCCGAACCCGGCGAGTACGTCGCCGCCGGTGCCGCACGCCAGGCGGCCTGGGCACTGTCGGGCACGCTGCCGTCGTGGGACATCGCCACGACGACGGTGCCGGCGGACCCGCGCCCCGAGGTGCTCGAGCGCTACCGCGACGCGGTGCGCTGACCGACGCACCGACTCACCTGATCACCGTGCCCCCGGTGCCGTCTCGACGGCACCGGGGGCATGATCGTCCCCGGAGGACACCACCATGCCGCTGACCGACCTGCCCCTCGAAGAACTCCGCACCCACCGACCCACCATCCGCCGACCGGACGACTTCGACCGGTTCTGGGCTGACACCATCGCCGAAGCCCGAGCCGCCGGAGCCGACACCACCCCGACCCTGGTGCCCGCGGACACCCCCGTCACCGGGCTCCTGGTCGAGGACCTGACCTTCCCGGGCTTCGCGGGTGACCCCGTGCGCGCCTGGGTCACCCGACCGGTGGACGCCGCGGGCGACCTGCCCGTCGTCGTCGAGTACCTCGGCTACAACGGCGGACGCGGTCGTCCCGGGGAACGGGTGGCCTGGGCCCTCGCCGGGTACGTCCACGTCGTGATGGACACCCGCGGGCAGGGCAGCGGGTGGGGCGGCGGGGACACCCCCGACCCGCACGGTGCCGGCCCGCACATCGGTGGCTGGATGACGAGCGGCATCGAGCGTCCCGAGGACCACTACTACCGGAGGGTCTTCACCGATGCCATCCGACTGGTGGATGCGGTCCGGACGCTCCCGGGTGTCGACCCGGCCCGCATCGCACTCACGGGTGGCAGCCAGGGCGGCGGGATCGCGATCGCCGCGGCGGCGCTCGTCGAGGCCCACGTCGGACCGCTCGTCGCCGTCATGCCCGACGTCGCGTTCCTGTGCGACTGGGAGCACGGAGCCCTCGTCGCGGTGAGCGACCCATACCAGGAGCTGGTCCGCTACCTCGCCGTGCACCGCGACGCGGCCGAGACGGTCTGGACGACCACGTCCTACCTCGACGGGGTGAACTTCGCGGCCGGGATCACCGCTCCCGCACTGTTCTCCGTCGCGCTCATGGACGAGGTCGTGCCGCCGCGCACCACCTTCGCGGCGTACAACGCGCTCGGCTCCGCGGACCGGGAGATCGAGGTCTACGCGTACAACGGGCACGAGGGCGGCGGCTTCCGGCACTGGGAGCGCCAGGTGGCGTTCCTCCGGTCCCGCGACGGGGGTCGGTGACGCTGGGGTAGGTGAGGCTTGCCTGACCTGGAAACCCCAGGTCAGGACAGCCTTGCCTGGCTGGACAGCCGCGCCGTCCGGGTGTTTGCTCGTCCACATGGCAACCACGACCGTCCCCGCACTGCCCGACCTGTCACCGGCGGAGTCGACGAGTGCCGCGCGGCTCAACTGGCTCCGTGCCGGCCTGCTCGGCGCGAACGACGGCATCGTGTCCGTGGCCGCGGTCGTCGTGGGTGTCGCGGGCGCCGGGGTCGCGATCGGTCCCGTGCTCGCGGCAGGCGGGGCCGCCCTCGTCGGTGGGGCCGTGTCGATGGCCCTCGGCGAGTACGTCTCGGTGAGCGGCGCCCGGGACGCCCAGCGGACCGGGCAGACCGCCGCCGCCGCTCGACGTGCGGCGGCCGCCCAGCAGCACGACGACGTCGCCGCCGCCTACCGGTCGCTCGGGGTGTCAGCGGCCGTCGCGTCGTCGGTCGCCGACGAGCTCGCACGGCCCGAGGTCCGCGACGCCTGGGTCGCAGCGGAGGAGCGTGCCGCGGCCGAGGAGGTCGTCAGCCCGTGGCGTGCCGCCTGGGTGTCCGCAGCGACGTTCCTCGTCGGTGGTCTCCTGCCGTTCGTCGCGACCCTCCTCGCGCCGCCGTCGAGCCGCATCGCCGTGGTCGTCGTCGCCGTGCTGCTCGCCCTGGCCGCGACGGGCATCACCGGCGCTGTCCTCGGCGGCGCACGACGTGGCCGCGCGGCCACCCGGGTGGTCGTCGGCGGCGCACTCGCTCTGGCTGCGACGTGGATCGCCGGGATGCTGCTCGGGGCGCACGCCCTCTAGGGTCAGCGGGCCGCGCGCGCTCGGGCCCTGATGGCCTCGATCACGTCGGTCTTGGCGTCCGCGTAGTCGTTCATGTCGTCCCACTGCCGGCGGAACAGCTCGCGCTTGGTGGCCTCGTAGAGCGCCCGGTCCTCCGCGTCCGAGCGCAGACGGTCACGGAACAGCAGGTAGTCCTCGACCGCACGGGCACCGTGCTCGTAGAGGTGCACGTGGACGGTGCGCTCCGGCGTTCGCACCAGACGATGGCCCGGCTCGCGGACGCGCAGCACGTACCCGGCAGCGAGCAGCAGCTCGACGTGGTCCTCCTCGGCGGTGATGTCGTCCACCGTCACCAGGACGTCGATGATCGGCTTCGCCGCCAGCCCGGGCACGGCCGTGGAGCCGATGTGCTCGATGCCGACGGTCGACCCACCCGCGCCGAGTGCCTGCCGGATCCGGTCCCGGTGCTCGGCGAACACCGCGGGCCAGCGCTCGTCGTACGGGAGCAGGTCGACGTGGACTGCTTCGGGTCCGCCGATGACCTCGACCGTCGTCACGTCGGGGCGGCGGCCGTCGTCGTCGCTGTGCTGCACGTGGTCATCCTCGCAGGCGTTCCGGCGCGGACCTGCGGAAGCGGTCGAGGTCCTCGGACGTGGGAGGGTCGGCTCCCGGCCGGGAGACCGTCCACGCCGCCGCCGCGACGGCGTGGTGCAGTGCCGCACGCCACGTCGGCACGTCTCGTGGCCCGCGCTCGAAGGCGTCCTGGTGCCAGAGAGAGGAGAGGAACGCCGCACAGAAGGCGTCGCCGGCACCGATGGTGTCCGCGACCGGTACCCGGCGTGCCGGGGCGTGCTCGGTGTGCCCGTCCGTGAAGAGCGTCGCGCCCTCCGAGCCACGTGTGAGGACGACGGCTGGTCCGCTCCTGCTCCACGCCGTTGCGACCTCGGCCGGTTCGACGGACGGGTACAACCAGGCGAGGTCCTCGTCCGATGCCTTCACGAGGTGGCTCGCCGCCACGAACGCCTCCACCCGGGCCACGGTGGCGGGAGTGTCCGCGACCGCGGCGGGGCGCATGTTGACGTCGTAGCTGACGAAGGACGTCTCCCGTGCTCGTCGGACGGTCTCCAGCACGGCCTCCGCTCCGGGGAGCAGCAGGGTCCCGAGACACCCCGTGTGCACGAGCACCGGCGGGCGGAGTGGGTCCAGGGTCGGGCGGACGTCCCAGTCCACGTCGAAGGCGTAGGTCGCTGCGCCGTCGGCGTCGAGCTCGGCGTGTGCGACGTGGCTCGGCCGCGACGGGGACCGGTGGACCTCGTCGATCGTGACCCCCGCCGCCTCGAGCGGGGCGCGCAGCGTCCGGCCGTCGTCATCGCGCCCGGTGTGGGTGCCGAGGACGACCGGGTGGCCCAGGCGGGCGAGGCCGAGTGCGACGTTCGCTCCCGCACCGCCCGGGTGCCGACTCGTGGTGCCGTCCGCACGACGCACGGCATCGACGAGCGTCTCGCCGATGACCAGTGCGGGCCGGGACCTCGCGTCGGCAGCAGGGGCGGTCATCCGGGGACCGGCGTCTGGTCGATGCGGGCTGACGTCTCGACGTGTCCGACGACGCTGCCGCCCACAGCGCGCAGGGTCAGCGACGGGGCGGTGGCACTCGGCGGCAGGAGCGCCGTGAGCAGCGTCGCGCCGTCGTCGGTGACGACCTCGACCGACCCGTTGTCGACGTAGAGCTCGACGCTGTCGGTGTCGCCGGCGAGCGGGACCCGCGTCGTGGACGGGAACGGTGACCCCGAGCCGTACCCGTTGACCACTCGGCGGTCGAGGACCAGCTCGCGGTCACGGAGCGACCAGGACAGCGTGCACCCCGGGCCGTCGACGAGCAGGTCGCCGGAGGTCTGCTCGCGCTCGAGCCGCAGGCGGAGGCCGATGGGGTCGCCGTCGGGACTCGTGACGCGGACGGTCGCGCCGGCCATGACCTCGAGCGGCTGCGACGTGGCCGGTGTGCCGGGGACGGCGAGCTCGTCGGCCACGTGCTGCACCAGACGTGGCCGACCGTCGACCGTCCGGAGGGAGAGTTCCCGGGGCAGCGTCATCGCGCCGCGCCACCCGTGCTCCGGGAGGACGTGCGCGTACTGCCAGTTCGACATCCAGGCGACCATGACGCGTCGGCCGTCGAGCGCGTCGGTGAACGTGACGCCGGCGTAGCAGTCGCGTCCCTGGTCGACCCATCCGGGCTCGGTGTCCGCGGTGTAGGTCTCACCGTCGAAGTCACCGATGAACGCGACCATGCCCGACCCGCCGGCGGGGTGTCCGTCGCCGAGGCTCAGCAGCAGGACCCACCGGACGTCTCCGCTGTCGGGGTCCGTCAGGGGGAACAGGTCGGGACACTCCCAGATCCCGTCGACCGCGATGACCGGGTCGAACCGGCTGAGCTGGCGCCACTCGACCAGGTCGTCCGACCCGTAGACCAGCACCGCCCGCTCCACGGCTTCGACGGCGACCATCACCCACCGCTCGTCGACGCCGTCGGACCACCGGAAGACGTGCGGGTCCCGGAAGTCCGTGGACCCGCGGTCGAGGACCGGACCGCCGGCACGCTTGGACCACGTCCGACCGCCATCGGCACTCGTGGCGAGCGCCTGCGCCTGGGACCCGGCGCGGTCCGAACTCGCCGTGCCGACGCTGGTGTAGATCGCGACGAGGTCGCCAGCCCGGGGTGCGTCGTCCCGGTCCGACGGCCGTGCGACGACGACGCTGCCGGAGAACACGTCCTCGTCGGCGTCGTGCAGGATCGCGACGGGCTCCTCGTGCCAGGTGCGCAGGTCGGTCGACCAGGCGTGCCCCCAGGACATGGTGCCCCAGTCCGTGCCGTGGGGGTTGTGCTGGAAGAAGAGGTGCCACCGGCCCCCGTGGACGACGAGTCCGTTCGGGTCGTTCATCCACCCCTGCCGCGGGGTGAAGTGCTGCCGGGGCCGGAGCAGGTCACCGCTCGTGGCCTGGACCGTGCTCATCGGGGCTGCCGTGCGCGGGCGTCCGGGAACGCGGGGAACGGAGTGGTCGCACCCGTCTGGTACCAGTACGCGGTGGAGCAGACGTCGTCGTTGCGCTCGAAGAGCCCGCCGTCCCATGCCCCGATCTGCTGCAGCGTGACGCGGAGGGCCGAGTCGAACAGGATCGGGTCCGGCAGGTGCCAGCGGTACATGCCGTGACTCGGAGCCATGGCGGTCGCGAAGGGCGACGCCGCGGTGGTGTCGGTGATGGTGCGCTGCGGGTAGCCGAAGTACGGGGCGCTGTACGTGATCGGCTGCGGCTCCGGGCTGGCACGGAGGGCGTCCTGGAACGCCCACGCACCACCCGCGTAGTCCTCGAGGCCGGTGCTGCACTGGGTCGGGTGGGTGGTGTCGTCGTCCAGGAAGAACTTCACCTCGCCCTCACCCCACCAGTACCGCTCGAGCGACGTCAGGCCGATGAACGTGCCGAGGTACCGGCCGGCGCCGGTCACGCCGTCGAGGACGACGTGGTCGTTGCCGTGGCCGGCGGTCGCGTTGCTGCGTCGCCACTGCGCGTGGAAGGACCCGACGTTGTCCGCGATGTCGTCGCCGACCGTGTAGTCGACCTGGAAGAACACGGCGTCGACGTCGTCGGGGTGGTCGCTGTCGATCACGATGCGGGCGTGCTTCCGGAACGGCATGGCGAAGTAGGAGTTCATCCCACCGGTGGGTGCGACGGTGATCGGGATCGACGTGACGAGCGCGCGCTCGGCGAACCCGTTGCAGAAGAAGTCGCCGACGGGCGCCTCCACCGCCGGGGTCTCGAAGCCGTCCCAGTAGATGCGGAGCACGAGGTTGCGGAGGACGAACGGGTTCGTCTCGGTGGTGTCGGGGACCGTCAGCCAGATGTGCCGGATCACGCCGGGCCCGTCGATGTCGGCGAGGACGAGACGTCCTCTTGCCGGCAGCGCCGAGAACGCGCGGCCCTTCCGCCCGGGGCCGAGGTCCGAGGCGGTCCGTGCGGCCCCACCGGGCGACCCGTCGGGGTTCTCGGCGTTGATGGAGCGGCTCCTGACACCGGTGGGCAGGACGGCGAGCTGGTCGAGTTCGTGGATCATGGTGTCGCTTTCGGGCTACTTGACCGCGCCGGCAGTGATGCCGCGGGTGAGGGTGCGTTGGAAGAAGAGGAAGAACAGCAGCGTCGGCAGGAGGGACAGCAGGGATCCGGCGTTGAGTTCGGTGATGTCGGTCGAGAGCTGGCCGCGGAGGGTCGACAGCGCGATGGGCACGGTCTGGTTCGCCGGGTCGGTGAGCATCACCACGGGGATGTAGAACTCGTTCCACGTCCAGATGAAGAAGAAGATCAGCAGCACCGAGAGGGTGGGCCGCATCACGGGGAACACCACCTGCCAGAGCACCTGCCAGCGGTTGGCACCGTCCAGCCGTGCTGCCTCGAGGAGGGACGGCGGGAAGGTGCCGAAGATGCTGCCGAGCAGGTAGGTCCCGAACGCGGACTGCAGCACCGCGAAGATGATGACGACGGACCAGATGGAGTCCCGCAGGCCCAGTGCCTGCGCACCGTGGAAGAGCGGGTAGATGATCGCTTCCTGCGGGAGCATCGTCGCGAACAGCAGGACGCCGGTGACGAGCGTCGCCCCGCGGACCTTGCCGACACCGATCGCGTACGAGGCGAAGAGGGAGATCAGCACGCCGATCACGGCGACCAGGAGCGAGATGGCGACGGAGTTCCAGAGCGCGAGCGGGAAGTCCACGTCCCGGAGGTACCGGCTGAACGCCGAGAGCGTCAGGTGGTCGGGGATCGAGAACGGCCCGTTCGCCGCGTAGTCGGACTGCGTGCGGAACGCCGTGAGCACGAGGACCAGGAACGGCGAGGCCATCACGACCCCCGTGAGGATCGCGATCCCGAGCACGATCCACCGGAGGGCACCGCGCTTCTGGGCCGAGCGGGGCTGACGTGGTGCCGGGGACGTCTGCTCCGCGGGTGGGCGGGTCTCGATGAGTGTGACCACGGGGTCAGCCCTCCAGGTTCCGGACGCTGCGGCGCTGCCACCAGAGCAGGACCGCGGCGATGATGAAGATGATGACGGTCAGCACGGTGGACAGCGCCGACCCGTAGCCGACGCGTGAGAGCTGGAAGAAGTTGAGGTACGAGTAGTACGAGGGCACGTACGTCGAGCTCTCCGGACCGCCGTTGGTGAGGATCAGGACCGGCGCGAACACCTTGAGCGCCCCCACGGTCGCCGTGAGGACGACGATGAACACCTCGGGCCGGATCTGCGGGATGCTGATCGCCCGGAAGCGGTGCCACCAGTTCGCGCCGTCCATCTCGGCTGCCTCGTGCAGTTCGGGATCCACACGTTGCAGGGCCGACATGAAGATGATGACCGGGTACCCGATCTGCCCCCAGACGAGCATCAGCATGATCGAGAAGAGCGCCAGCTTCGGGTCGCCCAGCCAGTCGGGTCCGTTCTGGATGCCCACGGCGGCCAGGATCGAGTTGATCGCGCCGCCCTGGGTGTTGAGGATCCAGCTCCAGACCACGCCGGCGACGGCGATCGGGACGATCTGGGGCAGGTAGTAGGTGGCGCGGAGCACCGATGCCGCGCGCGGACCGAACGTCCGGCCGAGGTAGTCGAACAGGACCGCCGCGAGGACCAGGCCGATGACGGTCGGGACCACGACGATCGCGATGATCATGAACGCCGTGTTCCGGAACGACTCCCAGAAGAGGTCGTCGTGGAGCAGGTCGGTGTAGTTGCCCAGTCCGTACCAGACCATCGGGGCCAGGCCGCCCTTCCACTGGAAGAAGCTGGTGTAGACGTTGACTGCGAACGGCACGAGCACGACGGCGGTGAACCCGACGATGATCGGGGCGAGGTACCACCAGTAGGAGACGCCGCGGGACGGCCGTCTGCGGGTCGGTGCCACGCGGGCGGTGGCGGCGCGGGAGGCGGAGCCACGGCTGCGGAGCGAGGTGTCTGAGGTCATCATTGTCCTTCGATGAGAACGAGCGGGTGCGCGGCCTGACGGTCGTGCCGGGGTGGGGTGGGCACCGATGCGGCACCCACCCCGCGAGCAGCGACGGCTAGCCGTTGACCTGCTTCTTGCCCTTGCTGTAGAACGCCTGCAGTTCCTTCGTGAACTCGTCGGCGGTCTTGGTCTTGTTGACCATCGCCTGCATGCCGGACTGCTGGAAGTCGAGCAGCCCGGGGACGGGGTAGTCCGGGAAGAACGAGATCTGGTCCTTGTCCACCACGTCGGCGAACTGCTGCGTGAGTGCCTTGGTCTGCGGGTCGCTGATGACCGAGGGGTCACCGGCGAGGGGCAGCCCCGCGCGCTTGCCGATGGCGTTCTGCACCTGCGAGCTCAGCGTCGTGTTGATCCAGTCGTAGGCGAGTTCCTTGTTGCCCGACTTGGTCGGCACGGCCCAGAGGTGCCCGGACGAGCCGGCGTTGAGGCTCGCGCCGGGGAGGGTGAAGGTGCCCCAGTCGAACTTCGCGTCTGCCTTGAAGCGGTTGAACGCGGCGGAGTCCTCGACGATCATCGGGCTCTTGCCGGACAGCCAGGTGGCGTCCATCTGGTCTCCGGTGACGCCGGCGAGCTTGCTGCCGAGGTAGCCCTTGTCGATCCACCGCTGGAACTGTTCGGTGCCCTCGGCGAAGGCCCCCGAGTCCAGGGAGGGACTGCCCTTGAGGAACATGTAGTCGTCGACCAGCTTCCGGTCGGCCTTCGCCGAGACGAGGCTGTACCAGGTCCAGAGCGCGCCGAACGCGTTCGCACCGCTCGCGACCGGGGTGGTGCCCTGGTCCTTGAACGTCTGCATGTCCCGCTCGAGCTCGTCCATCGTCGTCGGCGCCTCGGTGATGCCGGCCTTCGCGAAGGCGTCCTTGTTGTAGAACCAGACGATCACCTCGCCGATGTTCGGGACGCCGTACCAGCTGCCGGAACCGGCGTTGCCGTTCTGGTCGTACCGCGCGAGCGACGACATCGCGCCCTTCACCTTCTCGTCCCAGCCGTACTTCTTCACCTGCGGGTCCAGGTTCTCGATCAGGCCCTGCGATGCCAGCTGTCCGGCATCCGCGTTGCCCTTGTTCACCTCGACGACGTCGGGGACCTTGTTGCCCGTGAGGAGCAGCTTGGCGTTCTTCTGCATGTTGTCGAAGCTGGTGGACACGAGCTTCACGTCCACGTCCGGGTGCTTCTCCTTGAACGTGGTGACGGCGTCCCGCCACGACTGGTACTGGGCGGAGTCCTTGCTCTCGTACTGCCAGATCGTGAAGGTCTTGCCGTCGCCGCTGTCGCCGCCGGACGAGGCACAGCCGACGAGACCGACCCCGACCAGAGCCGTGGCGACGATCCCGGCGAGCAGGCGCCGAGCTGTTCGGGTGGTGCGCATGGTGGTGCTCCGTTCACTTCGTTGTGGTGGATGGCGCGCGACTGCGCGGAGACGCAGGCGCGACGAACCAGACCGGCGGTGTGGGCAGCCGGCTGGGAGACGGGGAGGACAGGGGACCGCTACGAGCGGGCGGTCCGGGCTCCGGAGGTGACGGTGACGTCCGCCGGTGGACCGACCGAGCCGCGCTCGACGAGCTCGCACGCCTGACGGTGGTGGGAGGGGTCGGCGGTGTCGCCGTCGATGCGTTCGATGGCGCGCCGTGCCGCCCACTCGCCCATCGCGCGGTGCGGGAGCTGCACCGTGGTCAGGCCGGGGTCGAGCGCGTCGGCGACGTAGTGCTGGTTGTCGAAACCGACGACGGACAGGGCCTCGGGGATGCCGATGCCGAGCCGCTGCGCGACCTGGTAGAAGCCGAACGCGAGCTGGTCCCCGAAGCAGAACACGGCGGTCGGCCGGTCGGTCCTGCCCAGCAGCTCCGCGGCGACGGGTCGCGCGGCCGCCGTGGTGCTGTCGGATGCGGCGACGACCAGACGCTCGTCGAACGGCAGCCCCGCAGCGTGGAGGGCGTCGAGGTACCCCTGGAACCGCTGGTGTGCAGCGGGCACGTCCTCGGCGACCCCGCAGTACGCGATCCGCCGGTGACCGGCGTCGATCAGGTGCCGGACAGCGCCCTCCGCTCCCCCGCGCTCGTCCGGGACGACCCAGTCGGCCCGGGACTCCGGGTCGGACGGAAGCCCGTCGAGGACGATGAGCGGGATCCGGTCCGGAACCACCGGGAGGTCGACCGCGCGGTGCCAGGCGGCGGCGTACACGAGCGCGTCGACGTTGCGCTGCACGAGGCTGCGGACGGCCACGCGCTCCTGCGCCGCGTCGCCGTCGGTGTCGATGAGCAGCAGCAGGAAGCTCTCCGACTGTGCGACGCGTTCCGCACCGCCCAGCATCGAGCTGGCGAACGGGGCACTCGCCACCTGGTCCGAGAGCAGCCCGATCGTGTGCGTCCGTCGCGTCCGGAGGCCTCGTGCCATGAGGTCCGGGACGTACCCGAGCTCATCGGCGACCTGTCGGACGTGCGCGCTGAGCGCGGGACGGATGCGCCCCTCGTCGAGCCCGTTGAGCACGAGCGAGACCGTGGAGGCGGACACTCCGGCTTTCGCAGCGACGTCGCGCAGGGTCAGCATGAGGCCTCCTTCCGGTGATCGACGCTCGGTGTCAATCGGTTGACGTGGACGTTATGGCGTCAAGAACGTTGACACCACACCGTTACCCGACCGTGATGTTGCGGGTCGTCCGCCGCGGGATCAGCGCCGCGCGACGACCGCATGGCCGAGCTCGGAGTCGAGCAGCATCGCCATCGCCGCGGTCACCAGGACGTCACCCTGGGCACGGGCGATCCGACCGGACGCGACGAGCGCCGCGATCCCCTGCATGGTCGCGCCGAAGAGCATCGTGAAGGTGTCACGTGACCCGTCCGCCACGGAGGGGCCCGCTGGACCCATCACGTCGTCGAGCGCCGCGAACAACCGGCCGGCTGCCTCCTGCACGGCCCCGGGTCGTGCGCTCGTCTTGGCGGCGAACATCAGCTCCATCAGCGCGGCGTCCTCGATCGCGAAGTCGACGTAGGCCTGTGCGACGCGGTCGAAGCCGACACGAGCGGACTCGGCGCCGTCGAGAGCGGAGCGCACCGCTCGCGTCAGCCGGTCGAACCCCTGCTCGGCGAGCGCGTCGAGCAGGGCCTGACGGTCGATGAAGTGGCTCCGCGGTGCGCCGTGGCTGACACCGGCCTGGCGGGCGAGCTCACGGAGCGACAGGCCCTCGGACCCGGCGGTGCGGAGCATGACCTCGGCCTGTTCGAGCAGGACGGCCCGCAGGTTCCCGTGGTGGAACGGCCGCGTCGTCATGGACACAGCCTACGAGGATGTAGGCATTGACTCCTTTCTAGACACTGACTAGTTTGAGGACGAGGGTCAACACCGGCCCTTCCCCGCACGATCGACGACAGGACGACCCATGGACCAGCAGAAGACCTTCCTGGTGTTCGGGGGCACCGGACAGACCGGACAGCACTTCCTCCGGCTCGCCCTGGAACAGGGGCATCGCGTGCGCGCCCTCGCCAGGACCCCCGCGAAGCTCACCCGGACACACCCCGACCTCGAGGTCGTCGCCGGGTCGGTCACCGGCGACCTCGACCTCGATGCGCTCCTCGACGGGACCGACGCGGTCGTGGCGATGCTCGGCGACGTCGTGGCGCAGCGCGACCGGCAGGTCAACACGGAGTTCGTCCGCCGACTCGTCCCGGCCATGCGGCGCCAGGGCGTCTCCCGCTTCCTCTACCAGGCGGGCGGGCTGAGCGCCCCTCCCGGCGAGCGCCTGCCCCCGGTGCTCCGGGCGGTCCGCGCCACGATCGCGCGCGGGTACATCGGGCAGCACGAGGACAACGAGGCGGTCATGCGGTACCTGAGCGCCGAGGCCGACGACCTGGAGTGGATGGTGCACCGCGCGGGCATCGGCTCCGACGGCCAGTCGAAGGGCACGCTCCACCGGTCTGCCAAGCGGATGAGCATCGGCACGTTCTCCGACTGCGCTGACTACACACTCCGCACCGTGCTCGACGACTCCGCCGTCCACACCTGCGACCCGAGCAGCTACCACTCGGCGAGCGCCGACTGACCTGCTGCGGCCGTTGCGCGGAACCGCACGGTTCCGTCCAACCGGTCGTTCCGGGTGGAAGCTGGTCCGGGCACCCCGATCCGCCCGGAGGAACAGCGATGCGCGTCGTGGTCTACGTCCTGATGATCGTCATGGCGACAGCACTCACCCTCGGTGCCGTGTTGCTGATCGTGTTCACCTTCGCGGACGCAGGTCGAGCGCTCCGGATCGCCTCGGTGGCCACGGCACCGTTCCTCGTCATGGGTCCGGTCGTCATCGGTGCTCTTGCCGGGTACTGGGACCACCGGGCCTCACGGGAGAGCCGGCGCCTCCTCCGGTGGTGGTTCATCGGCGTGGCGGCGATCGACGTCGTCGCAGCGGTGTTCATCGTGCTGGCGGCGCTGTCCGCCCGGGCGCCCGTCTGGGTCCCGACGCTGCTCGTCGTCGGCGGCGCGGTCCTCCTCGGCGTGGCGCGTCCCCTCGGCGCCGTGTTCCGGCGGACAGAACCCCCGATGGTTGCCGTTCCTGACCGTGCAGCTCTGGAGACGCCGGCGATCCGGCGCGCAGTCCGCACCATCGTCGTGACGTTCGTCGTCTCCGCCGTCCTGGCATCCATCGGCGCGGCAGTGCTCATGACGCTCGGTCGCCGCGATGCGGACCACGTCGTCCAGTCCGTGCTCCTCGCCGGACAGCTGACCTTCACCGCGACCGCGATGGCGGCGGTCATCGTCTCGCTGCCCCTCAACGGCGCGCTCCGCGACACGGGCGGACGCGACATCGGGCGGCTGCGTCGGTTCGCGAAGGTCGTGCTGCGGGGCAAGCCCGTCCCGCTCGACGACGTCGAGATGCAGGGGTCGGTCGAGTACGCGCGGGTGGTCCCGCTCGTCCTGCGGTTCCAGCTCGTCTTCATCGGGCTGCTCTACGCCGGGATCGCCTTCCAGTTCGTGTCCTCCGCACTCCGCGGGGACGCGTACGCGTCCGTCGTCCTCGTGGGCCTGGTCCTCGTCCTCGTCCTCGTGGTGCCGTTGACCCTTCGACGGATCGGCCGCGCACGCCGGTACTCGCAGCGGCACGGACACTCCGCGGACAGCCGCAGCGTCGTCTCCAGCTGACGACGGACGGCCGCAGAACCGGTCGACGCCAGCATCCGGACGCGAGGACCCGGACGATGGTTCAGAAGACCGCGAGCGGATTCACCGGGACGCCGGTCAGGCCACCGATCCGGGGCGGGGCGACCACGAGCATGAACGCCGTGCGGCCGACCTCCGCACAGACTGCGGCGAGTTCCTCGACCGCGACGCCGTCGACGAGCGCCATGCCGAGCCGTGCGAGTCCGACCATGTGGAGCGGCATCGGCACGTCCGAGTCGAGCGGCGGGAAGCTGTCACCGACGTCACCGGCCCAGACCGACACGTCGCGGTCGTGCAACCACCGGACGGCGTCGACCGTGACTCCGGGGCCCTGCTCGTCCGCGTCCCACCGGAACGTCCATCCCGTCCGGACGACGAGCGCGTCCCCCGGTTCGACCTGGACGCCACCGCGGGCCTCCGCCGCGTCGAGGTCGTCGGCGGTGATCGGATGCGCCGACGGCAGCCTTCCGCCAGGAGCCAGGTCGAGCAGCACGCCGCGGGTGACGATGCCCGCGGCGAAGGCCGAGGTGGAGCCGTGGGTGACGATCCCGCCCGTCACGGCCTCGCCGAGCGGGACCGTCGGGAAGACGACGCCGTCGACCGGCATGTGGACCAGGGCGTCGATGTGGGTCAGAGCCGGGTGGTGCGGCGTCACGGTGATCACCTCTGCCATGCCCATCGGCGGCGTACCGGTGTGCAGGAGTGCCTGCTGCACCGGTGGGGACGGGGGCGACGGGGGCGCGAACGGTCCGCCGAGCATCGATGCGGGATCCGTCGGCAGGGCGAGGGAGACCCACCGCCCGACCTGGACCGCCGCGGCTGCGCCGGCTCGAGCGGCGTCGTCGACGAGGTTGAGGGCACCGAGCTCGTCGGCGTCGCCCCATCGGCCGCGGTTGTCGGGGAGCTGTGTGGAGGTCATGTCGATCGTCCTGTCGATTCGTGGTCCTGGTGGAGTTCGGGCATGCTCCAGAGGAGGACTCGGGAAGCAGGTTCCTGCAGGCTACGCCGAGAAGCAGGTTCCTGCTTGTGAATGATCGACAGGACGAAGGGGCATCGATGGACGCGGACACCCGTGACGGGCTCGACCTCGTGTTGGGATGGAACGCCGTGAAGGTCGGACGGGTCATCGGCGCCCGGATCACCGCCGGCCTCGCGGACCACGGCATCGGCCTGGTGCAGTTCGGCGTGCTCTCCTGCCTGGCCCACGGCGCCGCGCTGACCTCCGCCGAGATCGCGCGGGCGGTCTTCGTCCGACCCCAGAGCATGGCGCAGGTCCTGGACGGCATGGAGGAGCAGGGGCTGATCCGCCGCGAGAGCGCCCGTTCGAAGGGACGCAGGAACCCGGTGCAGCTCACCGTCGAGGGCGAGCAGGCCCTCGAGAAGGCCCTCTCAATCGCGCTCGCCAGCAACGACCTGACGAGCCTGGGGCTCGACCGCGCCGAGAGCGATCGACTCAACGACCTGCTGCTCACCGTCATCCGTGCCGCCGAGGAGAACCCCGAGCAGCACGCCTACCGCACCCCCAGCTGACCCGCGTCACACCCGCCGCAGGAACGGATCGACGACCGCCCACGTGGCCTCGGGCGCCTCGAGGTGCGGCAGGTGCCCAGCAGCCGGCACCTCGGCGAACTCGGCTCCCGGGACGGCGGCAGCCACGGCGCGTCCGTACGCGGGGGTGACGACACGGTCGCTCGCGCCGGCGACCACGAGGGTCGGCACCCGGACACCACCGAGCCGGGCGAGCAGCGTCGGGTCGCTCATCCCCCGGCCGGCGACGGCAGCCATGGCGGCACCGTTCGACCGCTGCACGGCGCGCTGCTCGTCCGTGAAGCCGGCGGGGTCCCGGTACCCGCGCTGCGGGTCGTGCCAGGCGACCTCGGCGAGCCCGCGGGCGTCGAGCGCGAAGAAGTCGGCGATCGGCTCACCCTCGACGACCGCCCCGACGCCGTCGATGTCGACCACGGCGCCGACCACGCCCGCGTACCGGTCGTCAGCGGCGGCCTGCACTGCCATCTCAAGCGCGATCCAGCCGCCGATCGATGACCCGACCAGCACCGCGTCCTGCACGCCGTCGGCCAGCAGCCGGTCGAGGTAGGCCGTGGCGAGGGCGGCGACGGAGTCGATGTCCGCGGGTCGGGAGGTGCCGTTCCAGCCCGGGTGGGTCGGCGCGAGCACGTGGAACGCCGGCGCCAGGTGGCCGACGACGGGAGCGACGGTCTGCGGGCCACCGCCACCGTGCAGCACGAGTGCGACGCGGGCGGTGGGCTCGCCGGCCTGGAGGACCTGCAGGTCGTCGGGGAGGGAGATGGTCATGGTGGTCATCCTGTCTCAACATGTTTATGTACGGGTGTTGATACGGTAGCACCGTGACGACCGATCTCGAAGCACTCGGCCAACTGGTGAAGCGGGCGCAGTACCGCAACCACCGGACGATGGACGCCGCCCTGCGAGACGTCGGGGTGTCGCTCGTGCAGTGGGACGCCCTGCGCGCCGTCGACCGGATGCCGTCCGCGTCCGGTCACGACCTGGCCGTCGCGACCTTCCAGAGCGACCAGGCCTTCGGCACGCTCGCGAACCGCCTGGTCGACCGCGGGCTCGTCACCCGGACGGCCGGCCGTGGTCGACGGATCGAGCACACCCTCACGGACGAGGGCCGCGCGGCGCTGGCAGGTGGCCAGGCGGTGGCGGTTGAGGTGCTCGACGAGCTGTTCGCACCGCTGTCGGAAGGCGAGCGCTCCTCCCTCTCCCGCCTCCTCGAGACCCTCACCGCGAGCGCCTGACGCACCCGGGGCCATCCGGAGTTCAGACGCCGGTTCCCGTGATCACCCCCCGAACGGGGCACAGATGATGCATGATGTCCGGGGACGCGTCACCGAACCACCGTGCACCACCCAGCACTGCGGACGCGTTCCACCCACCCCAACCCGCGCCGAGCCCATTCAGGGAGCCCGACATCTCCATGCCAAGCACGTGCACGCCCAAGCGGGGCACATCCCCCATGACCCTCACTGAACGGAAGACCCGATGAACCGTCGACACCGCGGCCTCCTCGTCGCCATCACCGCTGGCGCCCTCATCCTCAGCGCCCCCACGGCCGCCTCCGCCGCCACCTGGAACGGCTGGTGGGGCGGAAAGGGTCGCTGGCAGCCGCCGGTGACCGCACCGACCCCCGCGCCGGCCCCGGTCGCCGACACCGGCTCCGACTCCTCGGCGCCGGCCGCCTCGTTCGTCGAGGACTTCAACGACTCCGCCGCCACCGGCCTGGTCGCCCAGGCCTACAAGCAGGCCTGGCAGCCCTACCCGGACGGCACCTCGGGCATCTACGCCCCGAGCAAGACCGTCTCGGTGCACGACGGCGTCATGGACGTCCAGCTCGGCGGCGCCGGCACGGCCGGCACCTTCGGCACCTTCGCCAAGGCGTGGGGCCACGTCGGCGGTTCGTTCTCCGTCCGCGCGAAGGCGACGGGCGGCGACGGCAACGGCGCGGCGTTCATGCTGTGGCCGACCTCCGGCATCTGGTCGGACGGGGAGATCGACTTCCCCGAGGGCAACTTCGACGAGAGCCCGTCCGCCTACCACCACTCCATGACCCCGGGTCAGGAGTCGAACCGCGTGCAGCTCGGCACGGGCGTCTCATGGCGTGACTGGCACACCTACAAGATCGACTGGGTCCCCGGACAGTCCGTCACGTACAGCGTCGACGGCCGCGTCCTGGACACCATCACGCACGACGTGCCGTGGACCCCGCACCGCTTCATGTTCCAGACGGGCAACTGGGGCCAGTCCGGCAACCTGCTCATCGACTGGGTCTCCACCACCGAGTGACCGGCTCCGGACCGGGGTGACCCGGTCCGGACCACACTCCGGCCCCACCACGGGGCAGACGGGAGGCACGGTGCCAGCTGGCACCGTGCCTCCCGTTCGTCGTCAGTCACGTCCCGTCACCGTGGGCACGTCCCGGGGGCCCGACCGCAGCGCGCGCACCATGCTGCGCAGCAGCCGGAGGGCCTGGGCCCGGTCGTCCGCGCTCAGGCCGTCGAGCATCCGCACCTCGACGGAGCGCACCGCGGCGGTCGCGGCCGCCAGACGCGTCCGGCCGACCTCGGTGAGCCGCGTGGGCAGGGCCTTGCCGACGGGCGCCTCGGCGGCACGGGTCACGGAGCCGTCGCGCTCGAGGGCCTGCAGCAGCACGTTCATCGACTGCCGGGTCACGAAGGCGCCACGCGCCAGCTCGGAGTTCGACAGGCCGGGGCGCTGCGCGAGGAGCTCCAGGCACGAGTAGTGCGTGATCGTCATGCCGAGTGGTCGGAGCACGGCCTCCATCGCGGTGCGGAGGGCACTGGCCGCCTCCTTCAGCAGGTACCCGAGGGAGGTGTCGAGGTCGATCCCGTCGCCGTCTTGACTCATGTCAGGATTCTGACATAGATTGCTCCGTGTCAGAAGACTGACACACAACGAAGGAGCACCAATGCCCGTCACCGGCCCCGACTTCATCTCCCTGCAGGTCCGCGACCTCGACGCCTCCCAGGCGTTCTACGAGCGCCACCTCGGCCTGGTCCGCTCACCCGCCGGGCCGCCGCACGCCGTCGTGTTCACGACGACGCCGATCGCCTTCGCCCTGCGCGACGTCGTGCCGGGCACCGACCTCGACGCCGTCCCCCAGCCGGGCATCGGAGCCGCGCTCTGGCTCCACGCGACCGACGTGCAGGCCATCCACGACGCCCTGGTGGCGGACGGCCGGACGATCGTCGCCGACCCGATCGACGGCCCTTTCGGCCGGACCTTCACCTTCGCGGACCCCGACGGGTACCACGTGACGCTCCACGACCGCGCCTGACCCGACGGGGCGACCGCGGGTCGTCCAGTCGGGCCGTCCGGCTCTGACCGTGTGAATGTCCGATTCCGGAAGCCGCGTGTCCGCTTGCAGGACGGCTCGGTTCCGGTGAAGATCGACCCGTGGCAGAACTCGTGCGTCGGACCCGGCGCGAGACCCGCACCCGGGACCGCCGGGTCGCGGCGGCGACCGTGATGCGGGACGACGTGACCCGAGGCCTGCTGGTCGAGGGTCGTGAGTCGTCGTTCGCCTTCGAGGACCGCACCCGCGGCACGCACCTGCTGTCGCTCGGCTCGTGCAGCTGCTCCGGCGTGGTATCCGGCGAGATCGCACCGGACAACGCGATGACGCTGATCTGGCTGAAGTCCGGCCGCGGGCACCTCGACGGCGACCTGATGACGATCGGCCGTCCGACGCTGCTCCGCGCCGACTCGCAGCCGTTCCGGTGGGAGTCGTTCCAGAAGGACGTCATGCGCATCGACCGGGCCACGGTCGAGGCCGTCGCGGCCGAACGTGGCGACTGGGAACCCGGTCCGCTGGTGTTCAAGCCCCGCCACGTCCCGGAGGGCCCCGCCCTCGCCGCCTGGTGGCTGATGGTCCGGACCGTCGCCGCCGAGGTGCTGAACGGTCCGGACGAGGTCCCGCTCGAACGCGAACAGGAGCTCACCCGGTTCGCCGCGGGCGGCCTCCTGACGGCGATCCCGCACTGGCCCGTCGGACAGCACGAGCCTCCGCAGACCGCCGCCAGCGCCCGGTTCGCCCGCGCCGAGTCCTTCCTGCTCGAGAACGCCACCGAACAGATCACCGTGGCCGACGTCGCCGCGGCCGCGGGTCTGAGCGTGCGGGGACTGCAAGACACGTTCCAGCGGCACCACGGCATCGCCCCGCTGACGTACCTGCGCGGGATCCGCCTGCTCCTGGCGCGCGAGCACCTGCAGACCGAACCCACGGTGAGCGTGGCGGAGGTCGCTCGGGCCGCGGGCTTCGCGCACCTCGGTCGGTTCGCCGCGGCCTACCGCGCCGAGTTCGGGGAGCTTCCACGGCAGACCCGGCAGGCGGCGCAGGAGGCCTGACGGCGGACGGTCACACCGTGGCGCGCATCACCCACCGCCACTTGGCGATGCGCCGGTCACGGGTGAACCCGAACTGCGTGAAGAGCTCCTCCGGCCCCGTGTGGAGGTACGCGCCACGCTGCGGAGGCCGTTCGGCGGTCTGCTCCGGGTAGGCCTCGACGACCCCGCCGCCGGCGGCGCGGATCTCGGCGAGCGCCGTCGTCACCGCGGCACGCGCGACACCGTGCCCGCGGTGCCGGGACTCGACGAAGACGCAGCCGATGCGCCAGTCCGGGGCGACCACGGCCTCCCGGTCGTAGGCCTTGCGGTTCTGGATCGTGGGCAGCTCTGCGGGACGGCCGAACTGGCACCAGCCGACGGCGACACCGTCGGCGTAGACGAGGACCTGGTGGTTCGTGCCGGCGCGGACGTGCCGGTGCTTCGCCTCCTCGTTGGGGGTGTCCGGGTCCGCCCGCACCTGGGCCGCGTCCGGGTGGAAGCCGATGCACCAGCAGCCGCCCCAGATCCCGTTGCTGCGGGTCACGAGCGCCTGGAAGTCCGGCCAGGTCTCCTCCGTGAGCAACCGCGTCGTGTACGCCATGCCCCGATGATGCGCCTGCCCGGTGCAGCGTGCATAGGCTGCTGTGGTGACTGAGACGAGTCGGGCGACGGACGACGTGACGAGCGCCAGGGCGGAGCTGGCCGCGGTCCTCGACTCCGCCGGCAGTGAGCCGCTGGTCGCCGGGCTCCCCGCAGCCGTGTCGCCGCGTCAGGCCGCGGTGCTCATCCTCTTCGGGGTGCTCGACGGTGTGCCGAGCGACCGTGCGGACGCCGCCGTGTCGCGGGACCTCGACGTCCTGCTGCTCTCCCGTGCGACCACGCTGCGCGCCCACCCCGGCGAGGTCGCGTTCCCCGGCGGCCGCGTGGACCCCGGCGACCGCGACCCCGTGGCTGCCGCCCTGCGCGAGGCCCGCGAGGAGACCGGCCTGGACCCCTCCGGCGTCGACGTGCTCGGCACGCTGCCGGCCGTCCCGCTCGCGTTCTCACGGCACCTGGTCTCGCCGGTGCTCGGGTGGTGGCGGGACCCGTCGCCCGTGCGGGTCGTGGACGAGGCCGAGTCGGCGGCGGTCTTCCGCGCGCCCGTGGCCGACCTGCTCGACCCCGCTCACCGCGGCGTCACCGTGATCCGGCGCGACGGGCAGGAGTGGCGCGGGGCGGCCTTCACGGTGGACACCGACGCCGGGTCGCACGTGGTGTGGGGCTTCACGGCGTCGCTGCTCGACGCGCTGTTCGACCGGGCCGGGTGGACGGAGCCCTGGGACCGGGAGCGCGAGGTGCCGCTGCCCGCTGCGCGGTGAGCGCGGCGGGCGCGGCGCGGGGCGGGCGCGGCGCGGCCGGCGCGGCCGGCGCTGAGACTCGGCCATGTGGACACCGCGCGGCACGCGAGCGGCACGATCTGCCCGCTGAGCCGAGTCTCGGCAGCCGGTCACGGGCCGGACGGGAGGCTCGGTGCCGGACGTGCGCCGGGCCTCCCGTCCGGCGGGTGGTTGCGTCCGCGGCCGCGGCCGCAGGGCCGCCGTGGCCGAGACTCGGCCGTGCGGACACCGCACGGCACGCGAGCGGCACGATCTGCCCGCTGAGCCGAGTCTCGGCAGCCGGCAACGGGCCGGACGGGAGGCTCGGTGCCGGACGTGCGCCGAGCCTCCCGTCCGGCGGGTGGTTGCGTCCGCGGCCCGTGGCCGCCGCGGCCGAGACTCGGCCATGCGGACATCACGCGGCATGCGCGGGGCGCGATCTGCCCGCTGAGCCAAGTCTCGGCAGCCAGCCGCGGGCCGGACGGGAGGCTCGGTGCAGGACGCGCGCCGAGCCTCCCGTCCGGCCGTGGTCGCGTCCGCGGCGACTGCGCCTCGGCCCCGCCCGACGGGCAGAAGCGACATGCTGCGGGCGGATGCGCCGCGCAGATGGCCGTACGGTGTTGCCGGATGCGGGCGCATGGACGCAGACGGCCGGACCGTGTCGCTTCCGTCGGCACGCGCACGACGGTCAGAGTCAGCGAGGCTGGGCCGGGCGCAGCGCGCGGAGCACCCGCGCGAGGACCTGCAGCTTCGCCGCCGCGATGCCCGACGGCCGGCCGAGGGCACCCCGCGGGGCGAGCACGACGTGGCCGCGGTCGATCGCGAACCACAGGCCGTAGTCCTCGTCCACGCCGCCGCGCACCCGGTGGGTCGCGACGTCGATGCGGCGGATGCGCTCCCACGGGAGGTCGTGGACAGGCCGGTCGTCGCGGGAGGACCAGCCGTGGAGGCCCTCGGCGTCGACGGTCCAGAGCACGGGCGCCGGGTCCGGGAGCTCGTCGGGCTCCCGGATGACCGGCGCCGTCACCGGCAGGTGGAAGGCCACCGGGGTGCCCGCACGGCGGATCCGCGCCAGGACACGACGATCACGGCGGGAGGCCCACCATGCGGCGACGCCCGCGGCGGGACCCGCGACCACGAGGGCCGGCGGGACGAGCACGAGCAGCCCGGCGCGTCTGGTCTGGTCCCAGAAGTCCGCGATCCACTCGAGGTGCAGGGCCTCGGCCCAGAGCAGCAGGGCACCGACGAGCGACAGGGCGAGGAGCCCGAGCACGAGTCCGCGAACGGGTGGGACCTCGCCGTCGCGGAGCCGGCGTACCCACGGTTCGGCGCTGTCGTCCACCTGCTCAGCGTGGCACGGTCGCGAGCCCGCGGTACTCCTCGGCCGCGCTGGTGGCCACCCGGGCGAGTGTGCCGTCGGGCTGCTCCTCCAGTCGGACGAGGCCCATGCGACGCAGGTACGGGGTCTTGCTCCCGGTACCCGACCGTTCAGCCACCACATCGTCCGACACGGCGAACTCCTCGACGTTCCTCCCACCGGAGGCGTAGGACCAGTCGACGAAGTCGAACACCGGCCACCACGTCCATCCGCGGACGTCGACCCCGGCGTCCACGAGAGCGCGAACAGCGGCCATGGAGTCCCGGACCCACGCCGAACGGACGGCGTCGGAGCCCTCGATCGAGGTCTCCGTGACCACCATCGGCACCCCGTAGCGGGCACCGAAGCGGGTCACCGACTCGACGAGTCCCTCACTCCAACGGTCGTAGGCGTGCTGGACCGTGCCCGTCGCCCCGCTCACCAGGCGCCGGGGCGAGAGGTCGGGGTAGTAGTTGACGCCCAGCAGGTCGATCGTCACCGCACCGTCGACGAGGTCCGCGAGCGCAGCGGGGTCGGCACCGTGTCCGACGAGCCAGGCGTGGAAGGGGTGGCTCTCGTCGACGCGACCGAGCACCAGGTCCGTCGGCACCCAGCCGAGGTCCTCGAGCAGTGCGGCCTCGGCGGCGAGCGCAGCCCCGTCGTGCGCGACCACGTCGGCCTGGACCACCGCGTCGCCGTCGCCCGCCGTGAACAGCGACGACGCCTCGACGTGCACGACGACCACGTCCGGGTTGGCGGAACGGACCGCCGCGACCGCCTGCTGGAAGCCTGCGGCGATGCCGAGGACCACGCGCGTCCATCCTCCCCACCCGGTGAGCGCCGGCGGCCACACACCGCGCAGCCCGGCGAACGACGCCGTCGTGATCGGTTCGTTGAGGGGGGTCACGTGGTCGACCACCCCGGCGTAGCGCGCTGCGAAGGCACCGGCGAACGACGCGATCGCCGCCGGGTACCCGGGGTCGGCGAACGACTCGGCGAGCCAGCTCGGCGTGCCGTAGTGCACCAGGTCAGCGATCACCGTGATGCCGATGGACGCCGCGTACGGCAGGCGTTCGTCGAGCACCGCCCAGTCGAAGACCCCCGGCGCGACGTGGACCCGCGGCCAGTCGACGCCGTAGCGCAGCCCGCGGGCCCCGAGTGACGCGACGATGTCGAGGTCCTCGCGCCACACGTCGTCGTGCCCGGTCAGTTCGTGCTCGTCGAGGGGCGCCATGGCGAAGTGCTGCGGCGGGTACACGCAGGTGTCCTCGATCCCGGCGACGAACGTGAACGTCCCCGGGGCGAACACCCGCCCGTCCGTCTGGACGCCGGCGGCGCGTGGCGCGCTCACTTCAGCCCCGTCGTGGCGACGCCGGCGACGAAGAACTTCTGGGCGAAGAAGAACCCGAGTGCGATCGGCAGCAGCGAGATCACGGCCCCGGCGAGCAGCACCGCGTGGTCGGTCACGTGCGCTCCACCGAACAGCGTCAGGCCCGCCGGCAGCGTGAGCATGTCGTTCGAGGTCGTCACGACGAGCGGCCAGAGCAGGTCGTTCCAGAGCGCCATGCCGTTGAGCACGGCGACCGTCGCGATCGCAGGCTTGGCCAGTGGCAGGACCACCTGCCAGTAGATCCGCCAGTGTCCGGCGCCGTCGATGCGTGCGGCCTCGTCGAGCTCGGCGGGGATGTCCACGAAGAACTGCCGGAACAGGAAGATGCCGAACGCGCTGGTGGCCCGCGGGATGATCAGCCCCTGGTAGGTGTTGAGCCACCCGAGGTGGAACAGCTCGACGAAGACCGGGATCAGCGTCACCTGGAACGGCACCATGAGCGTCGCGATGACGAGCACGAAGGCCACGTTCCGCCCGACGAAGCGCATCCGAGCCAGGGCGTAGGCGCACATCGAGTCGAACAGCAGCGTCAGCGCCGTCGTGACCACCGTGAACAGGAGTGAGTTGAGCAGCAGCCGGAGGAACGGGAGCTGCTGCCAGACGCCGACGTAGCCGTGCAGGGTGGCACGGGTCGGGAACAGGCTGGCGGGGTGGCCGAACAGGTCGGCCTCGGACCGGAACGACCCGCTGACCATCCAGATGAACGGCACGAGCACGAAGACCAGCCCGATGCCGAGGTACACCCACTTCAGCACGGAGCCGCTGCGCTCGACACCGGTCCGCGGGACCGGGCGCCGGTTGCTGATGCGGCCCGGACGGGAGGCACGGGTCGGTTCCGTCAGGGGCGGTCGCCGCGTGCGCGCCTCAGTCGACATCGTCGTACCGGAACAGTCGGAGCTGGAGCAGGGAGATGAGCATGATGATCACGAAGAGGACCCAGGAGACGGCCGACGCGTAGCCGGTCTGGTAGTTGACGAACCCGTCGCGGTAGAGCAGGTTCACGAGCGTGTCGGTGTGGAAGACCGGACCGCCGCCGGTCATCACGTACACCAGGTCGAACACCTGGAACGACTGGATCGTCAGGATCATCGACGTGAAGAGCATCGTGGGGCGGATGCTCGGCAGCGTGATCCGCCACACGGTCTGCCAGCGGTTCGCGCCGTCGAGCTCCGCGGCCTCGTACCGTTCCGCCGGCACGCCCTTCAGCCCGGCGACGAAGAGGATCATCGCGAAGCCGAGGCTCTTCCACACCGACACGGCGATGATCGTCGGCAGGGCCAGCGAGGTCGACTGCAGCCAGGCGATGCTCGGGAGGCCGAGCGCCGCCGTGATGCCGCCCACGAGACCGATGTCGGGGTCGAGCAGGAACTTCCACACCAGCCCGATCGTCACGAGCGACACGATGGTCGGGAAGAAGAAGACCGATCGGACGATGCGGTTCGCCAGGGTGTCCTGCTGCAGCAGGAGTGCGGCGATGAACCCGAGCACCACGAGCAGGACGACCGAGACGACCGTGTACTCGAGTGTGATCCGCAGGGCGTTCCAGAACTGCTGGTCGTGGAACAGCTTCGTGTAGTTCCCGAACCCCACGAAGGGCTGCGACGCCGCCCCGACGGTCCAGTCGAAGAACGAGTAGTACAGCGACCGGAGGATGGGGAAGACCACGAACGCACCGAGGATCAGCAGCGACGGGGCCATGAAGAGCCAGGCCAGCTGGAACCGACGCGATCGGCGGCGGGTGGGGCGAGCCTCCCGTCCGGTGTCGCGGCCGGAGGCCGGGGCCCCGCCACGCGGCGTGCGTGGCGGGGCGGACCCGGTGAGCTGGTCGGTCACTGACCGCAACCGGTGAGGCCGTCGATCGTCTGACCGGCGCTCTTCGTGGCGGACTCGACCGACTTCCCACGGGTGATCTCGCCGATCAGGGGGACGTAGCCGTCGGAGTCGACCTTCGTGGCGTTCGGCACGTGCGGCAGGTACAGGCGCGCGTTCGGCACCTGGCTGGCGAACACCGACACGGTGGGGTCGGCCTTCAGCTGCGCATCGTCCGACAGGTCGGTCCTGAGCGGCGGGAAGCCCGTCTGCAGCGAGAACTTCTGCTGCGCGGACTTCGACGTCCAGTACGCCAGGAACTCCTGCGCCTGCTTCGGGTACTTCGTCTTCGCCGAGATCGACAGCGGGGCGATCGCGCCGAGCGTGCTCGACTTCCCGTCGACTCCGACCGGGATCGTGGCGATGCCGAGGTCGATCCCGGCGTCCTTGTACCCGGAGGCGGCCCACGGACCGTTGATCTCCATCGCGGCCTTGCCTGCCGAGAACAGCGAGTCGGCCTCGGCGCCGGTCAGACCGACCGGGCTGACCTTGTCCTTCGCGACCAGGTCCGCCCAGGTGGACAGTGACTTCTGCCCGTCGGAGGACTGCACGACGCTGCAGTTCTTGCCGTTGACGATGTCGCCGCCCTCGAGCCACTGCAGGACGGGCCACATCTGGATCGTCTGGTTGTCGGCGAGCGCGATGCCGTACTTGCCCCCGGACGTGAGCTGCTTCGCGTCCGCTGCCATCTCGGCGACGCTCGACGGCGGGTCCGTGATGCCGGCCGCTGCGAAGAGCTCCTTGTTGTAGTACAGGCTCAGCGTGGCGAAGTTCGCGGGGACGCCGTAGAGCTTGCCGTCGTACGTGAACTCGTCGACGGTCCCGGGTGCGAAGGCGTCCGTGTTGATCTTGCCGTCGCCGCTGCCGGTGGCCGTGATCGGCATCACCGACCGCGTCTTGACGTACTGGGCGACGGCGTTCGGGTCGGAGGACACCGCCGCGACGTCGGGACCCTGCCCGGTCAGCCAGGCCGACGGGAGCTTCTGCTGGATGGTGTCCCACGGCTGCACGGTCATGTCGACCTTGACGTCCGGGTGGGCCTTCTCGAAGTCCTTGACGATCGTCGCGTAGCCGGGGCGGTCGCCGCCGGTGAAACCGGTCCAGACCTTGAGGGTGACGGGGCCGTCCGTGCTGGCGTTGCCGTCGGCGGAACAACCGGTGAGGGTGAGGGCCGCCACGGTGGCGACGGCGCCGATCGCGAGGGTCGTACGTGCGTGCTTCATCGGGAACGCTCCTTTGCGTTGCTGTGCTCGCAGGATGGGTGGGTACTGCTGGTGCTGGTGCTGGTGCTGGTGCGTCGGGTGGTGCTGGTGCGGCGTCCGCTCAGGTGCGGACGCGTTCCGCGTCGGGGTCGCACCCGCAGGACCGGCGGGTGACGAGGTCGACGGGGAGCTCGGTGCGGGCGGGGTGTCCGCCACGGTGGTCGACGAGGTCGAAGAGCCGCTCGGTCGCGATGCGGCCCATCTCCTCGGCGGGGACACGGATGGTCGTGATGCCCGGGGTGGTGACGCGGGCGAGCCCGAAGTCGTCGAAGCCGACGACGGACACGTCCTCCGGCACGTCGACCCCGGCACGACGGAGCGTGTGGAGCCCGCCCACCGCCATGTCGTCGTTCGCGAAGACGACGCCGTCGGGGCGGGTCGCGGCACCCTCGTGCAGGAAGTGCTCCATGGCCGCGGCGCCGGAGGTCTCGGACAGGTCGCCCTCCACGACGGACACGTCGGTGAGGCCGTGTCGCTCGGCGGCCCGGAGGAACCCGGTGCGTCGGTCGAGTCCGGTCTGGTGGTCGAGCGTGCCCGTCACGTGCAGGAGGCGGCGGCGTCCGTGCACCTCGACGAGGTGGTCGACGAGCCGCTCGGTCGCGGCCACGTCGTCGATGCCGACGGTGACGGCGTCGGCCAGGTGCGGGTAGTTGCCGATGAGGACGGCGGGCAGCCCGCTCGCGACGAGCCCCTGGACGTGGTCGTCGTCGACTGCCGCACTCGTGACGATCGCACCGTCGGCGGTGCGGGAGCGCATGACCCGCTCGTACGCCACGCCGCCGTTGGACGTGTCCGCGTTCGTCGAGACGATCACCTGGGCGTCGTGCGCGTTGGCCGCCGTCGACATGCCCGTGAGCACGTGCATGAAGTACAGGTGCCCGAAGACGTGTGCGGACGAGTTCGGGACGATGAGCGCCACGGCGTCGGCCCGCTGGCTGCGGAGCGCACGACCCGCCGAGCTCGGGACGTAGCCCAGCTCGTCGGCGGCCTGCTTGACCGCTGCTCGCGTGCGCTCGCTGATCCGCTCGTGTCCGGCGAGCGCCATGCTCGCCGCGGCAGACGTCACGCCGACCTTCGCGGCGACGTCCTTCAGGGTGACGGACTTCGGCATGGTCGCCTCCTCGGTTCGAGTGCTTTATCGATTAACTG
Source organism: Curtobacterium sp. GC_Cur_3 (assembly GCF_026544205.1). GTDB lineage: Bacteria > Actinomycetota > Actinomycetes > Actinomycetales > Microbacteriaceae > Curtobacterium. The sequence goes on from NZ_JALNUI010000007.1 coordinate 79,566, forward strand.
GGATCATCATGCACGTGCTTAATCGATGAAGCAAGCCCCGGCTCGGAAAAAACGTGGCGCGCCCCGCCCCGCGCCGTCCCGCCAGACCGGCGGAAGCGACATGGTCCGGCCGGATGCGCCGCGCCTCCGCACGCCGGGTGTCGCCCGATGGCCGTGCATCGACCGAGGAGCGACACCAGCCCGGCGTTCGCGACACGAACGGCAGCGCGGCGCCGGACCCACCCGCGGCCGGACGGGAGGCTCGGTGCCAGCTGGCACCGAGCCTCCCGCCCGGCGGTTCCGGACTGATGGCAGGTGACTCAGTTGAACGAGAAGACCTGCGGGGCCTGTCCGTTGCAGTCGTGGAGCTGGAGCGCCGTGCCGTTCGCGGTGTTGCCCGACGGCACGTCGAGGCAGCGCCCGGATGGTGCCGTCAGCGGTGCTGCACTTGCCGCCAGCGCGTGCACGGCCGGGGCAGCGGCGCGAGTCTCGGCCGGGCGGACGCTGCACGGGCCGGATGCGGCGCGGCTTGTCCGCGGGGCCGAGACTCGGGCGCGTGCCGGGGCGCAGACGGACTGGAGGCCCGGTGCCAGCGGGCACCGGGCCTCCAGACCGTCAGGGCTACTTGCCGGGGCCGTCCGTGACGCAGTTCTCGACGCGGCTGGCGGCGGCGGAGTCAGCGGCGAAGGTCTCCGGCGCCGGGGACGCCGTGGCGGTCGGGGCGTTGACCTCGTCGGTGGCGGTGCTGTTGAGCGGGAAGACCGTGCCGTCGAAGTCGTCCGTGGTGGGGTCGACCGTCGTGGCCCAGAGTGCGACGTCGTCGCCCGACACAGCAGCCGTGCCGAGGTACCAGCCACCGTCGGCGGCCTCGATGTTCGCTGCCTTGACGTCGTCGCTGCCGGTCAGGGCGTTGATCGCGTCGACCGTCGCGCTCGAGGCCGTGTCGCACGTCGATGCCTTCGTGGTGTTCTCGGCGAGGGGTCCGGTGTTCACCGGGTTCGGCTCCTGGGCTCCGCCGTTGCAGGACGCGAGCAGCAGGGCGAGGGTGACGGAGCCGACGAGGGCGGAGGCGGTCTTCGCAGTGGTTCGCATGACCGGGACGCTAACCGCGGCCTGGTGAGCCACGTCCCAGGTGCGGCGGCCGCCGGACAGGCGCAGCGGTACCAGTCGCTGCGCTCCTGTCCGACGGCCGTCCACGGTCACTCCTTGTTGAGCTTGTCCTGCACCGTGCCCGCGATCTTCTCGACCGTGTTCGGGACGTCGGTCGTGCCGTAGAACCGGGCGTCCGGGCGGGTGGGCGGCGGCATCGGCACCGAGGTGGTGGGGCCGTCGTGGTACGTGTACTCGCCCTTGCCGTCGAACGACGGACCGCTCGCCCACGACCCTTCCTTCGCCTGCGCACCGTCGGAGAAGTTGAGGTACTGGTAGTTGACCTCCTGGTTCTCCTTCTTCTGCGGGAAGTTGCTCGGGACCGGCATGGTCTCGAGGCCCTGCTCGCGGAGCTCGGCGGCGGCGGTCGCCCACATGTTCTGGTGCATCGTGTCGCGGGCGATGAGGAAGCTCAGCAGGTCCCGCACGCCGTGGTCGTCGGTCATGTGGTAGAGCCGCGCGGCCTGCACACGGCCCTGCATCTCGGCGTTCTCGTTCGCCGTGAAGTCGGCGAGCAGGTTGCCGCTGGCGGTGATGTACGAGCCCTGCCAGGGGTTCCCCATGCTGTCGACGGGTCGCGCGCCTGCGCCGGCGACGATGGCGTGCTGGATGTCGGTCCCACCGATGACCGCCGCGACGGTCGGGTCGTCCTGCAGGGCGTCACCGGTGATGCCGAGGGGGGCCTTCTCCAGCAGCTGCGCGATCATCGTCGCGAGCATCTCGACGTGGCCCATCTCCTCCGCGCCGATGCCGAACACCATGTCGCGGTACTTGCCGGGGATGTGCATGTTCCACGCCTGGAACTGGTACTGCATGGCCACGGAGATCTCGCCGTACTGACCGCCGAGCACCTCCTGCAGCTTCCTGGCGTAGACGGCGTCCGGCTTGTCAGGAGTGGCCTTGAACTGCAGTTCTTGCTTGTGGAAGTACACGATCGCTCCTTCTGTTCGCGGTCCGGTCCGGGCTGGTCCCTGGATGGTCCGCCGCGATGGCCGGGACGGTAGGCGGACGCTCCCGGACGGCGACGGAGATTGTCCACCGCACGAAAGCGGGGGCCAGCTTCGGCCTCGACGACACACAAGGTGACGAGGTCCGTTACCCTTGTGTTCATGGCTGACGTGACGGTGGCTGAGTACGCGCAGCACCACGGGCTCTCGGAGCAGGTGATCCGGAAGCAGGTGCGGTCCGGGAAGCTCGCTGCGCGGAAGTCCGGGAGCATCTGGTTGATCGACGACGCGCTCCGGCTCCGTCCTGCTGCGAGACGACCCTTGGCTGATCGCGCTGCGAACGCGCTCCTCGCTGCCATCGATGGTCGCGACGCGCTCGCGCACCTCGAGCCGACGGAACGCACGCGACTGCGTCAGCGGCTCGTGTTGCTCCGCGAGCAGGCGGACGTCGTGGTCGCCGACGTCTTCCGCGATTGGCTGTGGAAGCGTATCCCTCGCGTCGAGGAGTTCTTCGTCCAGCCCGACGACCTCCCTGGACTCCGGACCGACGAGCGGCTCGTCGCCGGGGGTGTGAGCGATCCCCGGTCGGAGATCAGCGCTCCTGACGTCCTGGAAGCACACGTCGCACGGGCGGACGTCGACCCCCTGCGCCGTGAGTACCTGCTCCGGTCGTCCTCGACGCCCAACGTCGCGTTGCACGTCCACGACAACGCTCCGGAACGCCCGCTGGCCCTGTCACAACTCGTCCTCGACCTGATCGCCGACGACGGCCCGCGCGAACGCCGTCGTGCCGTCGAGCTCCTGCGGACGGCGACCGCGTGATCGAGGCACCGACACTTCCTCCCGAGCAGGCCACGGCGTGGCACGCACTGTTCGACGTCTACGAACGCCCCCCGCGCGACTGGTCGCTCGTCGGCGGGCAGATGGTCCAGTCGCACTGCTGGGAACGCGGCGTCCGGAGCGCTCGCCCGACTCAGGACGTCGACGCTGCGCTGGACGTGCGCCTGCACCCGAACATGCTCTGGGACTTCACGAGCGTGCTCGCCTCGCTCGGCTTCGAACCGGACGGGACGTCCTTCGAAGGGCACCAACACCGCTGGTTGCGCGACGGCGCCCAGGTCGATGTCGTGCAACCTCGGTTCCTCGGACCTCGGGCGGACGGCCGACGGGGTCGTGGCGGAGGAACGACAGTCGCGGCCCCTGGGACGCAAGGAGCACTCGACCGCAGCGTCGTCATCGACGTCTCGGTCAACGGCCGTGTCGGGCGGCTCCTCCGCCCCACCCGGCAGGGCGCCCTCTTCAGCAAGGCCGCCGCTGTCGACCAACTGGCGGGCCAGGACAACACCCGCCACCTCGTCGACATCGCCACGCTCGCCTCGCTCGTCCGGCGATCCGATCGCATCGGCGACGGCGTGACCCAGGACGAACGACGGCGGCTGCTCGGTGCGACCGCCCTCATCCGGCGCGATCCCGCACTCGCGCGACGAGCTGGGGTCGAGGTGGCCGTGGTCGACGCAGTTCGGCTCGCACTCGGCGCCGAGACCTGACCCCGCAGATCACGAGAGGCGCGGTCGGCACGCCACCGCCGTGAGACGCCCCTGAACCCGGCGTCCCACGGCGGCGCGGCCTACCAGTCGACCGACTGGCCGATCAGCCGATCGGACGACCAGCCGATCTGACGACCAGCCGATCGGACGACCCTCAGACCAGCGACCACCCCACGACGCGCGGCTCACGGAGCGCGACCTCGTGCACGGCCCCCGTCACGACGACCGTCGCACGGTCCGTGGCGGAGCCGGGCACCGGTGCTGCCGCGACCCCGTCGCCGACCGCGACGATCCCACCGGAGTCGAGCGGGCCTCCAGGCCGGGACGCCGCCGCGTGGGACGCGACCCACACCTCGACGTCACCCGGCTCGACCACCTTCCGGAGGTGCCGGTCGGTGAAGGCGAACCGCTGCACCGGGACGCTGAAGCGCACCCGCGCGGACTCCCCCGGGCCGAGCGCGACGCGGGCGTACCCGAGGAGCTGCACGACCGGGCGGGTGACGGTGGCGGCGACGTCGTGGCCGTAGAGCTGGACGACGTCCTCCCCCGGGCGGGCGCCGGTGTTGCGGACGGTGACCTCCGCGGTGAAGGTGCCGTCGGTGGTGACGGACGGGTCGACCACCAGGTCCTCGTGGGCGAAGGACGTGTACGTCAGGCCGAAGCCGAACGGGCGCACCGGTGTCGAGTCCGTGGCCGTGACGTCCGACGGACCGCCGAGCCGCGGGTGCAGGTACGTGTACGGCTGCGCGCCGGCGGACCGCGGGAGCGAGACCGGCAGCCGGCCGGACGGTTCGGCGGCACCGGTGAGCAGGTCGGCGATCGCGAGACCGCCGCCCTCCCCCGGGAAGAACGCCTGCACGACGGCGGCCGGGCGCGCGCCCGGGCCGTCGAGCGCCCAGCCGATCGCGTACGGCCGGCCGGTCAGGAGCACGAGGACCGTCGGGGTGCCCGTCGCGACGACGGCCTCGACGAGGTCGCGCTGCACGCCGGGCAGTTCGAGCGACTCGGAGTCGTTGCCCTCGCCGACGGTGCCGCGGCCGAACAGGCCCGCCTGGTCGCCGACGACCAGGACGGCGACCTCGGACGCGGTGGCGAGCGCCACGGCCTCGTCGAAGCCGGAGCGGTCGGTGCCGGTGACGTCGCAGCCGGGCGCGAAGCGCACGTCAGGGGCAGCGGGCGCAGCAGCACCAGCAGCACGGACGTCCGCGCCGCTCGCGTCACGCCCCGCCAACGCCGGAGGCAGCGCCTCGAGCACCGTCGGGATCGAGAAGCCCAGCGGCAGGTCGGGGTGCGTCGCGAGCACGTGGTTCGCGAACGAGTAGCAGCCCTGCAGTGCCTCGGCGCGATGGGCGTTCGGACCGATCACCGCGATCCGGTCGGCCGGGGCCTGCAGCGGCAGCACCCCGTCGTTGGCCAGCAGCACCAGCGAGCGGGCGGCGAGCCGTCGCGCGAGGTCCTGGTGCTCGACGGTGTCCAGGTCGACGCCGGTGGGGGCGTCGTCCTCGAACACGTCGGGGTCGAGCAGCCCGAGCCGCTCCTTCTGCCGGAGCACGCGCAGGACGGCCCGGTCGACCAGTGCCTCGTCGACCGCACCGCTGCGGACGCGCTCGACGAGCGGCGCGAGGTACGCGTCGCCGGTGGGCAGCTCGACGTCGATGCCGGCCTCGAGCGCCATGGCCGCGGCGTCACCGCGGTCGGTGGCGATGCCGTGCATGACCTCGAGGAACGCGACCGAGAAGTAGTCGGCGACGACGGTGCCCTCGAAGCCCAGGCGGTCGCGGAGCAGGTCGGTGAGCAGGGCGCCGTTGGCCGCGACGGGGACGCCGTCGACCTCGGCGTAGGAGTTCATCACCGAGCGGGCGCCGCCGTCGAGCAGCGCCATCTCGAACGGCGGCAGGTAGACGTCGGCGACCTCGCGGGGTCCGGCGTGGACCGGCGCGTGGTTCCGGCCGGCCTGCGAGGCCGAGTACCCGAGGAAGTGCTTCAGCGTCGCGTCGACGCCGGCGCTCTGCAGGCCCTTCACGTACGCGGTCCCGACGGTGCCGACCAGGTAGGGGTCCTCGCCGATGCACTCGTCGACCCGGCCCCAGCGGGGGTCGCGGATGACGTCGAGCACGGGCGCGAGGCCCTGGTGCACCCCGAGTTGCCGCATGGACCGGCCGATCACGGCGCCGACCTGCTCGACGAGCTCCGGGTCGAACGCGGCACCCCACGCGAGCGGGGTGGGGAACGTGGCGGCCTTCCACGCGGCGAGCCCGGTGAGGCACTCCTCGTGGACGAGCGCGGGGATCCCGAGTCGGGTCTCGCGCTTCAGGCGGCGCTGTTCGTCCCACAGCCACGCGGCCCGCTCGTCGGGTTCGACGGGGCGGGTGCCGTAGACGCGGGTGAACTGGCCGAGACCGTCCCGCGTGACCTCGGCGAGCGTCGCCGTCGGGCCCTCGGGCGTGCCGCTGGTCATCTCGCCCTGCATCGGGGCGACGAGCCCGTTCTGGTCGAGCCAGTAGCCGACGAGCTGCGCCGTCTTCTCCTCGAGCGTCATGGCGGCGAGCAGGTCCTCGGCCCGGCGGGCGGGCGCGGTGGTCCCGGTGCCGCCGGCCTGGAGGCTCGTGGCTGCGTCCGTCAGGTTGGTCGCGTCCGTCGCGGTCATCCCTTCACCGCACCCGTCAGGCCACCGACGATGCGGCGCTGGAACACCGCGAAGAACGCCAGCGCCGGGATCATCGACAGCGAGGTGAACGCGAGGACCCTGGCGGTGTCCACGGAGTACTGCGACGAGAACGCCTGCACCCCGAGCGGCAGCGTGTACGCCGACGCGTCGTTGAGGATGAACAGCGGCAGGATGTAGCTGTTCCAGCTGCCGATGAACGCCAGGATGCCGGTCGTCACGACGCCGGGCAGCGACAGCGGCACGACCATGCGGAAGAAGAACCCGAGCCGGCTCGCCCCGTCGATCGACGCGGCCTCCTCGAGCTCGTCCGGGATCGCGCGGAGGAACGGCACCAGGATGATGACCGTCGTCGGCAGGCCGAAGGCGATCTGGGGCAGGATCACGCCGGCCAGGCTGTTCGTGAGCCCGAGGTCCTTGACGAGCAGGTAGAGCGGCGTGATCGCGACGGTGATCGGGAACATCAGGCCGGCGGCGAACAGCGAGTAGAGCGCCCCACGGCCACGGAAGTGGTAGCGGGCCAGCACGAAGCTCACCATCAGGCCGAGCACGACGACACCGATGGTGGTCGTGACGCCCGCGATCAGCGAGTTGCCGAGCTCCTGCCAGAACACGCCGCTGGAGAGCACGGCGCTGTAGTTGCCGAAGTTCCACGGCGCGGGCAGACCGGCCGGGCTCGACGTGATCTGCGCGTTGGTGCGGAAGCCGCCGAGCACGATGTACGCGACGGGACCGACGCACACCGCGATGAACAGCAGCGCGATGAAGTACGTGCCGAGGTTCCGTTCACGGCGGACCGGACCGGAGTCACCGCGGCCGCGGTCACGGCGACCCTTCGGCGCGGTGATGGATGCGGTGGCGGTCATCGGATTGCCCTCTCGGCCAGTGCGATGACACCGGCGCCGGCGGTGATGGATGCGGTGGCGGTCATCGGGTGGCCTTCTCCGTGAGGGCGCCGGCGGTGTCGCGACGCAGGACGAACCGCTGGTAGACGAGTGCGATCACCAGCGAGATGAGGAAGATCACCACGGCCACGGCGTTGCCGTACCCGTAGTTGCCGGAGTTGCGGCCGTTGGCGACCATGTACGTCGCCATCGTCGAGGTCCCCGCGGTCGAGGCGATGTACTGGCCCCAGATGATGTAGACGAGGTCGAACAGCTGCAGCGACCCGATGATCGACAGGAACGCCCAGATGCGCAGCGTCGGGCCGAGGAGCGGCAGCGTGATGCGCCGCTGGATCTGCCAGTAGCCGGCGCCGTCGAGCTGTGCGGCCTCGAACAGCTCCTCGGGGATGCTCTGCAGGCCGGCCAGGAACAGGATGACCGCGAAGCCGATGTACTTCCACGAGATGATCGCCAGGAGCGTCCAGATCGCGATGTCCGGGTTCGAGAGCCAGTCGTTGCGCAGCCCGCCGAGCCCGAGTGTCTGCAGGAGGTCGTTCGCTGCCCCGCTGCTCGAGAGCATCAGGCTCCACCCGGTGCCGACGATCACCTCGGAGATGACGTACGGCACGAAGATGAGCACGCGGATGAGTCCACGGCCGCGGATGCGCTGGTTCAGCAGCAGCGCGAGGATGATCGCGATCGGTCCCTGCACGAGCAGCGACCCGATGACGATGAACAGGTTGTGCCACAGCACGCCCCGGAAGTCGGGGTCGGTGAAGATGATCTTGTAGTTGTCGAACCCGACGAAGTCCGTCGGGGTGCCGTACCCCTGCCACTTGTAGAAGCCGTAGTAGGCGGCCAGGGCGACCGGCAGGATGACGAAGCCGACGAACATGATCGTCGCCGGCCCGGCGAGCAGGGCGATCTCGACCCGCTTGCGGACGTCGGCGACCGGACGCTTCCGGGGCCGGCCGGCCGGGGCCGACGGCTGTGCGCCGTCGGCCCCGGTGGTGCGTCCCGCGTCTGACCGCTCACCCGAGCGGGGCGGACGTGGTGCGACAGAGGTGGCCATGGGTCGGGTCAGCCCTTCGCCGCGGCCTGGTTGACCGTCTTCACGATGTCGTTGACCGAGCCCTTGCCGGCGAGCAGGTCGACGACGCTGGTGTTCAGGGCGTTGCCGACGTTCTGGCCGTACAGGGTGTCCAGGTAGTTCGAGACGAACGGCGCCTTGTTGTACGCCGCCAGGACGGACTTCAGGTACGGCTCGGTGACGACGGACTGTGCCGACTGGTTCGCCGGGATCGCGTTGAAGGCCTTGTAGTACTCCTGCTGCACGGTCTTCTGCGTCATGTAGTTGAGGAACTGTGTGCACGGGCCCTTCGGCGCCTTGGCGGAGCAGGAGTAGCCGTCGACGGCACCCATCATCGAACCGGGCTCACCCTTGCCGCCGGACATCTCCGGGAACGGGAAGAACCCGAGGTCGGCGAGGGGCTTGGCGTCCGGGGTGAGCGAGGAGATCACGCCCGGGTCCCACGCACCCATGAGCTCCATGGCGGCCTTGTGGTTCGCGACGAGGCCGGCCGAGCTGCCAGCGCCCTGCTGGGCCGCGGTGGTGAGGTAGCCGTCGTTGAAGGGCTTGGTGTCGAAGAACGTCTTGGTGTCCTGACCGGCCTGCTTCCAGCAGCTGTTCGTGAACTTGAGGTCCTTCGCGGCACCGTTCAGCGTCTGCGCGCTGCAGGCACGGAGCGCGAAGTTGTAGTACCAGTGCGCTGCGGGCCAGGCGTCCTTCGCGCCCACGGCCACCGGCTGGATGTCGGCGTCCTTGAGCTTCTGGATGTCGGCGTTCAGCTCGTCCATCGTCGTGGGCGTGCCCTCGATGCCGGCCTGCTTGAAGAGGTCCTGGCTGTACCAGATGCCCTCGGGGTTCACGTCGACCGGCATCGCGTAGGTCTTGCCGTCGAGCTCGTAGCCCTTGAAGGCACCGGCGCTGACCTCGGTCTTGGCGTTCTTGCCGATGGAGCTGGTGATGTCCATGAGCTGGCCGGCCTTGGCCATGGCGTTCATCTTGCCGCCGCCGCGCTGCAGGAACACGTCGGGAGCGGAACCGGAGTTCAGCGCCGTCTGGAGCTTGCCGTCCAGGTCCTCGTTCTGGATCGCCTGGATCTTGATCGTGACCTTCGGGTGGGACTGCTCGAAGTCCTTGACGGTCTTCTCCCAGAAGGCCTTGCCCGGACCGGTGGTCGAGTTGTGCCAGAAGGTCATCGAGACCTTGCCGTCACCACTCGATGCGTCACTGCCCGCGGAACAGCCTGCGGCCGTCAGTGCGGTGGCCCCGATCAGCGCGATGGCTGCCGCGGCTCGGATCTTCCTCGTCATCGTGGAACTCCTCGGTGTCGTCGTTGACATGCGCGACATCGACTGCCGCTGCGGAGAGCGTGCCAGGCACTTCACCGGCTTGTCAATCGATATCGATAACGTTTTCTTTACCAACCGCATCTCCCCCGCCAGGCCCCGCACACCGGTACGGTGAGCACATGGAGACCGCTGTCGGTGCGCAGCGCGGCCATGACCGCGTGACGATCGGCGACGTCGCGCGCGCCGCCGGGGTGTCCATCCCGACGGTGTCGAAGGTGATCAACAACCGCGACGGCGTGGCCTCGGCGACGATGCTCCGCGTGCAGGAGGTCGTCGAGCGACTCGGCTACGAGACCTCCCTCGTCGCCAGGAGCCTCCGCAGCTCCCGCACCGGGGTCATCGGCATCCTGGTCCCCGAGTTCGAGCCGTTCTCCACCGAGCTGCTCCGCGGCGTCTCGAGCGCGGCGATCGGCACCGGGTACGAGCTGCTCGCGTACGCCGGCCTCGTGACCGGGTCGAGCCAGCCCGGGTGGGAACGGCGCTCGCTCTCCCGGCTCTCCGGCACGCTGATCGACGGCGCGATCGTCGTGACGCCGAGCACCGCGCTGTCGAGCTCGTCCATCCCCGTCGTCGCCATCGACCCCCACACCGGTCCCGAGGGCCACGCCACGGTCGACACCGACAACGCCGGCGGCGCCAGGAGCGCGGTCGAACACCTCCTCGCCCTCGGCCACACCCGGATCGCCCACATCCACGGGCGTGCGGACCTGGCGTCGGCCCAGCTCCGCGAGACCGGGTACCGCGAGGCGCTCACCGCCGCCGGGATCCCGGTCGACGAGGACCTGGTGCGCGCCGGTGACTACCAGGAGGACCAGGCAACGGCCGTCGCCTGCGAGCTGCTCACCGCCCCCGACCGACCCACCGCCGTGTTCGCCGCGAACGACTCCTCCGCGATGGGTGTCCTGCGCGCCGCCGCGGACCTCGGGCTCCGTGTGCCGGAGGAGCTCTCCGTGATCGGGTTCGACGACGTGCCCCAGGCCTCGATGACCACGCCGCCGCTCACCACCGTCGCGCAGCCCCTGGCCGAGCTCGGCGCGGCGGCCGTCGACATGCTGCTCGCGATGCTCCGCGGCGAACCCGGCCCCGACCACGTGCGGATGACGACGAGCCTCCGCGTGCGCCGGAGCACGGGCCCCGTGCCGACCGAGGTGCGGCGGGTCGACGCGGCCTGACACAGACGACACCGCACGCCGCGCCGACCGGGCGGATCAGCGGCGCAGCGTCTGCTTCGGGTACTCGCCGAACCGCTCGTAGTACGCGGCCGAGAAGCGGCCGAGGTGCGCGAAGCCCCAGCGCCGAGCGACGTCGCCGACGGTCACGGACTGCGGGTCCTGCTGGAGCAGGTCGTCGCGGACGCGCTCGAGCCGGACCTCGCGCAGGTAGGTCAGGGGCGAGACGCCGAGCACCCGCGCGAAGGACTCCTGCACGCTCCGCACGCTCAGCTCCCCGACGGTGGCCAGGTCACCGACCGTGACGGGCTCGCGGACGTGGGCGTGCACGTGCTCGACCATCGCGCGCAGTCGTGCGTTCCTCGGCAGCGACAGCTCAGCGGGCAGGGCCTCCGAACGCGGCGGGTACAGCCCGAGGAAGGCCTCGGCCGCCGCACGCTTGGCGTCGCCCCAGGCCCGGGACTCGACGCCGTCACGGAGCGCTCGCGACAGGCTGACGAGCGCGTCGCCCCACCGGCCGAGCGCGCTGGCGTCGGGCGCGCGGTGGTGGTCGAAGCGCAGGGGCGACTCACCGACGTCGTAGTGGTCGACGGCGACGTCGTGGACCATCGCGCGGGACAGGTGGACCAGGCGCTGGTCGGAGTCGCTGCCGATCACCACGAAGGGCTGCTCGGTCGGGTAGAGCGTCGGGACGTCACGGCGGGACTCCACGCGTTCCCCGTCGAGGTCGACGACCACGGACCCGGCCGTCACCCACTGCACGACGTAGTCGTCACCCGGGTCGACGACGCCACGGACGAACCCCTGCACCCGCGAGCGGCGGATCGTCACCTCGCCGTCGCCGATGGCCGTGTACCGGTAGGAGTAGTCGGCACCGGTGCGGCGCGAGGTCCACTGACGACCCGCGCCGACGGCGGTGAGGTCACGGACGGCCGACTCGGGGTCACGCCCGGTGACCTCGATCCGGACCGACGCCACGGGTGCGTCGTCGTTCTGGAGACCGGGCATCAGCGCACCGCCCGCCACGCCGGGGTGGTGCCTGTGACGTTCTCCTCGCTATCTGGATACGCTGTTGCCCGGACCTGGGCGTAACGTGACGCGCAGCCGAGACGCACGGAGGAGGCGACCGGGTGACGGCCAGCGACCTGGAGCTCGACCTCGACGCCGCGCTCACGCGCCTCGACGCCTCGATGGCGGCCCTGCGCACCCGCCTGCGCGAGCACCTGGGCATCGCGGGGGTCGACCTGACCGTCGTGCAGTTCGTGTCGCGCGCCGAGTCCGGGGGACGCCCCGTGCGCGTGAAGGACCTGTCCGCGCACCTCGGCATCACCGGGCCGGCGGTCACGAGTGCCGTCGACCGACTGGAGCGGTCGGGTCACCTGCTGCGACGGCCCAACCCCGACGACGGCCGCAGCCGCCTGATCGCGCTCACGGACACCAGCCGCAGGCAGTACCACGCCGCGATGGACAGCACGAACGAGCACCTGCACGAGCTGATGTCCTCCTTCTCCGATCGCGACAAGGCTCGTTTCGTCCGCATCATCGACCGTGTGGTCACAGCTCTGGACGGCGGCGCCCCGAGCCCCTGAACGGCAGATTAGAGGCGGTCGGACCACCCGCCGGGTTCATTGTCCGCGGAGCGCAGTTGGGTAAGTGTTCTACCTAATTGGCGAACCCGCACCGCCCGTCCGTCGTACGTTCGGACCGGTTGGGGAACTTCGAGGACAGATTGAGAACGGAGGGCGTCATGAGCAACTACGACACCGAGCCGGGCATCGACCCGATCCGCATCACCACCTTCCGGAGGATGCGACGCAAGTGGAAGTTCGGCGAGCAGCCGACCGAGGACCAGACGGTCTTCGACGACCTGTTCACCGACACGGCGCGCCAGCGCTGACGCACCACACACGAGAGCGGCGCGACGTCCCCCGAAGACGTCGCGCCGCTCTCGTGCGTGGTGGGTCGATCCCCGCGGAGGAGGTCGAATCGCCAGCGCGACCCGCGCCCGCGCAACCCCGCGTTGCAAGTCGGATCGCGCGTCGGAGGTCAGACGTGCGGGCCACCTACGCGCGATCCCACTTCCCATCGCGGGTGTGATGGGAACGAACGCGCGTTGGCGGTCGGAACGCGTGTCGAGTGGGACCACGCGTCGCGGGTGGGATCGTGCGCGCGTCAGGCGGAGCGCGGCGCCGCGGCGGTGGACTCCGCGGGACGGAGGACGCACGGCAGCAGGAAGTGCGGGAGCTCCGCCGAGGTGCCGTCGAGCTGCTCGATGAGCGCGTCGGCGGCCCGGGTGCCGAGCTCCCGGCCGGGCGCGACCATCGTGGAGAGCCGCGGGTAGTGCTGGTCCCCCGCGGCACCGGACGACGCGATGCTCAGCACGGAGACGTCCTCGGGGATGCGTCGTCCGGCGGCGTACAGCCCGACCAGCAGCCCGGCGGAGGAGTCGTCCTTCATGATGAGCACCGCGGTGACGTCGGGTGCGGCCTCGAGGAGTTCGCGGGCGGCCTCGCGTCCTCCCTCGCTTCCGCTCTCCGAGTACACGACGGTCCCGGTGAGGCCGCGGTCGGCGACCGAGCGCTCGAAGGTGGCCTCGACGCGGAGGTGCGGCGCGTAGCCCTCCATCGGGGTGCCGGTGAGGTCCTCGAGCACGAGCCCGAAGTGCCGGTGTCCGAGCGCCTCGAGGTGGTCGAGGCTGTCCTCGATCGTCGTCTCGAAGTCGATGTCGACGTACGGCAGCCCGCTGCTGTCGCGGGTCCGGCCGATCAGCGTGAACGGCACGTCGAGCTCGGAGAGCTTGACGACCCGGGGGTCGTCCATGCGGACCTCCATGAGCACCACGCCGTCGACGAGCCCGCCCGAGACGAGGTCGTCGAGGTCGTCACCGGCGGGGTCGACGGGCCAGAGCACCAGGTGGTAACCGCGCTCGGACGCCCGCTCGGCCGCGGCCATGAAGAACTCCGACGTGGTGGGGCTGAACCGGTTGCCGGTCGTCGGGAACAGCAGCGCGATGATCCGGGTGCGGCGCGACGCGAGCGCCCGGGCGACGACGTTGTTCCGGAACTTCAGGTCGCGCATCGCCGCCTTGACCCGCGCGGTGGTGGCGGGCGTGACGTACTTCGTGCCGTTGACCACGAAGGAGACGGTGGCGATGGAGACGCCGGCGCGGTCGGCGACCTGCTGCATCGTGGCCAAGGCGGATCCTGCTCTCGGGTCGTGGTCTGGTCCAGGCCGAGGTCGTACCGACGTCGAACTGAGACGTTCCCAGCTTAGCGGGACGATTTCCGGTGAAGCGCTTTACAGGCAAAGCGCTTATCTGTTAGCTTCTCGCCTCAAGAAGACCCGCGACGACGACGTCCCGAGCGTCGGCGACGCGTGCCTGACCCCAAGCACCCGTCAACGAGAAGAGCTATGCAATGAAGCCCAGCCTCCCCTCCACGTCACGCAGGATCCGTGCCCTCGTCGGCGCCGTCGCGGTGGTCGCCGCGATCCCCCTCGTCCTCACCGGATGCTCCGGCAGCGGTGCCGCGTCCTCCGGTGGCAAGACCCTCACGATCGAGGACTACTACGCCGCCAACTACAACCCGATCTACAAGCAGTGCGCCAAGACGGTGGACGCGAAGCTCACCATCAACCACGTCGCCGGCGCCGGCCTGATCGCGAAGGTGCTGCAGCAGGCATCGTCCCGGTCGCTGCCCGACGTGCTCATGCTCGACAACCCCGACGTCCAGCAGATCGCCGCCTCCGGTGCCCTGTCCGACCTCGGCGACTACGGCCTCGACGCCAGCGGCGACGTGCCCGGCGTCAAGGCGGCGAACACCTACAAGGGCAAGCTCTACGGGCTGCAGCCGGCGACGAACTCGATCGCGCTGTACTACAACAAGAAGCTCCTCGCCGATGCCGGCGTCCAGCCGCCCAAGACGTGGGACGAGCTGCAGGCGGCCGCGAAGAAGCTCACGAAGGGGTCGACCTACGGCTTCGCGATGAGCAACATCAACACCTACGAGGGCACCTGGCAGTTCCTGCCGATGTTCTGGTCCAACGGCGGGGACGAGAAGGACATCGCCACCCCGGAGGCCGCGCAGGCCCTGCAGTTCGTCGAGGGCCTGCAGAACGACGGCTCGATGTCGAAGAGCTCGATCAACTGGGCGCAGGCCGACGTGAACAGCCAGTTCATCGCCGGCAAGGCCGCCATGATGATCAACGGCCCGTGGCAGCTCCCCACGCTGAACGCCGCGAAGAACCTCCAGTTCGACAGCGTCCCGATCCCGACCCGCACCGGGGAAGCGACCGTCGCACCGCTCGGTGGCGAGGCCTTCACCGTCCCGCAGACGGGCAACAAGGACACCATGACGCTCGCCGGCAAGTTCGTCGGCTGCCTCAACTCCGTGAAGATGCAGAAGGTCATCGCCGGCGCGACCGGCAACGTCCCGACCAACATCGAGGCCGGCACCGCCTGGGCCACGGACCACCCCCAGGTCGCCTCCTTCGTCACCACGGTGAAGACCGCTCGTGCCCGCACGGGTGAGCTCGGACCCGACTGGCCCAAGGCCGCGACGAAGATCTACACCGCCGTCCAGCTCGCCCTCACCGGCAAGGCCGACCCCGAGGCAGCGCTCAAGCAGGCGCAGTCGCAGAGCCAGTAGCGCGGACGGGGGTCGGCCGTCCGGTCGACCCCCGCCGCGGGGAGCCGGTCGTCCGGCCGGCTCCCCGCCCGGTGGTGAACGCGGGAGCCGGTCGTCCGGTCGACTCCCCCGATGGTGAACGAGAGGAACCGGCGTGAGCGCCTCAACACAGACCCGACCACGGACCCAGGTGCCCGTGGTCCCCCAACGACCCGGCCAGCGCCGAGCGCGCATGCGGGCCGGCATGACCCGGTGGCTCTTCGTGGTCCCGGCAGCCGTGTTCGTCGCGGTGTTCTTCGGCTACCCCGTGGCCAAGAACATCGTGATGTCCTTCCAGGACTACACGACGAAGACCTTCTTCACGGGCGAGGCCCCCTGGGTCGGCCTGAGCAACTACATCGCGGTCTTCCAGAGCTCGGTGTTCGCGACGAGTGTCGTGAACACCGCCCTCTTCACGGCCGGCTCGATCATCCTGCAGTTCGTCATCGGGCTGAGCCTGGCGCTGTTCTTCCGTCGCCACTTCCCGCTGTCGGGCTTCCTCCGTGGCCTGCTGCTGCTGCCGTGGCTGCTCCCCCTCATCGCCTCGAGCGCGGTGTGGAAGTGGCTCCTCGACCAGGACAGCGGTGCGCTGAACCAGCTCCTCGGCATGGTCGGGATCGCCCCGGTGCCGTGGCTCGTCAGCCCGAGCCTGGCGCTCCTCGCCGTGATCGGCGTGAACGTGTGGCTCGGCATCCCGTTCAACACGACCATCCTCTACAGCGGGCTGCAGTCCGTCCCGCCGGAGCTCTACGAGGCCGCGTCGCTCGACGGCGCCACGGGCATCAAGGCGTTCCGGTACATCACCTGGCCGAGCATCCGTTCGGTGGTGAGCGTCGTGATCGTCCTCGGGGTGGTCTACACGTTGAAGGTCGTGGACATCATCCTCGGCCTCACCGGGGGCGGGCCAGCGAACTCGACCCAGACGCTGGCGACCAACGCCTACCACCAGTCCTTCATCAACTTCCAGTTCGGCATCGGAGCCGCGGTCAGCAACGTGTTGATCGTCGTCTCGTTCGTCTTCGCGATGGTCTACATCGCGATCTCCCGGAAGGCGGTCGACGAATGAGCGTCGGACTCGTGAACCAGACCGTCACCGCGACCCGCGCGATCACCACCAGGCGGAGCGCCAAGGCCCCGCGTCCGCGTGGCAAGCGGGGGATCCCGCTGACGATCCTCGGCATCGTGTTCCTCGCGATCATGGTGTTCCCCGTCTACTGGATGGTGAACACCAGCTTCCAGGCGACCTCGGGTGCGGCCACGGCGACGTGGTTCCCCCTGGCGCCGACGCTCGCCGGGTACCGCGCGGCACTCGAGCAGCAGGGCCAGAACTTCGTGTCGAGCATGGTGATCAGCCTCGGGACCGTCGTCCTGACGCTGGTCGTCGCCACCCCGGCGGCGTACGGCCTCGCCCGGTTCCGGATGCGCGGCACACGGGTGTTCCTGCTCGTGCTGCTCATCACGCAGATGATCCCGGCGATCGTCATCGCCAACGCCCTGTACACGCTGTTCAACAACGTGGGGCTCCTGAACAGCTACATCGGCCTGATCCTCGCCGACAGCGCCGTGCAGGTGCCGTTCGCCATCCTGCTGATGCGCGCCTTCATGGAGTCGATCCCGCCGAGCCTGGTCGAGGCCGCGCTGGTCGACGGGGCGAGCGACTTCCGGGCGTTCGTGTCGATCGTCGTCCCGATCAGCCGGAACGCCATCGTCACCGCGGCGCTGTTCACGTTCCTCGGGGCCTGGGGCGACTTCCTCATCGCCCTCACGCTGACCTCGACGACCGCCGTCCGCCCGATCACGCTCGGCATCTACAACTACATCGGGTCCAACGTCACCGACTGGGGGCCCGTGATGGCGACGAGCGTGCTGGCGTCCCTGCCGGCCGCCGTGCTGCTGATCTTCGCGCAGCGGTACATCTCCGCCGGCGCCCTCGGCGGAGCCGTCAAGTGACCCACACATCCGAACGACACCACCCCGATCAGGGAAGAAGAACCAACGACATGAGCGACACGACCACCACCCCGCTCCGCATCACCGTCTGGGGCGAGAACGTCCACGAGCAGGTCGAACAGCACGTCGCCGAGCGGTACCCCGAGGGCATGCACGGCGCGATCGCCGACGGCATCCGCGAGAACCTGCCCGACGCCGTCGTCCGCACCGCGACCATGCAGGAGCCCGAGCACGGCCTGACCGACGAGGTCCTCGCCCAGACCGACGTCCTCACCTGGTGGGGCCACGCCGCGCACCAGGACGTCGACGACGCCGTGGTCGACCGCGTGCACAAGCACGTGCTGTCCGGCATGGGCCTGATCGTCCTGCACTCGGGCCACTGGTCGAAGATCTTCGGCAAGCTGATGGGCACCACCTGCACGCTCCGGTGGCGCAGCGAGCACGACCAGGAACTCGTCTGGACCGTGAACCCGCAGCACCCCATCACGCGCGGCGTCCCGAACCCGATCGTCATCCCCGAGCAGGAGATGTACGGCGAGTACTTCGACGTGCCGACCCCCGACGAGCTCGTGTTCATCTCGGGCTTCACCGGCGGCGAGGTGTTCCGGAGCGGCATGACGTACCGCCGCGGTCTGGGGAAGATCTTCTACTTCTCCCCCGGTGACCAGGACTTCCCCGTGTACCACCACCCCGACGTCCGCCGCGTGATCGCGAACGCCACCGAGTGGGCACGGCCCGAGCGTGAGCGGGAGATCCCGACGCTCCGCCGCTACGACCTCGGCGAGTACTTCGACGGCCAGCACTACCGCGGCCCGTTCGACGACGCCCCCGTCGAGGAAGAGGTCCGGGCGTGACCGCGCTCCGCGTCGTGCAGGTCGGCGCCGGCGGGATGGGCCGCGCCTGGCTCAGCACCGTCGCCGCTGACCCGGACGTCGAACTCGTCGGCATCGTCGACCTGGACCTCGACGTCGCCCGCGCCGGTGCCGAACTGGCCGGCGACCCCGGGATCCCGGTCGGCACGAGCCTGACCGCCCTGGCCGCCGAGACCGGAGCGGAGGCCGTGCTCGACATCACGGTGCCCGTCGCCCACCACCCGATCACGCTCGAGGCCCTGCACGCCGGCCTCCCCGTGCTCGGCGAGAAGCCCGCGGCGCAGACCGTCGCCGAGGCGCTCTCCCTGGCCGCGGCGGCCGAGGCCACCGGCGAGCTGTTCATGGTGTCGCAGTCGCGGCGCTACAACGACCAGCTCGTCGCCTTCCGGCAGCACGTCCGCGACCTCGGCGACCTCGGCACGCTGAGCACCCGGTTCGCGAAGGCCCCGCACTTCGGCGGCTTCCGCGAGGAGATGGACGACGTCCTGCTCCTCGACATGGCCATCCACCCGTTCGACTCGGCCCGCTACGTGCTCGAACGCGACCCGGTGTCGGTCTACTGCGAGTCGTACAACCCCTCGTGGTCCTGGTACCGCGGCGACGCGGCGGCCGTGGCGGTCTTCACGTTCGAGGGCGACGTCCGCTACGTCTACGACGGCTCCTGGTGCGCACCCGGAGCCGAGACGTCCTGGAACGGCGACTGGCGGGCCTCTGGCGCGGATGGCACCGCGCTGTGGGACGGCGACCACGACCCGTCGAGCGACCGCGACGGCACGCCCGGCTCCCCCGAGGCCGCACCCGGCGTCGGCACCGAGATCGGCGGTGCGCTGACGTCCTTCGTCCGCGCACTCCGCACCGGGGTCACCCCGGACGGCGAGGTGCACACGAACATCATGAGCCTCGCGATGGTCGAGGCCGCGATCCGCTCCACCCGGACCGGCACCCGCGTCGTCATCGACGAGGTGCTCGAGCAGGCGCACGCCGACGCGCTGGCGGCGGAGCGGCACGACGCGGTGCGCGAGCGCCTCGCGGCGTGGGGGTCCGTCCGGAGCGCGCTGACGAGCGCGGTGGCCGCCGGCTGATCCGGCACCGCTTGCTCGGTCAGCACAGGACGGACGGGAGGCTCCCCACCAGCTGGTGGGGAGCCTCCCGTCCGTCACGGGTGCGGCAGGGCGGACGACGCGGGACGATGGAGGTCCACCCACGAATCAAGGAGCTCCCGTGCAGATCGACCTCGGCGGTCAGACCGCCCTCGTGACCGGATCCGCCCAGGGCATCGGCCTGGCGATCGCCACCGGACTCGCGGCGGCTGGTGCCTCCGTCGTGGTGAACGGCCGGTCGGAGGAGAGCACCGCGCGGGGCGTCGACGCCGTCCGCGAGGCCGTGCCGGACGCGTCGGTGCGCGGGGTTGCGGCTGACCTGGCGACGGACGAGGGTGCGGCGACGCTGTTCGCGGCGCTGCCCCAGGTCGACGTGCTCGTCAACAACCTCGGGGTGTTCGGCAGCGCCGACGCGCTGAGCATCGAGGACGACGAGTGGCGACGGTACTTCGAGGTGAACGTCATGGTCGGCGTGCGGCTGACGCGGCAGTACCTGCCCGGGATGACCTCGGCCGGCTGGGGTCGCGTGCTGTTCATCGGCAGCGACTCGGCCGTCGTCACCCCGGCGGAGATGATCCACTACGGCATGACGAAGACGGCGCTGCTCGGGGTGTCCCGCGGGTTCGCGAAGGCGGCGGCCGGCACCGGGGTCACGGTGAACAACGTCCTCGCGGGGCCGACGCACACGGGTGGCGTCGAGACCTTCGTGCGGGAGCTCGTCGGGGACGACCTGCCGTGGGACGAGGCGCAGCGGGAGTTCATGAAGAAGCACCGGCCGCAGTCGCTGCTGCAGCGGTTGATCGAGCCGTCGGAGATCGCGAACATGGTGGTGTACCTGGCGTCGCCGCTGGCCTCGGCCACGACAGGGGCTGCGGTGCGGGTGGACGGCGGGTACATCGACGCGATCCTGCCGTAGGGGGGCGCGTGGGCGCGGGCCTGGCTGGTTCGGGCCTGGCTGGTTCGGGCTTGGGCGTCCGCGAGACACCGGCGTCTCGGGGTCGGCGTGCGCGAGACACCGGCGTCTCGACGAGACACCGCGAAGTCGTCGAGACGCCGCGGAAAACCGCGGCGTCTCGGCAGGTCGGAGGCGTCTCGCGCAGACAGGGGTGTCTCACGCCGCGAGAACACCTCGAGACGCCGGCGTCTCGCGCCGACAGGGGTGTCTCGCGCTGGTGCCCGCATGCGAGTTCGGCGCCGAGCTTCGGCGTCCGCGAGACACCGGCGTCTCGATGAGACGCCGCCAAGTCGTCGAGACGCCGCGGAAAACGGCGGCGTCTCGGCAGGTCGGAGGTGTCTGACGCAGACAGGGGTGTCCCGCGCAGACAGGGAGGGACGGCGTCAGCGCGAGCGGACCGCGGCGCCGAGGACCTTGTCAGCGCGGTCGTTCAAGCGCCCGAGCAGCACCGACAGCGCCCGCAGGTCGTCGTCCGGGAACACCTCGATGACCTCGTCGAAGACCTCGTCCCCGTGCGCATCGAGCACGTCGAGCAGGCGCTGCCCGGCGGGAGCGACCTCGAGCAGGCTCGCGCGACCGTCCTCAGGGTCGGTCGTGCTGCGCAGATGACCGGCCGCGATGAGTGAGCTCACGCGACGACTCACCACGGGTCGCGACAGCCCGGTCAGCTCGGCGACGACGGTCGAGCGCACCGGCCCGAGGCGTTCGACCGCGCGCAGGATCACCCGCGCCGTCGCGTCGAGCCCACCCCGGTCCTCGATGAGCACCGAGCGCAGCGCCTGCCGCACCCACAGCCGGTCGAGCTGCTGACGGAGCGCGCGCTCGGAGTCGCCTCGTGTGGCGGCTGCCTGGTCATCGGTCACGTGCCCAGCCTACGGCGCACATTTAGTTGCTTGCTGGAAGCATCTAGTGTAAGTTTGCACTCGCTGCAAGGTCGAGAACGGTGCCGGCGCCCACCCAACGGGTCCGCGCGACGGTGCGTCCGGTCTCCCGAGCAGCCGCCCCAACGATCGAACCGAAGGAACCCATGTCAACCGCCACCGCACCCGTCCAGGTGCAACGCGGACGTCGCGACGCCTCCGCAGCCGGCACCCCCGGCTCCGGTCAGCCGCTCATGACGCACCGCCAGATCCTGCTCGTCATCTACGGCCTGATGGCCGGCATGTTCCTGTCCTCGCTCGGCCAGACCGTGTTCGGCACCGCCATCCGCACCATCGGCGACGACCTGCACGGACTCGATCAGCAGGCCTGGGTCACGACGGCGTACCTGATCACGTCGACCATCGCGACGCCGATCTACGGCAAGCTCTCCGACATCTTCGGCCGCCGTCCGCTCTACATCTTCGGCATCGTGGTCTTCATCCTCGGCGCCGTGCTGTCCTCGATGTCCACGTCGATGCTCATGCTCGCCGGCTTCCGCGCCGTGCAGGGCATCGGTGCCGGTGCGCTGATGTCGCTGCCGCTCGCGATCATGGGCGACATCCTCGCCCCGCGTGAGCGCGCCAAGTACCAGGGCTACTTCCTCGCCGTGTTCGGCATCTCGAGCGTCATCGGCCCGCTCATCGGCGGACTGCTCGCCGGCACGAGCGAGATCCTGTTCATCACCGGCTGGCGCTGGGTGCTCCTGATCAACGTGCCGATCGGCATCGCCGCGCTCCTCATGGTCATCGTCTTCCTGCACCTGCCGAAGGTGCACGACGCGAGCGCCAAGCCGCGCGTCGACTGGTGGGGTGCCACCGCGGTCATCGTCACGCTCGTGCCGCTGCTGCTCGTCGCCGAGCAGGGCCGCATCTGGGGCTGGGGTTCCGCTGCCGCCATCGCCTGCTACGTGATCGGCGTCGTCGGTCTTGTCGCCCTGCTCGTCATCGAGTCGAAGATGGGCGACGCGGCGATCATCCCGCTGAAGCTCTTCCGCTCCGGCACGTTCTCGATGGCCACGGTCATCGGGTTCCTGGTCGGGTTCGCGATGTTCGGCGCGATGCTCACCATCCCGCTGTACCTGCAGATCGTCGTCGGGCTCAGCCCCACCGAGTCCGGCTTCGCCACGCTGCCCCTGGTGGGTGGCCTGATGATCGCGTCCATCACGTCCGGGCAGATCGTCGCCCGGGTGGGTCGCTACCGCATCTTCCCGGTCATCGGCACGGCCCTCGTGTCGATGGGCTACGTCGTCCTGACCTTCATGTCCATCGACAAGCCGCTCTGGTTCCTGATGATCGGCATGTTCCTCATCGGGCTCGGCCTCGGTTCCGTGATGCAGTCGCTGACCCTGGCCTCGCAGGGCTCCGTCGAGGCGAAGGACATGGGCGTCGCGACCAGCTCGGCGACCTTCTTCCGCCAGATCGGTGGCACGCTCGGCACCGCCGTGCTGCTCTCGATCCTGTTCTCGGTGATGCCGGCGAACATCCTCAGCGCCACCGCGGACAAGGGCAACCTGACGGGTGGTCTCGACGCCGCACTCAACCCGGCCGTCGCCTCCGCCCCGCGGAACGCCGGCGTGATGGACGAGATCTGGAACCCGATCGTCACTCCGCTGCGCCAGCAGGTCGAGTCCGGCCTCGCCGACGGCACCGCCGCGGCGAAGCAGGCAGCCGACCAGGCCGTCACCCAGCAGGTGACCACCGCCGTGCAGCAGCAGGTCACCGCCGGTGCCGTCCCCGCAGCCGCCGCCGCGGAGGTCATCGACCAGCAGGTCGCCGCCGCACGACCCGCAGCCGAGGCCGCTGCGCTCGAGCAGGCCGCCGACCAGGCGCACGCCACCGTGGAGAACGGTGCCCTGGCCGTCGACTGGTCGGACCCCGACCAGCGCGCGTACTACGTCGAGCAGGCCGTGCCGTCGATCGTCAAGGAGCTCAACGGCTCCGCGAAGGGCGACTCGGGTGCGTCGAGCACGAACGACACCTCGTTCCTGACCGGTGCCGACAAGGCGCTGACTCGGCCCTTCATGGCCGGGTTCAACGCCTCGTCCGTGGCGATCTACTGGGTCGGCCTCGGGGTCATCCTGCTGGCGTTCGTCCTGACCTGGTTCTTCAAGGTCCCGCCGCTGCGCCAGCGCTCGGCCCTGCAGGAACGTGCCGACATCTCCGCCGAGGCCCAACTCGAGGCCGACGCCGGTCTCGCCGCGGCCGAGGCCGGGTCCTTCACCGGTCCGATGACCGGCTCCACCCCGACCACCCGTCGGTGACCGACCGGGTCCTGCGCCGTGCCCCTTTCCCGGCGCAGGACCCTTCCACCAGGGACGAGAACGTGACCCCCACCGCACTGCCCACCGGCACGGAGCCCTGCGCCTCCCTCCGCGAGCGGAAGAAGCAGCAGACCCGCCAGGCCATCCACGACGCCGCACTCCGGCTCGTCGGTGAGCAGGGCCTCGGTGGCGTCACCGTCGAGCAGATCTGCGCCGAGGCGGACGTCTCCCCGCGGACCTTCTTCAACTACTTCCCGTCCAAGGCCGACGCGGCGCTCGGCTTCCCGCCGAACTCCGTGCCGCCGGCCGTCCGAGCGCGGTTCCTCGCCTCGGACGGCCCCCTGGTGCCCGACCTCTGCGACCTCGTCGGGCACACCGTGGCACTCCCCCAGGACCGGCACCGCGCCCGTGACCTCGTCGAGCGGCACCCCGAGGTCATGCCGACGATGCTCGACTGGATGGCCACCGTCCGCACCGCCGTCATCGAGGTCGCTGCCGAACGCACCGACCGGCAGACCGCCAGGACCGCCGTCACCCTCGTGATGGCGGCCCTCATCGAGCTGGCACAGCGCACCACCGTCGCGGACAGCGACGAGCTCGCCGCCACGCTGCGCCTCGTCGTGATCGAGATGGGCGCGCTGACGCGCACCTGACCTCGGCCCGCGCTCCGTCGAGTCACGCGCAGCGAACGGTTCAGCGTGAGGTCAGTCCTCGACGAGACGCGTCAGCCGGATCGCCATGTACTGGCGACCGGGCAGGTCGACCACGAAGCGACCGGAGACGGTGCGCGGCAGCTTCTCGATGGTCATGCCCCACGTGTCGAGGACCTCGACCTCCCACTCGATCGTCGGGTCGTGGAAGAAGCGGCGGAAGCGTGGTCGGTTGAACCCGTAGTAGTAGACGAGCTGTTGACCGGGCACACCGGCGACGGTCGCGTCCCAGTCGGAGGGCACCGGTTCGAGGACTCCGTGCGGGGAGCCCTCGACGACGTCGGTCAGGAAGCGGATCCGGTCCGGACTCGTGCCGCGCAGCGCCCCGCCCTTGGCCCACCACAGGACCTCGTCCGCGGCGAAGTAGGTCTCACCGTGACCGACGTAGCCGCCGCGGAGCGTGCCTTCCCAGAAGCGCCGGGTGAGCTCCTCCCCGGTGATGTTCCCCCAGCCCTGGTCGATGTCGCCCTCGTACGCGATCTCGTCGATCACGACGGGCTTGCCCCAGGCGCTGCGCCACTCCCCCGTCTGCTCGGCCGTCCGCACGGGATCGATGCGCTGCATGCTGACGTGGGTGATCCAGGGCCGTGACTGGTCGTACACCTGCCGGCAGTTGTGGATGGACCGGAGGTGGTCGGCGGCGTCCCAGTGCTGGATGATCGCTGCCCACCGCTCCCAGTCGGCCTCGGTCTTGTCGAACAGCAGGTCGAACTCGTTCGCGAGCGCCCACCAGACGTTCCGGAACGCACCGAGTCGGGCGACGACGTACCGGACGTACCGGTCGTCGGAGGCCGCATCCATCGTGGAGAAGCCCCAGCGGTCGTACGCGTGGAACAGGATGAGGTCCGCCTCGATGCCGAGCGCTCCGAGGTCGTCGATGCGGCGCTCGAGGCGGTCCCAGTACTCCGGGTCGAACCGCTCGAGGTCGAAGGTGCCGTCGTCGTTCCGGGCGAAGGGGTAGCGCTCCGGGTCGTTGCTGTTGAACGTGTAGGACTTCGGGAAGACGCACATCCGGATCTTCGTGAAGGGCGACCCTGCCAGAGTGTCGAGCGTCTCCTGCTGGAGCGCCTCCGGCTGGTGCGTCCAGGCGTAGCTCGTCGTCCCGATCGGCAGGTAGCGCGTGCCGTCGGCGTAGCGGAAGTGGAACCCGTCGGCGACGCGGACCGGGCCGTGGGACGGTCCGGCCGTGATGTCCATGGTCCCGGTCATCCCGTCGAGGGACCGCGCGTTGCTCGTCGTCTCCCACCGCCATTCGCCGACCGTCGGCGGCAGGAACCGGATCCGGTACTCGCCGCCCCCGGCGGCGAACCCAAGCACGTCGGCGCTCGCGCCGTCCGGTCCGAAGAACCGGGCGGTCAGTTCGACGTCGGTGAAGGGGTTGCCGTGGGACGGACCGTCGAGACGGATCTCGAGTCGTTCCCAGAGCCTCCCGTCGGTCGGGGCGGAGACCCCTGCAGACGCCTGTGGGACGTCCTGGGACTCGTGGTCGCGCGACGGCGCCGGAGGCGGACGGTGTCCCGTCGTCGGGGTACCGGGGCGTCCGATCGCCTCGAGCTCGGCGAGCACGGCCCGGCGGTCCTCGTCGGTGAGGGCCTCCTCGGTGTCCAGCACGAGGCCGAGGGGTTGTCCGTGGTACGTGTGCAGGAGTGTCGACTCCACGACGGAGGGCGCGTGCCGTCGGAGCACAGCGGCGGCGGCGTGGTCCCGGAGGACGTCGAACAGTGGGGACGTCGCGTCGAACGCGGCGGTGCCGTCGGTCATGGTCAACCCTTCACGGCACCGGCGAGGGCGCCCTGGACGAAGTAGCGCTGGAACATCAGGTAGACGATCAGGACCGGCAGGATCGACATGATGATGTAGGCGTTCAGCTGGGGGTAGTTGGACCCGTACTGGGTCTGGAAGTTCGTGATGCCGAGCGGGATCGTGAACTGGTCGGTGGTCTGCAGCAGCGTCAGTGCCATCGGGTACTCGTTCCACGTCGACACGAAGTCGAGGATGAACAACGCCGCGAGGGCCGGCTTCGCCAGCGGCAGGATGACCTGGAAGAACAGCCGCCAGTTCGACGCACCGTCGATGCGTGCGGCCTCGTCGAGGTCCTCAGGGATCGCCTTGAAGAAGCCGTAGAGGATGAACACCTGGTACGAGACACCGAACGCCAGGTACGGCAGCAGGATGCCGAGCTTGGTGTTGAGCAGGTTGAGGCTGAGCATCGTGGAGAACAGCGGTCCGAGGGCGACCTGCACGGGGATGAGCGTGCCGAGGGCGATGACGCCGAGCAGCAGTTGCTGCCACCGGAAGCGGAGGCGTGAGAGCGCGAAGGCGGCCATCGCGGACAGGAACAGCCCGAGTGGCACCTTGATCACGGCGATCACGAGGCTGTTCGCTCCGGACTGCCAGATGTTGCCGACCTGTGCTGCGTCGGTGTAGTTGCCCCAGTCCCAGGTCGTCGGGAGTGCCCACGGTGCGAGGTTCGCGACGTCGGCCTGGCTCTTCACCGAGGTGATGAACATGAAGACGAACGGGACGATCCAGATCACGGCGGCGATGACCAGCGCGATCCAGAGGCCGACGAGCCCCCAGTCGCGGTGCCGTCCGGTGGTGACGGCCGAGCTGGTCTGCGTGCGGCTGTGACCCCGGGTGGCTGTGTCGATGGCGGCCACGGGTTCGATTGCGGTGCTCATGCTTCCCTGCTCCCTCGGAAGGTCCAGACCATGTACGGGATGACGAGGATCATGCTGACGACGAACAGGACGGTGGCGATCGCGTTGCCGAGCCCGAACACGTGGTTCGAGAAGGACTGCTGGTAGGACCAGAGCGCGAGCACCTGCGTCGACTGCGCAGGTCCTCCGCCGGTGGTGCCGACGATGAGGTCGAAGACCTTCAGCGAGCTGATCATCGTCAGGACGACGACGATGATGGTCGTCGGCCGGAGTGCCGGCCAGGTCACGGCGCGGAAGATCTGGACGCGACCGGCGCCGTCCAGCTTCGCCGCCTCGACCAGTTCCTCCGGCACGTTCTGCAGGCCCGCCAGGTACAGCACCATGTTGAAGCCCGCGGTCTGCCAGACGAAGGCCACGAACACCGCGTAGAGCGCGATGTGGGAGTTGCCGAGCCAGTCCTGCGACAGCGCGTGCAGTCCGACCGCGTCGAGGACGCCGTTGACCAAGCCGGACTGGGGGTTGTAGAGCCACACCCACATGGTCGCGACGGCGATCGACGCCAGGACCGCGGGGATGTAGAACGCCGATCGGAGCAGGTTGCGTCCGAACAGCTTCCGGTTCAGACCGAGCGCGATGCCCAGCCCCAGTGCCGTCGGGACGACCAGGGACAGGACGACCCAGACGACCGTGTTCCGGAACGCCGGCCAGAAGACCGGGTCCTGCGTGAAGATGCGGACGTAGTTGTCGAACCCGACGAACGTCTTCGGGGACGTCGCGAAGCCGTCCCACGCGAAGAAGCTCATGACGACCGTCGAGGCCATCGGGTACACGAGGAAGACGACGAAGAGCGCGATCGCGGGGAGCAGGAAGGGCAGCGCAGCTCGCCACCCTGAGGGACGGCGCCCCGCACGCCGACGGGTCTCCCGTTGGCGTGCGGGGGTGACACGGACCGATGTCATGTCAGTTCCCGGAGCGGTTCTCGATGAAGGTCTGCATCTCCGAGCCGGCGGCGGCGGGCTTGATGGACCCGGTCGCGACGCCGTTCATGATGCGCCAGTACTCCGTCGTCACGTCCAGCGGGAGGGTCTGGTCGTTGTTCTGGAACTGGCCCTTGGCCTCGCTGGCCAGCGCGTTGAACGGCTCGCTGAGGCCGACCCCGTTGTCCTTCACCGGGACGCCCTCGACGACGGGGACCTGCGACCAGGCGCCGGCGTACTTCGTCTGTTCGGCCTTGCTCATCCAGAAGTCCAGGAACTTCGCGGCGGCATCGGGGTTCTTCGAGGTCTTCGAGATGTAGTTGGCCTGCTGGAGGCCGTAGATGCGGTCGGTCCCGGTCGGGAACGCGAACACTCCGAGGTCCGACGTCGGGGAGAACTTCGCCTCACCCAGGAAGCCGGCGAACCAGTCGCCCTCGAGCGCCATGGCAGCCTTCTTCTGGTAGAAGACCTGCTGGCCCTGGGCGTCACTCATGCTGACCCAGCCCGTGTTGAAGTACTTCGTCGCCCAGGTCTTCAGATCGGAGAAGGACTTCGTGACGCACTCCTCCTTGCCCCAGTCGGCTTTCAGCGCGGTCAGCTCGTCGTTGGTCTTCGCCCCGCAGTTCGTCTCGAGCAGGTTGTCGAGTAGCCGCATCACGTACCAGTTGACGTTCCCGCCGAACTCGATGGGGGTGATGCCCGCGTCGGTGAGTTTCTGCGCGGCGTCGACGAGTTCGTCGTACGTGGTGGGCGTCGACGTGATCCCCGCCTTCGCGAACAGTGCCTTGTTGTAGACGATCGCTTCGACGTTCGCGGTGTACGGCACCCCGTGGTGTCCGCCGTACTGTGTGACCGACTGCAGTGCGCTCTTCGTGAAGCGCTTGTCCCACCCGTACTTCTCGTAGTACTTCGTCAGGTCGAGGTCGACGCCCTGCTTGACGTAGGTGCCACCGAGGCCGAGGCCGGACCACTGGAAGTACACGTCCGGCATCGCCGGCGTGCCAGCCGCCTGCCGCAGTGCGGTCTTCAGCGAGTCGGTGCTCTTCTGTGTCACGTTGACCGTGATGTCCGGGTTGGCCTTCTCGAAGTCCGCGACCATCGACTTCAGTGCCTTCGCGGCCGGCCCCTGCTGCGTGGTGATCCAGTAGTTGACTGTGGTCTTGCCGCCACTGTCGGCGCTGCCTCCGGCCGAGCAGCCCGTGAGGCCGAGTGCGATCGCCGCACCGGCAGCCACCAGCGCGATCCCGAAACGTCGTTGTCTCATGTCATCTCCTTCGATGCGCGAGGAAGCCCTCGCTCGCCGCACTGTGTTATGGGTAACACATGAGCGTTACGGATAACATAGGCACGAGGTGTCGCCCCCCGCAAGGGGCTGGCGGGAATTGGTCCACCGGTTGATGGGTGGCGATCGAGAGCGGGAGCCGCATGGAACGCGGAGCGGGGTCGACCGAACCGGCACGGCGGCCGAGCATGGCGGACGTCGGACGCGCTGCGCAGGTCTCCGCGCAGACCGTCTCGCGGTTCTACACCGGCGGCTACGTCTCAGCAGAGACGAAGGGGCGGATCGAGCGAGCGGTCCGCGAACTCGGCTACCGGCACAGTCGGTTGCCCCAGATCCTCCGGGCGCAGCACACGGACACGATCGGGTTCCTCGCGATGGGCCCGCTGAACTTCGGCAACACCGGGATCCTGACCGGCATCAGCAGAGCTGCGCGCGCGGAGGGGCAGTCCCTCCTCACCGCGCAGCTCGACCTCGACCCGGACGCGCCGAGCACCCGGGGCGAGGTGCGGCGCGCACTCGGGAACTTCACCTCGATGCGCGTCGACGGCATCGTCGTCGGGACCCCGTACCTCGGTGTCGAGACGGTCCTGGAGGACATCGGCGCCTCGGTCCCGGTCGTGTCGCTGTCCGAACGCGCGACGGGCGGTGTCACGTCCGTCCACGCGGACTCCTACGGTGCCGCCCGCCTCGGGACACGCCACCTGCTCGACCTCGGGCACCGGAGGATCCTCCACCTCGCCGGTCCGGGCAACCGGAACGAGGCATCCGAGCGGGTCCGCGGCTACCGGGACGAACTCGCCGCGCACGACGTCGACGAGCTGCCGCTGCTCCACTGCGCCGAATGGGACGCGCAGTCGGGAGCCGCGGCAGCGGAAGCAGCCGATCCGGCCACGTTCACCGGTGTCCTCTCGGCGAACGACGAGATCGCGCTCGGCTTCGTCAGTGTGCTCCGGGAGCGTGGGTTCAGCGCCCCCGCCGACTTCTCCATCGTCGGGATCGACGACATGCCCGAGGCGACCTTCTTCAGCCCGCCCCTGACCACGTCCCGTCTCGACTTCGAAGCGCTCGGCGAGACCGCCTTCCGGCTCCTCCTGGACCAGATCCGAGGCACCTCAGCAGCGAGTCGGGTCCTGCCGAGCACGCTCACGGTGCGCTCGTCCACGCGCGCGCTCGACGGGCGCCCGTCAGACTCCGGGGTCGCTCCAGCGGCGGACCTCCCCGCCGGTTGAGCGCGTCGCGCCGGGGGTGGGGCTCACGGCATGGAGGCTCGGTGCCAGCTGGTGGGGAGCCTCCCGTCCGCCGTCGGTGCCGGCTGGCAAGCGGGATCGCGCGTCGATGGTCGGAAGTTCCGACCCCCAACGCGCGATTCGACCTGCCACGCGCGGATCGACCCGCAACGCGCTGATCGACCGCCCTCCCGCGGCTACGGTGACCGTGTGCACCGAGCAGCGTCGACGACCGACTCCAGCGCGTCCGACGACCGCAGCCTGCTCGTGGTCGCGCCCGACGCCCGCCGCCGCCCGGCGCGGACGACCCCGTGGGGCCGCGTCCTCGTGGGGGTCGTCCTCGTCGCCCTGCTCGGTGGCGCCGCGGTGGCCACGGTCGGGACCCTCGTGTCGCAGCGCACGGCGGAGCGCTTCGCGGTCGAGGACGCCACCGACGACACCGCCGCCGTCGCCCGTTCGGTCGTCGAACCCGCGCTCCTCGACGATCTCGCGGACCGCGACGCACCAGCCGCCCGCCGAGCAGCCGCCGCGGACGAGCTCGCCCGTGCCGTCCGGGGTGTCACCGCGGCGAGCGCCGCCGTCCGCGTGAAGCTCTGGGCGCCGGACGGCACCGTGCTGTGGTCGGACGAACCCCGGCTGGTCGGGCAGCGGTTCGCCCTGTCGGAGGACGACCTCGAGGCGCTCGAGACCGACCGGTCCGACGCCGAGGTGTCGGACCTGACCGAGCCGGAGAACCGCTACGAACGCGGTCAGGGGCGGCTGCTCGAGGCGTACCAGGCGGTGCACACCCCGTCGGGCGCACCGCTGCTGCTCGAGGTCTACTACCCGTACGACGCCGTGTTGGCCAGTGCCGCGTCGCTCCGGTCGGCGTTCGCGACGCTCGCGTTCGGGACGGTCGCGGTCGCCGTGGCGCTGCTCCTGCCCGTCGTGCTGTGGCTGCTGCTCCGGCTGCGGGCGGGCCAACGGGAGCGGGAGCGTCTGCTCGTGCGGGCGCTCGACGCGGAGACCGCCGAGCGTCGTCGTCTGGCGGCGGACCTGCACGACGGGCCCGTCCAGGACATCGCCGGGCTCGCCCTGTCGCTCGGCGCCGCGGCCCGCACCACGACCGGCTCCGGGGCGGCGGTGCTCGACGAGTCCGCGACGACGCTCCGGGCGGCGGTGTCGACGCTGCGGTCCTCGATGTCGGCGATCCAGCCGCCGGTGCCCGACCGGCAGGGACTCGTGGCGGCGCTCGACGACGCGACGGCTCGGGGTCGGGCGGCCGGTGTGCGGACGGCCGTGTCGGTGCCGTCGACGATCGACGCCTCCCCCGCCGCACTGCTCGCGACGGTGCGGTTCGTCCGCGAGTCGGTCGCGAACACGGTCCGGCACGCGGGGGCCTCGGCGGTCGAGGTCGTCGTCCGTCGGAGCGGCGAGGACCTCGTCGTGGTGGTCACCGACGACGGCGTCGGGTTCGACCCGGACGGCGTCCTGTCCACGCGGCGGAGCGGGCACCTCGGCACGACGCTGCTGCGCCAGATCGCGGAGGACGCCGGTGGTGCCCTCCGCCTGCGCACCGCGCCGGGCTCCGGTACGCGTTGGGAGCTCTCGATCCCCGCAGGAGGACGCGGATGGTGAGGGTGCTGCTCGTCGACGACCACGCCCTGGTGCGGAACGGGCTGCGTGCCGTGCTCGACACGACCGACGACTGCGAGGTCGTCGGCGAAGCAGCCACCGGTGAGGAAGCCGTCGACCTCGCCGCCGTGCTGCTGCCGGACGTCGTCGTGATGGACCTGTCGATGCCCGGCGGGGGTGGGGTGGCGGCGACGCGGACCCTGCGTGCGCGGGTGCCCGCTGCCCGGGTGCTCGTGCTGACGACGTTCGCCGACGACGAGCGGGTCCGCGCCGCCCTGGTCGCCGGTGCCACCGGGTACCTGCTCAAGGACGCGGACCCGGACGACGTCGTGCGCGGGGTCCGGGCCACGGCACGGGACGAGGCACCGATCGACCCCCGCGTCGCCCACGGCCTGCTGCCCGCCGACCCGGCACGTGCCACCGCGCCCGACCCGGCACCCGCGATGCCGCCGCGGGAGCGCGACGTGCTCGTCCGCCTGGCGCGTGGGCTGTCGAACCGGCAGATCGCGAGCGAGCTCGGCATCGCCGAACGCACCGTGAAGGTCCACGTCGGCAGTGTCTTCCGGCGCATCGGCGTCGCGGACCGCACCAGTGCGGCGCTCTGGGCGCGGGACCACGGCTGGTGACGGGGTACTAGTACCAAGGTCCGATGGTGGTGGCGTGGTGGACCGGCGACGATCGTGCCGAGGGGTCGAACCGCCCCGCAGACCAGGAGGCACACCATGGACCACACCCTCGAACCCCGCCGCACCGCGCACGGTCGCACGGCTCGCGGTCGCACGGCCCGCAGTAGCACGGCCCGCGGTCGCACCGTCGGCGTGGCCGCCGCGATCGCCGCGGTCACCGTCGCCGCCGTCGCCCTCGTCGGGGTCGCCCCCGCGCAGGCGTCCGGCAAGACCTCGACCGGCGGGGACTACGCCGTCACCGTGAACGGCACCACCACGAACCCCACCGTCGGCAAGGACTTCAAGCTCCGGGACACCGCCGTCTCCGGCACGATCGCGGTGCGCGGCCGGCACAACGGCTTCGACATCCGGGTCGC
Source organism: Curtobacterium sp. GC_Cur_3 (assembly GCF_026544205.1). Taxonomy (GTDB): domain Bacteria; phylum Actinomycetota; class Actinomycetes; order Actinomycetales; family Microbacteriaceae; genus Curtobacterium. The sequence continues at coordinate 112,554 of NZ_JALNUI010000007.1, forward strand.
CGACCTCGGCGTGTCCGACTACACGCTGACCGGAGCCGCCGACACGCAGCGGATGGTCACCACGCCGACCGTGGTCTTCGCGTCCAAGGTGCCGTCGTTGACCGCAGCCCAGCTCGCCGGCACACGCCTGTCGTCGCTCGAGGTCCGGGACGACACCCTCGTCGCGATCTTCAGCACCGGTGCGGGCAAGTTCAAGATCCAGGCGAAGGACGGCGCCCAGGGCGGTGTCTTCCAGATGGAGACCGAGTTCGCCGCTCCCGTGACGTTCACCCACACGCTCGGCGCCGGGCTGTTCTACTTCACGAACCCGTACACGGGGAAGATCAACTTCGGGAACGGCACCCCGGCGGTCACCTCGGGCAGCGGTGCGCACCAGATGCTCCTCGGCAAGGACAGCCCGCAGGTCGCCACGAAGACGTCGCAGACCGCCACCACGACGACGTGGACCGTCCAGCCCGGTGGTCGCCTCGGCGGCGTGCTCGGCGAGGACGCGATCGAGCTGAGCGCCGGAGCGACCAACTGCACGAGCGACTGCCAGGCACAGAACCAGATCCGCGGGTCGCTCCCGGTGCCGCCGGACCCGGTGGACCCGACGCCGCTCGCGACGCGCTGACGCGCACCTGTCGGACGGGAGGCTCCGTGCCAGCTGGCACCGAGCCTCCCGTCCGTCGCGGTGCCAGCTGGGCGAGTGGAATCGCGCGTAGGGGGTCGGAAGTTCCGACCCCCTACGCGCGAATTGACTGCGTACGCGCGAAACGACCTGCAACGCGGGGAACGACCCGCGCGAAAGGACCTGCGGCGCGGGGAAAGACCCGCGGGGACGTGCCCGCGTCAGCGGGGGATGACCGAGAACAGGAACTTCCGGCGGACCATGTACCAGGCGAGCAGGATCAGCGCCGAGTGCACCGCGAAGCCGATCCACACGTTGCCCCAGTCGACGCCCGGGATCGACGCGATCGCCAGCGCGAAGAACACCTGCCAGACGAACACGTAGAGGCTCGCCTGCCCGATCGGGATCCACAGCCAGCCGATGGCCGCGTTGATCGGCTTCCAGAACACCGTGAGCAGCGCGTAGGACACGATCGCGAAGAACGCGATGTCGACCAGCCGTCCCCACTGCAGGTCGACGCGCTGGTACGCGGTGTTGTAGAGCTGGTCGTACATCGACGCCGGGAACGGCACGGGCGTGAACCCGAACTGCGCGGCCGCCCAGACGTACACCAGGAACGCCGCGTAGCCGACGACCCCGACGCCGATGAGCACCTTGCCGAGGCGGCCGGTCAGCGCGCCGACGATCTGGCGCCGGTAGTACCCGAGCACCAGGCCGTGCGTGAAGACGATCTGCCAGGTGAGGAGCGGGAACACCGCCTCGAACTGGGAGTGCAGCGGCTGGAAGGCCGGGTTCAGCGCCTGGAACACGTACAGCGCCCAGCTGCCGGCGAGCACCGCCCACCAGAAGCCCCGGCGGATGACCCAGAGCAGCGGCGGGATGAACAGGCTCAGCACCACGAACAGGCCCATGATGTTGAACGGCCACGGGCCCATCTCGAGCAGCAGGAACTGCCGGATCGCGTACCAGGGCGGCGGGTACGCCAGGAGCTGCATGGCGTTCGGGTAGAGGTCGTAGACGCGCCCCTCGGCCCCGACGCCGCCGGTGCCGGTCCCCCGGTCCGTGAAGGTCGTGATCGCGTCCGTGTCGAGGAACGGCACGAAGCTCAGGACGAAGACCACCGCGATCACCACGAGCGTGACGAGGTACTGCTTCCGCGCGCGCTTCCACGCACCGACGGCCGCCGCCCACTCGCCGAACCGCTTGATCGCCAGCGGGTACGTCATGCCGAGGACCATGCCGGAGAGGAACACGAACATCTCCGCGCCCGTGATCGCCCCGACCGCGTGCAGCGTGATGAACGAGTACGGGCCGCCGATCTCGATGTGGGTGATCACCACCGCGAGGATGATGAACCCGCGGAACAGGTCGAGGCGGAGGTCACGCCCGGGCTTGCCGTCGTCCGGGTAGCGCCAGCTCGGCACGAGTCGGCCGACGACGCCGCTCAGCAGGAACGCCAGTGCCAGGCCGACCGCGACCCAGACGATCCAGGCCATCTGGTCGCCGCCGGTGTCGAGCTGCTGGTTCGTCGCGACGGCGCCGTCCCGGTGCGTCACCTCCTCGGTGACGGGGCCGGTCACGAACCGGTCCGTGGCCAGGAGGTCCCGGCGGAAGGACGCCGCCACACCGCTGTCAGCCGTGTCGCGCCAGTCGGCCAGGCGGTTGCCGGCCTCGGGCTCGCGCCGGTTCGTCTCGACGAAGGTCACGGCGCGGACGTAGGGACGGTCCTGGACCGCCGCGAACACCTGGTTCCACCAGCCCTGCTTCACGGGGAGCTCGTCGGCGCCGCGCAGCGCGTGGTCGTACAGGGCGCCGGTGTCGAGCAGCATCGGGCGGTCGTGGCCGACGGCGAAGCGGTCGGAGAACGTCTGCGGCTGCTGCCGGTCGTAGCCCCAGCGCTCGTCGAAGCGGGCCTCGACCTCGCCGGCGGTGGGGACCTCGTTCGTCATCAGCGGGACGTCGCGCCCGGCGGCCTGGGTCGCCGCGCCCTTGCCGAAGGAGAACATCGACAGCCCGACCCAGTCGACGGCGGCGTCACCCGGCCAGTACGGGCCGTAGGGGTCGTCCGCGGCGGTGAGCGCCCCGTCGCCGTTCGTGTCGAGACGTTCGACGTCGGTGGCCGACAGGTCGCGGAGCCGTCCGGCCGACTCCCCGAACGGGTAGCCCGCGCCGTACGACGGCGACCAGACCATGGCCGCGTCGGACGACCCGGCGTGTACCGCCTCGGCCAAGCCCTGGAACGCCCGGACGTACTGCGTCGGCTGCTGCCCCCACTGCACCCACGTGCCGTTCATCTGCGGGGCGAACCGGACGAGCAGCTGCGTGCCGTACTGCCGGTGGATCTGCTCGAACAGCGTGTTCGTACGACGGGCGTCGGCGGTGGTGAGGGACCCGAGGGCGACGCCGGGCTCGAGCCCCACGACGAGGGTCGCGCCCTGCGCCGCAGCAGCACGGGTCGAGCGGAGCAGCAGCCGTTCGGCGGCGCGGTCGAGCGGGTACTGGATCTCCACGCCGTAGGTGGACGGGGTCGCCCCGAGTCGTCCCTCGTACCCGTCGGGCGCGTCCGCGCCCCAGTCGAGGTCCGGGCCGAACCACGCCTTCCCGCTGGGCGGGGCGATCGGTCCCGTCGCCGCCGCCGACGGCTTCGCAGTGGCCGTCGCCGTCGCCGCCTGCGCGGGCGCGACGCCACCGAGCAGCAGCGTGCCGGCGGTGACGATGAGGGCGATCAGGCGGACGAGGTGCCCCCTCACCGCTCGCACACCAGGGTCCAGACGTTGTGGCCGTGCTCGTGCCGGTGCTCCAGCCGGTCGAGCGCCGCCAGGGCCAGCGCCAGTCCGCGGCCGCTCTCGGCCTCGACGTCCGCCATGGTCACCGCGGCGAGGTCGATGTCGACGGGCAGCCCGTTGTCGCGGAGGACGGCCGTGAAGGCCTGGTCCGTGGCCTCGAGCTGCACCGTGTAGCGGCGCCCCTCCTGCTGGTCGCGGCGCCCGGTGTGCTCGACGATGTTCGCCGCGATCTCGGCCAGGGCGGTCTCGAGGGCGAACCGGTGGGCGACGTCGTCGACGCCGAGGCCGTCCCACCAGGTGGCGAAGCGGTCCTGCACCGTGTCGAGGCTGGTCGGGACGGCGGGGACGTCGAACGTGGTCACAGGGGTCCTCCGGCGGTGCTCGACGTGTGGCCGGACTGCCCGCTGGGGGCCGGTCCGCGGTACAGCACCGCTCGGATGACGATGCTGAAGATGACGAGGTCGAAGACGACCCAGGCGGTGTTGACGAGCGGCGCGACACCGGACGCCTGCCCCGTGAGGTACCGGACACCGATCAGGAGCAGCGCGGCGACGAGCGACCCCATCGCGAACAACTGCGGTCGGACCAGGTCCCACCGGGGCTTCATGGCGGTTTCGTCGCGGACCTTCGGCGTCACGCGGAACCCGAGGGGCTTGCCGCGGAACACGTTCTCGAACGCGCTGGTCACGCTCTCGATCCACACCGGGAACAGCGCGAGCGAGTACTGCTGGCCGCGCCAGGTCGGCCTGCCCGCGGCGACGACCCAGAACAGCAGCTGGTTGAGCACCAGGAACGGGATGAGCCGGGCGAAGAAGTCGACGCTGTAGGCCTGCACGGGGACCACGCCGAACGACAGACACAGCACCGGCGCGGCGATGTACACGATCGCCGCGAAGCCGGACAGGTAGCTCCACATGGTCGAGAAGTACATGAGCCGCTGCCCGAACGACAGACCCTTCTGCACCAGGGGGTTCTCGCGGAAGAACACCTGCATCGTGCCCTGCGCCCACCGGAGCCGCTGGACGAGCATCGTCGGCAGGTCCTCGGGTGCCAGGCCCTTCGCCAGGATCTCGTCGTGGTACGCCGACCGCCAACCGAGCCCGTGCAGGCGCATCGCGGTCGCCATGTCCTCGGTCACCGAGATGGTGGCCAGCGGCATGATCGGCTGGGCCTCGTCCCCGCGGTTGACGTCGACGGCCCTGGCCAGCACGGCGATCGCCTCGATGGCGGCGACGGGCGAGGCGTTCCGCTGCCCGAGGACGTCGAGCGCCGCGTCGTCGAGCCCCGCGAAGGTGTCCGCGTCGGTCGACATCGCCGCGAGTTCCTGCAGGTCGTTCCGCACGGACTCGAGGTCGGCCGCGGCGAAGCGGAACGCGATGGCGTCGATGCCACGCTGGAAGTCGTACGTGACGTCGCCGAGGGGCTCGTCGGCGGCCATCTGGTCGCGGGCGCGGTCCACCACGGCCTCGGCGTCGTCGAGCGCGCCGAGCACACGCGGATCGGTCTCGTCCTCGCGGGCGCGGGAGAGCAGGCGGCGGGACGTCACCAGCGTGCGCCGCACCGAGGTCTCGACCTCGCGCACGTAGCGGGAGATCCCGAGCTGCATCAGCGCCTCGCGACGGAGGATCGCGTTCGACCCGCAGAAGAACGCGGCGTTCCAGCCGTCCTTCGACTGCTGGATGGGGCCGTAGAACAGCGGGGCCTGGCTGCCGAGCAGGTCGGCGTCCGGCACGTTCTCGAACCACTGCGGGGTCTGCACGAGCGCCATCCGCGGGTCCTTGAAGTACCCGAGCGTGCGGTCGAGGATCGCCGGGTCCGGCACCTGGTCGGCGTCGAGGATGAGCAGGAACTCCCCCTGCGTCGACAGCAGCGCGTTGTTGAGGTTCCCGGCCTTCGCGTGCCGGGGGCGGTCGACCCAGTCCTGCCCGCGCGTGATCACGCCGAGCCCGGCCTCTGCAGCCGCCGCACGCATGTCGGCGCGGTTGCCGTCGTCGAGGATCCACGTGCTGTGCGGGTACCGGATGGCCTGCGCCGCGAGCGCGGTGCGCATCACCAGGTCGACCGGTTCGTCGTAGGTGGTGATGAAGACGTCCACGGTGACGTCGGTCGTCGGCGGGGTCGGCGGTTCGCCCCGCTCGCGGAGCTTCCAGGCGCCGAACGCGAAGAGCAGCGAGTCGATCACGCTGTACGTCTCGGCGAGGACCAGCGGCACGGCGATCCACCACGAGTGCCAGTTCACCGACGCCGACCAGCGCCAGCCGACGTAGTTGATCCCCGCCAGGGAGGCCAGCAGCGCGACGGTCCGCACGGTGACCAGCCGTCGTCGCCCCGTGCTCCCGCCGAGACGTCGACGGTCCTGCCTGCTGACGTCGAGCGCGGTCACCCTCTGGCTCCCGGTCCGACGACGTACGTCCTGCTCCGCTGCACCGTTGCTCCTGATCGCGCGGGGTGGTTGGTTCCTCGCCGTCGGGTCTCGGCTCGGGTGTCCGGACCTGTCTACCTCAGGGGAGGCGTCGTTGTCACGCCCCCGATCGCGGAGAACCCGATGTCGGCGGCCAGCCGTTCGACGAGCCGGTCGAAGTACTCGGCGTGGTCCGCGACCACGCCGACGGTGTGGCCGAACAGCTCGAAGGACACCGCGCCGAACAGGGTCGTCCACGCCATGATCGTCCGCATCACGGCCTCTGCCGGGGCATCGTCGGTGATCCCGCGCGACCGGACGTAGGCGAGCGCCGGTGCGACCACGCCGCCGACCGCAGCCGGCGCCGGCGACACCGAGGGCGTCGGGACCGCACGGTCGGCCATGGCGTCCACCGCGATCCGGACCAGCACCTGTGTGACCCGGGTGGCCGGCTCGATCGTCTCCTGCGGGGCCGCGTACCCGGGCACCGGACTGCCGTAGAGCAGTGCGAAGTCCCCCGGGTGTTCGAGGGACCAGGTCCGCACGGCCCGGCACGCGGCCATCCACCGCCCGCCGACGTCCGTGCGCTCGTGCCCGGCGTCCGCCCGTTCGACGGCCTCGCCGAGCTCGTCGTAGTCCTGCACGAGCAGCGCGGTGAGCAGGTCGTCGCGGCTCGGGAAGTACCGGTACACCGCGGAGGAGACCATCCCCACGTCACGCGCCACCGCACGGAGGCTCAGCTGCGCGGGCCCCTCCCCCGTCAGCCGCACGCGCGCCGCTTCGAGGATCCGGGAGCGGAGTGCCTGTCTGGCCAGTGCACGCGCCGTCTCGACCATCGCACAACCCTCGCACGCGAGAGCGGTGCCCACAAACGAGAGCACTGCTCTTGCGCAGGCATGCCAGGGGTGCGATGCTCAGCGAAGCGAGAGCAGTGCTCTCGGAATCCCGAGGAGAGGAACCCCATGCCGGAGCACCACCTGGTCGTCGGCGCCGGCCCCGTCGGCCGCCACGTCGCCGCACTGCTCGTCGAACGCGGCGACCGCGTCACCGTCGCCAGTCGCTCGGGTCGCGACACCGGGGTCGGAGGCGCGGCGCACGTCGCCCTCGACGCCGCCGACGCCGACGCGCTCACCCGGGCAGCCGAGGGCGCTGCGGTCCTGTACAACTGCGCCAACCCCGGCGACTACTCGCAGTGGGCGGCCGCCTGGCCGCCGCTCGCCGCCGCGCTGCTGACCGCGGCCGAGCGGACGGGCGCCGTGTACGCCGTCACCGGGAACCTGTACCCGTACGGCCCGGTCCAGGGCGCGATGCACGAGGACCTGCCGGACGCAGCGACGGACGCGAAGGGCGTCCTGCGGGCCCGGATGTGGCAGGACGCCCTCGACGCCCACCGCGCGGGACGCATCCGGGCCGTGGAGGTGCGCGCATCCGACTACGTGGGCACCGGCACCGGGGTGAACGCGCACGTCACCCGCGTGCTGCCCGGGGCGCTCCGCGGGAAGGGCGCGTGGATGATCGGCCGGACCGACCTGCCGCACACCTTCACGGACGTGCTCGACGTCGCACGGACGCTCGTCGCGGCGGCGGACGACCCCTCTGCGCACGGTCGGACGTGGAACGTGCCCTCGAACCCGCCGACCTCGCAGGCGCAGGCCCTGTCCGACGTGCTGGCCGCCGCGGGCAGGCCACCGGTGCAGGTCCGTGGCCTCTCCGGGCCCGCGGTCCGTGCGCTCGGCATCGTCGCACCGGTGCTGCGGGAGATGGTGCCGCTGCTGTACCAGTGGACCACCCCCTACGTCCTCGACGACGCCGCGGCGCGCGCCCACTTCGGGATGGAACCGACGCCGTGGGACGAGGTCTGCCGCCGGACCCTGGTGGGCGTCGCCTGACCATCGAGTCGCAGGCACCACACGAGCCGCCGGCACCACATGAGTCGCAGGCACCACGCGAGAAGGGCCCAGCACCGCGGTGCTGGGCCCTTCTCGCTGCGCTGGTGTCGTCGGTCAGATGACGAGCAGGCGGCTGAACTGCGCGCCGGCGAGCTGCTGCGCAGCACCACCGGCTGCCGGCAGACGCCAGAGCCCGGGCGTCGCACCGCTGTCGACGTCGATGAAGACGTCGCCGGCCTCGTCCGCAGCACCGACGTTGGCGCCGCGGTTGCCAGCGGTGACGCCGCTCACCGGGACGGTCGTCGTGGTGCCGTCAGCGGCGCGGACGACCGTCGTCGTGATCGAACGGTCCACGCCACAGCCGGTCGGCGTGTACTCGGACGGCGTCGGGCACCAGGCGGCCGACTGCGCCAGGCGGAAGCCGGCGGAGTTGGTGGCGCCGTACTCGAACGCGAGCTTCGGCTCGGCCGAGGTCCACGTGGTCGCACCGGCCGGCAGTGCCTGCCAGATGTAGGCACCGGCAGCGCCCGGCGACAGCCAGTTCACGTAGAGACCTCCGCGGCCGTCGGCGATCATCGTGCGGACGTAGCCGAAGGTGCCGGTCGTGCCGTAGCTGAGCGTGCGGGTGGTGGTCGTCCCCGCCGGGGTCCGGCTGGTGACGGATGCCTTCGAGGTGTCACCGGTCCACTCCGACACGGTGCCGTCGCGGCCGACCGCCCACGTGATGCCGGTGCTCGGCAGGACCGTCACCGGGGTGCCACCGGTGACCGGCAGCTCCTTGACGGCGCCGGAGACCGAGTCCTTCCAGTACAGGTTGCCCGCGACGTCCGAACGGAGGTCGGCGGTCAGGTGCAGCCCCGTCGCGATCGTCTGGGGTGCGCGGCCACCGGCCGGGTACATCACGATCGAGGTCAGGTCAGCCGAGGGCACGAACACGTCACCGCGGTCGTCGGCCGTGTAGCCGGCCCCGTTCGCGGCGATGGTCGTCGCAGCGGTGGAGCCGTCCGTGCCGAAGCGCACGACGGCGCCGGACGCGTCGAGTGCGAAGAGCGACTGCGTCTCGGTCTCCGCGGGAGCCCCGGTCGCCGTGTACCGGACCTTCACGGCCGGCCCCGTCGTCGACTTCGCGCCGACCGCGCTGACGGCGAACGTGTAGGTCGTCCCCGCGTGCAGGGCGCCGAAGCGGTCCCAGCGCGCCGTTGCGCCGAGCCGGTCGACACCGTTGTCGGGCTGCTCCTCGGCGGGCGTGACGGCCACGGTCCACCCGACGACCTTCGCGCCGCTCCGCGGCAGCGACCACTGGACGGTGGCCTGGTCGGCGGTGCCGACGACCCGCACCGAGGTCGGCGCACCCGGCTTCGCTGCCGGTGCGGCCGTCGCCGGGAGCGCCCCGGTGACGACGAGCGCGGCTGCTGCCGCGACGGTGAGCACTGTCTTGAACACGATCATTCCCCTGTCCACGCGACTTCCCGTCGCGTCCCGGGGACATGCAAGCACCGGCCGGGTGCCGGCGGAACGGGTGGCGGCCGAAGTGCGGCCACCGTGCGGAGTCCCGCAACGGACCGGGCCGGACACGACCCACGAACTGACGGGAGGCCCGGTTCCAGCTGGAACCGGGCCTCCCGTCAGAGCGATCTCGCGTCAGTAGCGCGACGTGCGCGCCGGACGGTCGTCGTCGTCGCGAGGACGGCGCGAACCGCCGCCGCGGCGGTCGGGCTGGATCTCGATGAGCCGGCCGCTGATGCGGGTGTCGCGGAGGCGCTCGATCACGTCGCCGGGCATGTCCGACGGCAGTTCGACGATGGAGAAGTCCGGCTGGATGCGGATCGCGCCGAAGTCGTCGCGGCGCAGGCCACCCTCGTTCGCGAGGGCACCGACGATCTGGCGCGGCTCGACGCGGTGCCGACGACCGACCTCGATGCGGTACGGCGTCATCGGGACCGAGCGACGACGACGGTCGCCGCCGTCCTCTTCGCGGCCCTTGCGCTCGTCGCGGCTCTTGCGCTGGTCGCGCTCGACCTGGCGGCGGAGGGCGTCCTCGGCCGGGTCGAGCAGCAGCGGCGTCTCGCCCTGGGCGACCACCGCGAGCGCGGCGGCCACGTCGGCCTCCGGGACGTCGTGGTGCTCGACGTAGTGGGCGATGATGTCGCGGAAGGCCTCGACCCGGCCGCGCTGCTCGAGTGCCGCGGTGATCGCGTCGTCGAAGCGAGTCAGGCGGGTGACGTTGACGTCCTCGACGGAGGGCAACGTCATCTCGGTGAGCGGCTGGCGGGTGGCCTTCTCGATCGCGGTGAGCAGGCGGCGCTCGCGCGGGGTGACGAAGCTGATCGCGGCACCGCTGCGGCCGGCACGACCCGTGCGGCCGATGCGGTGGACGTAGGACTCGGTGTCGACGGGGATGTCGAAGTTCACCACGTGGGTGATGCGGTCGACGTCGAGGCCGCGGGCGGCGACGTCCGTGGCGACCAGGATGTCGAGCTTGCCCGACTTCAGCTGGTTCACGGTGCGCTCGCGCTGCGCCTGGGCGACGTCACCGCTGATGGCGGCGGCGGCGTACCCGCGGGCGCGGAGCTTCTCGGCCAGGGTCTCGGTCTCGCTCTTGGTGCGGACGAAGATGATCAGGCCCTCGAAGTCCTCGACCTCGAGGATGCGGGTGAGTGCGTCGACCTTCTGCGCGTACGACACGATGAGGTAGCGCTGCGAGGTGTTCGCCGACGTGGTCGTCTTGGCCTTGACGGTGATCTCGGCCGGGTCGTTGAGGTACTGCTTCGAGATGCGGCGGATCTGCGCGGGCATCGTCGCGGAGAACAGCGCGACCTGCTTGGTGTCCGGCGTCTCGGCGAGGATCGTCTCGACGTCCTCGGCGAAGCCCATCTTGAGCATCTCGTCGGCCTCGTCGAGCACCAGGTACTTCAGCTCGGACAGGTCGAGCGTGCCCTTGGCGATGTGGTCCATGATGCGACCGGGGGTGCCGACGACGACGTCCACGCCACGACGCAGTGCCGACAGCTGCACGCCGTAGGCCTGGCCGCCGTAGACGGGCAGCACGTGGACGCCCTTCATGTGGGACGCGTACTGCTCGAAGGCCTCGCAGACCTGGAGCGCGAGCTCACGGGTCGGCGAGAGCACGAGCGCCTGGGGCAGCTTGCTGCCGGCGTCCATGCGGGACAGGACGGGCAGCGCGAACGCCGCCGTCTTGCCGGTGCCGGTCTGGGCGAGACCGACGACGTCACGCCCGGCGAGCAGGGTCGGGATGGTGGCGGCCTGGATCGCGGACGGGGTCTCGTACCCGATGTCCTTGACGGCCTTGAGGACGGGCTCGCTGAGCCCCAGGTCGGCGAACGTCACCACGGGCCCCTCGTCGATGGGTTCGGTGGTGCTGTTCGTGTCGGAGCTCATCCTGGTACGGTACCCGGCCAGACCCGGGTATGCCGAACCGTCACGCCGATCTGGGCAGGGCGCGGCTGCGGAGACGACGTGTCGGCAGCCCGCGGAGCGTCTCGCCCGGGTACTCCCCGAACCGCTGCAGGTACGTGCCGGCGAAGCGTCCCATGTGCCGGAAGCCCCACTCGCGGGCGACGGTCGCGACCGTGACGGACCCCGGGTCGGCGAGCTGCAGCGCGATCCGGACCCGGTCCAGGCGCATGTGCTGCAGGTACGTCATCGGGGTGCTGTCGGTGTAGCGCAGGAACGCGCTCTGCAGTGTCCTGGCGCTGACCCCGGTCGCGCGGCACAGGTCGGCGAGCGTGACCTGGTCGCCGCAGTGCTCCGCCAGGTACGCCTGCGCCAGCTCGACCGTCGTCCTGCCGGCGCCGAGCTCCCGCCGATCCGAGCGGCCGCCGTAGGCGCGGACGACCCACTCCGCGAGCTGGACCTGCAGGGACAGCCGCGCCTGGTGCGGGTCGACGTCACCGAAGGCAGCCGTGGCGACCGCTCCGAGGGCGGTGCGGAGCCCGGGCAGCGCCTCGGGCGACGGCTGCATCCGGAAGGTCGCCGAGCCGCTCCTGGTTCCGCCGTTCAGGACGGCCCCGACGGTCTCCATGAACCCGAGGTCGATGCGCACCAGGTGGTGCACGCCCGCGGGGACCACGACCGAGTACGGCCGGTCGACGGGGAACACGACGGGGATGCCGGGTTCCGTGACGACCCGGTCGGCCCCGGTGTCGACGCCGACACCGCCGCACGCCGTCCACCCGAGCGTCAGCCATCCACTGCCGTCGAGGTCGCCACGGCGGTCGGTGGTCACGGCGGAGTTGACGAGTTCGACGTTGAGGTCGCGGAGGGTCCGGAGCCGCCAGCGGAACGGTTCGCCACGGCCGAAGACGACGTCCTCGGCGCCGTACACGTCCTCGAGCAGGCGGACCCCGTCACGGCGGTCGGTGCCAGCGTGGTCGGACAGCCGTCTGGCGTCCAGGCGCTGCCCGAGCCGCGGCAGGTCGGACCGGAGGGACTCGGCCGGCGTGGTCGTGACGGTGGAGGTCGGCCCGGTCGCGGTCGCGGTCGTGTCAGTCGCGGTCAGCACGTCGGCTCCGTCCCCTGCTCGCCGCACACGTGCTCGAAGTACGCGTGCGCCGCCTCGAGCGACCCGACGCACCGGTGCTCGTCGAGCGTCGCCATCAGCGTGCACCGGTACCCGCCGTCACGCTGCTCGACGAAGCCCAGCAGCATCGCCGGGTCGTCCTGTCCCGCCGCGCCGTCGACCACCCGCCAGCACGTGGCGTCGACCGGCTGGACGCGGACGTCCAGCGGGTCGGTCTGCACGAGTGCCCGGATCCGGTCCGCGTGCACCCGGTGGCGCCACGTGGCCGTGTTCCCCGTGACCGTGTCCCCTGTGACCGTGTTCCCTGTGACCGTGTTCCCTGTCAGGGCCCCTGCCCCGTCGTTCCCCGTCATGTCTGCTCCAGGTCCCCGGTGGAGTCACCCGCTCCACCTGAGACACTTCGAGTATCGGCTGGACAGTATCCGCACCGACAGGGGTTGACTTCGAGGCCCGCAACGGTCAGCATCGCGGTTCGCGATGTGGACAAGGCGACCGTGTGACGTCCCGGCTCCCTGACACCTGCACTGCGAGCCGACCCGACGCCCGTACGCTGACGACATGCGTGACGACGTCGCTCCAGCGGAGACCACGGGCACGACGCCCCGGCTCTCCCGGACCGTCCGCGACGCGCTGCACTGGCTCCACGACCACGCGCAGGAACGCATCGCCGTTCCGGACGTCGCCGCGGCGGTGAACATCTCCCCACGCGGGCTGCAGAAGGCCTTCCACCGCGAGGTCGGCGTGAGCCCCGGGCAGTACCTCCGGGCGCTGCGACTGGAGGGCGTCCGACGCGACCTGCAGGCCGCCGACCCGACCGAGCGTCCGACGGTCGCCGAGGTCGCGCGGCGCTGGCACTTCAGCAACGCCGGGCGCATGGCCGCCGACTACCGCGCGGCGTTCGGCAACGCTCCCTCCGCCGCCCTCCGGTACTTCGAGCCGGACGACGAACCGGGGAACCGGATCCCGGCGCTGGCCGACCCGGGCAGTGAGCGGCGCCGCTTCCGACTGGTGCTCGACGTCGAGATCGACGTGGAGGACCCCGACGCGACCCTGGCCAGCGCCCTGCGGCGAGCCGAGCACGAGATCGTCGCCTGGCAGGGCTACCGACCCGACGGCGGGACCGAGGACCTGGTGGCGTTCGTCCTGAACGACGCCGTCCGCCGGGCCCTGCACGACACCGACGGGGTGCGGCTCGCCTCGGTCAACCCACTGCTGCGCCTGCCGGAGGCCGACGGGTCCTACGTGCCCGCCGAGCTGCCGGCCTGGGGCCCGACCGCGCCACCGGCACCGCCGCCGACACTCCGGACGCCCGAAGGCGGCTCGCGGGTACCATCGGACACCGATCAGGAGGACGCCGATGGATGACGCAGTGAAGCGTGCGTTCCGCGCCATCCGCTCGTTCGACGTGCCGGACGACGAACTCGGCGAGTCCTTCCGACAGGCGATGCCGCTCGGCAGCGTGTCGGTCTCCTCGTTCGGCGTGCTCGGGACGAACGAGACCATCTCGGCGTCGGACGACACGGCGCTCCGCGTCGACGAGATCCAGCTCGACCTGACCGAGGGCCCGTGCTGGGCGGCCCTGAGCCGGCGCAACCCGGTCCTCGAGGGCGACATCGTGCAGCACCCGAACAGCGCCTGGCCCGCCTTCAACGAGGCGGTGCTCGAGGTGCCCGTCCGCGCCGTGTTCGCCTTCCCGATCGTCTTCGGTCCGTTCCCGCTCGGCGCCGTCGACCTGTACGCGCCGGAGCCGACCGACCTCGAACACGACCGTGTGGAGATCGCGTCGGCGCTCGCCACCGCGATGGGCCGCCGGGTGCTGCGGCGCGCGGTCCAGGCCGTCGAGGACGAGGACGCCCTCGTCGACCGCAACCCGTTCTCCCGCCGCGTCGTGCACCAGGCGACGGGGGTGGTCCTGGCGCAGCTCGACATCACGCCGGACGACGCCACACTGCTCATCCAGGGGCATGCGTTCGCCCGGAAGACGTCGATGCGCCAGGTCGCCGAGGAGATCATCAGCGGTGCCGTGCGGTTCGAGAAGCACGGTGGTCTGATCGAGGACGTGCGGTGACCGGCACGCCACGGGAGGCCCGGATCGTCGACACGTTCGCGACGCTCGCCGACACCCTCGTCGACTCCTACGACGTCGTCGAGCTCCTGCAGACCCTGGTCGAGACGTGCGCGGACGTGCTCGACGTCGACGCCGCCGGCATCCTGCTCGCGAACGCCTGGGGTGAACTCGAGGTCATCGCGTCGACGTCGGAGACCAGTCGGCTCATCGAGGTCATGCAGCTCGACGCCGAGGCCGGGCCGTGCATGACGGCCTTCACGACCGGCCAGCCCGTCGTGTGCCCGGACATCGCGGACGCGCCCTCCGAGTGGGCGGCCTTCAGCGCCGGGGCCCTGGCGCTCGGCGTCCGGTCGGCACACGCCGTGCCGCTGCGCCTCCGCGCCACGGTCATCGGCACGCTCAACCTGTTCGGCACCGCCCCCGGCACGCTCTCCGCCCCCGACCTCCGGATCGCCAGGGCCCTGGCGGACGTCGCGACGATCGGCATCCTGCACGAGCGGACCCTCCGCGAACACGAGGTCGTGCAGGCCCAGCTGCAGCGCGCCATCGGGTCCCGCGAGGTCATCGAGCAGGCCAAGGGCGTCGTCTCCCACGTCAGGAGCGTGTCCATCGAGGACGCCTTCGGCATCATCCGCGCCCACGCGGTCGCCACCGGCGAGCCCCTGTCCGACGTGGCGCGGGCGATCGTGGACCGCAGCCTGCGGCTCTGACCCGCGCCGGGCCCTGGACGGGTCCAGGAGACGGACGGGAGGCCCGTGGCGGATCCGCCACGGGCCTCCCGTCCGTCCTGTGGACCGGTCAGTCGATCAGGCGACCGGACCGTACAGCGGGTCCTCCGCCTCGTCGAGCTCGAGCTCGGCGGTCTGCTGGATGAGCGCGAGCAGGTCCTTGTCGAGACCCGGCGCGAACTCCTCGAGGCGCTCCGGGGCGATGAAGGACGGCGCGCCCTTCGGGGCCTGCTCCGACGCGTCGAGGTCAGTGCCGTCACCCGACGGCGAGGCGCCGCGGAAGATCTTGGCGGCCTCGGACGCACCGTCGAGGTCGAAGCTGTACTGCTTGCTCTGCAGGCCGAGGTCGACGAGCTCCTTGACCTCGGGGAACTGCTCCGCGTTCGTCTTCGGGATCGGCAGGAGCGACTTCCACTCCACGCCGAGGGTCTCGAGGGCCTTCGCGTAGGCGTTCTCGTGCGCCTGGTCGCGGACGATCAGGTACGCGACGGTCGCGCGGGCCGTGGGGTTGTCCGTCATCTCGTAGATGCGGCACTTCTGCAGGCGTCCGGTGGACTCGAGCATGAGGTTGTAGAGCAGGTCGAGCGGCAGGTTGCCGGAGTTGTAGACGTAGCTGCCGCTCCACGGGTTGCCGGCCGAGTCGACCGGCATGGCCCCCTGCGCACCGACGAGGTAGTGGTGGATGTTGCCCGTGTCGAGGGCGATCGACAGCGGCGTCGCACCCTTCGCGCCCGGCTGGTCGACCGGGTCGGTGACCTTGCCCGAGTACCCGGGGGCGCCGTCGAGCAGACGGGAGATCGTCGTGCCGATGAGCTCGACGTGGCTGATCTCCTCGGTGCCGACGCCCTGGATGAGGTCGCGGTACGGCTTGGCCGCCGGACCGCGGAAGTTCATGGCCTGGAAGAGGTACTGCATCATGGTGCGCATCTCGCCGAACTGACCGCCGAGGCCCTCCTGCAGCGCGTTCGCGGCTGCGGGGTCCGGGTCGCCGTCGGCGATGTCGTTGATCCAGGTCTGTGCGTGGAAGTACATGGTGCCTCCGTATCGTGCGACGACGTCGCCGCACGGACCACGCTGCTCGGGGTGCCCTGACCGGCCGGCCCGTGTCAGCCAGCGAGCGCATTCCCGGTGCGGTGGTGGTGGGCACCCGGCGGACGGGAGGCTCGGTACCGGCCCGCCACGAGCCTCCGGTCCGTCCTCGGCAACCGCACCGCCTGGGCGGGTAGACCGGTGGCATGACACCGCGCTTCCCGGGACACCCGGCACCCACCCAGCCCGGCCCCGGCCAGGAGTCCGTCTGGGACTACCCGCGCCCGCCGCGGGTCGAGCAGACCTCCGACCGGATCGTGGTGCGCCTCGGCGGCGCCGTGATCGCCGACACGACCGCGGCGGTGCGCGTCCTGGAGACCAGCCACCCGCCGGTGTACTACCTGCCCGTGTCCGACTTCGCGCCGGGTGCGCTGACCAGGACGAGCGGGTCGAGCATGTGCGAGTTCAAGGGCCGCGCCGCCTACTTCGACGTCCACGGTGGTGGCGAGACCGTCGAGCGGGCCGGATGGCACTACCCGACGCCGGAGCCGGGGTTCGGCGAGCTCGAGGGCCGCGTCGCGATCTACCCGTCCGCGATGGACTCCTGCGAGGTCGCCGGCGAGGTCGTGCAGGCCCAGGCCGGGGACTTCTACGGCGGCTGGATCACCTCACGGGTGGTCGGGCCCTTCAAGGGCGAGCCCGGCACGCTCGGGTGGTGAGGCGGGGCCGGCTCCGGGGTCCAGGGTTGCTCGGTCCGGGCCGGCTCAGCTGTGGTCGGCTCAGCGCTGGTCGGTGACGGCTGCGGGGTCCGGGGCGGCCGTCGGTCGTGCCAGCTCGCGGATGCGCTTGGCGGGCACGCCCGCGTAGACGCCGTGGGACAGCAGGTGGCCGGTGACGACGGCACCGGCCGCGACCACGACGTCGTCGTCGATGCGCGAGCCCGGGAGGATCGTGGCACGTCCACCGATCCACACCCGTTTGCCGATGGTCACCTCCCGGCCCTCGGCGGTGCTGCTCCAGCTGCCGTCGGTGCCGATGGCGTGGTGGCTCGTCATGATGAGCACCTGCATGCCGATCGCGGTGTGGTCACCGATCGTCACCGGCGCGATCGCCTCGATGTCGACGCGGGTGTTGAAGTAGACGCCGCGACCGATCCGGAGGTTCCTGGCGCTGCCGTTCAGGGAGAACTGCGCGTTCGGTCCGGACTCCACCTGCGCACCGGCGGCGTTGAGCAGGGCTCGGCGGGCAGCACGCGGCAGGAGCGGTGCCCCGAGGACGGTCGTGAACAGCACGCTGCTGAGGCCGCCGACGACGTCCTCGCGCAGGCGGGACACGAAGGTCGAGCTGGCCGGGACCGGGACTGCAGCCATGGGGGGGTTCTGTTTCTGACGGGGCGCGCGGTGTCGCTCGCTGTCTGTGCAGAGAAACAGGATTGCGTCTCGCGGACAATGCCCCGAGCCGGACGGTGCGGAGTTCCGCAACGACGTCCGCGGCAACTGTCGTCGGCCTTCGTCGCGCGGCGTCAGCCGTCGTCGCGCGTCGTCAGCCGCGCAGCGTGGTGCTCGGGTACTCGCCGAAGCGCTCCGCGTAGGACGCCGAGAACCGTCCGGCGTGCGCGAACCCCCAGTGCCGTGCCACCTGCGCCACGTTCGTCCGGACGGGGTCGGCGTGCAGCAGTTCGGCGCGGATGCGGTCGAGGCGGACCCCACGGAGGTAGCTGTTCGGCGTGGTCCCGAGGTGCCGGCGGAACCCCTCCTGCAACGACCGCAGGCTCAGGCCGGCCAGGCGTGCGAGGTCCGACGTGGTGATCGGCAGGTGCGCGTTCTCGTGGACGTACTCCACGACGGTGCGGAGGTGCGCGTTCCGCGGCAGCAGGAGTCCCTCGGGCAGGGCGACGTGCTGCTGCGGGTAGAGCTCGAGCAGCGACACCGCGGCCAGACGTCCCATCTCCACCTGGAGCAGCGGCGACGCAGCGCGGTCCATCGTCGTCGCGGAGATGAGGTGGACCGTCTGTCGCCAGCGGCGCATCGCGGCAGCGTCGGGCTGGGCGGTGTGGTCGAAGCGGAACGCGGAGGTGTCGAGGCCGCGCTCGGCGCCGATGTCCACGACGAGCTGGCGGTTCACCTGCACCAGGCGCTGGTCGTAGTCCTCGAAGGCGAAGCGGAACGCCTCGTTCGGCCACATCTGCGGCACGCCCGGTTCGAGGTGGATCTCGCGGCGGCCGAGGTCGAGCACGCCGGCGCCGCGGGTGATCCACTGCACGACGTAGTCGTCGCCGTCCGGCATCTCCCCCGTGAGGAGCCCGGCGAACTGGACGGCGCGGAGCGTCATGCTCGCGTCCCCGGCGGCCGCGTACCGGTAGGAGAACTGCGGGGAGGTCTGGTCGGCCGACCACGCGACGCCCGCGTACGCGGAAGCCAGGGTCGCCCTCGCTGCGGTGAGGTCGTGTCCGCGTTCGTCGACGCGGATCCGGTCGGTCGTCTCGTCAGTCATCGTGCACCGCGGACCACCATGACACCCGGTCTGCGCCGAGCAGTCGGGGCTGTCCGGAATTCGCGGTCGGGCGCCCTCAGGCTCCGTCGGACCGGTCGTAGACGGACATCAGCATCGCGGCAGCCGTCCGGGCGGAGCGTGCCGGCTGGACGGTGCCGTGGATCGCCGCCTCGACCTGGGCGCCCTCGATGAGCAGGGTCATGGCGTCCGCCAGGTACGTCGGCAGCTCAGCGTCCGTGCAGAGGTCGGCGACGAAGCCCTCGAGCGCGGCGAGGTGTTCCTCGGCCAGGCCGGCGACGGTCGGGTCGTTGCGGCCGAGTTCCCCGTAGCTGTTGATGAACGAGCAGCCGTGGTAGCCGCCGTCCGCGAAGCAGGTCTCGAGGTAGGAGAAGACGGCGAGCACCCGGTCCCTCGGGTCGGCGAACTCGTCGACGAAGCGCCGGAGCCCTTCCGTCCAGTCCTGGTGCCGGTACTGCAGGGCGGCCACGACCAGGGAGTCCTTCGACGCGAACGCGGTGTCGAGCTCCGGGCGGGTGAGTCCCGCGGACGCCGCGATCCGGTCGAGCGTGACGAACGCGATGCCCTCGGCGGTGAAGAGCGCGTCCGCGGACACGACGACCGCCCACTGGTCGGTGCTCCGGGCGGGTGGTTCCAGGATGAGCGGCTGGTGCAGCATGCCGGGCCGGCGGACTACGCGGCGGCGAAGAAGTCGGCGTAGGCGGGCTCCCTGCCGTACGTCTGGGTCATCGGCTCGTGCAGGCGGGCTGCGACGATGGCGGCGAGTTCGTCCGGCGGCGTGAGGCCGCGGCGGCGCCACTCCGTCGGGTGCTGGCGGAGGGAGGCGAGAGCGTGACGGTCGAGCATGCGGGTGTCCTGTCCTCGGTGCGACAGGACCGTGTCGGTCCTGGCAGGGACGACGCTAGGGGCGTCGTGCCCCGCCGGACGAACCGCGGCAGGAGCATCCGCGAAAGGCGGACACCGACGCCCGGCAGCGCTCCGGCACGCGCGCAAGCCGGACATGTCCGGTCCCGGTCGCCGTCCAGCCCGTGCCGCTCCCGTGGTGCTCCCGCGACCATGGGATGCTGGGGTCATGTCGTCCCTGGACCCGACGCCGGTCCACATCGGGATCAGCCTGACCGACCCGGCCGCCGCGTCGGCGGCGATCACCACGATGTACGGCGGCACCGACCTCGCCGCGGTCCAGCTCGACGACACGTTCTCCTTCCGCTACACCGCCGAGGGGGACGACACGATGACCATGCGGTCGTCGCACTTCAGCGGGCGTCTCGTCGGTGAGGTCCCGCCCGGGGACGACGTCGTCGTGCAGTGGCTGACGCGCGGCACCGGGACGTTCGACACCGGCAGCAGTCCCCTTGAGCTCACACCCGGCCGTCCGGTGCCGTTGCTCCCGCAGCGCACGTTCGCGTTCGACCTGTCCGACTACGACCAGCGCCTCGTGCACCTGGACCGCGGCCTCGTCGAACGGGTCGCCTCCGAGCGGGGCAGTGACGTCGGCGCCGGGCTCCGCTTCGACCTGCACACCGAGCCGTCGGCCGCGGCGGTCCGCGCCTGGCACAACTCCGCCGCGCTCGTCGCCCACACCCTGCGCGACGCGGGATCAGGTGGCCTGCTCCACCGGGAGATGGCGCGGCTGATGTCGGCGGCGCTGCTGGAGATGTACCCGCTGTCGCCACAGCCGGACGCCGGCATCTCGCGCGTCCGGTCCGCCCACGTCCGGGCGGCCGTCGAGTACGTGCACGCGCACGCACACCTGCCGATCACGACGACGTCGGTCGCCCGGGCCGTCGACGTCGGCCTGCGCGCACTGCAGGAGGCGTTCCGCTCCGAGCTCGGCGTCACGCCCAACGAGTACGTCCGGAACGTCCGCCTGGACCGGGCCCGCGAGGAGCTCCTGCAGACGGACCCCACCACCTCGATGGTCCGCGACGTCGCCCGACACTGGGGCTTCATGCACCTCGGTCGGTTCTCGCAGATGTACGCCAGTCGGTTCGGCGAGTACCCGAGGGACACCCTGGCGCGCTAGTCGACCGCGCGATCAGCCCTCGATGTCCGCTATCCGAGGATGACCGCCCCGCGAACGGGGGTGGCTCGCGCGACCCGGACTTTCGCTTCGCTCGACGGTCGCCCGCACCGTACGGTCGTCCTCGCCGCACATCGCCGTGCATCGGTCCCCGTTCCGGTGGTGCTTCGTCCCTAGCGGAGTTCCGGCCAGCGAGCGTCGCCCCTCGACCCGAACCGGGGGCGACGCTCGCAACACCTCCCGCGCTGCGCCGTCGAGCCCGCGGAAAGTCGTTCCAAACCCTCTGGCCGA
>NZ_JALNUI010000008.1 GCF_026544205.1 Curtobacterium sp. GC_Cur_3
CGCCTCGATGAAGCGCCCGGCCGCCTGGTCCTCGAGCGCGGACGCCTTCGCCAGGTAGTGCACCTTCTTGCCCGTCGCGTTGTAGGGCAGTTCCGTGACGAACCGGTAGCGCCGCGGCCGCTTGAAGCGGGCGAGGCCCGGGTGCGAGCCGGTCCAGTCCTCCAACGCGGCCGCCGCGGCGACGTCGTCGTCCGGCAGGCCCCGCTCCGCCCGGATGACGTACGCGACGACGACCTCGCCCCAGCGCTCGTCCGGGACCGCGGTGACGATCGAGTCGGCGACGCCCGGGTGCTCCTGCAGCACGGCCTCGACCTGCACCGGGTGCACGTTCTCGCCGCCCGAGATGACCATGTCGTCCTTGCGGCCGACGATCGTCACGCGCTCGTGCTCGTCCCACGTCGCCAGGTCGCCCGGGTAGAACCAGCCGTTCGCGAACTTCTCGGCCTCGAGCCCCGGGTTCCGGTACGAGTAGCCGGACTTCACGGTGCGGACCGCGAACTCGCCGATCTCGCTGCCGTCCTGCGGCACGGTGTCCGTCGGGTCGGCGAGCTTGTCGGCGTAGACCCGCACCACGGCGACGTCGTCGTCCGTCGACGCGCGGCCGGTCGATCCCGCGCCGTCGGGGAAGTCCTCGGGGCGCAGGAACGTGTTCCAGAAGGTCTCGGTGGTGCCGTACCCGTTGAAGATCCGCGGGGAGAGCAGCTCCTGGTAGCGGAGTGCGGCGGCCCGGTCGAGCGGGGCGCCCATCGTCACGATGCCGTGCAGCGAGGACAAGTCCCGCGGGCGGCGCTCCTGGGCGTTCGCGAGCTGCACGAGGTTCGGCGGCGCACCGATGAGGAAGGTCAGCTGCTCGGACTCGACCAGGTCGAGGACCCGGTCGGCGTCGAAGTGCCGGAGCGTGGTGAGCTCGGCCCCGACGTAGAACACCGGGTTCGGCCCGCCCGAGTACAGCCCGCCACGGTGGAAGAGCGGCGACATGTTCAGCGTCTTGTCGAACGGGCTGAGCGGGAAGTGCATGATCACGTCGTGCGCGCTGAGCACCTCGACCAGGCTCGGCAGCGGCACGGGCTTCGGCCGGCCGGTCGTCCCCGACGTGTACAGCCGGGTCGTCTCGTCGTACGTGCTGCGTGGCTCGGTGTCCGCGAGCTCCGACGCGGTGACCGGGTCGGCGGCGAGCAGCTCGGCGAAGCCGTCGTGCTCTCCGCCGACCGTGACGACGTGGTCGGGTCGGTGCGAGGCGGTCTCCAGCGCGGCGACGAGGTCGTCGTTCCGCACGGCGTCGTGGACCAGCACGACGGGCGCGGAGTCGTCGACGATGAAGGCGACCTCGTCCGGGGCCAGCCGGAAGTTGGTGGGGGAGAACACGGCGCCGATGCGGTGGCACGCCAGGTACAGCATCGCGAACTCGGGGGAGTTGAACAGCTCGACCATGACGACGGAGCCGCGGACGGCGCCGTGCCGGACGAGCCAGCCGCCGATCCGGTCCACCGCGTCGCCGAGCTCCGCGTACGTCCACGACCGGTCCGTGTCCGGATCGCGCAGGGCCGGCCGGGTCGCGAAGCGGTGGGTGTTCCGCTGGAACCCGTTGGCGTAGGTGTAACTGCCCTCGAAGACCTCGCGGAAGCGGGTCGAGTCGTAGTCGGATCGGGTCTCGGTCATCGTCGCTCCCTGGGCTCATGCGGCGCGCCGGACGCACCCAGACCAGCGTAATCGGCGGGTGGGACGTCGGCGCGCGCGCCGCCCTGCAGGCCGGGCACCCGCGGACAGTGCCGGTCTCGTGGACCGGTGCCGGGCCTCCTGTCCGTCCCTGACCCGGTCCGGAGGCTCGGCTCAGCCGCCCAGGTCGGGTTCCAGCACGCGGACCCAGAGCCACGTGCCCGCAGCCACGGCCACGCTCGCGCAGGCCACGACGGCCAGGGCGACGGGCGGGACGTGGGTGCCGGCGGAGCCGGAGTAGACCGCTGCGGCGAGGGCGACGCCGAGCCCGGCGACGGCGGCGTACCGAGCTCGGGAGTGTGCCCACAGAGCGCTCCCCGCGGAGCCCGCGACGGGGAGGAGCGTGGCGACGAGGGCCCCGAGACCGCCGACGCACAGCGTGATGGCGAACTCGGACACCAGCGCCGTCCAGAACCCCGTGCCGTGAGTGAGGCTGTGGAGCACCCAGCCGACCGCGGCGAGGACGAGCAGACCGGCGGACCGCCAGGTCGCACTGCGGGCGCACGCGGCGAGGCCGGCGCCGAGGCGCATCGCTCCCGTGTCGGCGTCCGGGTGGCCCACCGGCACCAGGAGCACGCCGATGACGAGGGCGGGGGAGAGGTCGGCTGCGCGGGTGACACCGCAGGCGACGAGTGCCGCCAGGACGAGCCAGGGCGAGACGCGCCAGCCGATCGTGTGTCGGTCGGCGCCGGCCGCCCACCGGGTGGAGAGGACCACGGCGGCCGTGAGCACCGCGGTGCCGAGCAGGACGGCGATGGCGAGGCGGACGTAGCGGGCCTCGAGGGAGACGCCGACCGCGAGCAGGGTCAGGACGCCGGCCAGCACCACGGCAATGCCGATCGAGGCCCAGGCGGGCAAGGCGTCGTCACCGCGGGTGCGCTCGGTGCGGGGTCGGTTGCGGCCGGTGACGGAGGCGAGGCGGAGTGACACGCGGCCTCGGAGCGTCCGGGCGACGAGGCGAGCGGGGCCGGCGACGAGCAGCAGGAAGCCGGCGGCGACGGCAGCGGCGACCGCGAGGGTGCGCCACGAGGCCGACGACTGGATGGTCGGGACCGCGTGGTCGAAGGAGGTGGCGGTCGTCCAGTCGCCGGCGGGGCCGGACCAGTCGGGGCCGCGGCCGGTGCCGAGACCCGTGCCGCCGCCCGTGCCGGTGCCGCCGCTCGTGCCGGTGGTGCCGCCGGTGCTGCTGCCGCCGCTGCCGGTGGTGGCGCCGTTGCCGGTGCCGGTGGTGCCGCCGGCGGTGCTCCCGTTCCCGGTGCCGCCGGAGCCGCCGTGGTGCCCGGGGTCACTGTCGTGCCCGCCGGTGCCCGGGCTGCCCGTCGTGCCGCCGTTCGCAGAACCGTGTCCGGGCTGCCCCGACGTGCCGGACGTCGGTCCGTCGCCCGTGCCGGTCGTCCCCGTCGGCGTGGACCCGGGGACGCTCGCGCCGGCAGCGGCCAGCACCACCCGGACGGACGCCGAGGGTGCCGAGTGGTTGCCGGCGGCGTCGTGCTGCAGCGCCGAGACGAGGTGCCGACCGGCCGTGAACCGGGAGCCCGCCGTCGAGCAGGACCACGAGCGGTCCGCGCCGACGGTCGTCCCGCACACGGCGACGCGGTCGACGTAGACGGTGAGCTGCGCGCCGGCCTCGCCGGTCCCGCGCACCGTGAGCGGCTGCACGACCACCCGGGCGTCGGCGACCGGGGAGGTGATGCGGGGAGGAGCCGGCGGCGTGCGGTCGAACGTCACCGACACCGGCTGTGACGTGGCACTCCGGAGGTCGGACAGGTAGCCGGCCGCGGTGCTCGCGGTCTGGGTCGCCGTCATCGAGACGGTGCCGCTCGGGCGCGGGGCAGCCCCGATCGCCCACGAGACCACCCACCGTCCGTCGGACCCGACCGTCGCCGTGCGCTCCGCCCGCGAGCCGGACACGGTCACCGTGACGGTCATCCCCGCGTCGCCGCTGCCGGAGACCGAGCCCGTGGTCGTCCCGCGGCTGGTGATGACCGGCGGGACGACGACGTCCGCGGCGGGGGCGTCCGCCGTGTGCCGCGTGGGGTCCGTCGTGTCCTGGACGGTGAACACCTGCTGTGCGCCGCTGCGGACGGCACCCGAGCACGACCAGGCGCCGCGGGCGTCGGTCGTGGCGGTGCAGACGGAGGCGCTGGCGACGCGGGGGTCCATCACCCGGACGCCGTGGCCGGGCGTCGCCGTGCCGCGGAACGCACCGGTGGCGCTGGTGACGTCGCCGGGGTCGGCGATCGTCGGGTCGGTCGGCGGGAGCCCGGTCGGCGGGGGTGACGTCGGTGCGCCGGGACGCGCGGGTTCCGGGGACGGCGAGGCGGTGGGGCGCTGTGCGGACAGGGCGTCCGGGTCCGGGGTGGTGCCCGGGTCCGTGCTGTCCGTGTCCGCGGCGTCCGGGCGCGTGTCGGTGCCCGTCGTGCCCGGGCTGGTGGCCGTGCTGGTGGTCCGCGTGTCCGTGTCGGGGGTGCCTGCCACTGCCACGGCCGGCGCGACACCGAGCACCAGGAGCGCGCCGGCGAGCACGGCGGCGGCGATGCCGGTCACCGCCGTCCGGGCACGACGGGACGGGCCGTCGCCCCCGACGGCCCTGGTGTCCACGTGGTCCCCGCGCGTGTTCATGTCCCCCCATCCCACGCGACGCAGGCCGATCGGTCAATCCACCTCGCGGAGGAACCGCGATTCCCGGCCGCGATGCACTCCAGACCACGGGCTCCGCCGAACGTGGGGTGTGCGGCACGCGGGAATCCTCCGTGAACCGCGGAGCGGGCGAGGACCGCGCGCGTGCCGTCGTTAGAATCGACGCTGGTCCGTCCGGTGCGCAGGTGACACCGGCCTGGCCGCGCACAACCCGACGCGACAAGGAGCACTCCCGCATGGACACCGGTCTCATCACGACCCTGATCGTCGTCGGCGTCGTGGTCGTGCTCCTCGTGGTCGTCGGGATCTACCTCTGGGTCACGTACAACTCCCTGGTCACCATGAAGGTCCGCGTGGACGAGGCCTGGAGCGACATCTCCGTGCAGCTCAAGCGCCGCGCCGACCTCATCCCCACGATCGTCAGCACGGTCAAGGGGTACGCGACGCACGAGAAGGCCGTGTTCGACGACGTGACCAAGGCCAGGGCCGAGACGCTCAGCGCGGGTGACGCCGACCAGGCCTCCGCGGCCGAGGGGCACATGCAGAAGGCCCTCAAGAGCGTGTTCGCCGTCGCCGAGGGGTACCCGCAGCTCCAGTCGAGCCAGAACTTCCTCCAGCTGCAGACCGAACTCGTCGACACCGAAGACAAGATCCAGTCGGCCAGGCGCTTCTACAACGGCGGCGTCCGCGAGCTCAACACGAAGATCAAGGTCTTCCCGAACTCGTCCTTCGCCAAGAGCCGCGGCTTCACGGAGGCCTCCTTCTTCGAGACGACCGAACCCGCGGCGATCGCCGAACCGCCGCGCGTCCAGTTCTGACCCGGCGGCACGACCCCCTCGCATGTACAGCGCCATCGCGCGCAACAAGCGCAACACCGTCCTGATCGTCCTGGTGTTCCTCGTCATCATCGGGGCGCTCGGGTTCCTCGGCGGGTACCTCGCCGGCAACGTCTCGATCGGGTTCGTCGTGCTGGTCGTGGCCCTCGGGTACGCGCTCCTGCAGTACTTCACCGCCGCACGCCAGGCCACGGCGATCGCCGGCGGCATCGAGATCGACCGCACCACGGAGCCCCGGCTCTGGCGCACCGTGGAGAACCTCGCCATCGCAACGGGCCTGCCGATGCCGCGCGTGTACGTCATCCGGGACCCGGCCCCGAACGCCTTCGCCACCGGCCGCGACCCCGATCACGCCGTGGTCGCGGCGACGACCGGGCTGCTCGAGCTGATGGACGACCAGGAGCTCCAGGGCGTGATGGCGCACGAGCTCGGCCACGTCCGCAACCTCGACATCCGGGTGTCGACGATGGTGTTCGGGCTCGTGGTCGCCGTCGGGCTGATCGCCGACGTGCTCCTGCGCATCTCGGTCTTCAGCGGCCTGTCCGGCGGGCGGAACCGGAACAACGACAACGGCGGTGGTGGTGGTGGTGCGAACCCGATCCTGCTCGTCGCCGGTCTCGCCGCGGTGGTCGTGGCGCCGATCGCGGCGATGGGCGTGCAGGCCGCGGTGTCCCGGCAGCGCGAGTACCTGGCGGACGCCACCGGCGCGCTGACCACCCGGCACCCGGAAGGACTCGCCAGAGCGCTCGAGAAGCTCGGCGCGTACGGCCGCCCGACGCAGACACAGAACTCCTCCATGGCCCACCTGTGGATCGCCGACCCGATGCGACCCGGCGTGATGGACCGGCTGTTCTCGACGCACCCGCCGCTGCCGGACCGCATCGCCCGGCTGCGCGGGATCCAGGACCACTTCTAGGGAGCGGCACCGGCAGCGGGAGCGTCGCCGTCCGGGGAGACCGCTGCGGCGTCGGCGTCGTCGGCCGCTTCGTGCGGGACGAGGGGGACACCGAGCGCCCCCGCGACCCGCGCCGCCGCCGTGCCGCGGTCGGTGACCTCGACGCCGTCGAGCCCCTGCCACGCCGCCGCGGCGTGCAGGGTCACGGCGAGGCGCTCGGCGTCGATGCGTGCCGTGTCCTGGTCCCAGGCGGTCCGCACCCGCAGCACCCCGCGCTGCCGGTCGCTCTTGAGGTCGACCCGGCCCACGAGGGCGTCGTCCTGCAGCACCGGCAGGACGTAGTACCCGAACACCCGCTTCGGCGCGGGCGTGTAGATCTCGATCCGGTAGTGGAAGTCGTACATCCGCTCGGCCCGGCGCCGGAACCACACGACGGGGTCGAACGGGCTCAGCACGGCGTCGGCCGTCATCGTGCGGGGCACCCGGGCCTCGGCGTGCAGCCAGGCGCGGTCCCGCCAGCCCTCGACCCGCACGGGCAGGAGCACGCCGGCGTCCTGCAGGTCGGCGATCGCGGCCGCGGTGTCGTCCGACCGCAGGCGGTAGTAGTCGGCGATGTCCGCCCGGGTACCGACCCCGATCGCCCGGCTGGCCCGTGCGACGAGCTCGCGGATCGCGTCGGGGCGCGCGGGGGCGTCGTCGAGGAACCCGGTCGGGAGCACCTGGTCCGGCAGGGCGTACACGCGCTCGAACCCGGCGCGACCGGCGCTGACGACGTCGCCCCAGCGGAACATCTGCTCGAGCCCGGTCTTGACGTCGCTCCAGCCCCACCACGGGCCCCGGCGGACGTTCGCCTCGTGCTCCACGGCGCTGGCGGGCATCGGGCCCTCGGCGGCGAGCAGGGCCTGGAGTTCCTGCCGGACCGAGGCCGTGGCCTCGACCCAGGCCGCGCGGGTGGGACCGGCGTCGCGCTCGCGCATCGCGTCCATCTTCCAGCGGAACAGCCGCAGGTCGTCGCGCGGGACGAAGGCGGCCTCGTGCGCCCAGTACTCGACGTACGGCCCCCGCTTCGTGAACGTCAGGCGGTCGAGTGCCGTGCGGTCGTAGGCCCCGAGCCGTGCGAACAGCGGCAGGTAGTGGCTGCGGTCGAAGACGTTGACGGAGTCGATCTGCAGCAGGCCGAGACGCCCGATCGTCGCGGTCAGGGACCGGGTCGTCGCGGGGTCGGTCCTGGTGCGTCCGAAGCCCTGCGCCGCCAGGCCGACGCGGCGGGCCTCGGCGGCGGAGAGCGTGGAGCGGACCATGCGACCGACCCTACTGAGGACCGCCGACGAGACCTGCCGGTACCCACATGTCGTATCTGGAACCCGCTAGTCAGCCCGCGGATAGGATCGGCGGCATGGCTTGGGGCAAGAAGAACCGTGACGCACCCGTACCCGTACCCGCACCCGTGGTCGTGACGCCGAGGACGCACCCCGACCCCGTGGTCGAGGACGCGGTGCCGACGGGCGTCCGCATCGCGGGTGCCTGGTCGTGGCGCGTCCTCGTCGTCGTCGGGGTGATCGCGCTCTTCATCTGGCTGATGACGATCTTCAGCGAGATCCTCATCCCGTTCCTCGTCGGCATCGTGATCTCGGCGCTCCTCGTCCCGATCTCGAACTGGCTGCAGCGGCACCACGTGCCGAAGTGGCTCGCCATCGTGATGAGCCTGCTCGGTGGCATCGCCGCAGTCGGGGCGCTCATCTGGCTCGTCGTCGACCAGATCGTCGCGTCGTACCCGTCCCTCCGCGACCGCACGGTGGACCAGTACGCGAACATCAAGGACCTCGTCCTGAACTCCGGCCTGGGCATCACGCAGGGCGACGTCAACGGCTGGCTCAACGACGGCACGAAGTGGCTGCAGGACAACTCCGCGTCGATCCTGTCCGGGGTCGCGAGCGCCGGGTCGAGCGCCACGCACGCGTTCGAGGCGCTGTTCATCATCCTGTTCACGACGATCTTCCTGCTCATCGACGGCAAGAACGTCTGGCGCTGGACCGTCCGGCTCTTCCCGCGCAAGGCCCGTGCCGCGGTCGACGGCGCCGGGGTCGCCGGGTGGATCACCCTCACCAGCTTCATCCGCGTGCAGATCTTCGTCGCCTTCGTCGACGCGGTCGGCATCGGCGGTGGTGCGTTCATCGTCGGGCTGTTCTTCGGCGGCCTGCCGCTCGTGATCCCGATCGCCGCGTTCGTGTTCCTCGGGGCGTTCATCCCCGTCGTCGGCGCGATCGTCACCGGGTTCCTGGCGATCTTCGTCGCCCTGATCTTCAACGGGCCGGTCGCCGCGGTGCTCGTCCTCGCCGTCGTGCTCCTCGTGCAGCAGATCGAGGGCCACATCCTGCAGCCGCTCGTGATGGGCAACGCCGTCAAGGTGCACCCGCTCGCGGTCGTGCTCGGCGTCACCGCGGCCTCGGGCCTCGCGGGCATCGCCGGCGCGTTCTTCGCCGTCCCGCTCATCGCCACCCTGAACGCCATGGTCACGACGATCGCGAGCGGTCGCTGGCGTCGGCTCGACTCCGACCACGTGCTCGAGGCCACCCCGAAGCGCGGCCAGCACGGGCAGCTCCAGCTGATGCGCCGTCGCCGGCACAAGGTCGGGGACGACGTCCCGGCGCCCGGCAGCGACAAGGCCCCGGCGGCGGCCGAGGGAACCGCCAGCACGAACTAGCGTCACGGGTTCGGCATCGGGCTCCCGACCGACGATGATGGGACCGTGACCGACACCACTGCCCCGACGATCCCCACCCTGGACGACATCGAGAAGGCGCGCGAGACGATCGCGGGGGTCGCCCGGGTCACGCCGATGGAGACCTCGCAGTTCCTCGCCGAGGTCCTCGGGTCCCCGGTGCACCTGAAGTGCGAGAACCTGCAGCGCACCGGGGCGTACAAGCTCCGCGGTGCCTACAACCGGCTCTCCGCACTGACCGAGGAGCAGCGGGCAGCGGGCGTCGTCGCCGCGAGCGCCGGCAACCACGCCCAGGGCGTCGCGCTGGCCGCCCGGGAGCTCGGCATCCCTGCGACGATCTTCACCCCGGTCGGCGTCGCCCTGCCGAAGCTGCAGGCCACGCGCCACTACGGCGCCGAGGTCGTGCTCCGCGGTCACTCCGTCGAGGAGGCCCTGTCCGCCGCGAAGGACTTCGCGGCCCACACCGGCGCCGTCTTCATCCCGCCGTTCGACCACCCCGCGGTGATCGCCGGCCAGGGCACCGTGGGTCTCGAGATCGTCGACCAGGTCCCCGACGTCGACACCGTCGTCGTGCCGATCGGTGGCGGCGGGGTCATCTCCGGCATCGCGATCGCGGTCAAGGGCCTCGCGGAGCGCCTCGGCCGGACGATCCGGGTCATCGGGGTGCAGGCCGAGAACGCCGCCGCCTACCCGGACTCCCTCGACGCCGGCGAGCCCGTCACGATCACCACGACCCCGACGATCGCCGACGGCATCGCGGTCGCCCGCCCCGGCGACATGAACTTCCCGATCATCCGTGACCTGGTCGACGAGATCGTCACCGTGTCCGACGACGACGTCGCCCGCGCGCTCCTGGTGCTCCTCGAGCGCGCCAAGCTCGTGGTCGAGGCCGCCGGCGCGGTCGGCGTCGCGGCGATCATGGCCGGTTCCGTGCGCGACACCGGGCGGACGGTGGTGCTGCTCAGCGGCGGCAACATCGACCCGCTCATGATGGAGCGCATCATCACGCGCGGCCTCGTCGCCGCGTCGCGCTACATCGGCATCCGCATCATGCTGCCCGACCGTCCGGGGCAGCTCGCCCGCGTGGCCCAGGTCATCTCCGACGCCGGCGCGAACGTGGTCGAGGTCCTCCACACCCGCCACGGCCAGGGGCTCGTCATCAGCGAGGTCGCCCTCGACCTGTCGATCGAGGCCCGCGGCCCCGAGCACGCCGAAGAGGTCATCCAGCGGCTCCACGAGGCGGGCTTCCGCCCGGAACAGCTGCTGCAGACCCCCTGAGCGTCGCCGTGTCCCCGGGCCGACCCCGGACATGACGGGAGGCCCGTGGCGATCCCGCCGCGGGCCTCCCGTCTGGAACGTGTCCGGGCCGACGGCCCGAGGCGAGCCCTACGGCTCGTAGCGCTCGACCTTCGTCACCTCGACGGCGATCTCCTTGCCGTTCGGCGCCGTGTAGGTGGCGGAGTCGCCGGCGCGCAGGCCGACGATGGCCGCACCGACCGGGCTGACGGGGCTGTAGACGGTGAGGTCCGAGCCCTCGGCGACGATCTCGCGGCTGCCGACCAGGAAGGTCGACGGGTCGCCGGCGATCGTGGCGGTGACGACGGTGCCCGGTTCGACGGTGCCGTCGAAGACGGCCTCCGTCACGGTGGCGGTCTTCAGCAGGTTCGTCAGGGTGCGGATGCGGGCCTCGATCTTGCCCTGCTCGTCCTTCGCGGCGTGGTAGCCGCCGTTCTCCTTGAGGTCGCCCTCTTCACGAGCGGCCTCGATGCGGCGCGCGATCTCGGCACGGCCCTCGCCGCTCAGCTCCTCGAGCTCGCCCTTGAGGCGGTCGTGTGCCTCTTGCGTGAGCCAGGTGGCCTGCGTGTCGTTGCTCATGTCGTCAGTCCCTTCGACCATGAAGAACGAGACCGACCGGAGCGGTCGGTCTCGTCAGGCGAATCAGGGCAGTCTAGGGAACCCAGCAGGTGTGGATCAAGCCGGTCACGCCGCGTGTCGTCGTGTTGACGTCGGTCGTGATCGTCCGCGAACGCGTCGTCGTCGGGGGGAGCGTCACGGTCTTCCAGCCGACGATCGTGTACGACTTGTCGAGCACCTGGACCGTGCACTCCGCGGCGGTCCCGGGGTCGACCGACACCTGCGAGTGCACGACGGCCTTGTGCGTGGAGAGGATCTGGTAGCCGACGTCGTCGGAGTCGAGCCCGTGCGAGGTCTGCCCGGGACCCGCCCAGATCACCCACGCGCCGAACACGACGACGATGGCGGCCGCAGCGGCGATCGCGATCGTCCTGGTGCGGCGCGACCGGCCGGCGGTGCGGCCGTAGCGGTCGTCGAGGGTGGCCGTGGTGCTCGGGTTCAGCTGTTCGGACAGTTCGGGGCTCCCGGGGTGATTATCCTGATCCCAGGGTAGTTCACGCTTGCCGTGCGCCACCTCCGACCCCGACCCGACCCGTGAGGACCCACCCGTGCCACATCGTCTGATGGCCGTCCACGCCCATCCCGATGACGAGTCGAGCAAGGGGGCTGCGACCTCCGCGAAGTACGTGGCGGAGGGCAACGAGGTCCTCGTCGTCTCCTGCACCGGCGGAGAGGCTGGCGACATCCTCAACGAGGACCTGCCCGCACCCGCGATGAGCCGCGCGCACCGCGACATGGCGGGCTTCCGCCGCGGGGAGATGGCCGCGGCGCAGGCAGCGCTCGGCATCGAGCACGTCTGGCTCGGCTACCACGACTCCGGTCTTCCCGACGCCGAGAAGGGCGAGACCGTGCGCCCCGGCACCTTCGCCACCGTGCCGCTGGAGTACTCGACCGAGGCGCTCGTCCGGGTCATCCGTCGCTTCCGTCCGCACGTGCTCGTCACGTACGACGAGAACGGCGGCTACCCGCACCCGGACCACATCCGCACGCACGAGGTCTCGATGGCCGCCTGGCGCGACGCCGCCGACCCGGCGAAGTACCCCGACGCGGGCGAGCCGTGGTCGGTCGCGAAGCTCTACTACGAGCGCACCATGAACCCGCGCCGCTTCACCGCGTTCTACGAAGCCATGAAGGAACGCGAGCCCGACAGCCCTCTCGTCGAGCAGCTCGGCGAGTGGGTGGAGCGGTTCGCGGACCGGCCCGACCTGGCGACGAGCCACGTCGACGTGCACGAGTACTTCGACGCCCGCGACGCCGCCCTGCGGGCCCACGCCAGCCAGGTGCCGCCGAACAGTCCCTTCTTCTACTGGCCGAACGACCTCCTCGCGACGGTGTGGCCGACCGAGGACTACCAGCTCATCGAGGCACGAGTGCCCACCGAGCTGCCCGAGTCCGACCTCTTCGCGGGGATACCAGCCGAACAGGACGTCACCGCGTGACCACCATCGCAGCAGTGCTCGCTGCCACCCCGAGCCCCAGCCCGACCTCGGCCGTGCCCGACGTCGACGTGACCCCGGGCGTCGCCGGCTTCATCGCGATCGCGGTCGTCGCCGTCGTGACGATCCTGCTGCTCATCGACATGACGCGTCGCATCCGCCGGACCCGCTACCGCGCCGAGATCCGTGAGCGCTTCGAGGCCGAGGCCCGGAACGGCGGCCCGCTCACGGACGAGCCGGCGCGGCGCGCCGACGAGGACGGCCGCACCGACGTCGGGGACGACACCGAGCGCGGCTAGACGCCACCACGTGTCGGACAGGAGGCTCGGGGCAGCACCGCCACGAGCCTCCCGTCCGTGCCGTGGTCGCGTGGTGAGGGCTTCCGCGCGCAGCGAGTCGAATCGCGCGTAGCGGGCCCGACCTTCCGACTTGCAACGCGCGTTCCGACTTCCCATCGCGAACGATGTGGGAAAGACCGACGCTGCCGTCAGCGCACCGGGTGCAGCGCCACCAGCAGGATGCCCGCCCACTGCGCGGCGAAGGCCGCGACGGTGAGGGCGTGGAAGACCTCGTGGAAGCCGAAGAGCGTCGGCGAGGGGTTCGGCCGCTTGAACCCGTAGACCACGGCGCCGACGACGTAGGCGAGCCCACCGGCCAGCACGAGCACGGTCATCGGGACGCTCGCGGCGAAGAGCTGCGGCAGGATCCCGAGTGCCGCGCAGCCGAGCGCCAGGTAGAGCGGCACGTACAGCCAGCGCGGTGCTCCGATCCAGAAGACGCGGAACGCGATGCCGAGCAGGGCTCCGCCCCACATCACCCAGAGCACCACGACCATCAGCGTGTGCGGCAGGGCGCAGACGGCGACGGGCGTGTACGTCCCCGCGATGAGCAGGAAGATGTTCGTGTGGTCGATCCGCTTGAGGACCCGCTTGACGACCGGGCCCCAGGGGAAGCGGTGGTAGGTCGCGGAGACGCCGAACATGACGAGCGACGTCCCCATGAACACGGCGCTGCTGGCCTTCGCCGCCGGGGTCGCGGCGAGGGTCACGAGGACGATCCCCATCGCCAGGGCGAACGGGAACGTGCCGAGGTGGATCCAGCCGCGCCAGGCCGGTCGTTCGTCGGCCGCGCTGGCGGCCTCTTCCGTGAAGGGGACGTGGGGGAGGGTGCCGGTGTCCCTGTCCTGGTGCATGCTCCGACGATATCGCCGGGTCACCACACCACCGGCTGGGAGTCGGCGCCGAGCACGGGTGCACTACGCTCGTCGCGTGACGGGCAGGCTGGGATGGGCGGGACGCGGGATCCTCTACCGCGCCTACCAGAAGCGCATCCGGAAGCAGATCGACGGAGCGCCGACGCCGAAGCACGTCGCCATGATCGTCGACGGGAACCGCCGCTGGGCGAAGCAGCTCGGCCTCGAGACCGCCGCGCACGGCCACCGCGCCGGTGCCGCGAAGATCCCCGAGTTCCTGTCGTGGTGTGACGACCTCGGCGTGCAGGTCGTCACGCTCTACCTGCTGTCCGCGGACAACCTCAAGGGCCGCGGGGGCGACGAGCTCGAGCAGCTGATCAGCATCATCGCCGACCTGGCCGACCGGCTCGCCGACCACAAGCAGTGGCGCGTGCAGCACGTCGGGTCGAACGACGGGCTGCCGGACGGGCTCGTCACGACGCTCGCGGACGCCGCGGCGCGCAGTGCCGGGCACACCGGGCTGCACATCAACCTCGCCGTCGGGTACGGCGGTCGGCGGGAGATCGCCGACGCCATGCGCAGCATCGTGCGGGCGCACGGTGAGGGCGGCGGCACGCTCGACACCCTGGCCGAGGTCCTGACGCCCGAGCTCATCGGCGACCACCTGTACACGCAGGGGCAGCCGGACCCGGACCTGATGATCCGGACCTCGGGCGAGCAACGGCTGTCGGACTTCATGCTGTGGCAGAGCGCCCACAGCGAGTTCTACTTCGTCGAGGCCTTCTACCCGGACCTGCGCGAGGTCGACTTCCTGCGCGCGGTCCGCGACTTCGGGCTCCGGTCACGGCGGTTCGGCGGCTGAACCACTGCGTCGATCGGCTGAGGCCGAGGCGTGCATTCGCGACCGCCCGGTCGTCCCAGTAGTCTCTCAGGGTTCTGTTCCTGTGAAAGGTGCACCCCGTGACCACGATCGACGAGTACGCCGCCGGCTTCGCCGAGGAGCCCGGCTACCTCGACCACGCCGCCTTCGGCCCGGTGCAGACCGCCGTGCTCGAGGAGCAGCGGGTCCTCGGCACCATCCAGGCGCACATGCGGTTCGGTGCGATGGAGACCCTCGACGAGCAGGACGCCCGCGTCCGCGCGGTCGCCGCCCGCCTGGTCGGCCGCCGCGAGGACCAGGTCGTGTCCCAGTCGGCCACGACCCCGGGCCTGCTGCACACCGCCTTCGGCATCACCGGCGGAGTCCTCGTCGCTGCGGACGAGTACCCGTCGATGCCCCTCGCCCTCGCCAGCGCCGCGTCGGCCACCGGCGGACGCGTCCGCCCCGTCGTCATCGAGTCCGGCGCCGGCTGGGTCACGCCGTCGCTCGTGGCGTCCCGGCTCGCCGACGCGCAGGACGAGGTCACCGCCGTGGCCGTGTCCCTGGTGGACTGGCGCACCGGCTACCGCACCGACCTCGCCGGCCTGCGCGAGGTCATCGGCGACCGGCTGCTCATCGTCGACGCGATCCAGGGCTTCGGCGCCGTGGACGTCCCCTACGAGCTCGCGGACGTCGTCGCCACCGGCGGCCAGAAGTGGCTGCATGCCGGGTGGGGCACCGGCTTCACGGCGTTCAGCGACCGGGCGCTCGAGCGACTCCGTCCCGCGCTCTCCGGCCCACACGGCACGACGGGGTGGCCCCTCGAGGTGCCGTCCGTGCGTCCCGGTGCCGCCGGGTTCACGATGAGCCGGATCGACCCGGTGGCGCAGGCCCGCATGGCCGTGTCGCTCGAGCGGCTCACCGCCGTCGGCGTCGACGCCGTGCAGGAGCGCATCGCCGACCGGGTGGAGCGCGTCTTCGACATCGCCGACGAGTTCGGGCTCGAGGTCGAGTCCAGCCGCGACCCCGCCGAGCGCGCGGGCATCGTGGTGCTGCGCCCCGCCGAGGGCCGCCTCACCGCACTGTCGGCCGCGCTGCACAACCACGGCGTCACGGTGAGCGCCCGACTCGGGACCGTGCGGGTCTCGGTGTTCGCGTCCACCACCGACGAGACGCTCGACATGTTCCGGGACGCCTGCATCTCCTACGCCACGTCCTTCTGACGTCCGGAGCGCGCACCCAGGGGCTGTTCACGCGACCGTAACCGAGGAATCCGCGTGTCGGGTGTCGCGCTGTCGGTCGCCCCACGTAGCGTCAGCGCCATCGGGCACCGCGCCCGATCGAAGCGGCCACAGTCGGTGCTTCGAGACCCGTTCCGTGGCCGCGTGAGGACAAGGACCGGGTCGCTCGCGGCCCGGGGATGGAGTGGTCGTGACCTCTCAGAACGTCTCCCGCGGAACCTCGTCAGCAGTGTCGACCTCGGCTTCGGCCGATCGGTCGACCGGCACCGCCCAGCGCACCTACGTGCTGGACACCTCGGTGCTGCTGAGTGATCCGCGAGCCCTGTTCCGCTTCGACGAGCACGCCGTGGTGTTGCCCGTCGTGGTCGTCAGCGAGCTCGAGTCGAAGCGCAACGACCCGGAGATCGGCTACTTCGCCCGCCAGGCGCTCCGGATCCTCGACGAGCTCCGGGTCGAGCACGAGCGGCTCGACTTCCCCGTCGCGGTCGGTGACGGCGGCTCGCTCCGCGTCGAGCTGAACCACTCGAACCAGTCGGTGCTGCCGTCCGGGCTGCAGCTCGGCGACAACGACTCCCGGATCCTCGCCGTCGCGATGAACCTGGCGAACGACGGCCTCGACGTGGTCGTCGTGTCGAAGGACCTCCCGCTCCGGGTCAAGGCCGCCTCGGTCGGGCTGGCCGCCCAGGAGTACCGCGCCGAGCTCGCCGTCGACTCCGGGTACACCGGCATCACCGACCTGCAGGTCTCGGGGAACGAGATGACCGACCTCTACGAGAACGAGGAGATCAGCTCCGCCGCCCTCGAGGGCGTCCCGGTCAACACCGGCGTCGTCATCCACTCCGAGCGCGGATCAGCTCTCGGCCGCGTGCACACGCCCGGCGCCGTCGCCCTGGTCCGGGGGGACCGCGAGGTCTTCGGCCTGCGCGGCCGTTCCGCCGAGCAGCGCCTGGCCATCGACGCCCTGCTCGACCCGGAGATCGGCATCGTCTCCCTCGGCGGGAGCGCGGGCACGGGCAAGTCGGCCCTGGCCCTCTGCGCCGGGCTCGAGGCCGTGCTCGAACGGCAGCAGCACAAGAAGATCATGGTGTTCCGCCCGCTCTACGCCGTCGGTGGCCAGGAACTCGGCTTCCTGCCCGGCGACGCCAACGAGAAGATGAACCCGTGGGCGCAGGCGGTCTACGACACCCTCGGCGCGCTGGTCTCCGACAACGTGCTGGACGAGGTCGTCGAGCGCGGCATGCTCGAGGTGCTCCCGCTCACCCACATCCGCGGTCGGTCCCTGCACGACGCGTTCGTGATCGTCGACGAGGCCCAGTCCCTCGAACGCAACGTGCTCCTGACGATGCTCTCCCGCATCGGGCAGAACTCGCGCGTCGTCCTGACCCACGACGTCGCCCAGCGCGACAACCTGCGGGTCGGGCGGCACGACGGGGTCGCGTCGGTGATCGAGCGGCTCAAGGGGCACCCGCTGTTCGCGCACGTCACGTTGACCCGGTCGGAGCGCTCGGCGATCGCCGCGCTGGTGACGGAGATGCTGGACTCGCCGGACCTGGTGTAGCGGCGGTCACATCGACGGACGGGAGGCCCGGTGCCAGCTGGCACCGGGCCTCCCGTCCGTCGTCGTGGTGCGCGGGTGCGCGGGCTCTCAGTTCGGGTGGGTCATGCGGAGGACGTCGAGGGCCTCGTCGAGCTGGGCCTCGGTCACCTCGCCCCGCTCGACGTGGCCGAGGGCCACGACGGCCTCGCGGACGGTGACGCCCTCGGCGACGGCGTACTTCGCGACCTTGGCGGCGGCCTCGTAGCCGATCGCCCGGTTCAGCGGCGTCACGATGGACGGCGAAGACTCCGCGAAGGCGCGGGCGCGTGCCAGGTCGGCCTGCAGCCCGTCGATCGTCTTGTCCGCGAGGACCCGCGAGCTGTTCGCCAGCAGCCGGATGGACTCGAGCAGGGCGGTGCCCATCACGGGGATCGCGACGTTGAGCTCGAAGGCCCCGGACGCACCCGCCCAGGAGACGGTGGCGTCGTTGCCGATGACCCGGGCCGCGACCATCAGGGTGGCCTCGGGGATCACCGGGTTGACCTTGCCGGGCATGATCGAGGACCCCGGCTGCAGGTCGGGGATGTGCAGTTCGCCGAGCCCCGTGTTCGGACCGGAGCCCATCCAGCGCAGGTCGTTGTTGATCTTCGTCAGGCTGACCGCGAGCACCTTGAGCGCGCCGGAGGCCTCGACGAGGGCGTCTCGTGCGCCTTGGGCCTCGAAGTGGTCGAGGGCCTCGGTGATCGGCAGGCCGGTGTCCTCGGCGAGCTGTGCGATGACCTGCTGCGGGAAGCCCTTGGGGGTGTTGATGCCCGTGCCGACGGCCGTTCCGCCGAGCGGGACCTCGGCGACGCGGGGGAGCGTGGCGTTCACGCGCTCGATGCCGAGTCGGATCTGGCGTGCGTACCCGCCGAACTCCTGCCCGAGGGTCACCGGGGTGGCGTCCATCAGGTGCGTCCGCCCGGACTTCACCGCGTCGGCCCACTCGACGGCCTTGCGCTCGAGCGACTCGGCGAGGTGCTCGAGTGCCGGCACCAGGGACCGGATCAGCGCGTCGGTGACGGCGACGTGGACCGAGGTCGGGAAGACGTCGTTCGAGGACTGCGAGGCGTTGACGTGGTCGTTCGGGTGGACCGCGTCGCCGGCGATGTCGGAGGCGAGGGTCGCGAGGACCTCGTTCATGTTCATGTTCGACGACGTGCCGCTGCCGGTCTGGTAGACGTCCACGGGGAACTGGTCGTGGTGCTCGCCGGCGATGATCGTGTCGGCGGCCTGCTGGATCGCGTCGGCCACGCTGCCGTCGATGATCCCGAGCTGCCCGTTCACGATGGCCGCCGCACGCTTGATCCGTGCGAGGGCGATGATCTGCGCGGGCTCGAGGCCGGTGCC
Organism: Curtobacterium sp. GC_Cur_3; assembly: GCF_026544205.1. Lineage (GTDB taxonomy): Bacteria > Actinomycetota > Actinomycetes > Actinomycetales > Microbacteriaceae > Curtobacterium. Next base: position 18,378 of record NZ_JALNUI010000008.1, read on the forward strand.
GGAGATCGGGAAGTTCTCGACGGCACGCTGGGTCTGTGCGCGGTAGAGGGCCGAGGCCGGCACGCGGACCTCGCCCATCGTGTCGTGTTCGATCCGGTAGTCGCCGGTGGTGTCGGTCGTCGTCGCGCTCGTGTCGGTCGCGCTGGTGTCGGTCGTCGCGGTGGTGTCGGTCACGTCGTCGTGGTCCTTCCTGGTGGTGCTGCCGGACGCGGTCACGTCCGGGAGGTGCTGCCGGTCGGGTTCGCCGTCCGGGAGGTCGTGGCGCTGGACGCCGGTGCCGTGGGCCTGCCGGTCAGGCGTCGCCCACGACGGTGTCGATCGTGACCTCGCCCGTGGCCAGGTCGTAGGTCGCACCGACCACGGCCAACCTACCCTCGGCGATGGCGTCGGACACCGCCCCTGAGCGTTCGAGGACGGCACGCAGCGTCGCCTCCAGGTGGGCGGCTCCGATCGCTTCCTGCGGGATGTCGGCGTCGGTGGCGCGGACACGCTCGACGCTCGGTGCGATGGCGTCGACGAGGGCCTGCAGGTGCGGGGCCGGGACGGGTTCACCGGACCGGGCGGCGGCGACGGCACCGCACTTCGTGTGCCGCAGGACCACGACGAGCGGTGTCCCGAGGGCGACGACGGCGAACTCGATGGAGCCGAGGACGACGTCGTCGACGATCTGTCCGGCGTTGCGGATCGCGAAGACGTCGCCGATGCCCGCGTCGAACACGTGCTCGAACGGGACACGGGAGTCGGAGCAGCCGAGGACCGTCGCGAAGGGCGCCTGGGAGCCCTCGAGCTCCGTGCGGCGCTGCGGGTCGATGCGGCCGGTGCGGCGCTTGTCGGAGGCGAACCTGGCGTTGCCCTCGACGAGCAGACGGAGGGCCTCAGCTGGGGTGGACGCGGCGCGGTCGGTCATGGGGTTCGGCTCCTCGGTGCTGCTGCGGGGGGTCGGGCTGGTACGGGTCGGGCTGGTTCGGGTCGGGCTGGTCCCGGTCAGGCTGGCTCGGGTGTGGTCGGGCTACGAGCTGAGTTGCTTCGCCACGGCGCCAGCGACCGCGCGGAAGGAGGCGTCGTCGGCGGTGCCGGCCAGCACGACGGTGTCCGTGCCGAACGTCCCGACCAACGAGTAGAGCTGGTTGCCGGCGTCCTGTCCTTCGTCGCGGCGGTCGTACACGGTCCACTTCGTGCCGCCGATCGAGCGGGTGCCGGTGGCGCGGTGCTGTTCGAGCTGGTTCGCGACCCAGGTCGGGTTCGCGCGGATGCCCTGCTGCATGCCGATGTACTGCTTGTCGGGCGTCAGGAAGCCGACCGTCCAGACGTCGACCCCGTCGGCGGTCTTGTCCGTGTAGTCGGCGCGGTTGGACGAGTAGCCCTTCGGCAGCACCGGTGCGGCCAGGGTCACGCCGGGGACGTCGGCCTGGTCCGCGACCTGGCGGTAGTCGACGTTGCGGTCGACGGTGCTGTCGGGTCGTGCGACGACGGCGACGAGGAAGAGCACGATGCCGAGCGAGGCGATGAGCGCGAGCACGAGGTTGAACGCGGTCTGGTGCTCCTTGCGCGAGCGACGTGCGGTGTCCTTGCGGAGCCAGGTCTCCTCGGCGGTCTCGGGGCGGCCGAGCTCGGCGACGATCGGGCGGCCGGTGTCCGGGTCGCTCATCGGTCGGCGTCCCCGGACTCGGAGGCGGCACGGGCGGCGTCGAGTCGTGCGCGCGCGCCGACGAGCCATTCCTCACACCGGGCGGCGAGGGCCTCGCCGCGTTCCCAGAGCGTGAGCGAGCGTTCGAGCGTGGCGGACCCCTGCTCGAGTTCGCCGACCACGCGCACGAGTTCGTCGCGGGCGGCCTCGTACGTCAGGGACCGGACGTCGGACTGCTCGGCTGGTGCGGACTGCTCCTCGGTTGACACGTCTCGATCCTACCGAGCGTCCACCGACCCCACCGTGCGCGGGGTGCGCCTGTGGAGAACGTCGTTCGGGGTCGTCACGGTGCTCAGCCCTCGCCGTCCGGGCCGGGGCCCTCGGCGGTCAGCGTGCCGGTCGCGGTGCCGGCGCCGAGCGTGACACGGACGTCTGCGGTGCCGTGGAGGTCCGCTGCCGCCCGGACGACCGCGCCGTCGCCCGTCTGCACGATGGCGTAGCCGCGGCGCAGCGTGTCGCGCGGGGAGAGGGCCCGGAGTCGTCCGGTGAGGTGTCCGACGTCGGCGTGGGACCGCTCGATGCGCCGGTCGAGCAGCTCGCGCGCACGGGAGAGGTCCCGAGCCACCTCCTCAGCACGGGTGTCGACGAGCCAGGCGGTGGACGCGAGTGCCGGACGCGAGCGGAGGGCAGCGATGCGGTCGGCCTCGACCGACAGGGTGTGCGAGAGCCGGAGTCCGATCCGGGCGCGGGCCTGACGGACGTTCGCGAGTTCCTCGGCGACGTCGGGGACCACGCGCTTGGCTGCGTCGGTCGGGGTGGACGCGCGGAGGTCGGCGACCTCGTCGAGGAGCGGCCGGTCGGCTTCGTGGCCGATGGCGGACACGATCGGCGTGGTCGCCGCGGCTGCAGCACGGACGAGGCCCTCGTCGCTGAAGCCGAGCAGGTTCTGGAAGTCGCCGCCGCCACGGGCGATGACGATGACGTCGACCTCGGGGTCGGCGTCGAGCTCCTGGATCGCCGCGGTGACCTCGCCCACGGTGCGGTCGCCCTGCACCGCGGTGTGGACGGTCCGGAACTCGACGTGCGGCCACCGCAGCTGGGCGTTCCGCTTGACGTCCTTCTCGGCGTCGGAGTCCTTGCCCGTGATCAGGCCGATGCGGTGCGGCAGGAAGGGCAGACGGCGCTTGCGGGAGACGTCGAACAGGCCTTCCTCGGCCAGTGTCCGGCGGACCCGTTCGAGCCGTTCGAGCAGGTCACCGAGCCCGACGTGCTTCATCTCGACGACCTGCATCGTCAGGGAGCCGCCCTTGACCCAGTAGTTCGGCTTGACCGCGGCGACCACCCTGGCCCCCTGCTTGAGGTCGGCGGGCACCCGGGAGCGGACGCTCGACCAGATCGAGAAGGACACCGTGGCGTCGACCTCGAGGTCCTTGAGCTTGCCGTAGACGTTGCCACCCGCGACGTTCCACTGGGTGATCTCACCCTCGATCCAGGCGGTGCCGAGTCGGTCGATCCAGTCACGGAGCTTCGCGCCGAGCAGCGCGACCGGCCACGGGTTGTCGGCCGTCGGTGGGCCCTGTTCGATCGCCATCGTGCTCCTCTGCGGTGGTGCGGTCCCCATGGTGCCGGACACCCCTGACGATCCGCGTCCGGGCGGCCCCTCCGCCAGCGTCCGCGCCCCCAGCGTGTGTCGGTCCCGCTCACCTATCATCAGGGACGTGACGATCACCAACGGCCACTCGGTCCCGCTCGCCCCGCCGCGCAGCCCAGCGCCGCGTGGTCGTCTGCGGAACGACCCGGTCGCCGGCAGCAAGAAGGTCCTGCTCGCGGCACCCCGTGGCTACTGCGCGGGTGTCGACCGCGCGGTGATCGCCGTCGAGAAGGCCCTCGAGCAGTACGGGGAACCCGTCTACGTCCGCAAGCAGATCGTCCACAACGTGCACGTCGTGTCGACGCTCGAACAGCGCGGCGCGGTCTTCGTCGACGACGTGGAGGAGGTCCCGCGTGGATCCCACGTCGTGTTCAGCGCGCACGGCGTCTCACCCGCCGTCGTCGCCGGTGCCGCCGCCCGCGACCTGCACGCGATCGACGCCACCTGCCCCCTGGTCACGAAGGTCCACCGCGAGGCCACCCGCTTCGCCAAGGCCGAGCGCACCATCATCCTGATCGGGCACACCGGTCACGAAGAGGTCGAGGGCACCATGGGCCACGCGCCCGAGCGGACGATCCTGGTGAACGGCCCCGCCGACGTGGCCGCACTCACCGTGGACGACCCCGACAACCTCGTGTGGCTGTCCCAGACCACGCTGAGCGTCGACGAGACGATGGAGACCGTCCGGCTCCTGCGCGAGAAGTTCCCGACCATCGAGAACCCGCCCTCGGACGACATCTGCTACGCCACCCAGAACCGGCAGGTCGCGATCAAGAAGGTCGCGCCACAGGCCGACCTCGTCATCGTGGTCGGTTCCGCCAACTCCTCGAACAGCGTCCGCCTGGTCGACGTGGCGCTCGAGTACGGCGCGACCGCGGCACACAGAGTGGACTATGCCGAGGAGATCCAGCAGGAGTGGCTCGACGGCGTGCAGACCGTCGGAGTCACCAGCGGGGCCTCGGTACCCGAGGAGCTCGTGCACGAGGTCCTCGAGCAGCTGGCTGACGCCGGCTACGGCACCGTGGAAGAGGTCGTCACAGCGCACGAGGACCTGATGTTCTCGCTCCCCAAGGAACTCCGGACCGACGCGTCGGGCACTCCCACGCGCGGGCTCGGCGGCCGGCGCCGATGAGCGTGCAGGGCGACTGGTCGGCGGCGCCTGACCGTGACCGCGGTGTGCCGCCGCAGGGCACCGGCTCGGACACCAGCACCGGCACCAACTCCCGTCCGCAGGGCCGACCCGCACCGCAGTACGGCGAGTACGCCCCCGAGGGCTGGGTGAACCCCGTCCTAGTCGAGCAGGAACGCCTGGAGCGCCAGCGGGCAGAACGCGAGCGTCCCGAGCAGCAGCAGCAGCAGCAGCCCGCACCGCGGACCGTGCGTGCCGAGCGCCCCGACACGGACGCTGGACGCGCCCCGGCCGCTGTCGGCACCCCGGTCGCCGCGCGCTTCGGAGCGTCGCCCGCGGACTTCCTGCTCACCGTGATGCTGCTCGCCTTCGGGCTCGTCTCGGTGTTGCAGTCGCTGGCGTTCCGGTCGGTCGCTGCGAACCTGGGCCGGCAGCTCGAACTCCGCTACACCGCGCTGTCCGACCCCGGCGCACTGGTCACGGCCGCCCTCGTGAGTGCGATCGGCAGCCTCGTGCTGTTCGTGCTCGTCGCGTGGTGGTCGGTCGTGCGCCTGCGCAACCGGAAGCGCACCGTCTGGGTGCCGCTGCTCGGCGGGCTCGTCGCCTCGGTGCTGACCCTGTCGGCGTTCCTCACCGTGATGCTGCACGACGATCGCTTCGTCGCCTGGGCCATGCAGCACGCGGGCGGCTGACCCCGGTCCTGGTCAGCCGGCGAGGAACGCGGCCACGGCACCGTGCAGCGCGGCGAGGTCCTCGACGTGGACCAGTTCGCGCACGGAGTGCATCGACAGCAGACCGACGCCGATGTCCACCGTCGGGATACCGAGCCGCGTCGCCGCGATCGGGCCGATGGTCGACCCGCCCGGGATCGTGTTGACGTTCACGAACGGCTGGTACGTCACCCCGGCGGCGTCGCAGGCAGCGGCGAAGACGGCCTCGCCCTTCGCCTCGGTCATGTAGCGCTGGTTCGCGCTGATCTTGAGCAGCGGACCACCACCCGGGCGCGGGCGGTTGGTCGGGTCGTGCTTCTCCGAGTAGTTCGGGTGGACCAGGTGCCCGGCGTCGCTCGAGAGCAACCACGAGGCACGGAACGCCCGCGCGGCCTCGGACCGGGTGGCCCCGAGGCCCTCCTGCACGCGGCCGAGCACGTCCTCGAGAAACGGCCCGCCCGCACCGGAGGGCGTCGCCGACCCGACTTCCTCGTGGTCGAACGCGGCGAACACCGGGACGTGGTCGCCGTCCGCGGGAGCGTCGACGATGCCGCGGAGTCCGGCGTGCACGCTCGTCAGGTTGTCCATCCGGCCCGACGCCAGGAACGAGCCGTCGATGCCGACCCGGGCGGGAGCCTGCGTGTCCGCGAGGAAGAGGTCCCACGACACGGCGGTCTCGCCGACCCGGCCGCGGAGCCACGCGAGGGCGTCGACCCCGCCGGCACTCGTGCCGTCGGTCCCGACCACGGGGAGCGTGTGCCGCTGCCGGTCGATCTCGGCGCCGGCGTTCACCCCGCGGTCGAGGTGGATCGCCAGGTTCGGGATCCGGGCCACCGCGTCGGTGTCGAGCAGCGTGACGGTGCCGTCCGTGTGCACGACCCGTCCGGCGATGCGGAGGTCGCGGTCGAACCACGTCGACAGGATCGGGCCGCCGTAGACCTCGACGTTGAGCTGCTCCCACCCGCCGACCCGGACGACGGGGTTCGGCTTGATGCGGAACCCGGGGGAGTCGGTGTGGGCGCCGAGGATGCGGAACGGGGTCGTCGTGGTGGCCCCGGCCGGGAGTCGCCAGGCGATGACGGCGCCGTCCCGCACGACGACGTAGGCGCCGGGGTCGGTCGGCCAGGCGTCGCGCTCGTCGAGCTCGGTGAACCCGGCGCTGACGAGCCGGTCACGGGCCACGGCGGCGGCGTGGAACGCCGTCGGCGACTCGGTGACGAAGTGGGCGAACTCGGAGGCGATGGCGTCGACGGTCACCCGACCATGGTGGCACGATCGCGAGGTGGCCAGACGCAGCACGGGACGCGTCCGTCGGACGCGCCCCGTGCCTCCTGGCGGTGTGCGGTGTGGTCAGCTCTGGCTGTGCCCGGCCGACCCGAGGACCTTGGCGGCCTCGCCCACGCGGGCGGCCATCGCGGTCTCGGCGACCTTGCCCCAGGCGCGGGGGTCGTACTGCTTCTTGTTGCCGACCTCGCCGTCGAGCTTCAGGACGCCCTCGTAGTTGCTGAACATCGATCCGGCGATCGACCGCGTGAACGCGTACTGCGTGTCCGTGTCGATGTTCATCTTGATGACGCCGTTGCGGACGGCCTCGTGGATCTCGTCGTCGGTGGAGCCGGAGCCGCCGTGGAAGACGAGGTCGAGGGGGTTCTCGCCGGTGCCGTGCTTCGCGGCGACCGCTGCCTGGATCTCGCCGAGGAGCTCCGGACGCAGCTTCACGTTGCCCGGCTTGTAGACGCCGTGCACGTTGCCGAAGGTCAGGGCGGCGATCCAGCGGCCCTTGTCCCCGAGACCGAGTGCGTCGACGACCCGCTCGACGTCGCCCGAGGTCGTGTAGAGGGCGTCGTTGGTGCCCTCGTGCTCGACGCCGTCCTCTTCGCCGCCGACGACGCCGATCTCGACCTCGAGGATGGCGTTGATGTTGCGGGTCTTCTCGATCATCGTGCGGGCGATCTCGATGTTCTCGTCGAGCGACACGGCCGAGCCGTCCCACATGTGCGACTGGAAGATCGGGTTGCGACCGTGGCGGACCTCTTCTTCGCTGGCCGCGATGAGCGGCAGGACGAAGCCGTCGAGGGCGTCCTTCGGGCAGTGGTCCGTGTGGAGCGCGACGGTGATCGGGTAGTTCTTGGCGACCTCGTGCGCGAACGCCGCCATGGCGAGCGCACCGGCGGCACGGTTCTTCACGGTCTGGCCGGCGAAGTAGTCGGCACCGCCGGTCGTCACCTGGATGATGCCGTCCGACCCGGCCTCGGTCAGGCCCTGGAGGACCGCGTTGATGGTCTGCGACGAGGACACGTTGACCGCGGGGTAGGCGAACTTGCCGGCCTTCGCGCGGTCGATCATCTCGGCGTACTGTTCCGGCGTTGCGATGGGCACGTGATCTCCTTCGACTTCGGTGATGTCCGCACCGATCGTAGTCAGCCGGTCTGGAGGAGCGGTGCGGTTCCGGCGGATCTGTGGATGACCGCCTGTGGTCCCGCGCGCGCTGCACATCCGTCCGCCGGGCGGCTCGCCTGGGTCGCGCTCGGTAGGCTGCAGTACGTGACTCCCACGACTGAGACCGGATCCCTCTTCCTGCAGCCCGACCGCAACCTGGCCCTCGAACTCGTCCGCGCGACCGAGGCCGCCGCGATCCGCGCGCAACCGTGGGTCGGCCGGGGGGAGAAGAACCTCGCGGACGGTGCCGCCGTCGACGCGATGCGCAAGTTCCTCGGCACGGTCAACTTCGACGGCGTGGTCATCATCGGCGAGGGCGAGAAGGACAACGCCCCGATGCTCTACAACGGCGAGCACGTCGGCAACGGCCACGGCCCGGCCTGCGACATCGCGGTCGACCCGATCGACGGCACCTCGCTCACCGCCGCCGGCCGCCAGAACGCCATCTCCGTGATGGCCGTCTCCGACCGTGGCTCGATGTACGACCCGTCGGCCGTGTTCTACATGGACAAGATCGCCGCCGGACCCGAGGGGCGCGGGGTCCTCGACCTCGAGAAGCCGATCGGCGACAACATCCGCGCGCTGGCGAAGGCCAAGGGCAAGGACCTCGAGGACATGGTCGTCGCCGTGCTCGACCGCCCCCGCCACGACGAGCTCATCCGCGCGATCCGTGCCACGGGCGCCGGCACCCGCCTGCTGCTCGACGGTGACGTCGCCGGTGGCATCGCGGCGGCCCTGCCCGGCTCGAACATCGACATGTGCGTCGGTGTCGGCGGCACCCCCGAGGGCATCATCACCGCCTGCGCGATCAAGGCGCTCGGCGGGGTGCTGCTCGGCAAGCTCCAGCCGAAGGACGACGAGGAGCGCGAGCGCGCCATCGCGGCGGGCCACGACCTCGACAAGGTCCTCGACCAGGACGACCTCGTCACGGGCGACAACACGTTCTTCGTCGCGACGGGCGTCACGGACGGCGTGCTCGTCGATGGTGTCCGCCGCTCGCGTGGCGTCATCCACACCGACTCGCTCGTGCTCCGGTCGCGCTCGAACACGATCCGTCGCATCCAGGCGGACCACCGCGCCGAGAAGTGGTTCTGATCCCCAGGGTCTGACCGACGCACGACGAGGACCCGCTCGCACCACGGACAGTCGTGGTGCGAGCGGGTTCTGTTGTGCGGACCCAGTGCCCGCGTCCGCGCGTCAGTCCTCGTCGAGGGCACCGACGAGTTCCGGAGCGGTGAGCAGCCGCGGCTCGTCCTCGACCACGGTGGGCTCGGCGATGACCTTCGACTCGTCGAGCATCGACAGCCGCCGGGCACTCGGCAGCACCTGCCGTTCGAGCGACCCCACGAAGCGGTTGTAATCGACGACCGAGCCGCGGATCGAGCGCCCGAGCTTGTCGACGTGCGTGGCCATGGTGGTGAGCCGGCCGTGGAGTTCGCGGGCGACCCGGAAGAGCTCGCGGGCCTCGGTCGTGACGACGTCCTGCTGCCACGAGAACGCCACGGTCTTGAGCACCGACCACAGCGTCACCGGGGACGCCAGGGCGACCCGCTTGCGGAACGCGTGGTCGAGCAGCCCCGGGTCGGCGGCAAGGGCACTGGCGATGAGGGACTCGGACGGGATGAACGCCACCGTGAGCTCGGGGGAGGCGTCGTAGCCCGACCAGTACTCCCGCGCGGCGAGGGCGTCCACGTGCGCCCGCAGGGCCTTGACGTGCTGCGTCATGAGCGTGGTGCGGCGCGCACCCTCGGCTCCGGTGGCACTGGCGGGGATCGCCACCGCCTGCAGGTACGCGCTGAAGGGCACCTTGGCGTCGACGGCGATGCTCTTGCCGCCGGGCAGGTGCACGATCATGTCCGGGCGGGCGGCACCGGCGGACGTCGTCACCGAGGACTGCACGTCGAAGTCGACGCGTTCGAGCAGCCCGGCGGCCTCGACCACGTTGCGCAGCTGGGTCTCGCCCCAGACGCCCCGCGTGCTGTTCGAGGTGAGTGCGCTCGCGAGGGTCTCGGCGGTGGCACGGAGCCGTTCCTCGGACTCGGCGGCGGACCGCAGCTGGGTGGAGATGGCACCGTACTGCTCGCTGCGGGCACGCTCGAGCTCGGCGATCTTCGCGCGCATCACGTCGAGGGTCTCGGCGACGGGGCTGAGTGCCGTGAGCACCTTGGACTCGTCCTGCGACCGGGCGGTCTCGGCGCCGTGCATGCGCTCGACGAGGTGCTCCAGCTCCGCTGACCGCCGTTCGAGCGAGTCGACCTGTCGGCGGTACTGGGTGTCCTGCGCGTCGAGGCGTTCCTCGGCGTCCTGGCGGACCTCGGAGAGCCGCGCGCGGAGGGCGTCGGCGGTGGCGACGGCCGTGGCGGCGGACGCACCGGCGCGGGAACGCGCCAGCGACCACGCGACGGCGGCGCCGGCCAGGGCGCCGATCAGCAGGCCGACGAGCAGGGCGGAGATGTCCATGTCCAGACCTTCCCAGGATCCACCGACAGCAGCGGGACGGACGCGGGCGAGCCTCCAGAACGGAACGGGAGGCGACCAGGGGACCACCGGAACGGGCCGGCCGGACCATGTCATGACATTAGGCCAAGGATGATGTACAGTCGTGATCGTCCGCCGATGAAGCCGCACGGAAGGTCCCCTCGCGTCGCATGACGAACGAAGCTCCCCACGCCTACGACGTGATCACCATGGGTCGTGTCAGCGTCGACATCTACCCGCAGCAGACCGGTCCGCTCGAGGACGTCGAGACGTTCTCCAAGTCCGTCGGCGGCAGCGCCACGAACGTGGCCATCGCCGCGGCCCGCCACGGTGCGGACGCCGCCGTCATCACCCGCACCGGCAACGACCCCTTCGGCCGGTACATCGCGCGCACCCTGCCGGAGTTCGGCGTCGCGAACGCGTTCGTCGAGACGGTCGACGGCCTGAACACCCCGGTCGCGTTCTGCGAGCTGTTCCCGCCGGACGACTTCCCCCTGTACTTCTACCGGGCACCCAAGGCGCCGGACCTGATGATCACGGCCAAGTCCCTGCCGCTCCACGAGATCGAGCGCGCACGGGTCTTCTGGACCACGGTGACGGGACTGAGCGAGGAGCCCAGCCGCCAGGCGCACCACGTCGCGTTCGCGGCACGGAGCGCATCGGAGCACCCCACGGCGGTGCACACAGTGCTGGACCTCGACTACCGGTCGGTGTTCTGGTCCTCGCCGGCCGCCGCCACCAGAGAGGTGGCGGTCGCCCTCGAGCACGCCACCGTCGCCGTCGGCAACCGCGAGGAGTGCGAGGTCGCCGTCGGCGAGACCGACCCGATGCGCGCAGCCGACGCCCTGCTCGAACGCGGGGTCGAGGTCGCGATCGTGAAGCAGGGGCCGAAGGGCGTCCTCGCGAAGACCCGCGACGAGGTCGTCGAGCTCCGCCCGCACCACATCGACGTCGTCAACGGGCTCGGCTCGGGCGACGGCTTCGGGGGAGCGCTGACGCACGGGCTCCTGCAGGGCTGGGGGCTCGAGCGTGTGCTCGCCTTCGCCAACGCGGCCGGTGCCATCGTCGCCACCCGCTTCGAGTGCTCGACGGCCATGCCGACGAGCGACGAGATCGAGACGTTCCTGCAGGACAACCCGACAGAGGAGGCCGTCCATGCCTGAGATCAGCCCCGCTGCCATCGACCGCCTGCGCGACGTCCGCGCCGGTTCCCCGGAGGTCGTCGCGAGCACCCTCGCGTCCCGCACCCGCCGATCGCTGCTCGGCGAGGACGGCAAGCTCTTCATCGTCGCGGCCGACCACCCCGCCCGTGGCGCGCTGGCCGTCGGTGACGACCAGTCCGCGATGGCCGACCGGTACGACCTGCTCGAGCGGCTCGTCGTCGCCCTCGGTCGCCCCGGTGTCGACGGGGTCCTCGGCACGCCGGACATCCTCGAGGACCTGGCGCTCCTCGGCGCCCTCGACGGCAAGGTCGTCGTGGGCTCGATGAACCGCGGCGGACTCCGCGGCGCGACCTTCGAGATGGACGACCGGTACACCGCCTACTCGGCGGCATCGATCAAGCGGTCCGGCTTCGACTTCGCCAAGCTGCTCGTCCGCGTCAACCTGCAGGACGCCGGCACTGCCCCGACGCTCGAGGCCACGGCGAAGGCCGTCACCGAGGCCGCCGCCGAGCAGCTCCCGATCATGCTCGAGCCCTTCATGTCGTCGTGGCAGGACGGCCGGGTCGTGAACGACCTGACGGCGGACGCCGTGATCACCTCGATGGCGATCGCCGCGGGACTCGGGGAGTCGAGCGCGTACAGCTGGCTCAAGATCCCCGTGGTCGACGACATGGAGCGCGTGATGGCGGCGACGACGCTGCCGACCCTCCTGCTCGGTGGCGACCCGTCGTCGCGTCCGCTGGAGACCTACGCCGCCTGGGCCGACGCCCTCGCCCTGCCGGGCGTGCGCGGCCTGGTCGTCGGACGCACCCTGCTCTACCCGCCGGACGGCGACGTCGCCGCCGCGGTCGACGTGGCCGCCGGACTCGTCCACACCCGGTCCGCCGGACACACCAACGGACTCGTCCACAGCCAGGAGGCTCGGGGCGCGTCCTCCACAGATGCGCACGACCCAGCCGCGCGGCTCGCCGGCTCCACGACCATGGACTCGTCCATCCCGGAAGGAAGCACCGCATGACGCTCACCGACACCGCCCTCACGACGATCGGGCACTGGATCGACGGGGCCCGCGTGGCCTCGACGTCCGGGCGCACGGCACCCGTCTACGACCCGGCACTCGGTGTCGCGACGAAGCAGGTCGCGCTCGCCGACGACGCCGAGGTCCAGGCCGCGATCGCCAGCGCGAAGGCCGCCTTCCCCGCGTGGGGTGACCTGTCCCTCGCCAAGCGCCAGCAGGTCCTCTTCGCGTTCCGCGAGATCCTGAACCGGGACAAGGCCGAGCTCGCCGAGATCATCACGAGCGAGCACGGCAAGGTCCTCGACGACGCCCTCGGCGAGATCGCCCGTGGACAAGAGGTCGTCGAGCTCGCGACGAGCATCCCGCAGCTGCTCAAGGGCGAGTTCAGCGACCAGGTCTCCACCGGGATCGACGTCTACTCGATCCGCCAGCCGCTCGGCGTCGTGGGGATCATCAGCCCCTTCAACTTCCCCGCCATGGTCCCGCTGTGGTTCCTGCCGATCGCGATCGCCGCGGGCAACACCGTCGTGCTGAAGCCGAGCGAGAAGGACCCGAGCGCCGCGCTCTGGCTCGCCGAGAAGTTCACCGAGGCCGGGCTGCCCGCCGGCGTCTTCAACGTCCTGAACGGCGACAAGGTGAGCGTCGACGGCCTGCTCACGAGCCCCGAATTGCAGTCGATCTCCTTCGTCGGCTCCACGCCGATCGCGCAGTACGTCTACGAGACCGGCACCCGGCACGGCAAGCGCGTGCAGGCCCTCGGCGGCGCGAAGAACCACATGCTCGTGCTGCCCGACGCCGACCTCGACCTCGTCGCCGACAACGCCATCAACGCGGGCTTCGGGTCCGCCGGGGAGCGCTGCATGGCGATCTCCGTGGTCGTCGCGGTGGAGCCGGTCGCCGACGAGCTCATCGAGAAGATCACCGAGCGCGCGGCCACCCTGCGCGTCGGTGACGGACGTCGCGGGTGCGACATGGGTCCGCTCGTCACCGAGCAGCACCGCGACAAGGTCGCCTCGTACATCGAGGTCGCCGAGCAGGACGGTGCGGTGGTCGTGGTGGACGGCCGCACCGTCCGACCCGACGGCGACGAGAACGGCTTCTGGCTCGGCCCGACGCTGATCGACCGCGTCCCGACCACCAGCCGCGTCTACACCGAGGAGATCTTCGGCCCGGTGCTCTCCGTCGTCCGGGTGGCCACGTACGAAGAGGGCCTCGAGCTCATCAACTCCGGCGCGTTCGGCAACGGCACCGCGATCTTCACGAACGACGGCGGCGCCGCCCGTCGGTTCCAGCGCGACGTGCAGGTCGGCATGATCGGCATCAACGTCCCGATCCCCGTGCCGGTGGCGTACTACTCGTTCGGCGGTTGGAAGAACTCGCTGTTCGGTGACCACAAGGCGTACGGCGCTGACGGCGTGAGCTTCTTCACCCGCCAGAAGGCCATCACGAGCCGGTGGCTGGACCCGTCGCACGGCGGCATCAACCTCGGCTTCCCGTCGAACAGCTGACGGCCCCGCACATGACGAACGACACCTGGTTCATCCCGGCCGGCTCGCGACCCGAGGACGGCTGGACGGACGTCGTCGACGGCCGCGTCGAGGGCTGGGCCCACACCGGTCTCCGCACCGGCGCGCTGTCCGACGGTGCCGAGCTGCACCTGCCGTCCGACGCCGTCGAGCGCATCGTGGTGCCGCTCGCCGGCAGCTTCACCGTGACCTACGGCGACACCACCCAGGAACTCGAGGGCCGCTCGAGCGTCTTCGACGGGCCGACCGACGTCCTGTACCTCGGGTCGGGGACCGCGGCGACGATCACCGGCCGCGGTCGGTTCGCGGTCGCCGAAGCCCCGACGGAGGAGCACAAGCCGTCGGCGTACGTGCCCCGGCAGGACGTCCCCGTGGAGCTCCGCGGTGCCGGCCAGTCGAGCCGGCAGGTGCACAACTTCGGCACGCCCGCCGCGCTCGACGCCGTGCAGTTCATCGTGTGCGAGGTCATCACGCCCGCGGGCAACTGGTCGTCGTACCCGCCGCACAAGCACGACACGAACCGTCCCGGGCAGGAGTCCGACCTCGAGGAGATCTACTACTACGAGTCCGCCGTGGCCCGTGGTGTCGACGCCCCCGAGTCGGCGGACCCGTTCGCGCTGCACCGCACGTACGCCTCCGACGACCGCCCGATCGACGAGTTCCGCCAGGTCCGCACCGGCGACGTCGCCCTCGTGCCGTACGGGTGGCACGGCCCGGCCGTCGCCGCCCCCGGCTACGACATGTACTACCTCAACGTGATGGCCGGGCCCGACCCGGAGCGCGTCTGGAACATCACCGACGACCCCGCCCACGGGTGGGTCCGCCAGGTGTGGGAGTCGGAGACGATCGACCCCCGACTGCCCTACGAGCACGAGAAGGAGCCCGCGTGAGCACCCCCACACGCCGCATGACCGTCGGCCAGGCCCTGGTCGAGTTCCTCGCGAACCAGTGGACCGTCGACGGTGACGTCCGCGAGCGCACGATCCCGGGCATCTTCGGCATCTTCGGGCACGGCAACGTCGCCGGTCTCGGCCAGGCGATCAAGCAGCTGCACGTCGAGCAGCCCGGCCTGCTGCCGTACCACCAGGCCCGCAACGAGCAGGCGATGGTGCACCAGGCGGTCGGGTACGCCCGGATGCACCGCCGGCGCGCCACCTACGCCGCCACCGCCTCGGTCGGTCCGGGTGCGGCCAACATGCTGACCGGTGCAGCGCTCGCCACGACGAACCGACTGCCCGCCCTGCTCCTGCCGTCCGACACCTTCGCCACGCGCACCACGGACCCGGTGCTGCAGCAGATCGAGATGCCGCACGACACCTCGGTGCAGGTCACCGACGCGTTCCGGCCGCTGTCGCGGTTCTTCGACCGCGTCGAGCGGCCGGAGCAGCTCTTCTCGATCGCGCTCGCCGCGATGCGGGTGCTCACGGACCCCGCCGAGACGGGTGCGGTCACGATCGCCCTGCCCGAGGACGTCCAGGCCGAGGAGCTCGAGGTCCCCGTCGCGTTCCTCGCACCGCGCGAGTGGCACGTCCGTCGGCCCCTGCCCGAGCACGGACCGCTGGCCCGGGCCGTCGCCGCGATCCAGGCCGCCGAACGCCCGGTGATCGTCGCCGGCGGCGGGGTCCTGTACGCCGACGCGGCCGCCGAGCTGCGGGCCTTCGTCGAGGCCACCGGCATCCCGGTGGGCACCTCGCAGGCCGGTGGCGGTGCCCTGCACTGGGACCACCCGCAGTACCTGGGCGGCATCGGCGCGACCGGCACGGCGGCCGCGAACGCGATCGCCGCGCAGGCCGACGTCGTGATCGGCATCGGCACCCGCTACAGCGACTTCACCACGGCGTCCCGCACGGCGTTCCAGCACCCGGACGTCACCTTCGTCAACGTGAACGTCGCCGCGTTCGACGCCTACAAGCACGGCACCCAGCTGCCGCTGATCGCGGACGCCCGGGAGGCCCTGGTCGCCCTGACGGGGTCCCTGGCGTCGTACACCGTGTCTGACGGGTACGCGACCGAGATCGCGGACCGCAAGCGGTCCTGGGACGCCCTGGTCGACGACGCATTCGCGCCGACGGGTGCCGCGTTGCCCGGGCAGTCGGAGATCATCGGCGCCGTCCAGTCCGCCTGCGACCCCCGTGACGTCGTCATCCAGGCGGCCGGTTCGCTGCCGGGCGACCTGCACAAGCTCTGGCGGGTCCGCGACGAGCTCGGCTACCACGTCGAGTACGCGTTCTCGTGCATGGGCTACGAGATCGCCGGCGGGCTCGGTGTCCGACGCGGCGCACCCGACCGCGACGCCATCGTCATGGTCGGCGACGGCTCCTACCTGATGCTGCACACCGAACTCGTCACCGCGGTGGCCGAGGGCCTCAAGATCATCGTGGTGCTCATCCAGAACCACGGGTACGCGTCCATCGGGCACCTCTCCGAGACCGTCGGGTCGGAGCGCTACGGCACCAGGTACCGCTACCTCGACGACGCCACCCAGTCCTTCGACAACGGCGAGCCACTGCCCGTCGACCTGGCCGCGAACGCCCGGTCGTACGGCGTCGACGTGATCGAGGTCGAGCCGGGGACGGGCGCCATCGACGACCTGCGGGCAGCCGTGCGTCAGGCCAAGGCGAACGAGCACACGACGCTCATCCACGTGAACTCCGACCCGCTGGTCTACGCACCCGACGGCGACGGGTGGTGGGACGTCCCGGTCGCGCAGACCTCGACCCTCGACAGCACCCGGGCCGCCCGCGCCGACTACGAGCAGCACGTCGCAGCACAGCGGCCCCTGCTCGGCTGACCCCACCACGATACAGAGAGCGACAGCGACGTCATGACCGACACCGCCACCCCCATCGGCACCCCGTCCGAGGACGCCATCGGTGCCTCGATCCGCATCGGCACCGCCCCCGACTCGTGGGGCGTCTGGTTCCCGGACGACCCGGCTCAGGTGCCGTGGCAGCGCTTCCTCGACGAGGCGAGTGCTGCCGGTTACGAGTGGATCGAGCTCGGCCCGTACGGGTACCTGCCCACCGACCCGGCACAGCTGTCCGACGAGCTGGGGTCCCGCGGCCTCAAGCTGTCCGCGGGCACGGTCTTCACCGGGTTCCACAAGGGCGACGACCAGTTCCAGCGGGCGTGGGACCAGGCCGTCGCGGTCGCGGGGCTCGCGGCTGCGCTCGGCGCCGAGCACCTCGTCACGATCCCGGACCTGTGGCGGTCGGACGCCACGGAAGAGGTGCTCGAGGCCCGCACGCTGGACGACGAGCAGTGGCAGCGGCTCGGCAGGGGGCACGACCAGCTCGGCAAGGCGCTGTTCGAGGAGTTCGGCGTCCACCAGCAATTCCACACGCACGCCGACAGCCACGTCGGCACGTATAAGGAGACCGTGCGCTTCCTCGAGGTCACGAACCCGGAGTACACGAACCTCTGCCTCGACACCGGCCACTTCGCGTACTACGGCGGCGACTCCCTCAAGCTCATCGCCGAGCACCCCGAGCGCATCGGCTACCTCCACCTCAAGCAGGTCGACACCGACCTGCTGTTCGACGTCCTGAAGAACGACGTCCCCTTCGCCACCGCGGTCGCGCAGGGCGTCATGACCGAGCCGCCCCACGGCACCCCGGAGCTCGCGCCGATCATCGAGGCCGTCGCGCGGATCAACCCGGAGATCTTCGGCATCGTCGAGCAGGACATGTACGGCTGCTCGGTCGACGCCCCGGGCCCGATCGCCGAGCGCACGTTCCAGCACATCCTCGGGTCCACGTCGGCCGCTCGGGCGTCCTGAGCACCCTCCGCACGAACCACCCCGCAGTCGTCCACCACAGGAGAACCACATGACCACCGGAAACCTCCGCGTCGCCGTCGTCGGCGCCGGCATGATGGGCGCCGACCACGTCCGTCGCATCACCGCGAAGATCTCGAACGCCGACGTCGTCGCGGTCGTCGAGCCCGACCAGGCCCGCGCGGCCGCGGCTGCCGCCCTCGCACCGGGTGCCGTCACCGCAGCGTCCTTCGACGAGGCGCTCGACCTGACCCCGATCGACGCCGTCGTCATCGCGACGCCCGGGTTCCTGCACGAGCCGATCCTGGTGACGGCCCTGGAGCGTGGACTCACCGTGCTCTGCGAGAAGCCCCTCACGACGAGCGCCGAGGACTCGCTCCGGATCGTCGAGCTCGAGCAGACGAAGGCCGACCGACCGAAGATCCAGGTCGGGTTCATGCGTCGCTTCGACGCCGGCTACCAGGAGCTCAAGGCACTCCGCGAGTCCGGCGCGAACGGCGCGCTGCTCGCACTGCACCACGCGCACCGCAACCCGACGACGCCGCCCAACTTCAGCGAGGCGATGCTCATCCACGACTCGGTGATCCACGAGATCGACATCATCCCGTTCATCACCGGCGAGGCGATCACGAGCGTCGAGGTCAAGAAGCCCCGCCAGAACTCCCTCGCGCCCGCCGACCTGCCCGAGCCGCAGTTCGTCCTGTTCACGACCGAGTCGGGCACCATGGCGATCGTCGAGATCAACGTCAACGCCCAGTTCGGCTACCAGGTCACCACCGACGCCGTGTTCGAGTCGGGCGTCGCGTACATCGGCCGCGAGACCTCGCAGCTCGTCGTCGCGGGCGGTGTGTCCGGCCAGGGGGTGACCCCGTCGTTCAAGGAGCGCTTCGCCGCCGCCTACGACGAAGAGGTCCAGCGCTGGGTCGACGCCGCTCGGCTCGGCGGCATCGACGGCCCGAGCGCGTGGGACGGCTACACGGCGTCCGTCGTCGCCGAGGTCGCCGTCCGTGCCCAGCAGTCCGGAGCGCACGAGCAGGTCGAGTACGCGGTCGCGAAGCCGGCGTTCTACGCCGACGCCCCGGTGCTCACGGAGGCGTAGCCCGTGCCGAAGATCGCCCTCGACCCCACTCCCTTCCACCACGACCTCGAGCTGCTCGAGTTCCCCCGGAAGGTCGCCGACCTCGGCTACGAGTACCTCCAGCTGACACCTCACCGCGACTTCATCCCGTTCTTCCGGCACCCGAAGGCCGACGACGACCTCGTCGACGCCTTCGCCGCTGCCTGCACGGACGCCGGGGTCCAGGTGGCCAGCGTCCTGCCGGTGCTCCGCTGGTCGGGTCCCGACCGCGAGACCCGCGAGACCGCCGTCAAGCAGTGGAAGCGCGTGATCGAGATCACCCAGCGCCTCGGGGTGGACACCATCAACACCGAGTTCTCGGGCCGTCCCGAACGGGCCGAGGAGTCCGAGGCGCAGTTCTACTGGGCGATGGAGGAACTGCTCCCGGTCATCGAGGCCGCCGACCTGCGCGTCCTCATCGACCCGCACCCCGACGACTTCGTCGAGGACGGCCTCGAGGCCCTGCGGGTGATCCGCGGGCTCAACTCCAAGCACGTCGGGTTCGTCTACGTGGCCTGCCACACGTTCCACTACGGCGGGGACATGGACGCCGTCATCGACGCCGCGGGGGGCTCCCTGCAGCTCGTGCACGTCGCCGACGCGTTCGACCACCACCGCTCCCACGGCCTCCGCTACATCACCAACCCGCCGGGCAACGCCGTCCGTGTCCACCAGCACCTGCCGGTGGGTCAGGGCGACGTCGACTTCGACCGGTTCTGGGCAGCGCTCGACCGCGTCGGCTTCTCGGCGCGGGAGGACGCCGTCGCGGTGTCGAGCGTCTTCGCCGAGGACGAGAACGCAGACGAGGTCTCGCGCTTCCAGCTCGACACGATCACGAAGGGACTGCACCGATGACGACCGCACCGACCGAGACCACACCCACCACGAGTGCTGGCGCGACCCCGTCCGCCGTAGCCGACACCCGCCCGGTGACGCTCCAGGCAGCCGAGCAGACCCCGACCGCCCTGTGGAACGACTCCGCCGACCCGCGCGAGCTGGCCACCGCCATCCACCTGTACGGCGCCGTCGGGGCGACCTGCAACCCGGTCATCGCGTACACCTGCATCCAGCAGGACCCGGAGACGTGGGTCCCGCGCATCCGCCAGATCGCCGCCGAGCACCCGACTGCGGGGGAATCCTGGATCGGGTGGAAGGCCGTCGAGGAGCTCTCGATCGCCGCGGCCGCCCAGCTGCTCCCCGCGTTCGAGGCATCCGGCGGGCGCAACGGCCGACTCAGCATGCAGACCGACCCGCGCTTCCACCGCGACCAGGACGCCCTCGTCGAGCAGGCCGTGCGGTTCTCCGGGCTCGCGCCGAACATCATCGTGAAGATCCCCGCGACGAAGACCGGGATCGCCGCGATCGAGGAAGCCGCCTACCGCGGGGTCTCCATCAACGCGACGGTGTCGTTCACCGTGCCGCAGGTCGTCGCCGTGGGCGAGGCCATCGAGCGTGCGCTCGACCGCCGTGCCGCGGACGGCCTGCCGGAGCAGGAGTTCGGCCACGTGGTCACTCTGATGGCCGGGCGCTTCGACGACTGGCTGAAGACCTCGGTGCAGCGCGACCACGTGATGATCGACCCCGGGTACCTCGAGTGGGCTGGCGTCGCCGCGGTCAAGAACGCCTACCGGGTCTTCCGGCAGCGCGGGTTCCGGTCGCGGGTGCTCGTCGCGGCCTTCCGCAACGCCCTGCAGTGGTCCGAGTTCCAGGGCGGCGACCTCGTCGTCTCCCCGCCGTTCCAGTGGTCGAAGGACATCAACGACAACGCGTTCCCGTTCCGTCCCGACGCCATCGACGACGAGGTCCCGGCCCACGTGCTCGACGCGCTGCGTGCGGCCACGCCGGAGTTCGCCCGCGGGTACGACGAGGACGGCATGACGATCGACGAGTTCGACCGCTTCGGTGCGACCGTGACGACGCTGCGCCAGTTCCTCGACGCGGACGCCAAGCTCGACGCCCTGGTCCGCGACATCATCGTCCCGGCCGTCTGAGCGCGATGGACTCGATCGGCGTCGGACTGATCTCCGTCGGGTGGATGGGGCGGCTGCACTCGCGTGCCTACCGCGCGCTGCCCGACCACTTCCCGGAGCTCGGCGTCCGGCCGCGGCTCGTGGTCGCGGCGGACCCGGTCCCCGAGGCCCGTGCGCAGGCCGTCGACCGCCTCGGCTACGAGCGCGCTGTCGCCGACTGGCACGAGGTCCTCGCGGACCCGGCCGTCGACGTCGTCTCGATCTGCTCGCCGAACTTCCTGCACCGCGAGATGGCCGTCGCCGCCGCAGAGGCGGGCAAGCCGTTCTGGATCGAGAAGCCGATGGGCCGTTCCGCCGAGGACTCCCGCGCGATCCACCAGGCCGTCCAGCGTTCCGGCGTGATCACGAGTGTCGGCTTCAACTACCGGCACGCCCCGGCGATCGAGCGTGCCCGCGAGCTGGTCCGGAACGGTCGACTCGGCCGGGTCACGACCGTGCGCGGGTCGTTCCTCGCCGACTACTCCGCCGACCCCGCGGCACCCCTGACCTGGCGCTTCGAGCGGGACCGTGCGGGCTCCGGAGTCCTCGGCGACCTGCTCTCGCACGGCCTCGACCTGGCGCAGTACCTGGTCGGGCGGATCGGAAGCGTCACCGCGCTCGCCGACACCGTCATCACCGAGCGTCCCGTCCCCGGCGCTGGCATCGTGGACCGGAGCGCCGCGGCGACGGGCGCGCTGCGTCCGGTCGAGAACGAGGACTACGCCGCGCTGCTCCTCCGCTTCGACGGTGGCGCTGTCGGCACGATGGACTCGAGTCGGGTCATGCACGGGCCCCACGCCGAGTACGCGATCGAGGTCTACGGCACCAGGGGCTCCGTGCGCTGGGACTTCCAGCGGATGAACGAGCTCCAGGTCGCGCTCGACGGGCAGGAGTCGTCCGGCTACACCACGCACCTCGTCGCGCCGGGCGACGGCGAGTTCGGCCGGTTCCAGCCGGGTGCTGGGACTGCGATGGGCTACGACGACCTGAAGACCATCGAGGCCGCGCAGTTCATCGCCAGCGTCCGTCGCGGAGAGCAGCTCGCGCCGTCGGTCGCCGACGGCCTGGCCGCCGCCTCCGTCGTCGAGGCCGCGGAGGCCTCCCTCGCCGACGGTGCCTGGCACGACGTCGCCCGCGTCGAGGGGCCGCTCACCGCCGACGCGGCGACCCCCGTGCTCTAGACGGTCACTGCGACGGACAGGAGGCCCGGCGCCAGCAGGTGCCGCGCCTCCTGTCCGTCTCTGGCCCCGCCCGGAACCGTGGTACTTTGTCAGGACAAAGTCTCGACCAGCAGGAGGCACCATGCCGCTCGTCCGTATCGACCTGACCACCGGGCGCAGCCCCGAAGCCGTCCGCGCCATCGCCGACGCGATCCACACCGCCATCGTCGACGTCTACGGCATCCCGCCGCGTGACCGGTTCCAGATCGTCACCGAGCACCCGGCGCAGCAGATCATCGCCGAGGACGCCGGACTGGGCTTCGAGCGCACCGAGGGCGTCGTCATGATCCAGGTCTTCACGCAGCGCGGTCGGACGGACGACGCCAAGACGACGCTCTACGCGGCGATCCACGACCGGCTCGTGGCGGTCGGCGTGGCGACCGAGGACGTCTTCATCGGCTACGTCGAGAACGGACCGCAGGACTGGTCGTTCGGCTTCGGACGCGCGCAGTACGTCACGGGCGAGCTCGGCGTGCCCTCGGCGGGGTAGCGCGGCCTACTTGTCGACGAGGGTGACCTCGAACGAGTAGCGGTCGGGGCGGTAGCAGTGCACGCCGTACTCGACCGCGCGGCCCGAGGCGTCGTAGGCGGTGCGGCTCATGGTGAGGACAGGGTCGCCGTCCTCGATCTCGAGCAGGCCCGCCTCTTCATCCGTGACCGCCCGTGCGCCGATCCGCTGCTTGGCGACCCGCATCGTCACCCCGCGGG
Source organism: Curtobacterium sp. GC_Cur_3 (assembly GCF_026544205.1). Taxonomy (GTDB): domain Bacteria; phylum Actinomycetota; class Actinomycetes; order Actinomycetales; family Microbacteriaceae; genus Curtobacterium. Next base: position 40,948 of record NZ_JALNUI010000008.1, read on the forward strand.
CACGGAGCAGCTGGTACAGCCCGTGGGACTGCAGGTCCGTGTCGGTGATCTCGAGGAACTCCGGCGGCAGGTAGTTCTCGAGGATCGCCATCGGCACGTCCTCGGCGAACCGCACGCGGCGGATGTGGACCACCGTCGTGCCGGGCTGCACGCTGAGCGCCTCGGCGACGGCGGGGCTCGCGGGGACGTCACTGCGATCGAGGAGCTTGGTCGTCGGCTTCTGCGACCCCTGCGTCAGGTCGTCGAACAGGCTCGTCAGTTCGACCTTGCGGGTGACGGGCCCGTGCACGACCTGCGTGCCGATGCCACGACGCCGGACGAGCAGGCCCTTGTCGACGAGGTCCTGGATGGCACGACGGATCGTCGGGCGGGACAGCCCCAGGCGCTCGCCGAGGGCGATCTCGTTCTCCAGCCGGGAGCCCGGCGGCATCGCGCCGGAGCGGATCGACTCCTCGATGCGCGAGGCGACCTGGAAGTAGAGGGGCATCGGACCCGACCGGTCCAGGTCCATGAACAGGTCGGACGGCACCTGGCCTTCGTTGGTCATCGCTGTCCTTCGGGGAGTGCGGCGTGCTGGCTGCGGGTGCGGCTGCGGTGCCGCGGCGGATTGTCGTGACAATACCATCGGGGCCGCAGCGGCCCTCGGAAGCGGCCGGCTCCGTCGGCCCAGGCAGTTGGTCCGCTCAGTCGGCGAAGATCATCGGGCGGTTCGACAGCCGCGGCTGGTTCGCGGCCCGCGGCTTCTCGGCGCGGATCCGCACCGGGTTGATCGTCACCCGGGTCGCCGCCCCGAGGGCCTCGACCGTGGGGGCCTCATGACGCTGCGCGGCGTGCACGACGATCGCGGCACAGGCCTCGGCGTCGGCTGCTGCGTCGTGGTGCTGGAAGTCCTCGAACCCCGCGGCCATCGCGGCCATCGGCAGGCGGTACGAGTCGAGCGTGTACGTCTTGCGTGCCACCGCGAGCGAGCACATCGAGTGGTGCTCGGACAGCTCGATGCCCGTCGCCGAGCAGCCGCCCGCGATCACGCCCATGTCGAACCGGGCGTTGTGGGCGACGAGGACGTCCCCGGCGGCGAAGGCCACGATGTCCGGGTACTGCTGCTCCCACGTCTTGGCGTGGACGACGTCCTCGGCGACGATGCCGTGGATGCGGGTGTTCCACTCGAGGAAGGCGTCGTGCCCGAACGGCGGGCGGATGAACCACGACGCCCGCTCGACGACCCGGCCCGCGCGGACCTTCACGAGGCCGACGGAACACGCGCTGGCAGGCGAGCTGTTGGCGGTCTCGAAGTCGATCGCGGTGAAGTCCAATGACACGTCCCGATCGTCGCACGGGGTTCCGACATCGCCGGAACGCGCGTCGGCGTTGCGTCAGCGGCGGCGGTTCCTGCGGGTGCCGCGACGTCGACGTGCGGTGATCCGCCACGTCCTCGTCCGTCGTGCGTGCTCCGCCGTCCACCAGGGGCGGAGGACCGTGCCGACGAGTTCGAACGCGAGCGCTGCCCCGTCGAGTCGCCACCGGGGCGGGAGGCTCCGCACGTGCGCCGCGATCGCCGCGGCGAAGTCCTCGGTGATCGTCGGGAAGGCGGCGTCCGCGGGCGGGGCGACCATCCGCCAGCGGTCCTCCTCCTGGTGGTCGATGGCGGCGTCCTCGGGGTCGTACTCGACCAGGACGTCCGCTTCGAGCTCGGCCAGGGCATCGTGCAGGGCGTCGAGTTCACGGGGTGGCATGGCCTCGAGCGCGGCGATCGTCTCCGGCGTGAACCACCGCCGCTGGTCGCGGGCGTCGAAGCCCATCGAGTGCACGCCGAGCCGGTCGCGTTCGAACCACATGGCTGTCCTCCGTCTGTCGCCCCGGGGACCAGGGTGCCAGGTGGGGGAGCCGCCGGTGTCGCGATCGAGCGGTTCACCTCGTTGGCTTCTGTCCCGGACGGCGCCTGACCGACCGACTGGAGGCCCGGGTCGGCTCCGGCGGGCAGCCGCCGGTAGGCTGTCCTCCCGTGGCTCTCACCATCGGAATCGTCGGTCTCCCGAACGTCGGCAAGTCGACCCTGTTCAACGCGCTCACCAAGAACTCGGTCCTGGCGGCGAACTACCCGTTTGCGACGATCGAGCCGAACGTCGGGGTCGTGAACCTGCCCGACCCGCGGCTCGACACGCTCGCGGAGCTGTTCAAGTCGGAGAAGACCGTGCCCGCGCCGGTGTCGTTCGTCGACATCGCCGGCATCGTCAAGGGCGCCAGCGAGGGTGAAGGACTCGGCAACAAGTTCCTCGCCAACATCCGCGAAGCCGACGCCATCGCGCAGGTCGTCCGCGGGTTCACCGACGACGACGTCGTGCACGTGGCGAACAAGGTCTCCCCGAAGGATGACCTCGAGGTCATCAACACCGAGCTGATCCTCGCCGACATGGAGACCGTCGACAAGGCGATGCCGCGCTACGAGAAGGCGGTGAAGCTCAAGCAGATGGAGCCCGCCGTCCTCGAGACCGCTCGCGAGGTCCGCGCCACGCTCGAGCAGGGCACGCTGCTGTCCGCCACGAAGATCGACCTGTCGCCGATCGCCGAACTCGGGCTGCTCAGCGCCAAGCCGTTCATCTTCGTCTTCAACGTCGACGAGGCGATCCTGACGGACGAGGACCGCAAGGCCGAACTCGCGGCGCTCGTCGCCCCCGCCCAGGCCGTGTTCCTCGACGCCCAGGTCGAGTCCGAACTCATCGACCTCGACCCCGCGGACGCCGCCGAGCTCCTCGAGTCCACCGGTCAGACCGAGTCCGGGCTGAACCAACTCGCGCGGATCGGCTTCGACACCCTCGGGCTGCAGACGTACCTGACCGCCGGGCCGAAGGAGTCCCGCGCGTGGACGATCGGCAAGGGGTGGAAGGCGCCCCAGGCTGCCGGCGTCATCCACACCGACTTCGAGAAGGGCTTCATCAAGGCGGAGGTCATCTCGTTCGAGGACCTCGTCGAGACGGGCTCCATCGCCGAGGCTCGTGCGCACGGCAAGGCCCGCATCGAGGGCAAGGACTACGTCATGCAGGACGGCGACGTCGTGGAGTTCCGCTTCAACAACTAGTCGGTCATGTCTGGCGGGATCGTCGCCACGTGCGGAGGTCCAGCACGAAGCTGACCACGCCGGACAGTGCCATCACGATCCTGGTTCGTCTGCGCGCCGTCAAAGCACTCGCCCCACAACCGGGTCCGGAGCGCTACGGTGACGCCATGACGTACACGGTCGACTTCGTCGACGTATCGACCACCGGGCTCGAGACCTCCCCGGTCGCTCCAGCCCTCGCCGGCCTCCGCGCGAACGAGGCCCGCTACTACAAGAACAAGTACGACCACGTCTTCGTCACGAGGACCCCGCAGGAAGCGCCCGAGGTCCTCGACCTCGTAACCCGGGTCCTGCACGACGAGCGCGGCATCGTCGTCGCGTCTCCGCCCCTCGAGGTCAGCGGCTTCGAGGTCGAGGGTCTCCGCATGGCCTACGTCTTCTACGAGTCGGGCCTGGCGATCAACGTCATGTACGCGGTCGAACCGGGTGGCAAGCGCGCCGTCGGCTTCAAGCTCTCGCTCGGCATGGACGTGCCGGAGGAGCTGTCCTCCTTCAAGTTCGCCCGCCAACGGTCGAAGCTGGCCGGCGAGATCCGCGGGTCCTACTTCGTCATCAAGGGCGAGTACTGACTCACAGGCTGGCCGTCAGCGCAGCGTCAGCACCTCAGCGCCGTCCTCGGTGATCGCGATCGTGTGCTCGCTGTGCGCCGTCCGGGCTCCCGTGGCGCTCCGCAGCGTCCACCCGTCGTCGTCGGTCACGAGCTCGTCGGTGTCCGCCATGATCCAGGGCTCCAGCGCGAGCAGGAGGCCTGGCCGGAGCGTGTAGCCACGACCAGCGCGGCCGTCGTTCGCGATGTGCGGGTCGCCGTGCATGGTCGACCCGACCCCGTGCCCACCGAACTGCAGGTTGATCGGGTACCCGGCTTCGGTCAGGACGGACCCGATCGCGTGCGACAGGTCCCCGATCTTCGCTCCGGGTGCCGCGGCGGCGATGCCGGCAGCGAGGGCCCGCTCGGTGACCTCGATCATCGCCAGGTCCTCGGGCGCGGCCGTGGTTCCCACGACGAAGCTCACGGCGGAGTCCGCGACGACGCCGTCGAGCGTCACCGCCAGGTCGAGCGTCAGCAGATCGCCGTCCCGCAGCCGGTAGTCGTGGGGGAGCCCGTGCAGCACGGCGTCGTTGACCGACGTGCAGATGAAGTGCCCGAAGGGCCCGCGGCCGAACGATGGGGCGTAGTCGACGTAGCAGGACTCGGCCCCGGCTTCGCGGATCATCGTCTCGGTCCACCGGTCGATGTCGAGCAGGTTCGTCCCGACCGTCGTCCGCTCCTGCAGCCGGCGCAGCATCGACCCGACGAGGGCTCCGACTGCTCGGGCGCGGGGGAGTTCGGACGGGGTGAAGATCTCGATCATGCCGACAACTGTACCGGTATTAGTATCGGGACCATGGTCCGTCTCCCACTGACTGCTGCCGACATCGAACGCGGGCAGCGACTCGGCGCTCTGCTCCGTCGTGCGCGAGGGGACCGGTCGATGCTCGAGACCGCGTTGGAGGCTGGTGTCTCGCCCGAGACGCTCCGCAAGATCGAGACGGGGCGGGTCGCAACCCCCGCGTTCCCGACGATCGCTGCCATCGCCGGCGTGCTCGGGCTCTCCCTCGACGAGGTCTGGTCGGAGATCAACGACCTCAGTCGAGCAACGCGTCGATCACCTGCGGGATCCGCTGTTCGATGACGTCCCGGATGCTGTCCTCCATCGCGGGCTGAACGACTCGCTCACAGCGGGACGGCCTCGTCACGGACGTGCGAGAAGTGCGCGTCGTCGGTCTGGTCGTCCGTCAGCACGTCGACGGCAAAGGAACCGTTCGGCTGCTTCGCGGATCGCGTCGGCGTAGAGCGTCAGCGGGATGCTCGGGCGGAGTCGCGCGGCTCGGAGTATCCGCTCCAATGACTCGGGCGACGGGTGCGCGCGACCACTCTCGTATGCAGAGATGACCGCGCTCTGCACATACGCCGAACGGGCGAGGTCGTCCCGAGACATGCCGATGTCCAAGCGCGCACGACGAATGAGCTGCGCAGCCCTGTCTGTCCTCATCCGTGCCCCTCCGATCGATCACGAGCCTCCTCCTCATCCATCCAACGCACCTGCCGGGCGGACGTGCACCCCGGATGCCTACCTTCGGGAGCGGAGGTGGAACGTGAAGTACATCAACTACGACGGAAGCGTCATCATGACGGGCGATCGCATCGCCGAAGCGCTCGCTGACTATGCGGCGGTACTCGGAGCGAACGGGCGTACGGACGCGGTCCACGTCCCGACGATCGGTGCCGACGGAGCGATCGAGACGTCGACGCTCCTGGTGGGACCGGCGAGCGAGCTCGTGCTGACCCAGGCCCCGGACGACGAGCTCGACCTGGAGGACCCGGCGTTCATCCGGCGTCTCCGCGACGCCGCTTCGAAGGCCGGACCGGAACAGCCGCTGTACGCAGACGGACGGACGCCCTTCGCGGGCGTCGACGAGGACCCGCAGCCGGTCTAGGACACCGGCCACGGCCTACGACGACGAAACGCCGCCGAGGAATCGGCGGCGTTTCGCGTGTCCGGACTGACCGGACGAGTCCGGTCAGTCCGGACGGGAGGCTCGGGTCAGGCTGCGAGCGCGAGCTCGGACCGGCGGATGGTGACCGCCTGGAGGATGGTGCGGCTGGCCTCGCCGCGCCAGGACCGCCCGGGGACGGTCCAGCCGGCTTCGCCGTCGACCTCGACACGGATGCCGGGGGTGACGAAGAGCTCCAGCGTGTCGACCGGCACGCGCACGAGGTACTCGCGCTGGGTGTCGGCGTCGCGCACGGGGAACTCGGCGATGCGGTCGGGGGAGATGACGGGTGCCGCGGTGGCGGTCCCGAGGATGGTGATGCGTTCGTTGCTGGTCATGGTGCTGTCTTCCTGGGCTGCTGGCGTCCCGCGGTGCGGTCCGACGGACGACTCGTGTCGCATCGGTCGCGTGCTGCGGGCACGCGCACGTCGGAATTCGACGTGCTGCTCGGCCTGGTCCGTGTGATCGGACGTGCGGGCGAGCGGTTGTCTCGTGGGAATGCGACTCGGGTGAGTCGGTGCGAGACGAGGTGGTGTGCGCGAGTCAGATGGGTTCGCTGCAATGCACCAACAGCACACAGTACGGCATGTCAGCCGGGTTGTCCAGCGGCCGATCGGAGGACGGGAGGCTCGTGGCGGCGCCGCCACGAGCCTCCCGTCCGTCCCATCGTCCGATCGGGTCAGTTGAGGGCCGGGGTGTCCTCCGGGACGACGCCTCCGCCGTACAGGTCCGTGGCGAGGTCGCGCAACGCGCGGAGCGCGACGCGCTGGGTCAGCGGGCCGTAGGAGATGCGGGCGACGCCGAGCGCTTCGTACTCGGCCGCGGGCAGTGCGCCGGGCAGGCCGATGACACTCAGCTTGCCGCGACCGAGTCCGTCGACGAGTTGTTCCACGACGTCGCGCTGGATCGCTCCGGGGACGAAGACGAGGGGTGCGCCGGCGTCGAGGAAGGCCTTCCCGCGGTCGATCGCGTCCGCGATGCTCTCCTCGATCGGTCGGTCCCCGCCCTTGGCGATGGCGTCGGTGCGGGCGTTGAGCTGGAAGGCGACGCCCTCCTGCTCAGCGGCCTGCATGATCGCGGCGACGCGGGCGACGGCCTCGTCGAACGGTCGGAGGCGGTCCTCGACGTTGGCGCCCACGACGCCGAAGCCGATCGCGCGGCGGATGGTCTCGGCCGGGTCCTCGTAGCCGTCGTCGAGGTCAGCGCTCACCGGCAGGTCGACGGCCTCGGCCACGATGCGGGCGCCCTGCAGCGCGAGGTCCAGCGGCATCCCGCCGTCCTCGTACCCGTACGAGGCGGCGATCGAGTGCCCGGCGGTCGCGATGGCCGTCGTCTCGGGGAGGGCCGCGACGGTCTTCGCGCTGATCGCGTCCCACACGTTGACGACGCGGAGGATCTCGGGTGCTTCGTGCAGGGACTTCAGGGTCTGCGCCTTGTCGGCGGTGCTGCTGCTCATGCGCCCGAGCGTAGGCCGGAGGCCCCGACGAGGCTCAGGGCAGTGCGGAACACGACGCCCGATGACGGACGGGCTCGCGTGCGGTCCACGCGGCGGTGCATCCTTGGGGGCATGGCGAACGACGAGGAGGACCCGGTCGGCACGCTCCGCGGGGTCCGGACGAGCATCAAGTGGACGCGGTACGCGCCCGACGTGCTGCCCCTGTTCGTCGCCGAGATGGACCACGAGGTCGCGCCCGAGATCCGGCAGGCGCTGGTCGAGCGCGTGCAGCAGTCCGACCTCGGGTACCTCGACGGGCCCGGGCCCCTCGCTCCGGCCTTCGCGCAGTTCGCCCGGGATCGCTGGGACTGGGACGTCGACCCCGCCCGCGTGTACCTGGCGACCGATGTCAGCGTGGGGATCGTCGAGACCCTGCGCCTGGCGTTGCCCGACGGTGGCCGTGTCGCCATCACCCCGCCGGTGTACCCGCCGTTCTTCGAGCTGGTCGAGGAAGCCCGATGTCAGGTCGAGGAGGTCCCCCTGACGGAACGCTGGGGCGTGTACCGGCTCGACCTCGACGGGCTCGAGCGGGCCTTCGCCGGCGGCGTCCGCGTCTTCCTGCTCTGCAACCCGCACAACCCCGTCGGGCTGGTCCACGACCGGGCCGACCTCGAGGCCCTGGCGACACTCGCCGCCCGGTACGACGTGCTCGTGATCAGCGACGAGATCCACGCCCCGCTCACTCATCCGGGAGTGCAGTTCACCCCGTTCGCCGCGATCGCGGAACCGCTCGGTGCGCGGAGCGTCTGCGTGACGTCGGCGAGCAAGGGCTGGAACCTCGCCGGTGTGAAGTGCTCGGTCATCGTCGCGGGGGACGCCCGGACCGCCGAGCTCCTCGACACGTTGTGGGAGGAGGTGGCCTGCCGGACGAGCATCCTCGGCCTGCACGCCAACCTCGCCGCGTTCACGCTGGCGGTTGGGTGGCTCGAAGACGTCATCGACCGCATCGTCGCGAACGACCGGCTGCTCGCGAAGCTCCTGGCCGAGCACCTGCCGGGGGTCGTCTACGCCCGGCCGCGCGCGGGCTACCTGGCGTGGCTGGACTTCCGAGGGCTCGGTCTGGGCGACGACCCGGCCGTCCAGCTCCGCGAGCACGCGTTCGTCGCGCTGAACTCCGGGCTGCCCTTCGGTACCGAGGGCCGTGGCTTCGCACGCATCAACCTGGCGTGCTCGCCGGACACCCTGCGCGAGGCGGTGCTGCGGATCGCCGCGGCCTACCCGTCGAGTGCGCAGGAGGGCGTCGTCTGGCACGTCGCCTGACGCTTCCGGCTGGACGCCCGAGCACCGTGCGCCTCCCTCTGCCTGGTGCGAGGGTGACCACCTGGTGCGCGATCACGACAGCGCACGGCGTGCGCAAGCTCGCACGGGTCGAACGACAGCGCACCGTCGAGCGACAGCGCACCGTGGAGCGACAGCGCACCGTGGAGCGGTCTGGGCGGTGCGGCTCAGCCGTCGATGTAGTGGTTCCGACCGAGGACGCGGACGTGCAGGTCGACCTCGCTGGCGGGTACCTCGTCCGTGCGCGACACCCACTGCCGGGCGGCGAACCCGACGGACGACCACCGGGAGACCTCGGTGACGAGGAACCCGTCGATGAACACCTGCCACATGCCCTGTTCGCGGACGGCCTGGACCTCGTGCGTCGTCATGCGGCGAGCGTAGCAACGCGGGGGCCCGACGCCGACCGGACTCAGAGGTCGAGCACCATCGCCACGTCGGCCCGCACGTACGGGCTCGGGTGCCGTTCCTCGGCGGTCAGGTGCCGGAAGCCCGACGTCTCGTAGAGGTGCACCGCACTGGCGAGCCCGGAGTTCGTCTCGAGGGTGATGCGCTGCGCCCCGAGTGCCAGCGCCCGGTCGATCGCCGCACGGATGAGCAGACGGCCGGTGCCGTGCCCCTGGTGCTCGGCGGACACGGCCATCTTCACGAGCTCGAACACACGCTCGCCCTCAGGCGCGATGCCCACGCAGCCGACGACCTCGTCGCCGAGTCGCGCGACGAACACCGCGCCACCGGGCTCGATGATGCGGCCGGCGGGGTCGCCGAGGATCGCGCGGTCCGCGTCCTCGAGCGTGAAGAACCGGGTGATCCAGGCCTCGTTGAGGGTGCGGAACGCGTCGGCGTCGGCAGGGGTCCTGAGGTCGTCGATGATGACGGAGGCGGTGTCGGGCATGGACCCATCCTCGGACGCCGAGGAAGTCACGTCCAATACTCGTTCACGTGGATCGGTACGCTCGGTGCATGGATCACCCTGACGTCGACCTGCGGCAGCTCCGCGCGTTCCTGGCGGTCGCCGACGAGCTGCACTTCGGCCGGGCCGCCGCCACGCTGCACATGGCCCAACCGGCGCTGTCGCAGCAGATCCGCCGCACGGAGCGGGCGCTCGGCGTCGACCTGTTCGTCCGGACGTCGCGCAGTGTCGCCCTGACGCCGGCCGGTCGGGTGCTGCACGGTCGGGCCCGGTCGCTCCTGGCGCAGGCCGCCCGGGACCTCGACGAGACGGTGCGGGTGGGGCGCGGTGAGGTCGGACGCCTCGACGTCGGGTTCGTCGTGTCGGCGCTGCCGCTCGGCCCGATCGAACGCGTCCAGCGCTTCCGGGAGCGCCACCCGCTCGTCCGCGTCGAACTCACCGAGGGCTACACGTCCCGGCTGCTCGCCCGCATCGTCCGCGGTGAGCTCGACCTGGCGATCGTGCGGGACCCCGACCCGACCGAGGGCGTGCGCACGACGCTGTTCCGGAGCGAGCCGTTCGTCGCCGCGGTGCCCCGGTCGCACCGCTTCGCCGATCGGACGGAGATCGCCGGGTCGGAGCTCCTCGACGACCCGTTCGTGTTCTTCCCGCCCGAGGCCGGCGCCGTGGCGACCGAGCGCAACCTGGCCCCGGTCGTGGTGAACGGCCGACGCCCCGTCGTCGTGCAGGAGGCCACCACATGGGCGACCGTCCTGCACCTGGTCGGTGTCGGGCTCGGGGTGACCGTGGCCCCGGCGAGTGCGACCCTCGCCGCACCGGACACGGTCGTCCTGCTGCCGGTCACGGGGGACCACCGCAGCGAACTCTGCTGGGCGTCACGGGCCGACGACGACCGCGAGGTCCTCCGCAACTTCATGGCCGCGACCGACTGACGCCGGCCCCAGCCCCCCAGCAACACCACCGCAGCACCAGCACCAGCACCAGCACCAGCACCAGCACCAGCACCGCAGCACCGCCTCACCCCAGCGGCAGCACCGGCGCCCGCTGGTCGCCGAGCTCGTCCTCGCGCCACGGGTCGGACCCGCGCAGCGCCAGCCCGAGCTGCACGAGCACGAACGCCACGTGCGGCTCGACGTCCGGGTCCCACGCGCCTTCGACCCCGAGGCCGAGCGCCCCGAGCTCGTCGTCGGCCTCGTCGTGCAGCGACAACTGCCACCGGCCGTCACCCTGCTCGGTCACGACCGCCCACCGCGCGGTGGCGAACCGACCGGTCACGCGGTCTTGAGGATGTCCGCCGTGAAGTTCTGCATGCGCTGCAGCAGGGCCTCTCCACGCGTCCTGATCGTCGCCGGCGGGTTCAGGTGCGGCGGGGCGATGCGGATCAGCAGCGGGCACCCGAGGTCTTCGCAGATGTAGGTGCCGATGGTGTTGCCGTTCCGGCCGGCTTCGCCCGCGCGGGCCGCAGAGAACAGGCGCACCTGCGTGGCCGGCTGTGGGGAGTGGCAGAACGAGCACATCGCGGCGATGCCGGGGCGGAGCGACCCGCCGGCGGAGCGCACGACGATGCCGACGGCGCGGCCGTCGATCCACGAGACGATGTAGCCCCGGCGCGCGGCCTGCGGGTCGCGCCAGCCCAGGAACTCGCGCTCGTTCCAGAGCATCTCGTGCAGCCCCGGGATCGGGAGCTGGGCGAGTTCCTCGGGCGTGGCGTTGACGAACGACGAACGGATGTCGGCTTCGGTGAGCGGCTGCACGGTCCCCCTTCAGGCTGTGGACTCGACCACAGTACGCCCGGCCACCGACGTCCGGACCGAGCCAGCGCCTCCTGTCCGTCCGGTCCGGTTCAGGACAGCCTGGAGGCTCGGATCGCCGCGAGCGCGCTCGTCGCGTCCGCCACCAGGACGGCCCGGCGCACCGCGTCGCGTCCGATGCGGCGTGCGGCGGCGTCGTCGGCCGCGAACTCGACGAGGACGCGCGTCGAGCGCGCCATGGCGCGCGCACCGGGGATCCACGGGACCGCGCGTTCGATGGACTCGGCGACCGCGACGGCGGCCGCATGGCGTTGTCGCAGGTGGGCGCGTTCGTGGGCGACCACGGCCTCCAGCTCGTCGGTGCGCAGTCGGTCGGCGAGCCCGGTGCTCACGAGGACGCCGCCGCTCCGCCCGGGGACCGCGCAGGCGAGGGCGTGGTCGGCCTCGACCACGGCGACGATGGTGCCGTCGATCTCGCGGTGTGGGGCGGCGCCGGAGCGCATGGCGTCGCGGACGGCCCGGTGTTCCGCGCCGGGACGGACCCGGACGGCGATGACGAAGGCGATGACCGCGAGGACGGCGACCCCGACGTTGAGCCCGCGCGTGGGGGACTCGGCGAGGCCGAACGGGTCCGTGACGGGCCGGTTCGCGAGCACCACGAGCGCGATGCCGACGACGAAGCCGAGTGCCCCCAGGAGCACGGCGACGGACCAGGCGACCAGGGCGGTGCGCGGACGGTCGATCGTCCATGCCGACCGGGTCAGGACACGCGGCGCGACGACGACGACCGCGAGTGCCAGCACGACGAGGACGACACCGGTCACGACCACGGGCGGGGGGCCGTCAGGAGCGGGCGCGGGCGTCGAGGGCGCGGCGGAGGACGTCGAGGTCGTCCGAAGCGAGGGAGCCCGTGAACTGCAGCAGCGCGGCCTCACGGTCGGACGCTGCGGCGAGGGCGGTCGACATCAGGGACGCGGTCTGCTCGTCACGGCTGTTCGTGGCGCGGAAGGCCAGTGGCCCGTCGGTGCGCTGCTCCCGCTCGACGGCGCCCTTGCGGCCGAGGCGGTCGAGCACCGTGAGGATCGTCGTCAGGGCCGGGCGGGGCTCGGGCACGGCGTCGAGCACCTGCCGGGCGGTCATCGCGCCGTCGGCCGACCAGAGGGTGTCGAGCACCGCCTGCTCGAGCTGCCCACGGGGACGCTGTCGTTGTCCTGCCACCCGAGCACTCTACGAGATGTCGAAGACCCCGTGCTCGTCACATGCCCGTAACGCGAGGTCGGTATGCTCGCGACGGACAACTGAACACCGAGGCCGACCACCCGCCGCGGGAGACGTCGCCCGCCCTGCCGTTCACCGGCGGACGCGCGACACCGAAGGAGCATCCTCCCCGTCAATCTCTCAGGTCCAACACCGCAGCGGACAGGCCACTCTGAAAAGCAGACGTTCCCGTGACCCACCGGGTCCGGACGTCTCGCCCACGGTGAAAGCCGCCGGACCTCACGGGCCGCGGTGAAACTCTCAGGCACATGACAGAGGGGGAGTTCCACCCGGCGATCGTCGTCGGGTGCCGCCCGACGTCCGTCGGGCCCGGCCCACGCCAGGAGAACTCCGCCATGTCCCCGTCCGACCTGCGCTCGTCCCCGCTCGACGCGGCACACGTCGCCGCCGGTGCCTCGTTCACCGACTTCGCCGGGTACCGCATGCCCGTGCGGTACTCGTCCGACCTCGCCGAGCACCACGCCGTGCGCCAGGCGGCCGGCGTGTTCGACCTGTCGCACATGGCCGAGATCGGCGTCACCGGGCCCGGCTCGGTCGCCTTCCTCGACCACGCGCTCGCCGGCGCCTTCGGGGCGATGACCGTCGGGCGCGCGAAGTACTCGCTCCTGCTCGCCGAGCACGGCGGGATCCTCGACGACCTGGTCGTGTACCGGGTGGGCGAGGACTCGTACCTCGTGGTCGCGAACGCCGCGAACCGCGACGTCGCCGTCGACGCGCTGCAGGACCGCGCGGCCGGCTTCGACGTCGTGGTCACCGACGACTCCGACACGACCGCGCTCGTCGCGATCCAGGGTCCCGCCGCCGCGGGCACGCTCGACGCCCTCGTCGTCGAGGACCGCCTGCAGCCGGAGACCCCGCTCGACGAGCTCCGCTACTACCGGGTCCTGCACGCGACGTTCGACGACGCCGAGGTGCTCATCGCCCGCACCGGGTACACCGGCGAGGACGGCTTCGAGATCTACAGCGACCCAGAGGTCGCGCCGGCCATCTGGGACGCCCTGCTCGAAGCGGGGGCGTCCCGCGGGGTCGTGCCCGCCGGACTCGCGGCACGGGACACCCTGCGGCTCGAGGCCGGCATGCCCCTCTACGGCCACGAGCTCTCCGTCGACACCCGTCCCGCGCAGGCCGGACTCGGTCGTGTCGTCGCCACGGACGGCGACTTCGTCGGGGCGTCCGGCGTGCAGCCGCCCGACGACGCACCGGTGCTCGTCGGCCTGGTGATGGAGGGCCGCCGCGCCGCTCGCGCCGGCTACCCCGTCCTGCACGACGGAGAAGTCGTCGGCACCGTCACCTCCGGCGCACTCTCCCCGACGCTCGGCCACCCGGTCGCGATGGCGTTCGTCGCGCCGTCCGCCCTCGCCGAGGGACAAGTCCTCCACATCGACGTCCGCGGCACGGCCATCCCCGCATCGGTCTCCGCGTTCCCCTTCTACCGCCGCGCATCGAAAGGCTGAGGCCATGACCGACCAGACCGCACTGCAGTACACCAAGGACCACGAGTGGCTCCTCGTCGAGGGCGACGTCGTCACCGTCGGCATCACGGACCACGCCGCCGAGCAGCTCGGTGACGTCGTCTTCGTCGAGCTGCCCGCCGTCGGCACCACCGCGACCGCCGGGCACCAGATCGGGGAGATCGAGTCCACCAAGAGCGTCGGCGAGCTGTTCGCGCCGATCGAGGGCGAGGTCGTCGAGGTCAACGAGGCCGTCGTCGCCGCCCCCGACACCGTCAACCAGGACCCCTTCGGCGCCGGCTGGCTCGTGAAGCTCAGGGTCGAGGGCACCTCCTTCCCCGAGGACCTGATGGACCACGACACGTACCGGGCGTCCATCGCATGACGACCGACGACCAGAACCTGCAGACCACGTTCGCCGACCGTCACATCGGCACGACCACGGCCGACCAGCGCGTCATGCTCGAGACCGTCGGCCAGCCGTCGCTCGACGCCCTCGTCCGTGCCGCGATCCCGGCGTCGATCCACGCCGAGCCCGTCGCCTCGTCCTCGATCCCGCCCGCGGTCGGCGAGACCGAGGCGCTCGCCGAACTCCGCGCCCTCGCGTCGCAGAACACCGTCCGGCGCCCGATGATCGGCCTCGGCTACCACGGCACCCACACGCCCGCCGTGATCCAGCGCAACGTGCTCGAGAACCCGAGCTGGTACACGGCGTACACCCCGTACCAGCCGGAGATCTCGCAGGGCCGCCTGGAGGCCCTGATCAACTTCCAGACGATGGTCGCCGACCTCACGGGGATGGCCACCGCCGGGGCGTCGATGCTCGACGAGGGCACCGCCGTGGTGGAGGGCATGCTCCTCGCCCGCCGGGCCTCGAAGGTCAAGGGCGACGCGTTCCTGGTCGACCAGGACGTCCTCCCGCAGACCATGGCGCTCCTCGAGAACCGGTCGGACGCCGTCGGCATCACCCTCCGCGTCGTCGACCCGACCCGCGAGCTGACCGACGACGAGGTCGACGGGGCCTTCGGCATCGTCCTGCAGTACCCGGGTGCCTCCGGTCGCGTCGTCGACCCGAGTGCCGCCATCTCGCGAGTGCACGCCGGCGGGGGCATCGCCGTCGTCGCGGCCGACCTGCTCGCGATGACCCTGCTCGCCAGCCCGGGCGACCTCGGCGCGGACGTCGCCGTCGGCACGTCCCAGCGCTTCGGCGTCCCGCTCGGGTTCGGCGGGCCGCACGCCGGGTACCTCGCCGTCCGCGCGGGCCTGGAACGCCAGCTCCCCGGCCGGCTCGTCGGGGTGTCGTTCGACGCCGCCGGCAGCATGGCCTACCGGCTCAGCCTGCAGACCCGCGAGCAGCACATCCGCCGCGAGAAGGCGACCTCGAACATCTGCACCGCACAGGTGCTGCTCGCCGTGATGGCCTCGATGTACGCGGTCTACCACGGGCCAGAGGGCCTGCGCTTCATCGCGAACCGCGTCGCCCGGACGGCCACGGCGCTCGCCGACGCCGCCCGCACGGCCGGGGTCGAGGTCCTGCACGACGCCTTCTTCGACACCGTCGCGCTCCGTCGTGCCGGTGGCGCCGCGGACATCGTGGCCGCGGCCGCCGAGCGCGGGTACCTGCTGCACCAGGTGGACGAGGACACCGTCTCCGTGGCGGTCGACGAGACCACCACGGCCGACGACGTCCGCGTGCTCGCCGAGGTCCTCGCCGGCGGTGCCGGGCCGGACCAGCGCGCCGTCGAGACGGCCGTGCGGGACGCAGCCACGAGCCTCCCGTCCGCCCTCGCTCGTGAGAGCGAGTACCTGACGCACCCGGTGTTCAGCTCGTACCGCAGCGAGACCCGGATGATGCGCTACCTGAAGCACCTCGCCGACAAGGACTACGCGCTCGACCGCGGCATGATCCCGCTCGGCAGCTGCACGATGAAGCTCAACGCCGCCACCGAGATGGCCGCCGTCACGTGGCCGGAGTTCGCGAACGTCCACCCGTTCGCGCCGCGCTCCGACGTCGAGGGCTACCTCGGCATGATCGGCGACCTCGAGACCTGGCTGGCCGAGGTCACCGGGTACGACGCCGTCTCCATGCAGCCGAACGCCGGCAGCCAGGGCGAGCTCGCCGGACTGCTCGCGATCCGCGGGTACCACCGGTCCCGCGGCGACCAGTCCCGCACGGTCTGCCTGATCCCGTCCAGCGCGCACGGCACGAACGCGGCGTCGGCGGTCCTCGCCGGCATGCGGGTCGTCGTCGTGGCATGCGACGAGAACGGCAACGTCGACCTCGACGACCTCCGCGCGAAGACGGCCGAGCACGCCGACACCCTCGCGGCGCTGATGATCACGTACCCGTCGACCCACGGCGTCTACGAGCACGACATCCGCGACATCTGCGACGCCGTGCACGACGCCGGCGGCCAGGTCTACGTCGACGGCGCGAACCTCAACGCGCTGCTCGGGCACGCCCGCTTCGGCGACTTCGGCGGCGACGTCTCGCACCTCAACCTGCACAAGACCTTCTGCATCCCGCACGGCGGCGGTGGCCCCGGTGTGGGTCCCGTCGCGGCGAAGGCGCACCTGGCGGCGTTCCTGCCCGGCCACCCGATGGCCCAGCAGGAGGACCGTCGCACCGGCGCGTCCGTCGCGTCGTCGGAGGACCGGCTGGCGCACGCCGGCGGGCCCGTCTCGGCAGCGCCGTACGGCAGCCCGAGCATCCTGCCGATCACGTGGTCGTACGTCCGCATGATGGGCGTCGAGGGGCTCACCCGGGCGACCGAGGTGGCGGTCCTCGGGGCGAACTACATCGCCGCGCGACTCCGTGACGCCTTCCCGGTGCTCTACACGGGGGAGTCCGGCCTGGTCGCGCACGAGTGCATCCTCGACCTCCGACCGCTCCGCGACGCCACCGGCATCACGGTGGACGACGTCGCCAAGCGCCTGGTCGACTACGGCTTCCACGCCCCCACCATGTCGTTCCCCGTCGCGGGCACGCTCATGGTGGAGCCCACGGAGAGCGAGGACCTGGCGGAGCTCGACCGCTTCGTCGACGCCATGCTGGCCATCCGTGCCGAGGCAGACGCCGTCCAGCGGGGCGAGTGGCCCGCTGACGACAACCCGCTCGTCGGAGCGCCGCACACCGCCTCCTCCGTGATCTCGGGGGAGTGGGAGCACGCTTACACGCGGGAGCAGGCCGTGTACCCGCTGCCGGGCATGGCGGAGAAGAAGTACTGGCCGCCGGTGCGCCGCATCGACCAGGCGTACGGCGACCGCAACCTGGTGTGCGCCTGCCCGCCGATCGAGGCCTTCGCGTGATCCCGCGCTGACGCCTGGGCGCTGCACGCACACACGCAGCGCACCTGCGCGCCTGCGCGCCTGCGCGCCTGCGCGCCTGCACGACCACGACGGCCCGGAGCCCCACGGCTCCGGGCCGTCGTCGTGCGCGGGGGTGTTCGACTCCGTACGACAGGATCGCTGTCGTACGACGTCGACGTTGTCGCTCCGAGTCGGCAGATCCACCAGCACCCCGGCTGTCCACCCTGGAAATGCACTGCGAACGATGCAGACGCAACGAACCCGCATGTTGCACCGTGAAACGCGCGGATCTTGCAGCCGATCGCAACGATCATGCAAGTTGGTTACCAGCGTGTAACCGTTCGTTCCAGCATTTGGTGGGGCCTCAGCCCACTGCCTACAGTGCAGAGGTCAAACGTGCCTGGTGACACCTCTGTGCCCGGCGCGTCCCATGCACCAGGAGGAACTCTTGATCAAGAAGCGCGCTGGGCTCGCAGCCCTCGCCGTGCTCGGGGCCACAGCAATCGCCCTGGCCGGCTGCTCCAGCAACGGTGGCGGCAGTGGCTCGGGCTCCGGCTCCAGCAACGGCGGCGGGTCCTCGGACTCGTCCGGCATCGTCACCACGAACGGCAGCGAGCCCCAGAACCCGCTCATCCCCTCGAACTCCACCGAGACCGGTGGCGGCAAGATCATCAACTCGATCTTCGAGGGTCTCCGCTCCTACGACGCCGACGGCAAGCCGGTGAACGAGGTCGCGAAGAGCATCACCACCGACGACTCGAAGACGTTCGACATCAAGCTCAACACGGGCTGGACGTTCACGAACGGCGAGAAGATCACCGCCGAGTCCTTCACCAAGGCCTGGAACTGGGCCGCGCAGAAGTCGAACGCCCAGGGCGCGAGCTACTTCTTCGAGAACATCGAGGGCTTCGACGCCGACAAGGACGCCGACCTCACGGGCCTCAAGGTCAAGAGCGACGACGAGTTCACCGTGACGCTCAAGGCGGCACAGTCGGACTTCCCGCTCTCGCTCGGCTACTCGGCCTTCGTGCCGCTGCCGTCGGTCTTCTACGACGACACCAAGGCGTTCGGTGAGAACCCGATCGGCAACGGTCCGTACAAGCTCGCGAGCAAGACGGCCTGGACCCACAACCAGAACATCAAGCTGGTCACGAACAAGGACTACGAGGGCAAGCGCAAGCCGAAGAACGGTGGTCTGACGATCACGTTCTACACCTCGCAGGACACCGCGTACTCCGACGCCCAGGGCGGGAACCTCGACGTCCTCGACGCCGTGCCGGACAGCGCGTTCCAGACGTACAAGTCGGACTTCCCCGACTCGAACGTCAACCAGCCGGCCGCCATCTTCCAGGCGATCTACCTGCCCTACTACCTCGACCACTGGAAGGGTGAAGAGGGCAAGCTCCGTCGCGAGGCGATCTCGCTGTCGATCAACCGCAAGCAGATCACGAACAAGATCTTCGACGGCACGCGCACCCCGGCCAAGGACTTCACCTCCCCGGTGATCGCTGGCTGGACCGGCGACCTCAAGGGCTCGGACGTCCTGCAGTACGACAAGTCCGAGGCGAAGAAGCTGTGGGCCAAGGCCAACGCCATCTCGCCGTACAACGACACCCTCACCATCACGTACAACGCTGACGGTGGACACGAGGCCTGGGTGACCGCGGTCACGAACAGCATCTCGAACACGCTGGGCATCAAGGCCGAGGGCAACGCGATCCCGACGTTCCAGGAAGCCCTGGACCTGCAGACGAACGACAAGCTCAAGGGCGGAAGCCGCACCGGTTGGCAGGCCGACTACCCGTCGCTGTACAACTTCCTCGGCCCGACCATGGGTGACGGTTCGTCGAACAACTACTCGCGCTACGACTCGGCCGAGTACAACTCGCTGCTCAAGCAGGGTCAGTCCGCCGAGAACGTCGAGGCCGGCAACAAGATCTTCGACCAGGCCCAGGAGCTCCTGCTCAAGGACCTGCCCGAGATCCCGCTCTGGTACTCCAACGTGACCGGTGTCTGGTCCGCCGACAACGTGTCGAACGTCAAGTTCGGCTGGGACTCGGTGCCGCAGTACTACAACATCGAGGTCAAGAAGAAGTAACACCGGTCACCAACGTGACCCAGGGTCTTCGCTGAAGACCCACCGCGGGCAGGTATATCCTGCCTCGCGACCACCGGACGGGGGTTCGGGGACCACGGTCCCCGAGCCCCCGTACCTCGGCGGCAACACCTTCCCCCACCACGCGGGCGCCGCCGCCCGCACCGGACACCCGTGCCGACCCTCGGACCGTCCACCCCTCCACGACATGAACCTGATCACGACCGCTCGGAACCAGGCAGGGATCTGATGCTCTGGTACCTCGGCAAGCGCCTCCTCCAACTGATCCCCGTGTTCTTCGGGGCGACGTTCCTCATCTACTTCATGGTGTTCTCCCTGCCCGGCGACCCGATCGCCGCGCTCTTCGGGGACCGCCAGCCCTCTCCGCAGGTGATCGAGCAGCTGCGTCAGCAGTACAACCTCGACAAGCCGTTCATCGTGCAGTACCTGCTCTGGATCGGCGGCGTGTTCCGCGGCGACCTCGGCCTGACCTACTCGGGTCTGCCGGTCAGCCAGCAGCTCGCGCAGGCGTTCCCGATCACGGCGCGGCTCGCGATCCTCGCCCTCGTCTTCGAGGCCGTCGCCGGCATCGTCGTCGGTGTCATCGCCGGGCTGAAGAAGGGCAAGTGGTTCGACGCCACCGCCCTCGTCGTGTCGCTGCTGCTCATCTCCGTGCCGACCTTCGTCGTCGGCTTCGTGCTGCAGTACGTCTTCGGCATCAAGCTCGGCCTGTTCCGCGTGACGGTGTCGGGAGAAGCCCCGTGGTCCGAGCTCGTGCTGCCGGCACTCGTGCTCGCGTCGGTGTCGTTCGCGTACATCGTGCGACTGACCCGCGCCAGCGTCGCGGAGAACATGAGCGCCGACTTCGTCCGCACCGCGACGGCCAAGGGCCTGCCGCGTCGCCGGGTGATCGGGGTGCACATCTTCCGCAACTCGCTCATCCCCGTGGTGACGTACCTCGGCATCGACATCGGCAACCTGATGGTCGGCGCGATCGTGACCGAGGGCATCTTCAACATCCACGGCGTCGGCGGCACGGTCTACCAGGCCGTCAAGCTCGGCCAGGGCCCCACCGTGGTGTCCTTCGTCGCCGTGATGGTCATCATCTTCATGCTCGCCAACCTCCTGGTGGACCTGCTCTACGCCGTCCTGGACCCGAGGATCCGCTATGCCAAGTAACACGGAATCGCGCTCGGCGACGCACTTCGTCGCCCCGCTCGAGGAGACGCCGCTCCAGGCGATCGACAACGTCAACGAGGACGAGAAGGCCCGGTCCCTCTGGACCGACGCCTGGGAGTCCATGCGCAGCCGTCCGACCTTCTGGATCTCCTCGGTGCTGATCGTCCTGATCATCATCGTGGCGGTGTTCCCGGGGCTGTTCACGCACGTCGACCCGCGGGCGTCGAACCTCAACAACAGCGACGAGGGTCCGCGCGCCGGCCACCTCCTCGGCTTCACGCGTCAGGGCTACGACACGTACGCCCGCGTGATCTGGGGCGCCCGGAACTCGCTGATCGTCGGCATCGTCGCCACCGTCCTCGTGACGGCCGTCGGTGTCGTGATCGGTGCCCTCGCCGGGTTCTTCGGTGGCTGGCTCGACACGATCGTGTCGCGCATCGGTGACATCTTCTTCTCGATCCCCACCGTCCTCGGCGCCATCGTGATCATGTCGGTCATCCCGGCCCGCAACCCCATCACGGTGTCGCTGGTGCTGGCGGCCTTCGCCTGGCCCCAGATCGCCCGCATCATGCGCGGTGCGGTCCTCAGCGCCAAGCAGGCCGACTACGTGACCGCGTCGGAGGCCCTCGGGGTCAGCCGGATGAAGGTCCTCGTGCGCCACGTGGTCCCGAACTCGCTCGCACCGGTCATCGTCGTCGCGACGGTCTCGCTCGGCACGTTCATCGTGGCCGAGGCCACCCTGTCGTTCCTCGGCATCGGCCTGCCGCCGTCGTCCCTCAGCTGGGGCCTCGACATCGGCACCGCGCAGTCGTCGATCCGCACCAACCCGGCGACCATCTTCTGGCCGTCGGCAGCCCTGTCCATCACCGTGCTCGCGTTCCTGCTCCTCGGAGACGTGGTCCGCGACGCACTCGACCCGAAGGCGAGGGCCCGCCGATGAGCGAGACGCTGACCGAGCCGGCCGCCCGCCGTACCCGCGGCGACGGCGCACCGCTCCTCGAGATCTCCGGCCTGGAGATCGGCTTCAAGACCCAGGGCGGCTTCGTGCAGGCCGTCCGCGGTGTCGACCTCACCCTCGAGCAGGGCGAACGCCTCGCGATCGTGGGCGAGTCCGGCTCGGGCAAGTCCACCAGCGCGCAGGCGATCATCAAGCTGCTGCCGGGCGCCGGGCAGGTGACCGCCGGGTCGATCAAGTTCAACGGTCGTGAGCTCGTCGGCCTCTCCGACAAGGAGATGTCGGAGATCCGCGGCAAGGAGATCGGCTACGTCCCGCAGGACCCGATGTCGAACCTCAACCCGCTGTGGACCATCGGGTTCCAGGTCGAGGAGGCCATCCGTGCGAACGGCATGGCCACCGGCAAGAAGGCCGTGCGCGAGCGTGCGATCGAGGTCCTGCAGGAGGCCGGCCTCGGTGACGCCGCGACCCGCCTGAAGCAGTACCCGCACGAGTTCTCGGGCGGCATGCGCCAGCGCGTGCTCATCGGCATCGGCCTGTCGAGCCGTCCGCAGCTGCTCATCGCCGACGAGCCCACGAGTGCGCTCGACGTCACCGTGCAGCGCGTGATCCTCGACCACCTCGAGACGCTGACCCGCGACTTCGGCACCAGCGTGCTCTTCATCACGCACGACCTCGGCCTCGCCGCCGAGCGCGCCGAGAAGCTCGTCGTGATGTACAAGGGCCAGGTCGTCGAGGCGGGGCCGTCGAAGGAGATCCTCGGCAACCCGCAGCACCCGTACACGCAGCGCCTCGTCGCCGCGGCGCCCTCGCTCGCGAGCCGTCGCATCCAGTCGAAGGTGCAGCACCAGCGGGTCGACATCGCCGACGCCGGCAGCGACGACGCCGAGCTCATCGCCCGCGCCCAGCAGCGCGAGCACCAGCCCACGCGGGACCTCATCGTGGTGAAGAACCTCGAGAAGGTCTACAAGCTGCGCGGCAAGAACCTCGCCTCGCGCGAGCTCAAGGCCGTCGACGACGTGTCGTTCTCGATCCCGAAGGGCACCACCACGGCGCTCGTCGGTGAGTCCGGTTCGGGCAAGTCGACCGTCGCGAAGCTCGTCCTGCAGCTCGAGGGCATCACCAGCGGCACGGTGCAGTTCGACGGCATCGACATCGGCGCGCTGAAGGGCAAGGAGCTCTTCGACTTCCGCCGCCGCGTCCAGCCGGTGTTCCAGGACCCGTACGGCTCCCTCGACCCGATGTACAACGTCGGGAACACCATCGCGGAGCCGCTCGTCACGCACAGCATCGGGGACAAGGCCTCGCGCCGTGCCCGGGTCCGTGAGCTCCTCGACCAGGTCGCCCTGCCGGCGTCCATGGTGAACCGCTACCCGAACGAGCTCTCCGGCGGACAGCGGCAGCGCATCGCGGTCGCCCGTGCGCTGGCGCTGAAGCCCGAGGTCATCGTCCTCGACGAGGCGGTCTCGGCGCTCGACGTCCTCGTGCAGGGCCAGATCCTCGACCTGCTCACGGAGCTGCAGTCGGAGCTCGGTCTGACCTACCTGTTCATCACGCACGACCTCGCCGTCGTCCGCCTCGTCGCGGACAACGTCTGCGTCATGCGACAGGGTCGGATCGTGGAGACGGCGACGACCGACGAGGTCTTCGCCAACCCGCGCGAGCAGTACACGCAGGACCTCCTGGCGGCCATCCCCGGCGCCGGGTTCGAGTTCGGTCGCTGATCCTGAGCGACGACGAGGCCGGACGACCGATCGTCCTCCGCGGTGGCCGCGGGGGACTCGTGTCGTCCGGCCTCGCGGCGTTCCTGGGCCTCGCACTGCTCGTCGACGCGGCCGTGCGGGGGAGCTGGGACGTCGTCCTCACGGCGATCGGTCCGGTCGCGGTCGTGCTCTGGGGCATCTGGGTCCTCATGGTGCGGCCATCGGTCCGGGTCGCCTCGGAGGCGCTCACCGTCGTCAACCCGCTGCGGCGGACCGTCGTGCCGTGGGGCCGGGTCGCCGACGTCCGGATGCGGTACCAGATCGTCGTGGAGACCGACGACTCTCGCCGTCTGACCTGCTGGGGCGGACCCACACTGCCGCGGCCGAAGCCTGCCCGCCGCGGGGAGCGCCCCGTGATGCCCACCTCCGGGGAGCTGACCGTGGTGCTCGACGCCTGGGCCGTGGCCCGCGACCGGGGCGTCGGGACCGGGCGCGTGGTCCGGTCCTGGGACCGCGCGGCGGTCCTCGCCGGCGTGGTCGCCGTCGTGCTGCTGGCCGTCTCGCTGCTCACCTGACCAGCTGACGGACGGGAGGCCCGGTGCCAGCTGGCACCGGGCCTCCCGTCCGTGGTGGGTGCGGTCAGGCGCTCGCGGTCGCGCGCTCCGTCAGCAGGTGGTTCTGGTCGGTCTGCACGCACGCGACCCCGCGCCCGTGCACGTCCTGCAGTGCCGGGTCGATCGTGCGGCACTGCTCCTGCCGGCCCTCGTCGAGGAGCTGGTACAGCGGGCAGCGCGTGCGGAACCGGCAGCCGTCGATGCGTTCGGTCGGCGACGGCAGGTCACCGTCGAGCAGGATGCGTCCGCGTGCCGCCTCGGCGTCCGGGTCGGGGACCGGGACGGCGGACAGCAGCGCCCGCGTGTAGGGGTGCTGCGGGTCCGCGAAGACCTTGTCCCCGTCGCCGTACTCGACGATGCGGCCGAGGTACATCACGGCGACGTCGTCGGCGATGTGCCGGACGACGGACAGGTCGTGGGCGACGAACAGGTAGGACAGCCCGAGGCGGTGCTTCAGGTCCTCGAGCAGGTTGATCACGCCGGCCTGCACCGAGACGTCGAGGGCCGACACGGGCTCGTCGAGCACGAGGATGCGCGGTTCGACGATCAGCGCGCGGGCGATCCCGATGCGCTGTCGCTGTCCGCCGGAGAACTCGTGCGGGTAGCGGTCGATGTAGCTCGGCTCCAGGCCGACCAGGGCGAGCGAGTCCTGCACCCGCCGACGGATCTCGTCCTTCGCGACACCCTGCACGGTCAGCGGTTCACCGATCACCGTGCCGATGTCCAGGCGGGGGTCGAGCGAGGCCATCGGGTCCTGGAAGACCACCTGGATGTCGCTCCGCATGGCCAGTCGGTCGCGCTTGCTCAACGTGCCGGTGTCGACGCCGTTGACCGTGATGCTGCCCTGCTGCGCGCCGGCGAGCTCGAGGATCTCCATGATCGTGGTGGTCTTGCCGCAGCCGGACTCGCCGACCAGGCCGAGGACCTTGCCGCGCTGCAGCTCGAACGAGATCCCGTCGACGGCGTGCACCTCGCCGATGCGCCGGCGGAAGACCGAACCCTTGGTGAGGGGGAAGGTCTTCACGACGTCGTCGAGCCGGAGCACCACGTCGTTGCCGTGGTCGACGGTGGCCTCGGGGACGTCCTCGGGCCGGGGGAAGATCTCCGACCGCTCCAGTGTGCCGGCGGCGATCTCGTCGCGGCGGATGCACGCGGCGGTGTGGTCGACGAGCACGGCCGGTGCCGCGAGCGAAGCGCCTGTGGCCAGGTCGGTCGCACTGCCGGCCGCGGTGCCGCCGACGCCGGCGTTCGTGATCGACGGGGCCAGCAGCGCGGGCTCGCCGTCCCGGCAGGCGTCGATCGCGGCGGGGCAGCGGTCGGCGAACGGGCAGCCGGTGGGACGGCTCGTCAACAGCGGCGGACGGCCCTCGAGGGGGACGAGTCGCTCCGTGCGCGGCGCCGTCATGTTCGGCATCGAGCGGAGCAGGCCGATCGTGTAGGGCATCACCGGCTCGCGGAACAGCTCGCGGACCGGAGCCGTCTCGACGATCCGTCCCGCGTACATCACCGCGACCCGGTCGACGTTGCCCGCGACCACACCGAGGTCGTGGGTGATCAGGACGACGGCCGCGCCGGTCATCTCCTTCGCCGTCTGCAGCACGTCGAGGATCTGCGCCTGGATCGTCACGTCGAGCGCGGTGGTCGGCTCGTCGGCGATGATGAGCTTCGGGTCGTTCGCGATCGCGATGGCGATCATCGCGCGCTGCCGCATGCCGCCGGAGAACTCGTGCGGGAAGGCGTCGAGCCGTCGCGCGGCGTTCGGGATGCCGACGACCTTGAGCAGCTCCTCGGCGCGGGACCTGGCGGCCTGTGCGGTCAGGGAGCGGTCGTGCAGGCGGAGGCCCTCGACGATCTGCTGCCCGATCGTGTACACCGGCGTCAGCGCCGACAGCGGGTCCTGGAACACCATCGCGATGTCACGACCGCGGAGCCGGGACATCTCGCGGTCGTTCATCCCGACGAGCTCCTGCCCGTCGTACTTGATGCTGCCCGTGACCTGCGCCGAGGACGGCAGCAGGCCCATGACGGCCATCGACGAGACGGACTTGCCGGAGCCGGACTCGCCGACGATCCCGAGGAACTCGCCCTGGCGCACCTGGTAGTCGACACCGCGGACGGCGTACACCGGCTTGCTCCTGGGGTTGAACGTGACGGACAGGTCCGAGACGGAGAGGAGGGGGTCAGTCACGATTGGCTCCGGAGGTGGGGTCGATGGCGTCGCGCAGGGCGTCGCCGAGCAGGCTCGTGGACAGGACGGTCGCGACGAGGGCGGCCGCGGGCAGGACGAACAGCCAGGGTCGGGTGACCGCGGACTGGCTGCCGGCGGCGAGCAGCGTGCCGAGCGACACGTCCGGCACCTGGATGCCGAAGCCGAAGAAGCTCAGGGTGCTCTCCGCCAGGATCATCGCGCCGACGCCGAGCGTGGCGTCGATGATGAGCAGCGACGCCACGTTCGGCAGGATGTGCCGGCGGATGATCGTGAAGCTCGGTACGCCCATGAACCGGGCTGCCTTGACGTAGTCGCGCTCGCGCAGCGACATCGTCTGGCCGCGGATCACGCGCGCCATGATCATCCAGTTGAAGATCGCCAGGCCGACGATGAGTGCCACCCAGGTCAGGTTCTTGAACACCGGGCTGAGGAGCACCAGCGCGTAGAACGACGGGATGACCAGCAGCAGGTCGATGGCCCAGACGATCGCCCGGTCGGCGAACCCGCCGAAGTACCCGGCGATCGCGCCGATGATCCCCGCGATGAGCGTGGAACCGGGGCCGGCGATGAGCCCGATCAGCAGCGACTTCTGCAGCCCGACGAGGGTCTGCGCGTACAGGTCCTGGCCGATGTCGTTCGTGCCGAACCAGTGCGATCCGCTCGGGCCCTGGCCGAACGCGAGTCCGTCGGAGTCCACCGCGTTCCAGTGGTAGAGCAGTGGCCCCACGAACGCCCAGAGGATGATGAGGATGAGTGCAGTCGCGCCGATCCGGGCGCGCCACGTGCCGAGCACCTTGCGCCAGAACGGCGTGCGGCGGCTGACGGCGTCGACGACGTGCGCCGGGACTCCGGCGTTGCCGTCGCCGGGGTCGCCGGCGGTGGTCGTCGTGGTGGGGTCGAGAAGCGACACGGTCACACCCTCACTCGCGGGTCGAGCGCCGCGTAGAGCAGATCGGCGAGCGTCCCGGCGATGAGCACCAGGATCGCGGTGAACAGGATCGTCCCGGCCGCTGCGTTGATGTCGTTGTTGGTGATGCTGGTGACGAAGTACTCGCCCATGCCGTGCCAGCTGAAGACCAGCTCGGTCACGCTCGCACCCGTCAGGATCAGCCCGAACGAGTACGCGAAGAACGTCGACATCGGGATGAGGGCGACGCGGACACCGTGCCGCATGATCGCCGAGCCGCGCGTGCGGCCCTTCGACCGGGCGGTCCGGATGAAGTCGTTGGAGAGCACGTCGAGCATCGCGCTCCGCTGGTACCGCGAGTAGCTCGCGATCGCGCCGATCGTCAGGGAGATCGTCGGCAGCAGCAGGTGCACGAGCCGGTCCCCGAGGCTGCCGAGGAAGCCGCCTCCCACCCCGGGCGTGTACTCGCCCGTGAACCGGATGACCTGCGTCCCGACGGCGCTGTTCAGCCCGGTCGCCAGGATCATCAGCACGACCGCGATGACGAACACCGGCGTGGCCAGCACCGCGAAGGACAGGTAGGTGGACACCTGGTCCGACGTCTTGTACTGCCGCACCGCGTTCCACACGCCGAGCAGGACGCCGAGGACGGCCCCGAGCAGCGCGCCGATGATGAGCAGCCGCAGCGACGTCCCGGAGCGGGAGATGATGTCGGCCGTCACGGCGGTGTTGCGCGTGCTGATGCCGAGCGACCCGTGCGTGACGAGGTCCACCCACCAGTTCCACGTGCGGACCAGCACCGGGACGCCGGGGTCGGCGCCGAGCCTGGCGAGTGACGCGTCGATCGTGTTCTGCGGGACGGGGGGATTCCTGCCGTAGAACCGCGCTGCCGGGTTCAGGGTCGCGCTGGCCAGGATGTATCCGAGCGTCGTCGCGACGATCGTCAGGATCACGTAGTTGACGATGCGTTTCGCGATGAATGCGAGCATTGGCGGTTCCCAGGGGTCGATGACCGTCCGGCCGGACGGCGCTGTCGGTGACGACAGGTTAGCCGCACCGCAGCCCTCACGCGGCACGACGGGCGCAACGCTAGACAACGCCTGTTACAGCCTTGTTTCGATTCACGTCAAGGGGACGCCGACCGCCTCGGGGTGTGGCTATGGTCTCTCCCAACAGGCACGGCGACGGGGGTCGTCGTGATCGGCGCGATCTGCGCGAAACAACGAAAGGGAATCCTCGCCATGCGAATGAGGATGAAAGCAACGGCCGTGCTCGCCGTCGCGGCGGCTTCGGCCCTCGTGCTGGCCGGCTGCTCCGGCGGCGGGAACGCCGGCAACGACACCGCCGCGGTCAAGACGTCGTCACTGAAGTCGACGGGCTGGACCACCGCGGACCGCGGATCGATCAAGGACGGCGGCTCGATCACGCTGCCGATCGACACCGCTCCGGCGAACTGGCAGCTGTCGAACCTCGACTCGGGGACGGTCGACGACAACACCATCGCCGGCACCTACCTGCCCGGGTTCATCCAGTTCAAGGAGAACGGGCAGTGGGAGCCGAACAAGGACTACGTCGACTCCATCAAGCTGACGAAGGACTCGCCCCAGACCGTCGAGATCAAGATCAACCCCAAGGCGGTCTGGTCCGACGGCACCCCGATCACCGCGAAGGACGTCGAGGCCAACTGGAAGGCCCTCAACGGCACGAACAAGGACTTCGCGCCCCTCGCCACCAACGTGTGGGAGGACGTCGACTCCGTCACGCAGGGCGCGACGCCGCAGGACGTGACCGTCACCTTCTCCAAGGTCAACGCCGACTGGCCGTCGGTCTTCACGGCGATCTACCCGACGTGGGCGGTTGACACCCCCGCGCACTTCAACACCGCGTGGGCCAAGGGCCCGTACGCCGCTGACGGCAAGACCTACGTCTCCGCCGGTCCGTACATCCTGAAGTCCTTCGACGCCAACGGTGGCGTCGTGACGTTCGAGAAGAACGCGAAGTGGTGGGGCGACGCGCCGAAGCTCGACACGATCATCTTCAAGACGGTCTCCCGTGACGGTGTCGCCCAGGCGTACGCCAACAAGGAGCTCGACGCGTTCAACCTGAACGGCAGCGCGGACAACTTCAAGACGGCCAACTCCCGCAAGGACTCGAAGGTCGAGCGCTCGCTCGGCACCACCCAGCGTCAGATCACGCTGAACGGCACCTCCGACGTCTTCAAGGACCAGGACGTCCGCCAGGCCTTCGCGCAGGCGATCAACCGCAAGGTGCTCGCCCAGGCGATCCTGTCGCCGGTCAAGAGCCCGGGTGACGTGCTCAACAGCCTCGTCTACCTGCCCGGCCAGAAGGGCTACGAGGACCAGGTGTCCTCCGTCTACGGCTACAGCACCGACAAGGCGAAGTCGAAGCTCGAGGACGCCGGCTGGAAGATCGGCTCCGACGGCTACGCGACCAAGGGCGGCAAGGAGCTCGACGTCCGCTTCGTCATCCCGTCGGACAACCCGAACTCGGCGAACATCGCGCAGCTCGTGCAGCAGCAGACGAAGCTCGCCGGCTTCAAGACGACGATCGACACCGTGCCCACCGACGACTTCTTCACGAAGTACATCACCACGACGACGCGTGACTTCGACGCGACGTACTTCGCGTGGCAGGGCACCCCGTTCCCGATCTCCTCGCTGAAGTCGATCTACTACCCGGCCGATGCCGGCCAGAACTACACCGGCGTCACCGACTCCTCGCTCGGCGCGGCGTGGGACAAGGCCAACGGCGAGCTCGACGCGGACGCCCGCGTCAAGGACGCCCAGGCGATCGACAAGAAGATCGTCAAGGTCGCCGGCACCATCCCGCTGTTCGCGGAGCCGTACGCCTGGGGTGTGCGCAAGGACCTCGTGAACTACGGTCCCGCGCAGTTCCAGCAGTCGTCCGTCAAGTGGCAGGACGTCGGCTACAAGAGCTGACCGCACGACCAGGAGGGGCGCACCACCGACCGGTGGTGCGCCCCTCCTGCGTGTGTGCGCGGTCCGCCGTCGTCACTGTCCACCCCGCCGGCCGGGAGGCTCGTGCCGGGCCCGCCCCGCGCCTCCCGGCCGCGCGCCCCGGCAGCCGAGAGCGGGGGAGCGCCGGGGGAGTTCCGGGTCAGAGGCGGGCTGCGGCCATCGACGCGGCGATCCCGAGCACCGTCAGCGCCAGGATCGTCCACCCGTGAGTGCGGTGGACGATCGGCTGCGGGGCGACCGTCGCCGGGGGCGGTCCCTCCTGCGGTGCGGCCATCGGCACCCGCGCGAGCACCTCGGCGGCCGCGGCGTCGACGGTCAGCGGCACCGAGCCTCCCGGCCGGTCGAGCCGCAGGCGTGCCGTCGCCCGCGGGGCGATCCAGGTGCGGCGGTCGGGTTCGGAGGACTGGACCTCGAACCCGTACTTCGTGCGCACCCCGGTCACGCGCGGCCAGGCGTAGGACGAGGTGCGACGGACGTCCACGACGACCAGCGCCTCCGGTGTGAGTTCCAGTCGTGGCCGCCACAGGACCGCCCACGCGACGAACGCGACGCAGATGCTCGGGACGGGGACCAGCAGGGGCGAGGTTTCCCCGCGGCCGACGAACCCGAGGACGAGCAGCACGACGGCCACCACCCAGAGCCCGACCGCGAGCGACCGCATCCCGGGGGCGACGATGCGTGCGGTCCCGGGTGCTGTCTCCATCCTCCGATGGTAGGAGACCGCAGGTGCGAGGCCGCCCGATCGGAGGACGACCTAGCCGACCAGGAGCTCGATCTGCTCGCGGATCGTCTCGGCCTTCGGGAAGCGCAGCCCCACGAGCCCGACGTGCCGCCACCGGACGATGCCGTCCGGCCCGATCACGAAGACGGAGCGGCGCAGCCCGATCCCCGGGGCCCGGACGCCGTAGGCGCGGATGACGGACCCGGCCGTGTCGCTCAGCAGCGGGAAGGTGAGGGACGACCCGCGCGCGAAGGACTCGTGCGAGTCGAGCGCCTGCGGGCTGATGCCCCAGACGACGGCGCCGAGGTCCCCGAAGTCGTCGAGCTCCGCCTGGTAGCTGCAGAGCTGGGCGGTGCACACGGCGGTCGCGTCGCCCGGGTAGAAGGCGAGCACCGTGGTCCGACCGATCTCGGACCCGAGGTCGTACTGGTCGTCCGTGCGGACGCCGTCGCGGACGATCATGCCCGGCAAGGTGAAGGTCGGCGCCGGTTCGCCGATCTCGGGGATGCTCATGCGCTCACGCTAGCGAGACGTCAGGAGAACCAGCCGGGGAACGCATGTGCGACCCATGGGTACCCGACGAACACCGCGGCGTCGAGCAGGCAGTGCGTGACGATGAGCGGCATCAGCCGGCCCCACCTCGTGTAGATCCAGCCGAACACGACGCCCATGACGGCGTTCCCGACGAAGGCGCCGAAACCCTGGTACAGGTGGTAGCTCCCGCGGAGCACGGCCGTCGACAGGATGACCTGCCAGCGGCCCCAGCCGATCTCCCCGAGGCGGGCGTACAGGTAGCCGATGACGATGACCTCCTCCTGCAGCCCGGACCGGACGGCCGAGAGCAGCAGGACGGGGACCGTCCACCAGTAGGACCCGAGCGCCGCCGGGTCGACGTCCACCGTGAACCCGAGCGCCCGGCCGGTGAAGTAGAGCGCCAGCCCCGGGATCCCGATGCACAGCGCGATGAGCACCGGCCCGCCGAGGTCCGGCTTCACGCGGAACCGGTCGATGCCGAGTCGGGACAGGTGCGGGCGCCGGGCGCTCCAGAGCAGGTAGCAGACCAGCGCGACCGGGGCCAGGTCCACCGCGATGCCGACGAGCTGCCGCGCCAGGTCGACGTACTGCACGGTGGTCGTCGACGAGTTGAGCGCCGTGGACTGCTGCCCGAGCGGGGTCGTCTGCGACAGGTCGTCGATGATCTGGAGCACCGAGTACAGCGCGCTCCCGCCCAGCGAGAGCATCAGGACGATCGTGATCTCGATCCACGTTCGCCGTCGGCTCATCTGCGGTACTCCTGTCGGTTGCGAACTACCGGTAGACTGGCGTGTCGGGCGTTCTGCCCACGGGTGCGGTGCCGATCGACCAACGGGGTTGATCACCAGCTGGCCCGACACTCTCCCAGAAATTGAAGGATGTCCTGTATGGCGCTCGCCACCCGGTCCGACCTGCGCAACGTCGCCATCGTGGCACACGTCGACCACGGCAAGACCACCCTCGTCGACGCGATGCTCACGCAGACCAACTCGTTCGACGCCCACTTCGAGGGCGAAGACCGCATGATGGACTCGAACGACCTCGAGCGCGAGAAGGGCATCACGATCCTCGCGAAGAACACGTCGGTGCTCTACAACGGCAAGCACGCGACCGAGTTCGGCGCGGACGGCCCCATCACCATCAACGTGATCGACACGCCCGGCCACGCCGACTTCGGTGGTGAGGTCGAGCGCGGCCTCTCCATGGTCGACGGTGTCGTGCTGCTCGTCGACGCCTCCGAAGGTCCCCTGCCCCAGACCCGCTTCGTGCTCCGCAAGGCGCTCGCCGCGAAGCTCCCGGTGATCCTGCTCGTCAACAAGACGGACCGGCCCGACTCCCGCATCGACGAGGTCGTCTCCGAGTCCCAGGACCTGCTCCTCGGCCTCGCCTCCGACCTGTCGGACGAGGTCGACGACCTCGACCTCGACGCGATCCTCGACGTCCCGGTGGTCTACGCCTCGGGTCGCAACGGCGCCGCGTCGCGCAACAAGCCGAACGACGGCGAGCTGCCCGACAACGACGACCTCGAGCCGCTGTTCGAAGCGATCCTCCAGCATGTCCCGGCCCCGAAGTACGACGACGAGCACCCGCTGCAGGCGCACGTCACGAACCTCGACGCCTCCCCGTTCCTCGGTCGCCTGGCGCTCCTGCGCATCTTCCACGGCACCATGAAGAAGGGGCAGACGGTCGCGTGGGTCAAGCACGACGGCACCGTCGTCAACGCCCGCATCACCGAGCTCCTCATCACGAAGGCGCTCGACCGCTACCCGGCCGAGTCGGCTGGCCCCGGTGACATCGTCGCCGTCGCCGGCTTCGACACGATCACCATCGGCGAGACCCTGACCGACCCCGAGGACGTCCGCCCGCTGCCGACCATCACGGTCGACGACCCGGCGATCTCGATGACGATCGGCACGAACACCAGCCCGCTCGTCGGCAAGGTCAAGGGCCACAAGCTGACCGCCCGCATGGTCAAGGAGCGCCTCGACCGCGAGCTCGTCGGCAACGTCTCGCTCAAGGTCCTCGACATCGGTCGCCCCGACGCGTGGGAGGTCCAGGGCCGTGGTGAGCTCGCACTCGCCATCCTGGTCGAGCAGATGCGTCGCGAGGGCTTCGAGCTCACCGTCGGCAAGCCGCAGGTCGTCACCAAGCGTGACGAGAACGGCAAGCTGCAGGAGCCGTACGAGCACATGACGATCGACACGCCGGAGGAGTACCTCGGCGCGATCACGCAGCTCATGGCCGCTCGCAAGGGCCGCATGGAGAACATGACGAACCACGGCACCGGCTGGGTGCGCATGGAGTTCATCGTCCCGTCGCGCGGCCTGATCGGCTTCCGCACGTCGTTCCTCACGGAGACCCGCGGCACCGGCATCGCCAACGCGATCTTCCACGGCTACGACGAGTGGGCCGGCGCGATCCAGACCCGCATCAACGGCTCGATCGTCTCCGACCGCTCCGGTGTGGTGACGCCGTTCGCCATCACGAACCTCCAGGAGCGGATGTCGTTCTTCGTCAACCCGACCGAAGAGGTCTACGAGGGCATGGTCATCGGCGAGAACTCGCGCGCCGACGACATGGACGTGAACATCACCAAGGAGAAGAAGCTCACCAACATGCGGTCGGCCAACGCCGACACGTTCGAGTCGATGACGCCGTCGCGTCAGCTCTCGTTGGAGGAGTGCCTCGAGTTCGCCCGTGAGGACGAGTGCGTCGAGGTCACCCCCGCCGCCGTGCGCATCCGCAAGGTCGAGCTCGACGCGTCGGCTCGCCAGCGCTCCTACGCGCGTCTCAAGCGCCAGGACGCGTAGCCGGACAGCACCATCCAGGAGGCACCGCCTCCGTCCGACGGCCCGGTCACCTCGTCGAGGTGGCCGGGCCGTCGGCGTCGGTGTCCGTTCTCGGCGTCGGTGTCGGGCGATACGGTGGACGGGTGACTCTCGACCTCCTCTCGCTGTACCAGGACCTGCACGCCCACCCGGAGCTCGGCTTCCAGGAGCACCGCACCGCCGGCATCGTCGCCGGCCACCTCGAGGACCTCGGCCTCGACGTCACCACGGGCGTCGGCGGGACGGGTGTCGTCGGGGTCCTGGCGAACGGCGAGGGTCCGGTCGTCTGGCTCCGCGCGGACATGGACGGCCTGCCGGTCGAGGAACGCACCGGACTGCCGTACGCCAGCACCCACCGCGGCGTCGACGAGACCGGCACCGAGGTCCCGACGATGCACGCCTGCGGCCACGACATCCACGTCACGTGGCTGCTCGGCACGCTCGAACGGCTCGTCGACACGCGTGCGGAGTGGTCCGGCACGGTCGTCGCCGTGTTCCAGCCCGCAGAAGAGGTCATCTCCGGCGCCCGCGCGATGCTCGAGGACGGCCTGGTCGACCGCTTCCCCACGCCCGACGTGGTCCTCGGCCAGCACTCCGCGCCGATCCCGGTCGGCACGGTCGCGGTCGGCTCCGGCGCGGTGATGGCGTCGAGCGACCGCTTCACGGTGACGTTCAACGGCCGCGGCGCCCACGGGTCCGCCCCGCAGGCCTCGCTCGACCCGATCGTCACCGCGGCGTCGGCGGTCGTCCGCCTGCAGACCGTCGTCTCGCGCGAGGTCGGCCCGAACGACGCCGGCGTCGTCACCGTCGGCAGCTTCCACGCGGGCACCCGGCCGAACATCATCCCGGACACGGCCGTCATCGAGATCTCCACCCGCGCCCGCAACGAGGACACCCGCGCCCGGATCGTCGCCTCCATCGAGCGCATCGTCCGCGCCGAGAGCGAGGCCGGCGGGCTCGCCGCCCCGACCATCGCGCGGGCGCCGGGTGCGGACGTGCTCGTCAACGACGCCGACCAGGCCGCCCGCGTGCTCGAGGCCGTCGGCGCCGTCGTGCCGCGGGCCCTCGACATCGAGTCCGGCCTCGCCATGGCGTCCGAGGACGTCGGCCAGCTCGCCACCGCCGCCGGCGTGCCCCTCGTCTACTGGTTCACCGGCATCACGGACCCCGAGCTCTTCGAGCGCGGCGAGGACATCCCGAGCAACCACTCGCCGTTCTACGCGCCGCAGGCGGAGACGGCGATCCCGGTGGGTGTCGACGCGCTGGTCGCGGCCACGCGCGTCAACGTGCGCTGACGCTTGCACCGCACTGGTGGCCCTGGCCGGCCCCGGCAGTGACGTGACACTCCCAGGCAACGCAGGCCGAGCCTCCCGCCCGATCGGTTACGGTCAGCGCATGCGCAACCGGATGACGACCCCCATCGTGGCCGCCGTGGCGGCCGGCATCGCCCTGGCCGGCCTGACGGGCTGCTCCGCGGACTCCGTGAAGCAGGCCACCGACCTCGGGTCCTCGGTCGCCTCAGACGTCAGCGACGGCGTGCGGAACATCGACGGATCCGCCATCGAGCAGGGCATGGCGAACGTCGCCGGCGGCATCGACGGCGCGCTCGACACGGCGCTCAAGGGTGCGAACGTGACGTCCGACGGCAAGGTGCCCGACGGCTTCCCGGCGTCGACCGTGCCGCTCGTGGACGGCACGGTCCTGGGCGGCGGCACCGGCCCGAACGGCTCCGGCTGGGTCGTGCAGGTCCAGACCCCGAGCGTGGAGGACTTCGGCGCGGCCACCCAGCAGCTGACGGACGCCGGGTTCACCGAGTCGGCCAAGCGTGCGGACAGCTCGAGCGCCTTCGGGATCTTCCGGAGCGACGACCACCGTCTGGTGCTGACGTTCTCGAAGTCCGACGGCGGCGCGACGGCCACGTACATCGTCACGCCGCGCTAGGCGCACGGGGCCGTCCCGTACCCTTGCACTGATGTCGAACGCCCCCGCGACCCGCCCCGAGCGCGTCCTCTTCGTGCACGCCCACCCCGACGACGAGACCCTCGCGTCCGGCGGCACCATCGCCACGCTGCTCGAGCTCGGCGCCGAGGTGACCGTGCTCACCGCGACCCGGGGCGAGCGCGGCGAGAT
This sequence comes from Curtobacterium sp. GC_Cur_3, assembly GCF_026544205.1. Taxonomy (GTDB): domain Bacteria; phylum Actinomycetota; class Actinomycetes; order Actinomycetales; family Microbacteriaceae; genus Curtobacterium. Next base: position 76,947 of record NZ_JALNUI010000008.1, read on the forward strand.
GCTGACCGCGGCGCTCGCGCCCCTGGCGGGCGACGGCCCGCGGGTGGCCGCGCACCGCGAGCGCGAGATCGCCGCAGCGCTGGCGGCACTCGGTGGCCCGGCGCACCTGTGGCTCGGGGGACCGGGCGCCCGCCCGACCGACCTGCCGGCCCGCCGGTACACCGACTCCGGCATGCAGTGGGGTGCCGACGGCCGCGCGGTCGCCGCCGACGACGCCCCCGCCGACTCGCTCACCGCGGCCGACCTCGGCGAGGTCGTGGACGACGTCCGCGCCGCGATCCGGTCCACGATGGCCGACGCCGTCGTCAGCTACGCGGACGACGGCGGCTACGGCCACCCCGACCACGTGCGCGTGCACAACGCGGCGCGGTACGCCGCCCGTGCCGAGGACGTCCCCTTCTCGATGATCGTCGACCCGGCGTCCGGCGAGCAGGACGTCACCGTCGACGTGCAGCCCGTCCGGGCGAAGGTGCGCGCGGCGATCGAGCAGTACCGGTCGCAGGTCACGGTCGACCCCGTCGACCCCGCGGACCCGACGGCGCTGTCCTGGGTGATGCCGCACGGTGTCCGCCAGCACGCGCCGGCGGTCGAGGCCTTCCGCCACGACGCACCGCCCACGGCACCCGCACCGGAGACGTACGCCGAGATGACCCCGGCGGGCAAGGTGTCCTCGGTCGTCGTGGCCCTGGTGCTCGGGCTGCTCGCCGGTGGCCTCGGCACGGTGACCCACCAGCAGACGATCGGGTCGTTCCCGATCGGCCTCGTCCTGACCACGCTGATCATCGTCGGCCTGACCGTCGGCGTCCGGCTGCTGTACCGCTCGCGCGCCATGGTGGCCGCGATCGGCATCGGCGTCATCGTCGCCACGCAGGTGCTCGTGTCCGTCGGTGGGCAGAGCTCGCCGCTCGTGCTGGCGAACACCGCCGGGTACGTGTGGACGTTCGGACCGGCGGCCGTCGCGATGCTGGCGCTGGCGTGGCCGGACCTGTCCGCAGCGCGCGCCGCCGCCGGCCGTCCTGGCGGTCCCGGGGCCGGCGCGGCGTCGTCTGTCGCTGGACGGTCAGGCTCGTCCGCGGGTCGCGGGTAGACTCGGACCCGCTCGTTTCCGAAGGGAGCACCCCGACCGTGACCTACGTGATCGCCCAGCCCTGTGTCGACGTCAAGGACCGTGCGTGCATCGACGAATGCCCCGTCGACTGCATCTACGAAGGCGACCGGTCGCTGTACATCCACCCCGACGAATGCGTCGACTGCGGTGCGTGTGAGCCCGTCTGCCCGGTCGAGGCCATCTACTACGAGGACGACCTCCCCGACCAGTGGGCCGACTACTACAAGGCCAACGTCGAGTTCTTCGAGGAGATCGGTTCGCCCGGCGGCGCCGCCAAGGTCGGCGTGATCCACCAGGACCACGCGGTCATCATGGCCGAGCCCGCTCGCGGCTGAGCCGACACTCCTCGTGGCGCTCGACCTCCCCGACTTCCCCTGGGACCAGCTCGTCCCGTTCAAGCAGCGCGCCGCCGAGCACGAGGGCGGCATCGTCGACCTGAGTGTCGGATCGCCGGTGGACCCGACGCCAGCACTCGTCCGCACCGCGCTGGCCGAGGCCACCGACGCGCACGCCTACCCGCAGGTCGCCGGCACCCCGGCCCTCCGCCAGGCCATCGCCGACTGGTACGGCCGACGGCACGGCGTGCAGCTGACCGAGGACCAGACCCTGCCGACGATCGGCTCGAAGGAGTTCATCGCCGGGCTGGCGCTCTGGCTCGGCATCGGCCGCGGTGACACCGTCGTGTTCCCCGCCGCCGCGTACCCGACCTACGAGCTCGGAGCGGCACTCGTCGGTGCCACCGCCCTGGCGTCGGACGACCCGGCCGCCTGGCCCGACGGCACGAAGCTCGTGTGGCTGAACTCGCCCGGCAACCCCGACGGCCGGGTGCTCACGATCGAGGAGCTCCGCGCCGCCGTCGCCCGCGCCCGTGAACTCGGCGCCGTCATCGTCGGCGACGAGTGCTACGCCGAGCTCGGCTGGGAACCGCCGTACGACACCACCCCGACGCCGACCATCCTCGACCCGCGTGTCGTGGGGGACTCGGTCGACGGCGTGCTGAGCGTGTACTCGCTCTCCAAGCAGTCGAACCTGGCCGGGTACCGCGCCGCATTCGTCGCCGGTGACGCCGCCGTCCTGGCCGAGGTCCTCGCCGTCCGCAAGCACACCGGCATGATGCCGCCGCTGCCCGTGCAGCAGGCCATGGTCGTCGCGCTGCAGGACACCGCCCACGTGCAGCAGCAGAAGGCGAAGTACCGTGCCCGTCGCGGCATGCTCCGCCGGGCGTTCGAGGGCGCCGGCTTCCGGGTCGACCACAGCGAGGCCGGGCTCTACCTCTGGGTGACGCGCGGCGAACCGGCGCTCGACACCGTGGCGTGGCTGGCCGAGCAGGGGATCCTCGTCGCACCGGGCACGTTCTACGGCGAGGCCGGGGGCGAGCACGTGCGCGTCGCCCTGACCGCGACCGACGAACGCATCGCCGCGGCCGCCCAGCGCCTCACCAGCGGACACCGGCTCGGCGCCGACTGACGTCCCGACTGTTCACCCGGCGTCTTCCGCAATCGTGGGGTCCCACCGGATCCTGAGGTCCCAGGTGTGCACGATCGACAGACGGCGCGATTAGGCTGTCAGCGTGACTGACACTGCCAATGACGCTCAGAAGACGGCCACACCGCCGACGACGCCCGTCCCCGTGAGTCCCGCCGAGGAGCAGCACGGCGAGACCGCCACGCTGACGTACCCGGGCGGCAGTGCGGAGTTCCCGATCCTGCCGAGCGTCGACGGTGCCTCCACCGTGGACATCTCCACCTTCAAGAAGCAGACGGGGATGAACACCCTCGACTACGGGTTCGTGAACACCGGCTCGACGAAGAGCGCGATCACGTACATCGACGGCGACCAGGGCATCCTGCGCTACCGCGGGTACCCCATCGACCAGGTCGCGTCGAACTGCACCTTCCTCGAGGTCGCCTGGCTCCTCATCTACGGCGAGCTGCCGTCGGAGACCGAGCTCGCCGACTTCGACGCCCGCATCCGTCGGCACACGCTGCTGCACGAGGACCTCCGTCGCCTGTTCGACGCCCTCCCGCACTCGGCGCACCCGATGTCCGTCCTGTCCAGCGCCGTCAGCGCCCTGTCGACGTACTACGAGGACGACATGGACGTCGACGACCCGGAGAAGGTCGAGCTCCAGACCGTCCGGCTCCTCGCGAAGCTCCCGGTGATCGCCGCGTACGCGCACAAGAAGGCCATCGGGCAGGCGTTCCTCTACCCCGACAACTCGCTGTCGTTCGTCGACAACTTCCTGCGGCTCAACTTCGGCACGATGGCCGAGCCCTACCAGCCGAACCCGGTCCTCTCGAAGGCCCTCGACCGCCTGCTGATCCTGCACGAGGACCACGAGCAGAACGCCTCCACCGCCACGGTGCGCCTGGTCGGGTCGACGAAGGCGAACATGTTCGCGTCGATCTCCGCGGGCATCAACGCCCTCTACGGTCCCCTCCACGGCGGTGCGAACGAGGCCGTCCTCGAGATGCTCCAGCAGATCAAGGACTCCGGCGAGCCCGTGCAGCGCTTCGTCGAACGCGTGAAGAACAAGGAGCGCGGCGTCAAGCTCATGGGCTTCGGGCACCGCGTCTACAAGAACTACGACCCCCGCGCCAAGCTCGTGAAGGAGTCCGCCGACGAGGTCCTCGAGTCCCTCGGCGTGCAGGACGACCTGCTCGACATCGCGAAGGAGCTCGAGCAGATCGCGCTGAGCGACCAGTACTTCATCGACCGCAAGCTCTACCCGAACGTCGACTTCTACACGGGCATCATCTACAAGGCGATGGGCTTCCCGCCGCGCATGTTCACGGTGCTGTTCGCGATCGGGCGGCTGCCCGGCTGGATCGCCCAGTGGCGCGAGCTCAACAACGACCCGCTGAACAAGATCGGTCGCCCCCAGCAGCTCTACGTCGGCTCGCCGGAGCGCGACCTGCCGCAGCGCTGACGCGGCCCCACCCGAACGGCCCGGCCCACGACGAACTCGTGGCCCGGGCCGTCCGTCGTCGTGCGCTCGTGCCCGCTCGCACCAGGGGGCGCCGCGCCGGTCCGCCTGACTCGCGCGGAGCCTCCCGTCCGCACCGGGCTGGCCCGCACCCTCGCCCCGCTCGGCGAGCGGGCGGAATGCCAGGCCGTCCGTTCCCCGGCACCTCCCGATTCCGCCCGCTCGTCCACGAGCTCGGTGGCCGGCCTGCTCCGCGACGGCCCGCTCGCGCGTCGAGCGGGCGAAGTCGCGGGGTGCTCGCGCCGCGCACCACGGTGTTCCGCCCGTTCGTCGGTGGCGGCGGCCGGGAGGCGCGGTGCGGCCCCGATGGGCGTCACCGGACCTCCTGTGGTTGCCCGCGGTGGTCGAGTGGGCGGAAGGGGCCGGTGACCGATCTCGCGCACGCTGGCATTCTGCCCGCTCGTACGGAGCGTCCGGAGGGCGGGGAGGGCGGGCAGGTCAGGCGGGTGGGCGGCGGAACGGACTGGAGGCCCGGTGCCGGTCTCGTGGACCGGCACCGGGCCTCCAGGGTGGTGCTCCGGCGGTACCGCTACGCGTGGAGCGCGGTGTTGAGCTGGATGCCCTCGCCCTGGCGCTGCAGGGCCTCGACCGCGCCGGTGAGGCTGTTGCGGCGGAACAGGACGTTCGGGGCGCCGGAGAGCTCGACGGCCTTGACCGTGCGCGGGGTGCCGTCCGGGTTCGGAGCAGCGCCGACGAGGACGACCTTCGTGCCGGCGGTGACGTAGAGGCCGGACTCGACCACGGAGTCGTCGCCGAGGGAGATGCCGAGCCCGGCGTTCGCGCCGAGGAGCGCCCGCTCGCCGAGGGAGACGCGGTGCGTGCCGCCGCCGGAGAGCGTGCCCATGATGGAGGCGCCGCCGCCGATGTCGGTGCCGGCCCCGACGACGACGCCCTGGGAGATGCGGCCCTCGACCATCGCGTCGCCGAGGGTGCCGGCGTTGAAGTTCACGAAGCCCTCGTGCATGACGGTGGTGCCGGGTGCCAGGTGTGCGCCGAGCCGGACGCGGTTGGCGTCGCCGATGCGCACCCGGTCGGGGACGACGTAGTCGACGAGCCGCGGGAACTTGTCGATGGCGTGGACGGCGATGCCCGCACGCTGCAGCGACGGCCGGAGCCGGGCGAGGTCGTCGGGGTGCACGGGGCCGGCGTTGGTCCACGCGACGATGGGGAGGTGCGCGAACACGCCGTCGAGGTTGACCTCGTTCGGGCGCACGTGCAGGTGGCTCAACAGGTGCAGGCGGAGGTAGGCGTCCGGGGTGCTCGTCGGGGCCGCGTCGATGGTGACCTCGGTGGTGACGGCCTCGATCCGGACACCGCGGCGGGTGTCCTCGCCGAGGTGCTCCTGCAGCGCGAGGGGGAACTCGGCGTCGGCGGGCAGCTCGCCGAGGTGCGTCTCGGGGTACCAGGTGTCGAGTTCCGTGCCGTCGGCGGTGACGGTCGCGAGGCCGTGGCTCCAGGCGTGGGTCGGTCGGGCAGAGGCGGCGGTCGTGTCGGTCACCCCACCAGGGTACCGAGGCGTCGGACGGTAGGCTCGGCGCATGCCGGAGCAGCTCGACCTCACCGCCTCGTCCATCGACATCACCCGTGCCATCTGCAACATCGAGTCGGTGTCGGGCAACGAAGCCGCACTCGCCGACGCGATCGAGGCGGTGCTCGCGCCGCTGCCGCACCTGGAGGTCGTCCGCGACGGCGACGCGATCGTCGCGCGGACGCAGCTCGGGCGGGAGCGCCGGGTCGTGATCGCCGGACACATCGACACCGTGCCGCTGAACAGCAACCTGCCGACGGAGTTCCGCACCGCCGAGGACGGCACCGAGATCCTCTGGGGCCGTGGCACCGTGGACATGAAGGCCGGCTGCGCGGTTCAGCTCAAGCTCGCGTACGACCTCACCGCCCCTTCCGTCGACGTCACGTGGGTCTGGTACGACCACGAGGAGGTGTCGGACGCGCTGAACGGCCTCGGCCGGCTCGCCCGCACCCGTCCGGAACTGCTCGCCGCCGACTTCGCGATCCTGGGGGAGCCCTCGGGTGCCCAGATCGAGGGCGGCTGCAACGGCAACCTCCGCGCCGAGATCCGCACGTACGGCAAGCGGTCCCACAGCGCACGCAGCTGGATCGGCGACAACGCGATCCACAAGACGGCGCCGATCCTCGCCACGCTGGCGGCCTACGAGCCCCGCACGGTCGAGGTCGACGGGCTCGAGTACCGCGAGGGACTGAACGCCGTCGGGATCAGCGGCGGGATCGCCGGGAACATCATCCCCGACGAGGCGATGGTGCACGTCAACTACCGCTTCGCCCCCTCGCGCTCGGCGGACGAGGCCGTGGCGCACATCCGCGAGCTGTTCGACGGCTACCAGGTGGACATCGTCGACCTGGCCGCCGGTGCCCGTCCCGGCCTCGACGCCCCGCTCGCCCAGGACTTCGTCGCCGCGGTCGGTGGTCCGGAGCCCCGCCCGAAGTACGGCTGGACCGACGTCGCCCGGTTCTCCGCGCTCGGCGTCCCGGCGGTCAACTACGGCCCCGGCGAACCCGTCTTCGCGCACCACGACGACGAGCAGGTCCCCGTCGCGCAGATCACCGCGGTCGAGGACGGTCTGCGCCGGTGGCTGACGGCCTGACGACGGCCGGGGCGGGGTCCCCGGACACGGGGTCCTCGCCGACACTGCCCGGGGGTCGGCCAGCGGACGGGCGCCGGTCTGTGGACGGGCGCCGTTCTGTGGACGGGCGCCGGTCTGTGGACGGGCGCCGGTCGTCCGGTGGTCCCGGGTCCTCTGCGGCCGTGACCCGGTGGCGGGCGCGGTACCGCGTGGTGCCGTGGTGGGTCCGCATCACCGTCGTCTACGTCCTCGCGCGGTTCGTCACCGGCGCGATGATGGGCGTCTACGCCGGCATGCAGACGGCCAACTCGTTCACCGGACAGCACCCGCGCTACCTGGCCTTCGCGTCGATCTGGGACGGCGCCTGGTACCGCGTGATCGCCACCGGCGGCTACCCCTCGACGCTCCCCGTCGACGCCGCCGGGCACGTGACCGAGAACGCGTGGGCGTTCATGCCCGCGTACCCGTTCCTCGTGCGGGCGCTGATGACCGTCACGGGGGCGTCGTTCGAACTCGTCGCCGTCTCGGTCTCGCTCGTCGCCGGGTGGGGCGCGGCCCTGGTCTTCCGTCGGCTGATGGGGCGCTTCCTCGACCCCGCCCGGGCGACGTTCGCCACGGTGCTGTTCTGCGTCGCGCCGGTCTCGGCGATGTTCCAGGTCGCCTACGCCGAGTCGATGGGCCTGTTCCTGCTCCTCGTCGCCCTGCTGCTGCTGGTCGAGCGGCGTTTCTGGACGATGCTGCCCGTCGTGCTGCTGCTCGGGATGACCCGCCCGACCGGCCTGGCCTTCGCGCTGCTGATGGGCGCCTTCGTCGTCGTCTGGGTCGTCCGCCCGACGTGGCTCCGGCACGACCACCGACCGAGCCTCCGGCAGCTCGTGCCACCCGTGGTCGTGGCCGCGGTGTCCGGCGTCGTCGGGCTCGCGTGGCCGGCGATCGCGTGGGCCGTGACCGGGGTGCCGCGGGCCTACACCGACACCGAGCTCGCCTGGCGGTCCTCGTACATCGGGTGGAAGGACCTCGTCCCCTTCGCACCGTGGGTGCAGGGGTTCGGGTGGTGGTTCCGGCAGCCGACCGGCAGCGTCCTGCTGGTGGTCGTGCTGGTCGGGTTCGTCGCGTTCGTGGTCATGCCGGCGTCACGGCGCCTCGGGCTCGAGCTACGGCTCTGGGCGGTCGCCTATCTGGTGTACCTGCTCGCGGTGTTCTTCCCGCAGTCGAGCACCTGGCGGATCCTGCTGCCGATCGCACCGCTGCTCGGGATCGTCGCACTGCCGCGGTCACGGCTGTACCGCGTCGTCGTCGTGGTGCTGTTCCTGGTGCTGCAGTGGGTGTGGCTCGACTGGTGCTGGTGGGTCGACGGCTACGACTGGACCCCGCCGTGATCGACGACCGGCGCCGAGTCCGCCAGGTCTGACGTCGGCGTCGTCGACGACAACGCCTTGGTCGCCCCGTCCCCGGTCCACTCCCCGTCCTCCGGTCGCCACCGCGACGCGGCGAGCACCATGGCGTTGACCGTCGCGATGAACGGCACCGCGAAGAACGCCCCGACGACCCCGGCGAGCGTGGTGCCCGCGACGACGCCGAGCGCGACGCCGAGCGGGTGCACCTTGACCGCGCTGCCGGTGAGGAACGGGTGCAGCACGTGGCTCTCGATCTGCTGCACGACGAGCACGACACCGAGCATGAACAGCGCGGTCACCCAGCCGTTGAACACGAGCGCGACGATGACGGCCACGGTCCCGGCGACGATCGCGCCGACCACGGGGACGAACGCGCCGAGGAAGACGATCACGGCGATGGGCACAGCGAGCGGGACCTGCAGCGCGAGCGCGCCGATCGCCACGCCGAGGGCATCCGTCACCGCGACGATGAGCTGCACCCGGATGAAGCTCGTGAGCGTGTGCCACCCGGCGTCGCCGGCGACACCGATCCGTGCGCGGGCGCGGCGGGGGAACAGCCGGACGACCCAGCCCCAGATGCGGCGACCGTCGATGAGCACGAACAGGGTCGTGAAGACGACGATGAACAGGCCCTCGAGGACGTGCACTGCGCTGGACCCGGCGGCCTGGAACCCGGACAGGATCGACGAGGCGTGCGACTGCAGGTAGTCGGTCCCCTTCGACACCCACTGGTTCACGTCGTGCACGGTGATGCCGAACGGCTGGCTGTCCAGCAGGGTCTGCAGCGACAGGACACTCCGGTGCAGGCGGTGTTCCAGCGACGGCAGGTCGTAGCGGATCTGCGCGGTGACGACGAGCGCGAGGGTGCCGATCGCGAGGACCAGGACCACCAGGCTCGAGAGCACCGCGGTCCACTTCGGCCACCGGTGCCGCTGCAGGAACGCGGAGATGGGGGCGAGCAGTGCGCAGAGCAGCAGCGCGATGAGGAACGGCACCACGATGTCCTGCAGCACCACGACGAGCGCGACGACCACGGCCAGGGCGGCGGCGACGATGAGGAGCCGCCACGAGAACGACGCCGCGATCCGCATGCCCGCCGGGACCGCGTCGGGTCCGTCGGGCAGGGCGTCCTGGGGGCTCGGACGAGGCGTGGAGCGGATGATCGGCACGCGCTCAGGCTAGGAAGTCGAACCGCGAGAACGACCCGATCCGGGGCCCTCGACCTGGGCGGTTTCGCAGATGAGCCCTCCGTACGGGATAATGGGCGCGCATGTACTGCGCGAAAGGGGACATCTGATGGCAGCCATGAAGCCGAGGACCGGTGACGGGCCGATGGAGGCTGTTAAGGAGGGTCGACTCATCATCGTGCGGGTTCCGCTCGAAGGAGGAGGCCGCCTGGTCGTCTCGGTCAACGACGCCGAGGCCAAGGAACTCCACGACGCACTCGCCGAGGTCGTCTCGGCCTAGAGAAGTCGACGCTCCACAGCACCACGGTACGACAAGCACCAGAAGCACGAAGCACCACGGAAGAGGCCCGGGACACCATCGTCCCGGGCCTCTTGTCGTCCGTCGCCACCATGATGGAGCCGTGCCCCGACTCCGCCGCCCCGTCCGCCGCGTCGAGGAGTACACGGCGGACCCGATGCCCCGCGACACCTGGCCCGCGACGCTCGCTCCGGTGGCCCAGCTGCTCGACCACGGCCTCGACCTCGACACGGTGACCGTCTTCGTCGGGGAGAACGGCGCGGGCAAGTCCACCCTCGTCGAAGCGATCGCCCTGGCGTTCGGCATGGGGCCGGAGGGCGGCTCGACGATGTCCGGCCACAGCACCCGTCCGAGCGAGTCGCCGCTGTGGCAGCACCTCGCGCTGCATCGGGAACCCGGGGCGCCGAAGAGCGGCTTCTTCTTGCGGGCGGAGACCATGCACGGGCTCTTCACGTTCCTGGAGCAGCACCCCGGTCCCCGTCCCGAGCCGGTCTTCCACGAGCGCAGCCACGGGGAGTCGTTCCTGGACTTCGTGATCGACCGGTCGCAGTGGCCCGGCCTCTGGATCCTCGACGAGCCCGAGTCGGCGCTGTCCTTCCAGGGGTGTCTGGCGCTCATCGGGCTGCTGCAGGCCATCGTCGACGACGGCCTCGGTCAGGTGGTCCTGTCGACGCACTCGCCCGTGCTCGCCGCGTTCCCCGGAGCGACGATCCACGAGGTCGGCGAGTGGGGCCTCCGACGCAGTGCCTGGGCCGACCTCGACCTGGTGCGGAACCAACGGGCGTTCCTGGCGGCGCCGGAGCAGTACCTGCGCCACCTCGACGGCAGCGACGAGCCGCAGTCACCGACCCGGTGACGGTCAGCAGCCGCCGACGGCCACGGACCGCAGTCGCCTACGCGGTGACCTTCGTCATCTGCAGCAGCCCGTCACCGGCCGGGGACAGGCTGCTGATGACCGCGCCGGACGTCGACACCTCGGTCAGGAGCAGCCGGAAGTCCGTGGTGGCCCGGTCGCGCTTCACCGGGTCCGCGACCCGTCCGCGCCACAGGGCGTGCGGGACGAGCACCGTCCCGCCGAGGCGCGCGAGCCGCAGCCCGTGCTCGACGTACTCGATGACGTGTTCGGGGTCGGCGTCGACGAGGACGACGTCGTAGGAGGCCTCGTTCATCCGGGGGAGCACCTGGTTCGCGCGGCCCGGGATGAGCCGGACGCGGGAGGGCGCGGTGCCGGCGGCGATGAAGGCGTCACGGGCGTACTGCTGGTGGTCCACCTCGACGTCGATCGTCGTCAGCGTCGCCTTCGGGGCCCCGCCGAGCAGGTACAGCCCAGAGACTCCCAGGCCGGTCCCGATCTCGATGATGCTCGTGGCCCGCGAGGCCGCCGCGATCACCCCGATCTGCGCACCGATCGCCGGCGAGATCGCCTCGACGCCCAGCTCCAGGGAGTGTTCCCGCGCTCGGGCGATCGCCTCGGACTCGGAGACGATGTCCTCCGCGAACTTCCAGTTCGACTCTTTCTCTGACACGCACACTCCTCGGTGCACAACTCTAGGTGAGCGTGCGGTGTCAGGCGTTACGCTCTGTGCGTGTCCATCGACTTCAACAAGATCCTGATCATCGGGATCATCGCGGTGCTGCTGCTGGGACCGCAGCGCCTGCCGATGTACGCACAGAAGCTCGCGGAGTTCGTCAAGGCCGTCCGTCGGTTCGCCGACACCGCCAAGGACCGCATGCGGGACGAGATGGGCCCGGACTTCGACGACGTCGACTGGCAGAAGCTCGACCCGCGACAGTACGACCCGCGGCGCATCATCCGCGATGCCCTCATCGACTCCGCCACCGGCTCCGGCATGGCTGACGCCGCCCCGACGCAGGTCACGGCCAGCAGGGTCCGCGCACCGTCACCGGTGGTGCCGCTCGCCGCCGGCGAAGCCGCGCCCTTCGACGTCGAAGCCACCTGACGCCCGTCTCCTGACGGCGGACTGGAGGCCCGGTGCCAGCTGGCACCGGGCCTCCTGTCCTGATCCGCGCCGCTACTTCAGGTCGGCGAGGAACCGGTCGGTCCAGGCCAGTGCTGCCGTGCCGCTGACGGAGCTGCACGTCGCCGAGGCGGTGCTCGTCGGGGTGGCACAGGGGGTGTCGCGGTCGAGCGACCACGTGTGCACGCCGGCCAGTCCGTGCGACTTCACGTACGTGGAGACGGTGTCGACGTCGGCGAGGGTGAAGACCTCGTCCGACGCGTCGTTCACACCGAGCATCGGCGTGACCTCGATCTTCGCGGCGGCGATGCCGTACGTGTGCTGCAGGTTCGTGACGGCCTGGATCGTCGACTGGCCCATCTGGCAGGTCGAGCCGACGATGACGCAGTTCGCCGAGGTGGCCCGGCCGAAGTCCATCGTCATGAGGTTGACGGTGTAGTTCGTCAGGGTGGAGGCCTTGATCGCCTTCACGGTGGCGTCACCGGTGCCGTTCAGTCCGCCGTACGAGCCGTCCGACGCCGCGAGGGTCGCCAGCGTGAACGAGAACCGCAGACCCGGGTACTTCGCCTGCGCCAGTGCTGCCGCGTTGACGAGGTTCTGCACGTCGGCGGCGGACTGCCCGCTCTCGATGTCGAAGTCGACGCCGATCATGTGCGGGCTGGCGTAGCGGGCGATGAAGCTCTGCAGCGCGGTGCCGGAGCACTTGAACTGTCCTGCGGCCCCGCCCGTGCTGACGATGTAGTTCACCCCGGCCGCGTCGAGCTTCGGGATGTTCGCGCTCGCGAAGGCGTCAGCGGCGACCCCGCCCCAGTTCTCGCTGCCGCACGTGCCCGTCGCGAAGGCGAGGGTGATGGCCTTGAGCCCGGGCTCGCGCGTGGACACCAGGCTGTTGCTGGACCCGACGACCGGTATCCGGCTGCCGGTGACCGCGGTGTTCATCACGTTCGTGTTCCAGTCGAGGTTCACGGTGACGTCCTTGTACGGGCTGAAGACCAGGCCGCTCGCGGTGCCCGTGCTCCCGGTGCCGGGTGTCGTCGTGCCGCCACCACCCGTCCCGCCGCCACCGGTGCCGCCGCCGCCCGTGCTGCCACCGGTGCACGCGCCGTTCGAGGTCCACGGCTGCCCGCTGCCGGTCGCTCCGGAGTGCGTCGCCGGGTCGTCGCCCTGCGTCCACCAGTTGGCGGTGTAGTTCGTGCCGTTCTCGCTGACCGAGGTGCCGCCGTTGTAGGCGGTGCTCGATGCCCACGGGGTGGCGCACGTCGTCGCCGCCTGCGCGGTGACCGGTGCAGCGATGATCGTCCCGCCGACGATTGCTGCCACGGCGGCGCCGACGGTGCCGATCCTGATCCGGGTGGTCCTGTTCACGCGGTTCTCCTGTTCCTCGCCCGGCGTCGTTGCCGAGAGGGTGGAACTCCTGCGCCCTGATTCCGCAGGAGCATTGTGCAATTACCTTGCATAATGCTCGTGAGTGTCGAGCAGCGTCCATGAAGAGACGTACAGGGTTGATCGGATGGGCACGGTCGGATGTTGAGGGAGGCGTTTCAGGCCACGGCCGGGGTCGAGGCCCAAGCGCGAAACCTGCGGCCCCGTCTCGCGACGGACGTCCGTCCATCCGACTGACCCGCAACGATCGTTCCCGCCCACGACGCCCGCGTGGCAGGCGGAATCGCGCGTTGCACGTCGAAAGATCCGACCCCCTACGCGCGTTTTGACTCGCCACGCGCGGAACGGCCGAGCACGCGCGGAACCGGCGAGCACGCGTGAGACGACCTGCAGCGTGCCGGGCGGTGCCGGGTCAGGAGGGGGAGAGCCCGAGCTTCCGTCCGGCGAGCCCTCGGCCCATCGCGGTCACGCGGTCGGCGACGGCGACGAGCGCGACCGCAGCCGGGTCCGACGGCGCACCGAGCACCACGGGGACGCCGGAGTCGCCGCCCTCGCGCAGGGGCACGGAGAGCGGGACGCTGCCGAGCACCGGGACGGGGGCGTCCTGCCCGCGGGAGAGCCGCCGAGCGGTCTCGTCGCCACCGCCCTCACCGAAGAGGTGCAGCACGGAGCCGTCCGGCTGCACGAGCCCGGACATGTTCTCGATCACGCCGATGACCCGCTGGCCGGTCTGTCGCGCGACGATCCCGCTGCGCTCGGCCACGTCGGCCGCAGCGGCCTGCGGCGTGGTGACGACGAGGACCTCGGCGTGGGGGAGCAGCTGCCCGACGGAGATGGCCACGTCACCGGTGCCCGGCGGCATGTCGAGCAGGAGCACGTCGAGGTCGCCGAACCACACGTCCGACAGGAACTGGTTCACGGTGCGGTGCAGCATCGGCCCGCGCCAGGACACCGCGGTCGAGGCGTCGTCGACGAACATCCCGATCGAGATGACCTTCACGTCGTGGGCGACCGGCGGCAGGATCATGCTGTCGACCCGGGTCGGGCGGGGAGCGACGCCGTGCTCGTCGGTCAGGCCCATGAGCCCCGGGACGCTGAAGCCGTGCACGTCGACGTCGACGACCCCGACGCGCATCCCACGACGGGCCAGCGCCACGGCGAGGTTGACCGTCACGGTGGACTTGCCGACACCGCCCTTGCCGCTCGTGACGGCGATCACCCGGGTGAGCAAGTCCGGGGTGAACTGGACGCCCTGGGGTCGGCCCTCGCGCAGCCGCTCGGTGAGGGCACGGCGCACGGCGGGGTCCATCACGGAGACGTCGACGTCCACGCCGGTGACGCCCGCGACGGAACCGGCTGCGGCGCGGACGTCCCGCTCGATCGTGTCGGCGGCCGGGCACCCGACGATCGTGAGCTGCAGGTCGACCCGCACCGAGCCTCCCGGCTGGACGGCGACACCACGGATCATGTCGAGCTCCGTGACGGGCCGCCGGATCTCGGGGTCGATCACGCGACCGAGCGCGACGAGGACCGCGGCGCCGAGCGCTTCGTCGTCCACGGGGCGCGTGGCGTCAGCCACGGAGGTCCGCCGTGCGCTCCGGGTCCCCGTCGTCGATCGCGTCGCGGCGGTCCAGCTCCTCGAGCAGGGACCGGAGCTCGGCGCGGATGAAGTCCTTCGAGGCCATGTCGCGCATCGCCAGGCGGAGGGCGACGACCTCGCGAGCGAGGTACTCGGTGTCGGCGAGGTTGCGTTCCGCGCGCTGCCGGTCCTGCTCGAACTGCACGCGGTCGCGGTCGTCCTGCCGGTTCTGTGCGAGCAGGATCAGCGGGGCGGCGTAGGAGGCCTGCAGCGAGAGCACGAGGGTCAGGGCGGTGAAGCCGATGGCTGCCGAGTCGAACTGCAGCGCCTTCGGGGTGAGGATGTTCCAGGCCATCCAGACCACACAGAAGAGCGTCAGGCCGACGAGGAACCAGGGCGTTCCCATCGCACGTGCGATGCCTTCGGTCGCCCGCCCGAAGGCGTCACCGCGGCCGTTGCGGCGGCGTGTGGGGAGCACGCGCGTGCGCATCCCCTTCGGGGAGTCGAGCCGTTCGTCGGGCCGGTCGCGCCGGTTCTCATCCGTTCGTGCCACGGGTCGTCCTCCTTCCCGTCGTCATCGGGGTCCTGCGGCTGCGGGCGCGCAGCCGTGCGGGTTCACCGTCGCCCTGACTTCGCCAGTCGTCGGGCAGGACGTGGTCGAGCACGTCGTCGATCGTCACCACCCCGACCAGGCGGTGGGCGTCGTCGACCACGGGGACGGACACGAGGTTGTAGGTCGCCATGACCCGCGTGACCTCGGCGGCGCTGGCGTCCACGCGCACCGGTTCGGTCTGCTGGTCGATGAGCGTGCCGAGGCGTTCGTTCGGCGGGTAGCGCAGCATCCGCTGGAAGTGCACGAGGCCGAGGAACCGACCGGTCGGGGGTTCGTACGGCGGCAGCGTCACGCAGACGCTCGCACCGAGGGCGGGAGCGAGCTCGTGGCGGCGGATCAGCGCGAGGCCCTCGGCCACGGTGGCGTCCGCGGAGACGATCACGGGCTCGGTCGTCATGAGACCACCGGCCGTGTCGGGCTCGTACTCCAGGAGCATGCGGACGTCCTGCGCCTCTTCCGGCTCCATGAGCTGCAGGAGGGCCTCGCTCCGCTCGTCGGAGAGCTCGGCGAGCAGGTCGGCGGCGTCGTCCGGCTGCATCTGGTCGAGGACGTCGGCCGCGCGGGCGTCCTCGAGCGAGGAGAGGATCTCGACGCGGTCCTGGTCGGGCATCTCCTCGAGCACGTCGGCGAGACGGTCGTCGGGGAGCTCCTCGGCGACCTCGAGCCGGCGTTCCACGGGCAGGTCGAGCAGCGTCGACGCGAGGTCGGCGGCGACGAGGTCCGAGTACGCCGCGATGACGTGCTCGGCGGACTGCGACTCACCGGGGAGCTCGTCCTCGGTGACCTCGTTCCACGTCGCGAACGTCGTGGGGCCCTTGCCGAACGGGGACGGCGTGGTCTTGGGCTTGCGCAGGAACAGCTGCGCCACTTCCCAGTCGCCCTGGCCGCGGTCCTCGATCGCGATGTCCTCGATCGTGGCGCGGATGCGGTCGCGGGTGATGAGGACCTTGCGGCCGAGCATCTCCGCGATGACCCGGACCTCGCCGCCGCGCTGGACGAAGCGGCGCATGTTCACGAGGCCGGTGGTGATGACCTGTCCCGCACCGATCGAGGTGATCCGACCGACCGACACGAAGATGCGGCGCTTGCCGGGGACCTCGACGATCAGCCCGACGACGTGCGGGGGGTCCGCCCGTCGGTAGACGACCAGGACGTCCCGGACCTTGCCGACGCGGTCGCCGGCGGGGTCGAAGACGGAGCACCCGGCCAGGCGGGCGACGAATACCTTCGTGGCGCTCACCCGACCAGCGTAGCCGCTCGCACGGGCCCTTCCCTGGCGGCTCTCGTGCGATCGCAAGGGGAACGGTGGAAGATGACTGTGTGAGCACTCAGAGCCCCTTCCGCGGACGCACGGCGCAGGTCTTCCCCACGTTGCCCCGCGGCGACGTCCTCGGCACCTTCGACAGCTACCCCGACGCCCAGGCGGTCGTGGCGAAGCTCGCCGAGTCCGACTTCCCCGTGAACAAGCTCTCGATCGTCGGCAACGAGCTCAAGACCGTCGAGCGCGTCACCGGCAAGATGACCTACGGCCGCGCCGCCCTCGCCGGAGCCCTCTCCGGGCTCTGGCTCGGCTTCTTCTTCGGCATCGTCCTGACGCTGTTCTCGCCCACCGCGAGTGGGCTGATCTTCGCCGCGGCCCTGATCGGCGCGGCGTTCGGCGTGCTCTACGGCGTCGTGTCGTTCGCGATCACCAAGCGCCAGCGCGACTTCACGAGCGTGCACCAGGTGCTCGCCACGAACTACCAGATCATCGTCGACCCGCAGCTCGTCGGGCAGGCACAGCGGATCCTCGGGCAGTTCGGGGCCACCCCGCACGCCGCGTGGAACCCCGGCCAGTCCTCCAACGCGCCCTTCCAGGGGCGTCCGCCCCAGCAGCAGGCACCCCAGCAGCCGCAGCAGCAGCCGTGGCGACCGGGCCCGGACCAGAGCTCGCCCTACGGTGGGCACGCCACACCGCACAACCAGCCAGGAGGCCCGGGTCAGTCCGGTCCGTTGGCTCCGGCCCCCGGGACCCAGCCGCGCTACGGCACGAACGACGGTCCGCGCTACGGCGAGGTGCCCCAGCAGGGTCAGCGCCCGCCGCAGCAGCCGGCTGCGCCGACCGCCGCGCCCGCCCCGCGTGCTGACGAGCCGCCGCGCTACGGCGAGCGGGTCCCCGGGGCGACCCCGCCGGCCCCCACGTCGGACGACGCTCCCGAGCGGCGCCAGGACGACGACCAGACACGGGGCGACGACCGCCGCTGAGCGGTCACGGCGCCCCGCCTCCCGACGCCCCGCATCCCGACGCCGAACGGCCACGGATCGTCGCCTGCTGAACAGCGGGTGGACGGTTCGTGGCCGTTCGTCGTCGCGGCGTGTGCTCCGTCGAGCGGCGCGTGCTGCTGAGCGGCGTGTGTCGCTCGGGTCAGAGGAGCTTCGAGAAGCAGATCGACAGGGGAGCGCCCTGGTACGGACCGAAGTTCGCGATCCGGGTGAAGCCCTCGCGCTCGTAGAAGCGGATGGCCCGGGTCTGCGCCGGACCGGTCTCGAGCACGACGGCCGGTGACCCGAGGTCGAGCGCGGCCTCCTCGAGGCGCCGGAGGATGTCCGTCGCGACACCGGCACCACGGGACTCACGCCGGACGTACATCCGCTTGATCTCCGTGATGCCGTCGTCGACGAGTCGGAGGCCCCCACACCCGAGCGGGGTGCCGTCCTGGTCGCGGGCGACGAAGAAGACGGCCATCGACTCGGCCGTCGGCTTGCGCCCCGGTTCAGTGTCGCCCCCGTAGGTGCTGTCGATCTCGATGCGCTGGGCGGCACGCAGCCGCTGCGCGTCGGGCGAGTCGAAGTGCTCGACGTCGATCGTGATGCTCTGCGGGGTGACCTCGGGGGTGCTCACCCGTTCAGGCTAGCGCCGGAGCCGGCGATCCACCCCTCCACGTCCGAGGGGGTCCTGGGGATCCCGACCGACAGGTTCTCGGCGCCGTCGGCGGTCACCAGGACGTCGTCCTCGATGCGGACACCGATGCCGCGGAACTCCTCGGGCACGGTGAGGTCGTCCTGCTGGAAGTACAGGCCGGGCTCGATCGTGAAGACCATGCCGGCCTCCACGACGCCGTCGATGTAGAGCTCGCGGCGGGCCTTCGCGCAGTCGTGGACGTCGAGCCCGAGGTGGTGGCTCGTGCCGTGCACCATGTACCGGCGGTGGAACTGGTTGTCCGGCTGCAGGGACTCCTCGGCCGAGACGGGCAGGAAGCCCCACTCGGCGGTCTTCCGCGCGATGACCTCCATCGCCGTGGCGTGCACCTGGCGGAAGGTGATGCCCGGCTTCACGATCGCGAACGCGGCGTCGGCGGCTTCGAGGACGGCCTCGTAGACCATGCGCTGCACGGGGGTGAACGTCCCGCTGACGGGCAGCGTGCGGGTGATGTCCGCGGTGTAGAACGAGTCGACCTCCACCCCCGCGTCGATGAGGATGAGGTCCCCGGGCTGCACGGCGCCGTCGTTCCGGGTCCAGTGCAGGATGCACGCGTGGTGGCCCGAGGCCGCGATCGTGTCGTACCCGACCGTGTTGCCGTCGGCGCGGGCGCGGCGGTTGAAGGTGCCCTCGACGATGCGCTCGCCGCGGGGGTGCGCCAGCACGGCGTCGAAGTCGGCGATGACGTCGGCGAAGCCGTGTGCGGTGGCGTCGACGGCCTTGCGGAGCTCGTTGACCTCGTACGCGTCCTTGACCAGGCGGAGCTCGGACAGGTCGCGTGACAGGACGTCGGCCGTCGCGGGGGAGCCGTCGGTCTCGCCGGCGCCGCCGACGGGGGAGCCGAGGCGCTCGTCGAGGGAGCGGGTGAGCTCGGGGTCGGCGTCACGGACGACGAGCGCGGTGTCGTCGAGGGCGTCGAGGACGGCGGGGAGGTCGCCGAGGTCGGCGGTCGCGACGCCGAGGTCCGCCGCGACCTCCTGCAGGGAGGGACGCGGACCGACCCAGAACTCGCCGATCTCCGGGTTGGCGTAGAACTCCTCGGAGTCGCGGCCGGCCGTGGCGCGGAGGTACAGGGTGGCGTCGTGCCCGTCGGCGGTCGGCGTCATCACGAGCACGGAGCCGACGACGGTGTCGGTACCCCAGCCGGTGAGGTGCGCGAACGTGGAGTGCGGGCGGAACGGGTAGTCGCAGTCGTTCGAGCGGACCTGGGCGGTGCCGGCGGGCACGACGACCGTGCGCCCGGGGTGCAGCTCGGACACCCGGGCCCGTCGCGCGGCGGCGAAGGGCGCCTGCTCGCGCTGTTCGGGCAGGGGACGGTCGTGCTCGGCCCACTGGGACCCGATGAAGTCCTTGAACGTGGCGGATCCGGGAGTGGTGGAGCGGTTGCTCGTCGCGCGGGGAGTGGTGTCGGCCATGCCCCCATCATCGCATCGAGGCCGGTCGACGGTCAGTGCGTCCCCTGACCTGTGGATAGGATCAGCGGCGTGCCTGATCCGTTCATCGACCTGCACACGCACTCGAGTGTCTCCGACGGCACCGAACCGCCCGCAGCACTCGTCCGGGCAGCCGCCGCCGCCGGTCTCGACGGCGTGGCGCTCACCGACCACGACACCACGTCGGGGTGGGACGAGGCCGCCGCAGCGGTGCGCGAACTCCCCATGACGCTCGTCCGGGGCCTCGAGTTCAGCACCCGCGTCGGGTACCGCAGTGTCCACGTCCTCGGCTACCTGGTCGACCCGGCGGACCCGGGCCTCGCCGCCGAGACCGCGCGGATCCGCGAGGGCCGACTCTCCCGCGCCCGGCGCATGGTCGAGCGCATCGGGCAGGACCACCCGATCACGTGGGACGACGTCCTCGCGCAGGCCCGCACGGGCGCGACCATCGGTCGTCCGCACATCGCCGACGCCCTCGTCGCCCTCGGGCTCGAGCCCGACCGGAGCGCGGCGTTCCGCGGCATCCTGCACCCGGCCTCCGGCTACTACGAACCGCACGACGCCCCTTCACCCCTGCGCGGTGTCGAACTCATCCGCGCTGCCGGCGGGGTGCCCGTGATCGCGCACCCGGCCGCCTCGTCGCGTGGGGTCGTCATGGACGAGGACGACCTCCGCGAGCTCGTCGACGCCGGCCTCGGCGGCGTCGAGGTCGACCACCGCGAGAACGTCGCCCACGGCAAGCGCACGCTCCTCGAGTGGGCCGACCGCTACGGCCTGTTCGTCACCGGGTCGAGCGACTACCACGGCACCGGCAAGCCGAACCGCCTCGGCGAACACCGCACGGCCCGGCGCTCCTTCGACGCGATCGTCGCGCAGGCCACCGGCAGCGAGCCCGTGGTCGGGCCCGGCTCGCGCCTGTCCTGATCTGACCGAGGCTCGGCCCCGCGGACACCGCGCGGGTCGCAGTCCGCGCGGACTGCCCGCCTGGGCGAGACTCGGCCCGGCACGCGGGAACGACGAAGGGCCCGTCGCGTCAGCGACGGGCCCTTCTGCCGGGAGGCGCTACTCGCCGTCCGACGCCGGCTGCGGCGACGAGGCGGTCGCCTCGCCCCCCGCGCCGGCTCCGCGACGACGACGGCGGCGACGCCGCTTGGTGGCGGCGGCCTCTCCGTCCGTGCTGTCCGGACCGGTGCTCTGGGCTTCCGGCTTCGACTCCGGAGCCGATGCTGCTGGCCGGTCGGAGCCTCCTGGGCGGGTGCGACGACGCGGACGCGAGTCGCTCGACTCACGCGACTCGCGCGGTTCCCGGGGCGGTCGTGCGCTGCCGGTGCGCTGCGCGGGTGCGCCGGCGGTCGCGGCGTGCGAGGAGGAGCCGGGCAGGCGGCCCTTCGTGCCGGCGGGGATGTCGAGCTCCTCGAAGAGGTGCGGCGACGACGAGTAGGTCTCGACGGGCTCGGGGATGCCGAACTCGAGGGCCTTGTCGATGAGCGTCCACTTGTGCAGGTCGTCCCAGTCGACGAACGTGACCGCGATGCCCGTCTTGCCCGCGCGACCGGTGCGGCCGGCGCGGTGCAGGTAGGTGTCGGGGTCGTCCGGGATCGTATGGTTGATGACGTGCGTGACGTCGTCCACGTCGATGCCGCGGGCGGCGACGTCGGTCGCGATGAGCACGTCGTGCTTGCCGGCCTTGAAGGCGGCCATGGCGCGCTCGCGCTGCTCCTGGTTGAGGTCACCGTGGACGGCTGCGGCGTTGAAGCCGCGGTCCTTGAGCTCCTCGACCAGCTTCGCCGCCGCACGCTTGGTGCGGGTGAAGATCACGGTCTTGCCGCGGCCCTCGGCCTGGAGGATGCGGGCGATGACCTCGTCCTTGTCGAGCGAGTGCGCACGGAAGACGAGGTGCTTGATGTTGGCCTGCATGAGGCCCTCGTCGGGGTCCGTCGCGCGGATGTGCACCGGACGCGACATGAAGCGACGAGCGAGCGCGACGATCGGCGCCGGCATCGTGGCCGAGAACAGCATCGTGTGGCGCACGTCGGGGACGGCCTGGAAGATCCGCTCGATGTCCGAGAGGAACCCGAGGTCGAGCATGCGGTCGGCCTCGTCGAGCACGATCTCCTGCACGTGCGAGAGGTCGAGCAGACGCTGACGCTGCAGGTCGATGAGGCGCCCGGGGGTGCCGACGACGATCTGCGCGCCGGCCTTGAGCTGTTCGACCTGGCCTTCGTACGCCTTGCCGCCGTAGATCGCGGCGACCGCCGTCGGGCGGTTCGAGGTCGCGAGCTCGAGGTCCTCGGCCACCTGCACCGCGAGTTCGCGGGTCGGGACCACGACGAGGGCCTTGACGCCGTGCGCGGGATCGGTGCCGAGGCGCTGGATGAGGGGGAGGCCGAACCCGAGGGTCTTGCCGGTACCGGTCTTGGCCTGGCCGATGATGTCCTGGCCAGTGAGGGCGAGCGGGATCGTCTGCTCCTGGATCGGGAAGGGCTCGATGATGCCCTTGCCGGCCAGGGCATCGACGATGTCCTGCTCGATGTTGAGGTCTGAGAAAGTCAAAAAGGTCACCCTGTCCTATCGGGGAGTCCCGGGCAGTCTACCGGCGCGCAGAGCCCTCCGGTCGTTCCCCCTATGCTTGTCGCGTGGTGTCGTGGTGGAACCGGAAGCGCGCGGCGCAGCTCGCGGCCGCGTGGCTCGCGTCGCGGAACCCCAAGAACGCTGCCCAGGTGGAGCGCCTGCAGCTCGACGACGTCAGCCCGGAGCTCGACGTCTTCCTCGGCCAGGCCGCCTACCTCCAGCTGTCGCTGTACGAGACGATGGGCCGTGCCGGTGCCGGCGCCCCGACGCTCTCCGGCCGCCTGGTCACCGGCGTCCTCGCGACCACCGCACTCGAGCGGCACCGGTCGATCGTCGCCGAGATCGAGCAGATGGGCGAGGACCCCGCCGAGCTGATGGCTCCGCACCGGCAGGCGATCGACCGCTTCCTCGAACGGACGAGCGGCGCGGACTGGTACGAGTCGATGCTGACCGGCTACGTCACGGCGGGCATCCTCAACGACCTGTTCGCCAACCTGCTGCGCTCGCTGCCGGCGGACGTCCGCCAGCGCCTGCGCACGGTGTTCGACTCGCGCGAGGCCGCCGCCGTCGTCGAGGAGCTCAGTGCCCGCATCGACGAGGAGCCCCAGGTGGCGTCGCGCCTGGCGATGTGGGGCCGTCGACTGGTCGGTGACACGCTGCTCGTCGCCCGCTCGGCGCTGGCGTCGCACGCGCGGGAGGACCAGGAGCGGCTCGAGCCGGTCTGGACCGAGCTCATCGCGGCGCACACACGCCGGATGGACGCCCTCGGGCTCACCGCGTAGCGGCCGCCCCGTGCCGGGTCCGTCAGACGGTGCGTCCGGCGCGCGCCTTGGCGGCCTCGTAGTACGCGACGTCAGCCGCGGTGCGGCGGCGTCCGAGCAGCCACTCCGCGCCGAGCGCGACGACGCCGGCGCCCACCAGCGCCACGACCCAGATCCAGGTGGCGTCGTACCGCCAGCCCGCCCAGGTCAGGACCTCCCAGAGGACGGCGGCCGTGATGCCGCCGACCACCGGGCCGAGCAGCTGTCCGCGCGTCGAGTGCCACGGCAGCACGAGGTGCGCGACGGCACCGCAGATGACACCACCGAGGACGGCGAAGAGGAGCTCCATGGGTCAGGCGGGGTCGGTCAGGCGACGAAGCCGATGCGACGGGCTTCTTCCGAGCCGAACTCGACGTAGGCCAGGGCTGCTGCGGCCACGACGTACTTGCGGCCCTTCTCGTCCTGGAGGGCCAGGTGCGTCTGGGAGGTGAGCGCCTCGGAGACGGCCTTCTCGATCTCCTCAGCGGTCTGCTTCGACTCGAAGGCGATCTCGCGGGGGCTGTTGATGATGCCGATCTTGATGTCCACGTGCTCACCATATCCGAGCAGCTCGGACCGGTCCCGCACGTTCGCCGCGGGCGCACGGCAGCGCTCGCTCCGGCCCGGGCGCGGTGCCCGGGGATGTCGGTCGCGCTCGGTACCGTACGCACGTGCCCACGACCACGCTGACGCCAGCTCCCGCGCCGACGCAGGTGTCGCGCGCGCTCGTGGACGACCCCGCGCAGGCCGAGGTGCTGGCCCTGCCCGACGGCGTGCACGCGGCGGTCATCGGCGCCCCGGGAACGGGCAAGACCTCGACGCTCGCGCGGCTCGTCGCCGCCCGGCTCCGGCGTCCGGACGCCGTCAGCGCCGACGGGCACGCGACCGTCCTCGCGCTGACGTCCTCGCGCACCGCGGCGACCGGGCTCCGTGACCGCCTCGCCGCCACCGTCGAGCGCGTCACCCCCGGCGCGCTCGCCCGCACCGTGAACTCCCTGGCGTTCCAGATCGTCACCCATGCCGCCGCCCGGCAGGGGCAGCCGGCGCCGACGCTCCTGACGGGCGGGGAGCAGGACCGGATCCTCGGCGACCTGCTCGCAGGGCACGACGCCGACGGCACCGGACCGCACTGGCCGGACCCGATCACCGCGGTCGTCCGCGAGCGGGCCGGCTTCCGCACCGCGCTCCGTGACGTCATGATGCGCGCCGTCGCGGCCGGGGTCGAGCCGGACGACATGCGGGAGCTCGCGGACGACCACGGCCGACCCGAGTGGCGTGCCGTCGGTGACCTCGTCGACGAGTACCGCGCGGCGCTCACGGCCTTCCGCACGACCAGCCTCGACGCCGCGGAGCTCGTGGCCTTCGCGACCGCCGCCGTGCTCCGCGGCGAGCTGCCCCCGGCCGTCGCGGCACTGCGGCTGCTCGTGGTGGACGACACCCAGGAACTCGTCGAGGGCGAGGTCGCGCTCCTCGGGGCCCTCGCCCGTGCCGGCGTGCAGGTCGTGGCGTTCGGTGACCCCGACATCGCGGCCTCGGCCTTCCGGGGCGCCGAGACGGACGTGCTCGGTCGACTGGCGTCCCGCCTCGGAGTCGACCACGTGCAGGACGTCGTGCTCGGCACCGTGCACCGGCACCCCGCTCCCATCCGCGAGCTCGTCACGGGCATCACCGGGCGCGTGGGTGCGGCGGCGGCCGGTCGGCAGCGCACCGCGGTCGCCAGCCGGACGGACGGCCGCGGGGACTCCGTCCTGCACCTCGAGGGCGGCAGCCGATCGGCGCTCGTCGTGGCCGTCGCCCGGCGACTCCGTGAGCACCACCTGCTCGACGGCGTCCCGTGGCACGCGATGGTCGTCGTCACCCGCAGCGGTGCGGCGATCCCCGAACTCGTCCGGGCCCTGTCCGTGGCCGAGGTCCCCGCCACCGCCGGAGCAGCCCCCACCCGACCCCGTGACGACTCCGCCGCGCGGTCGCTCCTCGACGCCGCCGGGGTGGCACTCGGCGTGCTGCCCCTCGACGCCGACCTGGCCACCGCGTTCGCGACGGGTCCGCTCGGTGGGCTCGACACCCTCGCGATGCGACGACTCCGGCTGGCGCTGCGGCGCGAGGAGCTCGCGGGCGGGGGCACCAGGACCGCCGACGAACTGCTCGTCGACGCGCTCGGTGCCCCGGAGCGGCTCGCCACGGTCGACGCCGCCTTCGCCCGTCGCGCCACCCGGCTGGCCCGCAGCCTGGTGCAGGCGAGGACGGACGCCGACACCGGTGCGAGCATCGAGGAGATCCTCTGGGGCCTCTGGGAGCGCAGCGGCCTGGCCAAGGTCTGGGGTGGGCAGTCGCTCGCCGGCGGCGTCGGAGCCGCCGAGGCCGACCGGCACCTCGACGCCGTCGTCGGGCTGTTCACCGCGGCGAAGCGGTTCGTCGAGCGCACCCCCGACGCCCCAGCCCGGGTGTTCATCGACGACCTGCTCGGCGCCGACCTGGCCGAGGACAGCATCGGCCCGGACCGGACGGCCGGACGGGTCCGCGTGCTGACGCCCTCCGCGACCATCGGCGTCGAGTGCGACGTCGTCGTGGTCCTCGGGTTGCAGGACGGCGTCTGGCCGAACACCCGCGTGCGCGGCAGCCTGCTCGACCCGGACGGCCTGGTCCGCGCCGCCGACGGGCTCGAACAGACGCCGGTGGACGACCGCGCGGCCGTCGTCGCCGACGAGCTCCGGCTCTTCGCCCGCGCCGTGTCCCGCGCCACCACGCAGGTGGTCATCGGCACGATCGCGAACGACGACGAGAGCCCGTCGCCGTTCGTCCGGCTGGTCCCCGTCCCGCCGGACCGGCAGCCGTCGGCCCACCCGCTCTCGCTCCGCGGCCTCGCGGGGACCCTGCGCCGGCGCGTCGTGACCACCGGGGACCACGAGGCGGCCTCGGGCCTCGCCCGGTTGGCAGCCGAGGACGTCCCCGGGGCCTCACCCGACGACTGGTACGGCACCGCGGAGCCCACGACCGAGGACCCGCTCGTCGACCTGACCGCCGACCCCGAGCAGGACCCCGTGACCGGCGAGGACGTCGCCCCGACCGTCTCCGTCTCGCCGTCGCGGATCGGCACCTTCGAGGAGTGCCCGGTGCACTGGTTCGTGCAGACCTTCGGCGGCGGGGCCCCGAGCCCCGCGATGGGCATCGGCACGATCGTGCACGAGGCCATGGAGCACGCGACCGAGGTCGACGTCGAGTCCCTCTGGGAGCGCGTGGAGTCCCGCTGGGGCGAGCTGACGTTCGAGTCGCCGTGGATCGCCGACCGCGAGCGCGCCAGGACCCGCCGGATGATCGAGGGCCTGAGCGACTACCTCCGCACCTTCGCCAGCGTCGGGCGCCGGCTGCTCGGTGCGGAGACCTCGTTCGCGCTGGTCACCGGCCCCGCCCGCATGCGCGGCAGCATCGACCGCATCGAGATCGACCCCGACGGCCGAGTGAGCGTCGTCGACCTGAAGACGGGCCGCGGCATGCCGAGCGAGAAGAACGACATGCCGGAGCACCCGCAGCTCGGCGCGTACCAGCTCGCGGTCGAGGACGGCGCCGTCGAGGGCGTGCCCGCCGGGTCACCGATGGCCGACGCCCGGCTGGTGTTCGTGCAGAACCCGAAGGGCGGCCACGCCTACTCGGAGCGCACCCAGCAGGCCTTCGACCCCGATGCACGCCAGGCCTACCGCGAGCGTCTGCACGGGGTCGCCCGCGGCATGGCCGACCGCACCTTCATCGCCAACGTCGACGACCACTGCGAGAAGGCCCGCACCGGCGTCGAGTGCCGGATCCACGTCGTCGGGGAGGTCACATGGTGAACGAGGACCTGGTCGTGACCGACGCCGACACGCACACCGACACGCACACCGACACCGCGACGGCGGGACCGCCCGCGCGCGACGCGGACACCATCGCCGACGCGCTCGGCCGTCCCCGCCCGACCGCGCAGCAGCGCGCCGTGATCGAGTCCCCGCTGGCACCGGCCCTCGTCGTCGCCGGAGCCGGCAGCGGCAAGACGGAGACGATGGCGTCCCGCGTCGTCTGGCTCCTGGCGAACGGCCTGGTGCGCCCCGACCAGGTCCTCGGGCTGACGTTCACCCGCAAGGCCGCTGGCGAGCTCTCCATCCGCATCAACGACCGCATCCGTGCGCTCGAGGACGCCGGGCTGATCGCCCCCGGTGACGCCTTCGAAGCGCCGACGGTCTCCACCTACAACGCCTTCGCGAACAGCGTCTTCCGCGAGAACGCACTGCTCGTCGGCCGGGACGGCGAGTCCCAGGTGCTCACCGAGCCATCGGCGTGGCAGCTCGCGCGCCGCGTGGTCGTGGCTGCACGGGACGACCGCCTCGCCGGACTCGACCGGAACGTCGACACCATCACCGCGGCCGTCGTGTCGCTCGCCGGCGCCGCGTCCGAGCACCTCGTCGAACCCGAGCAGCTGCGCCGGTTCGCCATCGAGTTCTCCGAGCTCCTCGAACTGCCGGGCAACCGCGGCAAGCCCTACGCCGCCGTCACCGCTGCCGTCGCGGCCATCGGCGCGCTCGAGCCCCTGACCGACCTGGTCGCGGAGTTCCGTCGGCAGAAGGTCGACCGCGGCTTCGTCGAGTTCTCCGACCAGATCGCCCTCGCGCTCGCCGCCGCCGAGGCCGCCCCGCGGGTCGTGTCGGACCTGCGGCAGCGCTTCCGCGTCGTGCTCCTCGACGAGTACCAGGACACCTCGGTCGTGCAGACTCGCTTCCTCGCCCGGCTCTTCCGCGAGCACGCGGTGATGGCGGTCGGCGACCCGCACCAGTCGATCTACGGCTTCCGCGGGGCGAGCGCCGCGAACCTCGCCCGCTTCCCCCGCGACTTCGGCGGGGACGGGGAGCAGACGGCGCACACGTTCGCGCTGTCGACGAGTTGGCGGAACCCGGTCGACGTCCTCGCCGCCGCGAACGCCGTCGTGTCGCCGCTGTCCGAGGCGTCCGAGGTCGACGTCGAGCGCCTGTCGCCGCGGCCGGGCGCCGACGACGGCACGGTCGACGTCGTCTTCACGGAGACGCTCCCGGAAGAGGCGCTCGCCGTGGCCGCGTGGTTCGAGGACCACCGACGCCGGAACCCGTCCGGGTCGATGGCGCTCCTGCTGCGGGCGCGGAAGGACCTGGCGGCCTTCACCGCGGCGTTCACGCACCGTGGCGTGCCGTTCCACGTCCTCGGCACCGGCGGGCTGCTGCAGCGACCGGAGATCGTCGACCTGGTGGCGTGCCTGCGGGTCCTCCACGACCCGGCGGCCGGCAACGACCTCATCCGCCTGCTCGCCGGGGCCCGGTGGCGCGTCGGTGCTGCCGACGTGGCCGCCCTGCACGCGCTCGCGAGCTGGCTGTTCAAGCGCGACCACACCCAGCAGCGGCTCGACGACGACGTCACCGCCGCGTTCCGGGCCTCGGTCGCGGCGGGGGAGCACGGCTCCGTGGTCGACGCGCTCGACTTCGTGGCCGTCGCCCCCGACGACCACGGCGCGCTGCAGGGCATCACGGACGCCGGGCGGGACCGCATGCGGCGGCTCGGCCAGCAGCTCGCGGCGCTCCGCTCCCGTGCCGCCGGGGACCTCGTCGACTTCGTGACGCTCGTGATCCAGGAGATGCACCTCGACATCGAGGTCGCGGCGCACGAGCAGGGCAGCAGCGCCTACCTCGACGCCTTCGTCGACGAGCTCGCCGGGTTCGTCGGCACGGACGACCGCGCGGACCTCGGCGCCTTCCTCGGCTGGGTGGACGCCGCCGCGCGCCGCGACGACATGGGGCCGCGGTCCGAGGAGCCCGAGGGCGGGACGGTGCAGATCCTGACCATCCACGGGTCGAAGGGCCTGGAGTGGGACGCCGTCGCGGTGCCCCGGATGGTCGAGGGCGCGCTGCCCGCCCGGCCGCAGGAGGGGTCCTCGGGCTGGATCGGGTTCGGCCGGCTGCCCTACGAGTTCCGCGGCGACGCCGACGAGCTCCCGCGCCTCGCCTGGCGTGGGCACGACTCGCAGAAGGACGTCACCCTGGCGATCGAGGCCTTCAAGGAGGAGGTCAAGGCCCGCAACGAGGACGAGGAACGCCGTCTGACCTACGTCGCCCTGACCCGGTCACGCCACGAGCTCCTGGTCAGTGGTTCGTTCTGGGCGGGCGGCGTCAAGCCCACGATGCCCAGCCGGTACCTCGCTGATCTCGTCGAGGCCGAGGTGCTGCCGGCTGCGGCGATCCCGGAGACCACCGTCCACGAGGCGAACCCCCTCGGCGACGCCGGCGCGACCCAGACCTGGCCGCACGTGCCGTTCGGCGACCGGGCACCCCGCGTGCTGGCCGCTGCCGACCGGGTGCGCAACGCGAACCCCGGCGCGTCCGGCCGGTACGCGGCCGACATCGACCTGCTGCTCGCGGAACGCCGTGCTGCCCGGTCCGCCAAGCACCGGGTCGTCGTGCCGCACCGTGTGCCGGCGTCGGGCTTCAAGGACTACCTCACCGCTCCCGACGCGGTCGCCGAGCGGCTCCGGCGTCCGATGCCCGAGCGTCCCTACCGCGCCACCCGTCTCGGCACGCTGTTCCACCAGTGGGTCGAGACCCGCGGTCGGTCCGGCGGTGCGCTCGAGACCCTCGACGTCTGGGACGGCGAACTCGACCTCGACCCGGACGAGGGCACGACGACCCCGGCGGACGCGGTCGTCAGCGACGACGACGCCCACCGGCTCGGCGAGTTCCAGGCCACGTTCGCGCGGTCGCGCTGGGCGGAGCTGACACCGGTGGAGGTCGAGCGCGAGATCCACATCCCGTTCCTCGGCCACAGCGTCGTCTGCAAGCTCGACGCCGTCTACGAGATCGACGGCCGCATCGAGGTCGTCGACTGGAAGACGGGCAAGGCGCCGTCGGGAGCGGCCGACCTCGAGCAACGGCAGCTCCAGCTCGCGCTGTACCGGGTCGCGTACGCCGAGTTCACCGGACGCCCGATCGACGAGGTCGACGCCGTGTTCTACTTCGTGGCCGACGACCTCGAGGTCCGGCCCCGGGAACTGCTCGACCGTGGCGGACTCGAGCGGGCCTGGCAGCAGGCGGTGGGCTGACCGGACCGGCGGGGCGGACGCGCCCCGGGCCTCCAGGCCGTGACAGCCGAACCGGCAGTCAGCCGAACCGGCCGTGACAGCCGAACCGGCAGTCAGCCGAACCGGCCGTGACAGCCGAACCGGCAGTCAGCCGAACCCGCCGTGTCGGCCGAACGAACGGCGTCTAGCCGTGCCGGCGCTCCGTCGACGTCAGCAGCTGCTCGACCTCGCCGATCTCCATCGTCTCGGGGGAGACCGACTGCAGCGGCGCCGCCGAGGGCGCGTGCACGGCGTCGACCAGCCGGTGCATCATCGCGACGGCGTCGTCGACGACCTCCGTGCTCTTCGCCTGCACCCCGTGCAGCAGCCACTGCGCGGTCTCGAGCTCGTGGTAGACCCGCGCCCGCTGGGCGAGCTGGCGGTCACGGCCGCCGCCGTTCGCCTCGTACGCGGAGAGGACGGTGTCGAAGGCCTCACGGCGGCCGGGGAGCACCCAGGCCAGGTCCTTGGCCGGGTCGCCGAGCCGCAGCTCGCCCCAGCCGAGCACACCGGTGACCTCGTCGCCGTCGACCAGCAGGGCCTCGGTGCCGAGGGCGCCGTGCACGACGGTCGGGGTGAACTGCCAGAGCTGCTGGTCGCGCGCTGCACCCTCCCAGCGCTCCTGCAGGGCGGCGGGGACGAGCTTGGTCGCGACCGCGCGGTCCATCACGGACACGGCGGAGCGCAGGACCTCGAACGGGGTGAGGGACGGCAGACCGGCGTCCGTCACGAAGCTGGTGGGCAGCACGTGAACGGCGGCGATCGCGCGTCCGACGCTGGTCGCCAGCTCCGGGCGCTCGGCGAGCGTGCCGAGCGCGGGGTGCGCACCGCGGACGAAGGTGGTGAGGATGGCACGGGTCGACCCGACGGGCGCCTGTCCGCGGTACTCCGGGACGGCGAACGGGAGGCGCGACCTGATCCCGGCGCTCAGCGCCCGGATCGCGAGGAGGTCGGCCGACTGCCGGGCCTCCGCCCGCTGGTTGCGCGGACGCCGGATCACCGACGCGCGTCCCTCGGAGTCGTGGAGGAGCGCCGACTCGTAGTCGCCGGAGGCGACCGAGCCGAGCGTGCGTGTGCCCGTGACCTCGAGTCCGGGGACGGTCGTCGTCGCCAACGCCGCTAGAGTGAACTGGGATCCCGCCATGCCCCACAGGGTAGGTCCGCAGGCGTCACGAACGGTGCGCGCCACGCTGACCCGACCGGATGCCCGCCGTCGGCTCGCCGGGTGCGAGCCGCTTCGATCCCGACCCGAGGAGTCACCCTGTGACCGAGGAGTTCGCCGCCCGGCTGCCGCTCGCCCGCAACGAGCTCGACCGCGATGCCGAGTACCGCAGCACCCCCGACCTCGGACGGGTCCTGCGCGAGGACCCCGCGACGCGGTTCCTGCCCGTGCACGGTGCCGCGATGCTGCGGAACGCCGACGGCACGCTGCGGTTCGTCCCCGCCGAGTCCGTCCCGCAGTCCGCTCCGTTGATCTACCTCGGACGCTCCCTGTCCGACGCCGCCGACGCCGCGGCGGGCACCCGCTTCGCCGCGGCCCTCGTCGATGCCGACACCGCTGGCCGGATCGAGCCGGACGCGGACGCCTGGGAGAACCTGCGGATGTTCGGCACGGAGCTGTCCGCCCGTGACCAGGGCCTGGCGGTCGAGGCCGTGGCGATGGCGAACTGGCACGCGGTGCACGGGTTCTCGCCCCGCACCGGTTCCGACACCGAGGTCGTCACCGGTGGCTGGGTACGCCGCGACGACCAGGGCCACGAGCTCTTCCCGCGCACCGACGCCGCGGTGATCGTCGGCGTGACCGACCGCGACGACCGCATCCTGCTCGGCTCGAACGCCGCCTGGGACGACGACCGCTACTCGCTGCTCGCCGGGTTCGTCGAGCCGGGGGAGTCGCTCGAGGACGCCGTCCGCCGCGAGGTCCACGAGGAGTCCGGCGTGCACGTCGAGGAACCCGAGTACCTCGGGTCGCAGCCGTGGCCGTTCCCGGCGTCGCTGATGGTCGGCTTCCGCGCCAGGGCCCTCGACGGGGACCCGTCGACCGTGCGCCCGGACGGCGTGGAGATCCTCGACGTCCGGTGGTTCTCGCGGGACGAGATCCGCGAGCGCGCCGGCACCACCCTGATGCTGCCCGGCCGGACGTCCATCGCCCGGGCGATCATCGAGGAGTGGTACGGCGCCCCGCTGGACCTTCCGTGAACCCAGGCCCACAGTCGAGCGCATCGCCGCAGCCGCAGCCGCGACCCCCGGCGCAGCCGCCGTCGCCCGAGGCCCTGCTCGCCGCGCTCGACGCTGAACAGCGCACCGTCGCGACGACCCTGCTCGGCCCGGTCGCGGTGCTCGCGGGTGCGGGCACCGGCAAGACCCGGGCGATCACGCACCGGATCGCCTACGGGGTGGCGACCGGCACGTACTCGCCGAACCACGTCCTGGCGCTGACGTTCACCACCCGCGCCGCCGGTGAGCTGCGCTCGCGTCTGCGGGCCCTCGGCGCCGGAGCGGTGCAGGCCCGAACCTTCCACGCGGCCGCGATGTCCCAGCTCAGCTACTTCTGGCCGGACACGGTCGGTGGGCACGCCCCGAAGATCGTCGAGTCAAAGGCCCGGATGATCGCGCACGCGGCGGACACCGTCGGCATGCGCGTCGACAAGCCCGTGCTGCGCGACCTGGCGGGGGAGGTCGAGTGGCGCAAGGTGCAGCGCCTGACCTACGACGAGTACGAGGCCGCCGCCGCCGACCGGGTGATGCCCCGCGAGACCGCTCCGTCCCGGGTGATCGACCTGATGCGCGCCTACGAGCGGTTGAAGGACGACCGCCGCCAGCTCGACTTCGAGGACGTGCTGCTCGCGACGCTCGGCATGGTCGAGTCCGAGCCGCGGGTCGCCAGCTACGTCCGGCAGCAGTACCGGTTCTTCGTGGTCGACGAGTACCAGGACGTCTCCCCGGTGCAGCACGACCTGCTCCGCGCCTGGCTCGGCGACCGGCAGGACCTCTGCGTCGTCGGCGACGCCAGCCAGACCATCTACTCGTTCGCCGGGGCGTCGAGCCGCTACCTGCTCGGCTTCGGTTCCGAGTTCCCCCGCGGGTCCGTCCTGCGGCTGGAACGGAACTACCGGTCGACGCGCGAGGTCGTGCACGCCGCCAACGCCCTGATGCGCGGTCGTCCCGGTGCGCTCGACCTCGCCGCGCAGCAGACCGAGCCGGGCCCGGCACCCGTCGTCGTGCCGTGCGTGCACGACGGCGACGAGGCGGCCACGGTCTCCCGGCACATCACCGAGCTCGTGCAGGCCGGGTCGGCGTACGGCGACTGCGCGGTGCTGTTCCGCGTCGGGGCGCAGTCCGCCGCGCTCGAGGCCGCGCTCGGTCGCGCCGGGATCCCGTACCGCGTGCAGGGCGGCACCCGGTTCTTCGACCGGCCGGAGGTCAAGCTCGCCGTGCACCACATGCGGGGCGAGGCGATCCGCCAGACGGACGACGAGCTCACCCGCCGCGTCGGCCTGGTGCTGCAGGTCAGCGGGTGGACCCCCACCGCGCCCGAGGGCACCGGCGCCGTCCGTGAGCAGTGGGAGGCCCTGCAGGCGATCATGGGCCTCGCCGAGGACGCCCCCGCCGGCACGAGCATGCAGGAGTTCACGCAGGACCTGGTCGACCGCGCCGCGACGCACCACGAGCCCGAGCTCGACGCCGTCACGCTCGCGACGCTGCACTCGTCCAAGGGCCTGGAGTGGGAGAACGTGATGATCGTCGGCGCCGCCGAGGGCCTGCTGCCGATCTCGCACGTCACCACCGAGGACGAGGTCGACGAGGAACGCCGGCTGTTCTACGTCGGCCTGACCCGAGCACGTCGCACCGTGACCGTCACCTGGTCACGGCAGGGGTCGTCGCGCGGGGGCGCGCGGGCGCCGAGTCGGTTCCTGGCAGCGCTCGACACGCACACCGCGGGTGCGGGCGCACCGGTCGCCGGCTGACCGACAGGTCGTCCCGCTCGAACACGAGCTGGTCGGTCCCCGCGGCCACTGTCGTGCGCGGCAGGAGCTCGACCACCGACCGCGTGACGGCCGCGGCGACCGCGCCGGTCCGCCACCGCGAGAGCGGCGCCGCGGGACGGCCCCAGACCTGGGCGGCGATCGCGGGCCACGCGGGGTCGTCGTCGACGTGCGCGTACTCCAGGCACTGCAGGCACGGACCACTGCCCGGCACGACGAGGGGCCCCACGCGGACCCGACCGTCGCCCACCACGACCGGCAGGTGTGGCGTGCCACGTCGTGTCCAGGCGGAGCGGAGTGCCGGGTCGACGACGTGGTCCGCGACGACGACGGCGATGCGGGGTTCCGGGTCCGGCAGCACGACGGGCCCGCCGCGGGGAGCAGCGGTGCGGACGACGGTGATGCCCTCGCCCGTCAGGAAGGCGTCCAGCGTCGACGCGAGCTCGCCGGTGCCGTGGACCTCGACCCGGGAGAGCGGCTCCGGCAGCATGTCGACCACTGCCGGGGATGCGGCGCCGAGCACCTGCGCCGCCACCTCGGGTCGGCACCGGACGCTCGCCGCGAGGCCGGAGAGGGCGTCGCGGCTGGTCTCCCGCCGGAGGGCGCAGAGGAAGCGTTCCTCGGCCGTGGTCGGGACGCTGATCACCGCGCGCGGTGGGTCGACGCCGAGCTGGACGGTCGCCGGGTCACGCCAGACGAACTCGAGGGACGGATCGATGCGGATGCCCATGCGTCCACGGTGGCGGACGCGCGGGACGGACGGGCGGTCGCCGGGGGATCTGTGGAGAACCCGCCGGACCGCTCAGCCGCCCGCCGGACCGCCGGCCGCACGCCCGGGCCGACCCGGGCCTCCCGGTCGGGTCAGCGCGAGCCGGCGTCCGGCGCCGGACCGGTCGCGTCGGGACCGTCGCCGGGCTCGTCGTCGATCCCGCCGGACTCGTCCTCACGCGGCCGCGAGCCGGTGGAGTCGTTCAGCAGGTCCTCGAGCGCCCGGTCGAACTCGTCGTCCTCCTGCGTGTGCCCGGGGTTCCGGAGCCGTGCGACGAGCGCGTCCGGTGCGTCGACGTCCTCGGACGTCGGCACCAGGTCGAAGTGCTCCCACAGGGCGTCCCGCTGCTCGGCGCCGAGCTCGTCGGTGACCCGCTGCCACATCGCCGCGGCCTCGCGCAGTCGTCGGGGGCGCAGCTCGAGGCCGACCAGCGTCGCGAACGCGGACTCGGCCGGTCCGCCGGCTGCCCGACGGCGACGGACGGTCTCGGCGATCGCGCCGGACCGGGGCAGGCGTGCCGTGGCCGCGGCGGTGACGGTGTCGACCCAGCCCTCGACCAGGGCGAGCATCGTCTCGAGCCGGGCCAGGGCGGCGTCCTGCTCCGGGGTGCGCGGCGGGATCAGCGCGCCGGACGCGAGGGCGTCGCGGAGCTGCTCCTGGTCCGTGGGGTCGATGTCGGCGGCGAGTTCCTCGACCCGGTCGAACGGGATGTGGATGCCGCGGGCGTACTCCGTGATGGAGGAGATGATGTGCAGTCGCAGCCAGCGCGCGGAGCGGAACAGCCGGGCGTGGGCGAGCTCGCGGACGGCGAGGTAGATGCGGACCTCGTCCTCGGGGACGTCGAGGCCCTCGGCGAACTCGGCGACGTTCTGCGGCAGGAGCGCGGCGACCTGCTCGTCGAGGAGGGGCACGCCGACGTCGCCGCCGGACACGACCTCCTTGGAGAGCTGACCGACGACCTGGCCGAGCTGGATCGCGAACAGTGCTCCGCCCACGCCGCGCATCGCCTTCGAGACGTCGCCGAGCATCGCCTTGAGCTCCTCGGGTGCGCGCTGGTCGATCGCCTCGGTGAGGGCACCGGCGATGCTCGCGGCCACGGGTTCGGCGATCTGCGTCCACACGGGCGCGGTCGCCTTCGCCCACTGCTCTCGCGTGAAGATGCTCGGGGTGGCGGTGAGCTCCGCCACGGTGGTGACCTCGTCGAGCCACAGCGCCGCCACCTGGAAGGCCTGGACGCTCGCCTGGCTGGTCGCCGGGTCGATGCCGTGGGCGCCGTCCTTCGCGATCGCCGTGGCGCGTTCGGCCGTCACCGTGAAGTCGATGCCGTCACCGCCGTCCTGGGCCGCACGCTGCAGCTGGCTCATCAGGTTGGCCACGAAGGCCGGGTCGTTCGGCAGGCCGGCGGCACCGGCGAGCTGCGACGGGTCGATCTGGCCCTCTCCGGCGAGGAGCTTGCGGAGCATCTCCTGGAAGTCGTCGTCCGGTCCCGGCTGCGGTTCATCAGGCATGCCGACTACGCTAATCGCTGCTCGTGGGACCGCGCCTGGGACGGCCCCGTGGGAACGCTCCCGCGGGTGCGCCCAGGGCGAACAGCCCGTCGACGACCGGTCGGTGACGACCGGGCCGACAGCTCCCGAGCACCCTGCCGGAAGGACCCCGTTGACCATCTTCGCGACCGCCCCCCGCCGCCGCTCCCGCCGTCGGACCGTCGGGTGGACCTTCGTGGTCGGCGCCGTCGTGCTGGCGATCGTGGCGAGCGTGCTGCCGAGCCCGTACGTGATCGAGCTGCCCGGCCCGGTCTTCAACACGATCGGCACGCAGGAGCAGGGGACGGGCAAGGACGCGAAGGACGTCGAGCTCATCGAGATCGACGGCCACAAGACCTACCCGACCGCCGGCGCGCTCGACATGCTCACCGTCAGCGTCCAGGGCACGGCGACGCAGCGACCCCCGTGGACGAGCGTCATCCGCGCGCTCTTCACGAAGTCGCAGGCCGTCGTCCCCGCCTCGGCGATCTACCCGCCCGGCACGACGACCGAGCAGGTGGACAAGCAGGACGCCGCCGACATGACGAACTCCCAGCAGTCCGCCGTCGCCGCGGCCCTCATCCAACAGGGGGAGCGGATCCCCACGACGCTCGAGGTCGGCACCGTGGCGCAGGGCTCCCCGGCCGACGGCACGATCCGCAAGGGCGACGTCATCACCGCGTTCGACGGCAAGGCCCTGACGACGAACGCGGACGCCACCACGCTCCGCGGGCTCGTCGCCGACCACGGGACCTCCAGCCCCGCCACCGTCACGGTCCGGCGCGGCGACGCCACCCGGCAGGTCCGGGTCACCCCGGTCGACCAGGACGGCACCGCGTTGCTCGGGGTCGGCGTCGTGGAGCGGTACGACTTCCCGTTCGACGTGTCCATCAAGCTCCAGGACGTCGGCGGCCCGAGCGCCGGCATGATGTTCGCCCTCGGGATCATCGACGAGATCACCCCCGGCAAGCTCAACGGCGGCAAGCACGTCGCCGGCACCGGCACGATCACCGCCGGCGGTGAGGTCGGTGCCATCGGCGGGATCCGACAGAAGCTCTACGGCGCGAAGGCGGCGGGAGCGACCGTGTTCCTCGCCCCGGCGTCGAACTGCGACGAGGTCGTCGGCCACGTCCCCGACGGACTCGACGTCTACGCCGTGAAGACCCTGGACCAGGCGGTCTCGGACCTCGGCACGATCGCGAGTGGGAAGAGCACGGCCGGCCTCGCCACCTGCGGTCGCTGACCCGCGGTTCCGGGCCGCCGGTCCCGTCAACGGGACCGGCGTCGGTGACCCGCTCCGAGCCTCCAGACCGGCCGGGAGGACCGGGGGGCCTTCCTGAGGTCGGGTACAGGTTCACTGTCGGTGACGTCCCATAGGATCGTGGGACTGACGGCCCGGTGCGCCGGGCCGGCCGGTCCGACACGTCTGGAGCACATCACGTGACGACAACCTCGTCCACCTCGTCCACTGCGGGCCGGCGTTCGCCGCGTGTCCCGATCGTGGTCACGATCATCGTGCTGGCCGCACTGGTGATCGCCTTCTTCATCTTCGCCAGCCTGTACACCGACTACGCGTGGTTCGCGCAGCTCGGCTTCCAGCAGGTGCTGACCACGCGGTGGATCGCCGGGGCGGTGATGTTCTTCGCCGGCTTCCTCGGCATGGCCGTGCCGGTGTACCTGAGCATCCTGTTCGCGTTCCGGTTCCGACCGGTCTACGCCAAGCTCGGGTCGCAGCTCGACCGATACCAGCAGGTCATCGAGCCGCTCCGCCGGGTCGTCATGATCGGCATCCCGGTCGTCCTCGGCATCTTCGCCGGACTCGCCACGGCCCCGCGCTGGAGCATGGTCCTGGAGTACTTCAACCGGACCCCCTTCGGCAAGAAGGACCCGCAGTTCGGCCTGGACATCGGCTTCTACGTCTTCGAGCTGCCGTTCTGGCGCTCGGTCGTGGCCTACTCGTCCGCGGTGGTCCTCATCGCCGGGCTCGCCGCGCTCGCCGCGTGCTACCTCTACGGCGCCATGCGCTTCGGCGGGCGAGAGGTCCGGATCTCCCGCGCCGCCCGCGTGCAGCTCGCCATCACGGCTGCGCTCTACATCGCGCTGCAGGCCGTCAGCCTGTGGTTCGACCAGTACGCCGCCCTGACCAAGAACAACTCGCTGATCACCGGTGCGCAGTACACCGAGGTCAACGCCACGATCCCCGGTCGCGAGATCATGGCGGGCATCGCGGCGATCGTCGCACTGCTCTTCATCGTCACGGCGGTCATCGGCCGCTGGCGGATCTCGATCGTCGGCACCGGGCTGCTGCTCGTCTCCGCGATCGTCATCGGCGGCATCTACCCGTGGATCGTCCAGCGCCTGCAGGTCGCCCCGAGTGAGCGGTCGTTCGAGTCCGCGTACATCCAACGGAACATCGACGCCACCCGAGACGCCTACGACGTCTCCGGGGTGAAGGAGTCGAACTACGACGCCACCACCTCGCCGTCCACCGGTGCCCTCGCGCAGGACGCCCAGACGACGGCGAACATCCGCCTGATCGACCCGAAGATCGTGTCCGACACGTTCAGCCAGCTGCAGCAGTCGCGGCAGTACTACAAGTTCCCGTCCGAGCTCGACGTCGACCGCTACGACATCAAGGGCAAGACCGAGGACACCGTCATCGCGGTCCGCGACATCGACCTCGACGGCCTGAGCGCCAAGGCGAACACGCAGTACAACCGCACGTTCGTCTACACCCACGGCTACGGCGTCGCGGCGGCCTACGGCAACCAGCGCGCCAGCGACGGCAAGCCGGTGTTCCTCGAGTCCGGCATCCCGACCACCGGTGCCCTCGGCGACTACCAGCAGCGCGTCTACTTCGGCGAGACCTCGCCCGGCTACTCGATCGTCGGTGCCCCCGAGGGCTCGAAGAACGTGGAGCTCGACTACCCGTCCGGCTCGGACGACGACAACGGCGGCAACGCGACGACGACCTACAAGGGCGACGGCGGGCCGACCATCGGCAACTTCTTCAACCGCCTCGTCTACGCGGCGAAGTTCCAGTCGGAGCAGATCCTGCTCTCGAACGCGGTCAACAAGGACTCGCAGATCCTGTACGACCGCAACCCGATCACCCGTGTGCAGAAGGTCGCGCCGTACCTGACGCTCGACAGCGACGCCTACCCGGCGATCGTGAACCACCGTCTGCAGTGGATCGTCGACGGCTACTCGACCTCGGACGCGTACCCGTACTCGCAGAGCCAGAGCCTCGCCGACAGCATCAACGGCACCGAGTCCTCGACGTTCCGCACCGACCAGGTCAACTACATCCGCAACTCGGTGAAGGCCACGGTCGACGCGTACACGGGCAAGGTGACCCTCTACACGTGGGACACGAAGGACCCGGTGCTGAAGACCTGGCAGAAGGTCTTCCCGACGTCGTTGAAGCCGGTCTCCGCGATGAGCGCCGACCTGCTCGACCACGTCCGGTACCCGACCGACCTGTTCAAGGTGCAGCGCTCGATCCTCGGGACGTACCACGTCACCAACGCCAACTCGTTCTACTCGGGTGACGACGCCTGGACGACGCCGACCGAGCCGACGAGCGGGTCGAACGACGCCGACACGACGGCGGCGAACACCACCACGACGACGACCGCGCTGGGCACCCAGACGTCGGCGGCACGGGCGAACCTGCAGGACCCGTACTACCTGACGATGAAGGTGCCGGGGCAGGGGACCGCGTACTCGCTCTACACGACGTACATCCCGCAGCAGACGGGGTCGAACGCCCGGAACGTGCTGACCGGGTACCTCGCCGTCGACTCCGACGCAGGCGGCGCCGGCAAGGGCACGCGGGCGTCGGGCTACGGCAGGCTCACGCTGCTGACGATCCCCAAGACCGACAACATCCCCGGTCCGCTCCAGGTGCAGAACCTCTTCAACTCGGACACCACGGTGTCGCAGGAGCTGAACATCCTGAAGCGCGGCAACAGCACCGTCAAGCAGGGCAACCTGCTGACGCTGCCGGTCGGTGGCGGGTTCCTCTACGTGCAGCCCGTCTACGTGCAGTCCACGTCGAGTGGCTCGTACCCGCTGCTGCAGAAGGTCCTGGTGGCCTTCGGCGACAAGATCGCGTTCGAGGACACCCTCGACGAGGCGCTCAACCAGCTGTTCGGTGGTGACTCCGGCGCGGCCGCGGGTGACCAGGGCGCCGCTGCGGGCGGTTCCGACACCGGGACCGACAACGGCTCGGACAACGGGACCTCGGACTCCGGTTCGGGTTCGTCCGCGGGCACCGGGTCCACCGGTGGCTCGTCGTCTGCCTCGGACAACCCCGCCGTGCAGAAGGCGCTCGCCGATGCCAGCGCAGCGCTGCAGGACCGCCAGCAGGCCTACGCGGACAACGACCTCGTCGCTGCCGCCGAGGCCGACCAGCGTCTGCAGGACGCCATCCAGGCCGCGGTCGAGGCCGAGGAATCGGGCTCGTCCGGCAACTGACGACACGGGCGGGGTGGCCGATTTGGCACCCCGCCCGTTGCCGTGTAGGCTTATCAACGTGCCGCGGGGTGGAGCAGTTCGGTAGCTCGCTGGGCTCATAACCCAGAGGTCGTAGGTTCAAATCCTGCCCCCGCAACCAACGCGACACAAGAAGCCCCGGTCCTCACGGACCGGGGCTTCTTCGTGTTCCAGGCGTCATGCTCGTTTCCGCTGTCCGGGGCGGGAGGCGCCCTGCCAGCTGGTGGGGAGCCTCCCGCCCGGATCCTGGTCGCGTCGCGACCCGGGCTGCTGGTTCAGCCGGTCGCGCGCTTGCCGCGGACCCCGCGTCCGAGCGCCGTGATGCGCTCGAGTTCCTCCTGGGTGAAGGTGACCTCTGCCGCGGCCACGTTCTCAGCGACGCGTCCGGGGTTCCGCGATCCCGGGATCGGGACGATGTCGCGCCGGCGTCGGCGGCGCGCGTCGTCCGGGTGCCGGTTAGCCTGGCCCGGTGACCACACTGACCATCGCCGCGGCGCAGTTCGCCCCCGTGGACGACCCCGCCGCGAACCTCGAGACCGTGCGGGCGGCAGCGGAGGACGCGGCGGCCCGCGGTGCCCAGCTCCTGGTCACGCCCGAGTACACGTCGTACTTCACGCCGGAGATCGACGACCGGTTCGTCGCCTCCGCGCAGCCGCTCGACGGGTCCTTCGTCACCGGGCTGCGGCGGATCGCCCGGAGCACCGGGGTGGCGCTCGTGGTCGGGGTGGCCGAGGCCGGCTCGGACGCCGAGCGGTTCCGGAACACGCTCGTCGCAATCGATGCCGACGGGTCCCTCGTCAGCACGTACCGGAAGGTGCACCTGTACGACGCGTTCGGCGCGCGGGAGTCCGACCGGATCGAGGCGGGCGACCCCGAGCAACTGCCGGTGTTCGAACTCGGCGGCCTGCGGGTCGGGCTCGAGACCTGCTACGACCTGCGGTTCCCCGAGGTCACGCGGCGGCTGGCTGCGGATGCTGCTGCTGCCGACGTCGTGCTGGTGCCTGCCGAGTGGGTGCGCGGACCGGGCAAGGAACACCACTGGCGGACCCTGCTCACGGCGCGGGCGATCGAGAACACCGTGTGGGTGGTCGGTGTCGGCCAGGCGCCGCCGATCGGCATCGGGGGATCGGTCGCCCTCGACCCGTCCGGTGTCGCCCTCGCTGCGCTCGGATCGGCGCCGGGGCTGCTGTTGACCACCGTGGACACCGACGTCACCGCCGAGGTCCGGCGGACGAACCCCTCGCTGTCACTGCGGCGGTACGACGTGCGCGTCCGGGGTGCCGCCGACGTCACGCCCGGCTGAGGGTGGCGAGCCGGCCGGCTGCGTCCTCGAGCACCGACCGCCGCTTGCAGAACGCGAAGCGGACCAGCGACCGGTACCCGGCTGCGTGGTCCGGCCGGACGAACGCCGACACGGGCACACCGACGACGCCCGCCAGGTGCGGCAGCTCGAGGCAGAAGGCGCGCGCGTCCTCGTAGCCGAGCGGGGAGGTGTCCGCGATGACGAAGTAGCCGCCGTCGGGCCGGTGCACGCCGAAGCCCGCTGCGGTGAGTCCCGCCGCCAGCACGGCGTGCTTGGCGGCGAGGTCCGCTGCGATGCCGGTGAAGACCGCGTCCGGCAGGCGGAGGCCTGCGGCGACGGCAGGCTGGAACGGCGCACCGTTGACGAAGGTCAGGTACTGCTTGACGGTCGTGATCGCGGTCACGAGCGCCGGGGGAGCGGTCAGCCATCCGATCTTCCAGCCGGTCGTGCTGAAGGTCTTGCCGGCGCTGGAGATCGTGACCGTCCGCTCCCGGGCGCCGGGCAGCGTGGCGATCGGCACGTGTCGTGCGCGCGTCGCGTTCTCCGTGTCTTCCGCGTGGTCCGTCTCGAAGGTCAGGTGCTCGTAGACCTCGTCGGTGATGATGACCGCGTCGTGGCGCTCGGCGAGCTCGACCACGACACGAAGGACCTCGGTCGGCAACACCCGTCCGGTCGGGTTGTGCGGCGTGTTGATGAGGACCGCGCGGGTCCGGTCGGAGAACGCCGCACGGAGCGTGGACTCATCGGGCAGGAAGTCCGGCGCGGTCAGCGGCACCGTCACGTGGGTGGCACCGGCGAGGCGGATCAGGGCACCGTAGGCGTCGTAGAACGGCTCGAAGGTGACCACCTCGTCGCCCGGCTCGACCAGGGCGAGGAGCGTCGCCGCGAGCGCTTCGGTCGCGCCGGCGGTGACGAGGACCTCCTGGTCCGGATCGACCTGGAGCCCGTACCAGTGGCGCTGGTGCTCGGCGATCGCCAGGCGCAGGTCGGGGGTCCCGCGCCCCGGTGGGTACTGGTTCACGCCATCGCGGATGGCCTGCACCGCGGCGTCGAGGACCTCGACGGGGCCGTCCTCGTCGGGGAAGCCCTGCCCGAGGTTGACCGCACCGGTACTGGCCGCCAGAGCGCTCATCTCGGCGAACACGGTGGGGGCAGGGACGCCGTCGGGGCCGAGGAGCATCGCGCCCTCCGCCGCTCGCAGCCAGGGTCCGGTGTGCCGCATGGGGTTCCCTCCGACGGGCGCTCGCGCTGGACGGTCCCCAACCTAGTGCGTCCGCTCCGCCGCTCCCGGGAGTGCGTCCACAGGTGACGCATAAGCTCGCCTCAAGGCACTTGCAGGGTCGTCATCAGGACTGCCCAGGCTCGTGCGACAGACTGCACGAGCTTGAAAGGAGCACGTCCAGCATGACCGACACCACGCCCAACGGGCACGGCGACGACATCCGTCCGGACGACACGACCCATGGGGTCACCGCCGACGATGCCGCGCAGCAGACGGGCGACGCCGGCGCGTCGACGCCGAACGACGCACCGACCAGCGCGAGCGGGCAGGAGGCCCCCGGCGCGAGCACGGATGCCGACCACACCGACGTGATCCACCCAGCTTCCTCGGCCGGCGACACTGACCGGTACACGGCGCCGTACCCCACGGCGCAGTACGGCAGCGACCAGCAGTACGGCTCGGGGCAGCAGTACGGCTCCGACCAGCAGTACGGCTCGGGGCAGCAGTACGGCTCCGACCAGCAGTCCGGGCAGGGCCAGTACGGCCAGCAGTCCGGGCAGCAGTCTCCGTACGGCCAGCAGTCGTCGTACGGCCAGCAGTCGCAGTACGGCCAGGGTGACACCGGGCAGTACGGCCAGCAGTCCCAGTACGGCCAGCAGTCCCAGTACGGTCAGCAGTCCCAGTACGGCCAGGCGGACCAGTACGGCCAGGGCCAGTCCGGCCAGCAGGACCGTCCCCGCTACGGCGAGTACGCCCAGGGCTCAGCGCAGGCTCCGACCTCCGCCCACGAGCAGCCGGCGAACAGCCAGTACGGCTCCAACCAGTCCGGCTACGGTCAGTACGGCTCCAGCCAGTCCGGGTACGGCCAGTCGGCGTACGGCCAGTCCGCTCAGGCGCCGACCTCGAGCGCCTACGGTGACCAGGACGGCGCACCGCGCAACGGCCACTACTTCTCCGGCGCCACCGCTGCCGGTGCGTCGGGCGCAGCGGCAGGCACCACCACCGAGCCGAAGCGCCGGTCGCGTCTCGTGCTCCCGATCGTCGGG
Source organism: Curtobacterium sp. GC_Cur_3 (assembly GCF_026544205.1). Classification (GTDB taxonomy): domain Bacteria; phylum Actinomycetota; class Actinomycetes; order Actinomycetales; family Microbacteriaceae; genus Curtobacterium. The sequence continues at coordinate 121,294 of NZ_JALNUI010000008.1, forward strand.
GCGCTCATCGTCGGTGCGCTCGTCGGCGGTGCTGCCGGCGGCGGCTGGGTCGCGGCGACGTCGAACGGCGGCTCCGTCGTCAGCTCCTCGGGCTCCGGCGGCGGCAACCTCACGGTCAACGACTACGACTCGGCGACCGTCGTCACCGCGGTGGCCGCGGCGGCGACACCCTCGGTCGTGACGATCAACGTCTCCGCCTCGAGCGAGGCCGGCACCGGCTCCGGCGTCGTCCTCACCAAGGACGGCTACATCGTCACCAACACCCACGTGGTGACCCTCGACGGCGACAGCTCCGGCGGCACCATCAAGGTGACGACCTCGAACGGCGAGATCTACTCCGGCAAGCTCATCGGCACCGACCCCACGGTCGACCTCGCCGTGATCAAGATCGACGCCACCGACCTGAAGCCGATGACCTTCGCGGACTCGTCGAACCTCAACGTCGGTGACACGGCGGTCGCGATCGGCGCTCCGCTCGGACTGTCGAACACGGTCACGGACGGCATCGTCTCGACCCTGAACCGCAGCATCCAGGTGACGTCGAGCGACCCGAAGGCCGGCGGCGACTCGAACGAGGGCCAGGGCAACAACGGCAACGGCCCGTTCGACTTCTGGGGCAACGGCGACAACGGCTCGAGCTCCGGCGCTTCTGCGACCGTCTCGCTCCCGGTCATCCAGACCGACGCGTCGATCAACCCCGGCAACTCGGGCGGTGCGCTCCTGGACTCCAAGGGCAAGCTGATCGGGATCAACGTCGCGATCGCCAGTGCCGGCGCCTCGGAGTCCTCCGGTTCGCAGGCGGGCAGCATCGGCGTCGGGTTCTCCATCCCCTCGAACCTGGTGAAGCGCGTCGCGAACGAGATCGTCGACAAGGGCTCGGCCACGCACGGCCTGCTCGGCGCGACGGTCGGCGACGCGAACGAGGACACCAACGCCACCCAGATGGGCGCCCTCATCAAGTCCGTGACGTCGGGCGGTGCCGCTGCCGGCGCTGGTCTGCAGAAGGGCGACGTCGTCACCAAGATCGGTGACGCCACCGTCGCGGACGCGACCGACCTCACCGCGCAGGTCCGGTTCTTCGCCGGAGGCGCGAAGACCACCATCACCTACGTCCGCAACGGCGAATCCCGCCAGGCCGACGTGACCCTCGGGACGTACGACAGCAAGAGCTGACGCACCCCACCACAGACGGGAGGCACGGTGCCAGCTGGCACCGTGCCTCCCGTCTGTGCGCGCCCACCCCGCTCGCCGGTCCCGCTCCGGTCCCCGTGCCCGTCCCATCCGTCGAACGGGCGAAATGCCGCCGTCCCTGCCGGACCCGACCCTGCGCTTCCGCCCGTTCGGCTCTGCTGGACGCGAGCGGGCGAAATGCCGGCGTGTGTGCCGGACCGGACCCCGCGATTCCGCTCGCTCGGCTCTGTTGGACGCGAGCGGGCGAAATGCCGACGTCCCTGCCGGACCGGACCCCGCGCTTCCGCTCGCTCGGCTCTGTTGGACGCGAGCGGGCGAAATGCCGGCGTGTGTGCCGGACCGGACACAACGCTTCCGCCCGCTCGGCTCTGCTGGAGGCGAGCGGGCGAATGCCGCCGTGCGTGCCGGACCCCGCGCTTCCGCCCGTTTGGCCGCGGAAAGCCGAGCGGGCGAAATGCCGCTGTCTCTGCCAGACCCGACCCGGCGCTTCCGCCAGTTCGCGCTTGGACAGGCGAGCGGGCGAATTGCCGGCGTGTGTGGCGGACCGACCCCGCGCTTCCGCCCGGTCGGCTCTGGGGGAGGCGAGCGGTGAGATGCCGCCGTCCCTGCCGAAGTCGACCCTGCGCTTCCGCCCGTTCGCCCGCGGACAGGCGAGCGGGCGGAATGCCGGCGTCCCTGCCGGACCGGACCCCGCGCTTCCGCCCGTTCGGCTCTGCTGGAGGCGAGCGGGCGAAACGCCGCCGTCCCTGCCGGACCCGACCCCGCGCTTCCGCCCGCTCGGCTCTGCTGGACGCGAGCGGGCGGAATGCCGGCGTGCGTGGCGGATCCGACCCCGCGCTTCCGCCCGTTCGCCCGCGGACAGCCCAACGGGCGAAATGCCGGCGTGTGTGGCGGATCCGACCCCGCGCTTCCGCCCGTTCGGCGAGAGGGAGAGCAGAGGGAGCGGGAGGAACTGGCGGCAGGACGGGCGCGCAGGGCGGCGACAGGTGGGGGAGTCCGGGGATTGATAGGCTGCAGGTCGCTCACCGCCAGGACCCCGAGGGATCGCATGCAGACAGACGGACAGCGCCTGCCGGGCGTCTCGTACGTGATGCCCGTCCTGAACGAGGTGACCGAGGTGCGCGCTGCGGTCGCGAGCCTCCTCGACCAGGACTACGCGGGGCCGTTCGAGGTCGTGCTGGCGCTCGGACCCTCCATCGACGGCACGAACGAACTCGTCGCCGAGATGAGTGCCGCCGACCCCCGCATCCGCGCGGTCGACAACCCGGTGGGCTCGACGCCCGCCGGCCTCAACGTGGCGATCCGCGCCTCCGAGCACCCCGTCGTGGTCCGCGTCGACGCGCACTCGGTGCTCCCGCGGGACTACACGCGCATCGCCGTCCGGACCCTGACCGAGTCGGGTGCGGACAACGTCGGCGGGATCATGCGCGCCGAGGGGCGGACGCCGTTCGAGAAGGCCGTGGCGCTCGCGTACGGCAGCCGCGTCGGTCTCGGCGGGACGCCCCACCACGTCGGTGGCCAGGCCGGACCGGCCGAGACCGCCTACCTCGGTGTCTTCCGGCGCGACCGCCTGTTCGCGGTCGGACTGTTCGACGAGGGCATCAAGCGCGGCCAGGACTGGGAGCTGAACCGGCGGCTGCGGACCACCGGCGGCACGGTCTGGTTCACGCCCGAGCTCGTCGTCACGTACCGGCCGCGGCCGAGCCTGAAGCGCCTCATCCGGCAGTTCGTCGCCACGGGACTGTGGCGCGGTGAGCTCGCACGACGGTTCCCCGCGGGCAACGGCGTGCGGTACTTCGTGCCACCCGTGATGGTCGCGGGACTCGGCCTCGGGCTCGTCGCGGGGATCGTCGGCGTCGTCGGCGCGGCCCTCCGCAGCGGTGCCGCGTGGGCGTTGCTCGGCTTCGTCGTCCCGGCGGTCTACCTGGTGTTCGTCGTCGTCGGTGCCCTCGCGGTCTCCCGACGCTCCGACGCGGCCACACGGGCGTGGCTGCTCGTCGTCCTGCCCTGCATCCACATCGGCTGGGGGGTCGGGTTCATCGTCGGGTTCCTGACGCGGACCTCCGAGCTGACGACCCACACCGGACGGTGACGCACGTGAGCGACCCCCAGCACGACCGCGGCGAACGCGGCTACGCCCACCCCACCTCCATCGCCGAGCTGCGGGCGGTCGCGCAGCCGGACGAGGTCCGGGCGCGCGCGAACGCCGAGCACTGGACCGCGTCGCTGTACCTCCGGGACATCTCGCCGTACCTGACGTGGGTGCTGCTGAAGACCCGCGTCAGCGCGAACCAGGTGACCGGCCTGATGATCCTGGTCGGGTGGTCGGTCGCCGCGGCCCTGCTGATCCCGGGGCTCTGGGGCGCTGCACTGGCGCTCGTGCTCGGGCAGCTCCAGATGCTCGTCGACTGCTCCGACGGTGAGGTCGCCCGGTGGCGCGGCACCCGGTCGCCCGCAGGGGTGTTCCTCGACAAGGTCGGGCACTACACGACCGAGGGACTCATCCCCATCGCCCTCGGCGTCCGTGCGGCGACGTGGCCGATCCACGGCGCGGACTGGATGTGGACCACGATCGGGTGCGCGCTCGGCCTGGTGATCGTGCTGAACAAGGCGCTGAACGACATGGTGCACGTGGCGCGTGCGAACTCCGGTCTGGAGAAGCTCGTCGACCGTCGGGACGCCTCGACGGCACCGTCCGGACGGCGCCTCGCCTCGCTGCGCAAGGTCGCCCGCTTCCTGCCGTTCCACCGGCTGTACCACTCCGTCGAGCTCTCCATCCTGGCGTTCGTCTTCGCGTTGATCGGGCTCGTCGTCGGCCACCCGCTGATCGACCGGGTCCTGGTGGGCGCGCTCCTGCCGCTGGCCGTCATCGCCACCGCCGGACACTTCCTGGCGATCATCTCGTCGAAGCGGGTCCGCGCGTGACCCCGGCCACCGCCAGACGCCACGCGGTCCCGCACCGCGAGCGCCCGCGCATCGCGGTCGTCAGCCTCACCCAGGGCACCCGCCCCGAGGACCTGCGACGCGGTCTCGACAGCGTGCTCGCGCAGCAGGGCGTCGAGCTCGACGTCGTCTGCGTCGGCAACGGCTGGGAGCCGACCGGGCTGCCCGAGGGCGTCCGGTCGCTGGCCCTGCCGGAGAACGTCGGGATCCCCGCCGGACGGAACGCCGGCGCCGAGGTCGTCGACGGCGACTACGTGTTCTTCCTCGACGACGATGCCTCCATCCCGTCGGAGACGTTCCTGCTGGACGCCGTCGCGCTGTTCGAGCGGGACCCGTCGCTCGGGCTCGTGCAGCCCCGCGTGGTCGACCCCTCCGGCGCGGCGAGCCCGCTGCGCTGGGTGCCGCGCATCCGCAAGGGCGACCCGACCGAGTCGTCGCCGGTGTTCTCCGTGTGGGAGGGCGCCGTCGTGCTGCCGATGGACGTGTACCGCGCCGTCGGGGGCTGGGGCGCACCGTACTTCTACGCGCACGAGGGCATCGAGCTCGCCTGGCGCGTCTGGGACGCCGGCCGACGCACCTGGTACGCCGGGGACCTCGTCGCGCACCACCCGGCGATCGACCCGGCCCGCCACAGTGAGTACGTCCGGCTGAACGCCCGGAACCGCGTGTGGATCGCACGGCGCAACCTGCCGGCGCCGCTCCGCCCGGTGTACGTCGGGTCGTGGGCCGTGATCCAGGTCCTGCGCTGGTGGCGGCACCCGCGTCGCCTGCGGGTGTGGTTCGACGGCGTCCGCGAGGGCTGGACGAGCGACTGCGGTCCCACCAGACCCATGGGCTGGCTCACCATCGGCCGCATGACCCTGGCCGGCCGTCCCCCCGTCGTCTGACCCGATCCCGACCAGCACCACGAGAGAGCAGCGCAGCATGTCGATCCTCAGCGACGCCCGCACTGCCGTCCGGCTCGTCCGACGGCTCCTGCGATCCCGATCCAGCCGACGGGCCCTGGCACGCCGGCTCCCCGCGCAGGAGCGGCTGGCACCGGGGAGCATCGAGGTCGCGGTGTACTTCGCCGACGGGCCCGTGAACATGTACCAGGTGCGGCAGTGGTACGAGCCGCTCGCCGAGCTCTCCCGCACGCACCGGGTCGCGATCATCTCGCGGAACCCGGGGACGATGCTCACCCTGCTCGACGAGGCGCCCGTCACCGCGGTGTACGCCCGGCAGGTCGTCGACCTCGAGCGGTTCGTCGACGAGCAGACGCCGAAGCTGGTGCTCTACGTCAACCAGAACGCCCGCAACTTCCAGATGATGCGGTACGGGCGCATGTGGCACGTCTTCGTCAACCACGGCGAGAGCGACAAGATGTACATGACGACGAACCAGTTCAAGGCGTACGACTACGCCCTGATCGCTGGTGAGGCCGCCCGTGACCGGCTGGCCGAGGCGCTCTGGGACTACGACGTCGAGCACCGGGCGATCGCCATCGGACGTCCGCAGGCGGACCACTTCGCCGGGAAGCCGCCCTACCCGGCCGACGACCGCACCGTCGTGCTCTACGCACCCACCTGGGAGGGGGACCGGGAGGCCGCCGCCTACGGGTCGATCGCGAGTCACGGCACCACCATCGCCGACCGGGTGCTCGCGTCGCCCCGCCACCGCCTCGTGTACCGTCCGCACCCGCGCAGTGGCGTCGTGGACGCGGCGTACAAGGCAGCGCACGAGCGCATCGTCGCCGCCATCGACGCCGCCAACACCGCGGACCCGTCGGCGCACCACGTGCACGACGACGGGCCCGCGCTGGGCTGGCAGCTCGCGGACGCGGACGTCGCCATCACGGACATCAGCGCGATGATCTACGACCGGCTCGCCGTGGGGAAGCCCCTCATCGTCACCCGCCCGGTCGCGGCCGGTGCCGACGTCGACGAGCGCGGCTACCTGACCGCGGCGGACTGGCTGCTGGCGGAGGACGCGGACCAGGTGGTGGCCCGCGTCGACGCAGCGGCACACGACGCCAGCCAGCTCGCGGACCTGCGCCGGTGGGTGGACCGGTACTTCGGGGAGACGACACCCGGCGCCGCGACGGCCCGCTTCCACGACGCCGTCGAGCGGCTCATCGCCCGCTGGCACGAGGTCGCGCGGGACCACGGCGCCGCCTGACGCACGGCGACGCCTGACCACGGCGACGGGCCGCTTCGAGCGGCATCGGCCGTCAGGGCGCCATGCCCGGTCCGACGAGCGACATGCGCCACAGGTACTCGGAGCGATCGGGTCGACGCCAGCGGACGATGACCACGCCGGTCTCGTCGGGTGCGGCGCCGAAGACCGCGATGCCGAGGCTGCGACCGGGGTCGAGCCGGCGGACGACCAGCGGTGGGCAGTACCCGGTGCCGAGGTGGGTGAGGCTGAGACCGTCGACGGGTTCGTCGCCGATGTTGACGAGGTCGTAGCGGCGGGGTGCGGCCGTGCGGTCGACGGCGAAGGGGA
>NZ_JALNUI010000009.1 GCF_026544205.1 Curtobacterium sp. GC_Cur_3
TCCGGGAGGCGGGGGCCGCTTAGCGGCCCCCGCGGTGACTACTGGTCGGTGGGGTCCGCGTCGTCGCCGTCTTCGGCGTCGACGTCGGCAGGGGTGAGGATCGCGGCCACCTGGTGCGCTGCCGTGAGGACGCGGGCGGCGGTGGAGCGGATCAGGTCGGCGTCCGCGTCTGACCATCCGGCGACGTAGCCGATCGAGTAGGCGGCGGTGTCGAATCCGACCAGTCCGGCGACGACGTAGGCGACGCTCTCGGCCTCGGTTTCCATGAGGCCGCGGTGCTCGGCGTACTCGGTCAGGTCGTCGGTGTGGCCGAGAAGGATGTGCGCGAGCTCGTGAATGAGCGTCTTCGCGGAGTGCTTCGGGGCCAGGTGCGACCCGATCACGACGCGGCGGGCGGCGGGGTCGGTGAAGCCGTTGCGGCCTTCTCCCGGCTCGGTGTGCTCGACGCTCCACCCGTCCGCGACCAGGTGGGCGGTCAGGGTGCCGATGACGCCGTGGTCATCGGTTCCGGTCAGGGGCGCGGTGAGGGTCGACTGGTCGGCGGCGTCCGGGTCGATCGGGTCGGTCTGGGCGATGTCGAACACGGGCAGGATCGGGAACCGGGGGTAACGCTTCTCGACGTCTTCGCCGTTTTCGTCCTGCTCGGTCACCTTCTTGGTGCTATAGCCGAAGATGCGGAGCGACTTCTCTCCCTTGCGGACCTGGCGGCCGAGGGCCTGCCACTTCCGGAACCCCGCCACCCGCTCGGCATCGGGGCGCTGAGCGAGGATCAACAACACGTTGTTGAGGCTGTACGTGTGGAACGCGCCCGCGAACTGCAGGAAGGCCGTCCACCGGTCCGAGTCGCGCAGCTGCTCTACCTGCGCCGCGATCGACTCGTGCAACGCGGCTGCCTGCTCCTTCCGCTGCTCGGGGGTGACGGACGGGCGGCGGGTGTTGGCGGTGCGCTTCTTGGTGGCGGTGGTGGTGCTCATGGTCTGTACCTCCGGGGTCTCGATCGGGGAGGATGGGAGGCGGGAGGGGGCAATTACGAGTTGTCCCCTCCCGCCTTGGTTCACTCCGCGGGCGGCGTGAAGGTGATCGTGTCGACGAACGTGGCGACTTCGACCCCTTCGAGGACGAACGTGCTCGCGAGGGTCCAACCCAGCGACGCGGCGGTCTTGAGTTCCGCGGCCCGCTCTCGCAGTCCCGCCGTCCTCGCCTCAGCTGCGTCGTCGGCCTTGCTGACAACCCGGGTCAGCGTCTCGATCTGGTAGCGCATGTGCTCTTCCTCTCCCTCTCGTTTTTTTGCCGTGAAGGCGACTTGTCGCCGCTAGGACGGGAGGGTGGAGTGCAACCCGAAGGGCGGTGGGGGAGAGAATTTCGGCGCGAAATAAGGGAGCGAAGCGACCGCGTGCCGAAAATCTCGGAGGAGCCGGCGGCTTGCCGCTTGCGCGGAACCCGGACGTCCGTACGCTGCCGAAGGCTTCACGGCAAAGAAACGGGCCGGAGGCCCAGACAGCGCCGGCGAAGCCGGTTCCACTCGGAGTGAAGCGACTCCCGGCCTGGGCCGGAAGCTCTGGGCTGCGACCGGTCCTGCGCGCCGGAGATCCTTCGTCCTCCAGAGCGCTGTTCGCGGCGCCGCTCTGCGGTGTCGTCGCGCTGCGAGCTCCGTCGAGCAGCGCCGGGGTCAGGGAGGGGGCGGAGCCCCTTGCCGTTGCGGCGGAGCCGCGACGCCGCCCACGAACGCTGAGACGCCCCGATGAGACCGGTGCCGGGTGTGCGTGGGGGCCGCTGGCTGCGACCCCCACGCTGGTTCACCTACTCGGCCGCTGTGTCCGCGTCCTCGACCGGGTCGACCGGCTCGGGCTGGATGCCCGCGGCGATCTTCTCTACGTCGGTCAGGCGGTGGCCCCACGCAGCCAACTGGTTCAGGTACGCCGCACCCTCGGTGGTGGGACGACGCCACCACTCGCGGTTCGCCGCGTTCTCGAACGCGGACAGCACCACGGCAAGGGCGACGTGCGGAGCCTTCGCGGGGTGCTGCTCCACCCAGGTTGCGACCGTGTCAGCGCCGTAGCCGCTGCCCGACTCGATGCTGAGCAGGTCGCGGATACCGCCGCTGTTGTCGGCGCGCATCGTCCACCCGTGACGGGTGCCCGCGACAGCGGCGAACATCGTCCAGTCCTTCGGCAGCGTCTTCCGCTGGAGGAGCGACTTCACGAACTCGGTCCGGAGCGTGTCCGCGGCGTCCCACGCCTTGTTGTTGGCGATCAGTTCCCGGCGCGCGGCCTTCTCGGCCTCCTTCTGCTCGGCCGCTTCTTCCTCGGTCAGTTCCACAGCCGGGGCCGTGCTGAACGAGTACCGCGGGTACTTCACGTGGTGCGCCTCCGGGGTCGTGCACACCGGGATCGCCGTGTGCTCACCCCACGCCTGCAGCATGACGGCGTGACCGGCGCAGCCGGTCGCGTGCGCCTCCGGGTCGAGGATGGGCCGGTCCTCGGCGTCGTCGTCCGCGTCGGTCAGGCTCGACAGGGTCGTGTAGTCGTCCTCGCTCGTGACGACGCGGACGCCCTTGGCTTCCCACTCCCCCGCGATCCGGGCCATGTCGGCCTTGCCCTGCCGGTCCTGACGGATGCGCTCGGCCGTGAACGGCAGTTCTTCGGCGTAGCCCTCGTCCACGCACGCCTGCAGTTCCGCGATGGCCTCCGGGTCGTCCTGGAACTCCGCGAACAGCAGTGCGTCGTCCAGGGTGAGGGCCTGGTCGGTGACGGCCTTCGTCGCCGCTTCCGACTTCGCCACGGCGAGGGTCGCCTTCACGGTGTCCCGCTTCGTGCCGGTCTCCTTAGCAATCGCGGTGACCGACAGGCCCTCGATTTCCAGCTGCCGGTACGCGGCGAGCCGGTCACCGTCCGTCAGGGCGGTGCGGCGCTCGTTCGCGACCAACTGCTCCGCGATCCGCTTGGCCGTGTTGTCGTCACGCGCGGTGACGAACACGGGCACGTCGCACCCGGCCTCGATGGCTGCCAGGACACGCATCTGCCCGTCCCGGACGACCACGCGGCCGTCCTGGTCGCGGTAGCCGATGGTCGGCAGGAGCACTCCGTGCTGCTTCACGGAGGCGAGGAACGCGGGGTCGAGGTCGGCCGCGGTGCGGACGTTGTTCTCGATCGACACGTTCAACGCTGGGAGGGTGACCAGTTCCACGCCCGCGGTGGGAGCCTGCTCGGTGGTGCTGGGCTGGTCCGTCAGGTGGGTGACGGCGATGTTGTCGATGATGCTCATGGTTTTGCTACGCTTTCCGGTAGTGACCGGGTGCGGGTCCTGGCAATTGATCCTTGTCGGGAACTCCGCACCCGGTCTGTTTCATTCGGGGGTGGTTAGGCGTTGCTGCCGCTGACGGCTTGCAGCCACGCGGTGGTGACCTGGGCGCGCTGCGCCGGGGTCAGTGCGATCGTGTCGCCGTCGTCGTCCACGGCGACGAACACGCCTGCTCCATGGAGCCGGTACCCGGCCGGGTAGCCGCCGAGTCGGCGGACGGTTTCGGACAGGACCGGGCTGTGTTCGGCCCGGTAGAGCCCTTCGTCGTCCACGAACACGTCGATGCCGTTCGGCAGGCCAACGACGTCGAACAGGTCGGAACCGATCGCCTGATTGAGGCTCGCGACGTGGGAGCCGTCCGGGCCGACGGTGATCCGAACGTCCTCCATCGTTCCGTCGATGTTCAGGCGAAGCCCGATCAGTCCGGTCGTGGTGCGGGTTGCTGTCTTGATCATTTCGTTTCTCCATTCCCCTCCTCGTTTTTTTGCCGAGAAGGCGGTTTACCGCCTAGCGGCCGGGAAGGGTGTGTCTACCCGAAGGGCGGAGGGGGAGAGAATTTCGGCGCGAAATAAGGGAGCGCAGCGACCGCGTGCCGAAAATCTCGGAGGATCCGGCCGCGCAGCGGCTAGACGCAGCCCGGGAGGCTGCTACGAGGGAGCGCAGCGACCGAGCCGCCGAAGGCTTCTCGGTAAAAAAACGGGCCGCAGGCCCAAGGCACTGGTCGGCGGAGCCGGCTCCATACAGTCAGAACAGTCCGCCGTAGGCGGTCCGCGGAGCCCTTCCCCCTCTCGAGCTGCAGCGCCGGTAGCGGATCCTCTGCGAGATCGTGTTCGCTAGACACATGAGCGACTTCGTGCGGACCAGCCCCGGACGGAACCCGGACGATCGCGACGCGCGCGCCGTCGACCTCGTCGCCGACGAAATGCGGCCGGCCGTCCGGATCCTGATCCGCGGTGCCTTGCCGGCGACACTCGAGCACGGCGGACGCGTCTGGGTCGCGACTGGTGAGTTCCACGACGCCGGCGACCGCCGACCGATCGCCGTCAGACGTGAAGCGGCCCCGGCTCGTTGGGGGGAACAAGCCGGGGCCGGTGAGCACGCGGACCGGCTTTGGGGGCTGGTCCTCGTGCTGACGCTCGAAGCGTTGGGGGGAACAGCTCGAGCGCATCTCTACGGTACCTCCGCACCGCCGACACCGCTCGAGGTCGCGCTATGAGGGGGCTGTGCGGTCCGCGCGGTGCTTCACAGCCGCGCGCCAGACCCACGCGGCCGTCGCGGCCTGACCGCTCCCCCACTCGATCAGGACCGCGTCAGCGGTCGCGGCGATCGCCTTCGCCTCAACCCGACGGTCGACGCCGCGGTAGGTGCGGATCCACGCCCACACCGGCGCCGCCGGTGCGACGTCACCCGCGAGGCCGCCACGGGCCTCCTGCGGGATCGAGACCGCTTCCTCGGGCAACCAGCGTCCGCGTCGGCGGACGCCCATCAGCGGCGCCCCGGTGGCCGCAGAGACCGCTTCTTGAGCCGGTCCATCGGAACCCACACGTGGTGCACGAACCCCATGTGCACGAGCTGCACGTAGACCACGTCGCCGTCGGCCTGCTCGACAAACCCGGGACAGGTCTGCGGACCCGACCGAGTGAACTCGACCTGCACCCACACCGCCGGGTAGCCGGACACCCGGTCAGGGCCCGCCGGAGCATCGATGCCGAGCGGCTGATCCTCAGGGGGATCGGGATGGCTCGGCGGGGCCCACCGGTGTTCGGGCATGACCCCGATGATGACCGCGGCCGCCGACACCGCCGGTCTCAGTAGTACCGTCGGCGGCGGCCGTCCTGCACCTCCCCGATCAGATCCATGGTCCGCTCCAGCGCGGCCACGGTCAGCGGGTAGTCGTCCGCGGAGCGGTCGAGGAGGTTCAGCTTCCGGATCGCCCGCCGACGGGCGACGGCGAGCTCGTCGACGGAGAGCCACTGTAACGCCTCGAGCTCATCAGTCATCCCCGCGGAGCGTACTCGCGGACCAGACTCCCCCTCCCCCTGGCCAATCGCCTCGAGTGCTGCAGCCAACGACGTGCTCCCGAACACGGCCCGTCCGATGGCCTGCGCAGCGCAGCGAAGACAGGGCGCAGCCGCGACGCGGTATCACGACATGAACGAGCTGGGAGCGGGACGCCTCCCCGCGGCCAGCATCGAACGAAGATCCGCCTGAACAAGCTCCCACGGCGTCCATTGTCGGTATCGCTCCGCGAGCCACGGAGCTGTGATGCCGAACTGGCCCATCTCAGGACTCGGGAGGAAGTGACCAAACGGACTGTAGATCGGATCGCCGTTCTCCCACGCCATGTAGGGCCCGATCCGTTCCATGGCGCCGAACTCATCCACGTCGACCTGTTCTTCCTCGACCTCAAGGATCCTCGCGCCAGAAGCACACCACGACACGTTGCGACCATCAAAATCGGGATCAACCTGGACAGGCCCGATCGGCGCGACGCGGTACAAAGACCCGGCCACGTCGTCGTCAACCTTGTAGAGCCCGCAGTACCCGCGCGCCATCTCACGATCCGTCGTGAAGTACACCCGCCGTGAATCGGTGGTTCCGTCGGCGTAGCCCTTCTGCAACGAATGAGCAGTGTCCGTCCGACCTGCGATCAGAGCCGCGTGCGCGGTGAGTAAGACCTCACCAGTTTGCAGACCCGGGGCGCCCCCGTGCCAGAACGTCGCCCCCGTGAGCTGGCGGGCGAGCCGCTCTGCCGCAACAGCCGCTACCCGTCCCTCCCTTGCGCGACGGGCTTTCGCCTGCTTGCCGCTCATGCAGCCCTCCCTGCGATCGTCGATCGGTTCAACGGTACGGCGGCAAGTTCACATCGCCGATTCCCGCGACTAGACCCGGTCTTGAGCCGATGAGGGAGCCCCGGCTCAGCGCGGCTGGTTGCGGAAGTCGTAGAAGGACCGGTCGAGAGTCGGGTCCTGCAGCGTCCAGTTCCGCCCTGGCTTATCGAGAACACCGGTAACGGTAAGGGGGAACTTCTCCCGGTGAGCCTGGATGGCGATGTCATAGTCCTCGCCGCTCAGGGTGATGCTGATCTTCCGCCACGTGTTGTCGACGTCGGCGCGGAGCACGATGTCACCGGCACCAACGCCGTCATCGTCACGGTCGTCCCCACGACGCAATTCAATGACAGGTCCCATAACCGTGACCTGCTTCGGAGGATCCTTCCGGACGAGCCTCTCGGAGACGTGATCGAGCAGCTGGACCGTTTCGCGGGTCATTTCGATCTTGCTGGCCACCGGAGTGCGCTGGCGCTCGACTGGCGCCCATTCGAAGCTCATGTCCAACGAGCGGAGGCCCTCACCGGACCCCATCGACTGCAGAGCCTTCACCATCGGCAGACGCATCCCGGACGCGATCGCGTCGTCAATGTTGGGTGCGTCGAAACGATTTTCGGCGACCTGCTTGGTGACGTCGAGGCTGCGCGCCAGCGTGGTCATCACCTGCCGGGTGAACGACGGTGCGAGCTCGTCGTCAGCGTCGTCGGCAGGGGCCTCATCGACGGTCGGGGGGTCGAGGCGCGCAGCGACTGTGATGATGAAGCTGCCGCGCTTGGTGTGACCCATGCGGACGTCGTCGTTCAGAAAGTCGTTGACGGCGGTGGGAATTCGGCCACGTCCAGTGGAATGCGGGTTCGCGGCGGTGAGGGCCGCGGAACGAATCATGTCGTCGATGTTTTCCAGCAGTGCGGATGCTTGCCGGAGTGGGATGGTGCCATCGCTCATGTGCTGGTCGACGCGGACGAAGAAGAGGTCGGCGCTGACCGCGGCGACCTGCTCGGCGAGGTTAGCCACGCTCCAGTCGTAGGTGTCGCTGACGCGAGAGAGGGCTTGCGACAGGCGAGGCCCGTAGTCGTCGAGGCCGGTGTCGCGAGGGATGAGGATCCGGCGGACGAGATCGCCGGTTACGCCGGGTTCGGACCAGATCTGCGCATAGCCGAGATCGGTTTGGATGGTCCAGTTCTGGGTGGCGAGGAACTGTGTCAGGCGTGTGGCGTCGACGACGTTGGCGTAGTCGCCGGCATCGTCGATCAGTGTGCCCGCCATGTGCTTGCCTCCTTCATCAGTTCAAGCAGCGTCGCAGGGCTGAGCACGTTCGCCTTGGGCAGGTGCACCGTCTGCGATTCGTTCCCCGAGGTCAGGGCCGGGAGATGATGACCCCACTGGTAGTACATGTGACTGCGTGCCAGGAGACCGTCGACGCTGCTGTCCAACCAGAACGCAGCGTCGTCCGGCGTGACGAGCACGCAGAGCATGTACGGCGTCGTCCGGTTGGTGCGCTTCATCTTCTCAAGAGTGCGCCTCGAGAGCGACCAAGCAATGGTGTCGTCGCGGTCTACGCGTTCCTGGCCCGTGCACTTGAGTTGCACATCGATCCCGGCGTCACTTAGCCCGTCGGGGGTGAAGTCCCCGTAATCGACCGTCGAGCGCAGAGAGATGTCTCGAACGTCGTAGTCCTGCCGCCATGTGCCGACATCGAGACCGGTGGCGCTGGCGAGCATATGGAGGTAAGCGAAGCTGAGCTCTTCCTTCATCCCGCCAAGCGGCATCGAGCCCGCCGGTAGGACGTGGGACCGAGCCCACGTCGTCTGCACTGCCCCCGCGCTGGTCACGGGTCGATCCAACCACATCGGTGAGCATGACTCGCGCAGTTGGACCCGTTCACCTCGTCACTTTCGCGGCAATCATCAGCTGTGACGCTGGCGGGTGCTTCGGAGGGCCAGAGTGCCTGCTAAGACCGGCTCATCGAACCGGCGGCCGTGTCAGCTCGACGTAGCCCAGACGATGCCACCGACCAGGGTCAACCCGAGAACCACGGCCGCCCCTGAAAGCCAGGGCTTCGCAGGCGGGGCCCATGTCTGCTTGCCCCACCCCTGATACCGCACGGTTTTCACGACCCCGACCGCGGTCAAGAAAACGCCGATTACTGCTCCGACAATCAGGATGACGAGAGCGGGGGCGGCGTCTGACATGACGCGAGCCTAACCGTGCCATTCACCTTTGGTCAGGGTTGGTAACCTGCCGACATGCTCCGCCCTCCCCGCCGACCCGCACTGTGGGAAGTGGTGCTGACCGTCGTGATGGGCACAGCCTTTCTGGCGTACGGGATCCTTACTCTGGCCCTTTCCTCTCCCGAGCATCTGGCGTACGTGTCACCGTCTTATCGATCACGTGGGCTGTCCACTCAGGGCTGGTCGATCGTCGGCGTCGTCGTCGGCGCCGCGTTTGTACTAGCCGCTGGCTGGGCAGGTTACTGGCGTCGTCATTGGCCACACCCGGGTCTCGGCGCAGACTAGGCCCTGACCCCCAGCGTTTCGATAGCCGATCGGTCGACGAACCTGGCTCTGGCCGTTGTGACCAATCGCGCGGATGATGTGCGACGTGCTCTCGATTCGACCGCGATCCAGTGATGACTGCCATCTGATCGTGTCATGGGTGCCGGACGCCGAGGCGTTGAACCTCTTCGCCGGCCCCCGCCTGCGATGGCCTCTGACCCTCGACCAGCTGACGATGGACGAACAGAGCCCTGAACGAACGGCATGGGTGGTCGTCGACGCTGGTCCCGAACCGATCGGCCAGTTCGAACTCACGATGCGCGACGGCCATGCTCACCTCGGACGGGTTCTACTCGATCCCACCGTGCGAAGCCGCGGCTTGGCCCATGACTTGGTGCGGCTTGCCGTCGCCCGAGCACGTGCACTCGGTGCGACCTCGATTGGTCTCAACGTCGTGAAGGGCAACCGCCCGGCCGTGCGGACGTACGAACGCGCGGGCTTCGTCGAGACCAGTCGACACGATGCTGTCGGGTCTCTCGCGATGACATTGAACCTGGCAACCCATGTCCGATAGCCGATGGGTAGCCGCCTCGCCCGCATCGGGCGGCGCTACTTACCGATCAGCGAACATCGAGTACGAGGTCGGGCGCGTCAGCGAGCGAGGGTACGACGTGTTGCGGCACGAAGGTATCGGCGTCTCTGCGGAGGTGAGCCACATCGTCGCCCGTATTGGCGATCAGAACCGGCGTCATCCCTACTTGAGCCGCCCCCCAATGCTCACGGCTTCCACCGTCACCGATGAACCAGCACTCCTCAGGCGGCACGCCCAGCTGATCCGCTGCCGCCCGATATGCGCGCGGATCCGGCTTGCGGTAGCCCAGTGACCACGACAGCAATGTTCCATCTACCCAAGCGGAGAATGGCGTCGTTGCCCATGCCTCCACAGTTTCACTGCTGCAGTCCGACAGAATCGCCAGACGGTATCCCGACTCGCGCAGCCGACGAAGAACAGTACGTGCGTGCGGATGCGCCTGGCGGAGGGGTGCGGTAGCCCGGAGATGATGAGCTGCCCCCAGCCGCGCAGCGTCAGCCGTCAAACGGTGACCACAACGCTCACCGATGGCCACGAAGGTGGAAGCGGTGTCGCCGAGGGCTCCGGTGCAGCGCTCGTTGAAGCTGGCCCGCATCTGAGTCGAGAACACCGAGGGCTCGATTCCCAGCACTCGTGCCGTGCTTGCCAGGATGCGCTCTCGCTCACCTTCCGCGGCAGGGTCGGTCAAGGTTCCGAAGAGGTCAAACACAACGGCTCGCACCCCTTGATGATGCACCGGGGCGAGGCTTGTATCTGGACGTCCCGATAGCCGATGGTCAACCGAACCGTCTTTCAGTGGATGTCCCTTGGTCCGCAGCGGGTGGTCAGACGAGGATGAACACATGAGACACGTCGTGGTGGTCGGAGCGGGCATCGTTGGGGCGTCGATCGCTTACCACCTCGCCAAAGCTGGCGCTGCCGTGACCGTCGTAGAGGGCCGTCACGCCGCCTCCGGTGCGACTGGATCGTCCTTCGCCTGGATCGGCAGAGGACCCACCCCGCCTCGTCCGGCACAAGCGGCCCTGCGTGCTCTGGTCATCGATGACTACCGGCGACTGGAAGAAGAGCTGCCCGATATCCGAGTCCGCTGGAAAGGCTCACTCCGATGGGACAGCAGCAGCAACTCGGACACCGACGCGGACACCATCGACCCTGATGCGGTGTCTCGACTCGAACCGCACCTGGTTCACGTACCCCGGCGGGCGACGTTCGACCCGACAGACGGGGCTCTCGATCCCGTCGCCACAGTCGCGGCACTGCTCGCCGGCGCAGAGGTCGCCGGCGCACGAGTGCACAGCAACGAGCGAGTCCTCGCACTGACAGAGCGCGACGGCCGCGTGGTGGGGGTCCGAACGGAGAACGACAGTGTCCCGGCGGACATGGTGGTTATCGCCGCTGGCGCGGACGCGACGACGCTTTGCCGGGATCTCGGCGTTGACCTCCCGGTTGAACCGTCACCGTCGATCTTGGTCAGTTTCAGCTCCGCGCCGGAGGTCATCCGGACCCTGCTCAGCAGCGATCAGATCGAGGTCCGTCAAACAGACCAGGGCACATTCAAAGCCGCGTGGGACCACAACGGCGAGACCTCCGATGAGGAACTGTACGCGGTCGGGCAGGAGGTCTTGGCGCGAGTGCGCGCTGCGGTGTCGGGGATGGACGACGTACAACTGACTGACGTGCAGGTCGGCATCCGCCCCATGCCCCTCGACGAAGACCCGATCATCGGGAAGATTCCCGGACACAAGGGTGCATACGTAGCCGTGATGCACTCCGGCGTGACCCTCGCGCCGACCGTCGGACGCCTGGTAGCCCAGGACATCATCGGCGATCAAGAGCCGCCCGAACTGGCCCCCGTCCGCTATCGCACCAACCAGCAAAAGCCGTCTCGTTAGCCGATCGGCTATTGGGACAGCCTCGCCAGCGCTGATGGCGGTGTCTATCGCCGGCGATCGTCGCGGTCGCTAATACAGTGGTCCAGTGACTGTCACCACAGCCCTGCTCGGATTTGCTGCTGTTGCAGCGGTGCTTACCGTAATCCCGGGTCTCGATACCACCCTGGTCCTGCGCAGCGCCCTCACACAGTCCCGCAGGCACGCGTTCGTGACAGCGCTCGGGATCAACACCGGAGCGCTGATCTGGGGAGCAGCGGCAGCGGTTGGTGCCGCCGCGCTCTTGGCGGCATCCGAGGTGGCGTACCGGGTCGTCACCATCGGCGGCGCCGCGTACATGGCGTACCTCGGTGTCACCCTCGTCGTGAAGAGCTTCCAGCGCGGCCGGCTCGAAAGAGTGGCCACATCGGTGTCCGAGCGGGCAGCGCCGCTCTGGAGGGCGTTTCTCACAGGAATGTGGACGAACCTGCTCAACCCGAAGATCGGCGTGTTCTACGTTGCAACGATCCCGCAGTTCATCCCTGACGGCGTCTCACACCTTGGCATGGGTCTCCTCCTCGCCGGTGTGCACGACGTCCTCGGTCTCACGTGGCTTACCGGCATCATCATCGCCGCTCATGCTGCCCGTCGCTGGCTCGTCCACGACCGCGCTCGACGCATCATCGACCGCGTCGCGGGCACCGTGCTCATCGGCTTCGGTGCACGCCTCGCCCTGGAACGTCACTGAGCGGTCCGACCGGATCTCCGAATCAGTCCGATAGCCGATCGGCTATCGGGACGGGGTGCACGGCGTGACGAAGATGCAGAAGGGGTGCCCGGAAGGGTCAGCGAAGACGATGAGCGGTTCGACGGGGTCCGCGGACCGGTCCGTCAGGACTGCCGCTCCGAGGCGTACGGCGCGAGCCCGCTGCTGTTCGAGGGCTGCTGTCGAGTCCACTGTCAGGTCGAGGTGGAGCATCTGCGGGGGTGAGCCTGTCGGCCACTGAGGTCGCGGCAGGTCAGGAGCGAGTTGGAAGGCCAGACGGCGAGTTCCGTCGTCGGCGGTCAGCACCAACCACTCGGGCTGCTCCGACTCGTCGGCGTCGGGTGCGTCACCACCGCGGTACCGGAGTCCGAGGAGTGACCGGTAGAACTCGGCCAGCTCGCGCGGTGCAGGGGTGTCGATGACGGTCTGCAGGAGGTGTGGGACGTCGTCTGAGGAGGGCATGCCCCTGTCTACCGTCCGGACCGCCATCGCTGTCCGGGCGGAACTAAGCCTCGTCGGTCAATCGCTGGAACATGAGGTGGTCCTGCCACTCGCCGGCGATCTTCAGGTACTTCGGAGCGAGCCCGAACTGCTGGAAGCCGTTGCGTTGAAGAACTCGCTGTGACGGCTTGTTCCCCAGCAGTGTTTCGTCTTGGACTCGGTGCAGGCCGAGCGTTGCGAACGCGTATGTCAGGGCCGTCGCCACGGCATCCGTCGCGAGCCCTCTTCCTGTTCGCTCCTGGGCAACCCAGTAACCCATAGCGCATGACTGGAAGGCCCCGCGGACGATGCCACTAAGTGTTAGGCGACCCACCACCGCCCCGTTGTCATCAAGGATGATGAAGGGTGCTGCGTCTCCGCGGTCGTGTCTATCAAGCGCCGCGTCGACGTCGGCTCGTTGTCCGGCGTCGGTGAAGAACTCCTCGGAACGAGTCGGCTCCCACGGCGACAGGTAGGCGCGGTTTAGGACTTGCAGCTCAGCGAGGGCTGAGCTGTCGGCTGGTGTTACGAGTCGAAGTCGGGTCACATGACTAGTTTGCAGGCGGCCGCCAAAGCGTCCGTTAGACGATCGGCCTCCGGCACACCCAGCAGTGGCAAGCTAACCTGAGCTGCTTGGAGGCCTACGTCGTGAACTCAATCTTGCTTCTGCTCGCCGGCCCTCCCGGCGGCGCTGGTTCTCAGCACGGCATGTCCGTGCCGGTATGGCTCATCGTTGCGGCCGTTGTCGTCATTGTCATCGTCGGAGTGGTCGGCATCCTCCGGCGTCGTCGCTGACGTGTCCGATAGCCGATGGCTTAGTGGGACGGCCGGCGTCCGTAGTGGGCGATGTAGTGCCACACCTTCTTCACGTCCTGCGTCGGAGCGCCAACCGGCCTGTCCGTCAACGACGCGGGCGTGAGGTGTCCAGTGCGCTTGTCCGCTAGCTGGCGGGCGAGGGCGACGACGTCGGTACCTCGGTACTCGGGGTGGGCCTCGATCACCGCCACCGGAACGCGGTACCCCCGATGCCACTCAACCGTCAGGCCGGAACGGACAGCGAGGTCATGAACGTCGTCGTCCTGGAACGACGGATCAAGGACGAGTGCTTCTACGTCGTCGGGTACGGCCACTCCTCCGTGAACGTGGGCCTCCACGTAGTGGTCCAGTGGATCGGGGGTCGGAGCGTTTCGAGCAAGATCGAGCAGCTGCATGCGATCGCTCACCCCGAACGTCGTCGGCTCGAACGTGCTGTCAGGGAACGCGAACGTCGATCGAGGGAGGACGTTGGGTCGGAGCCGGAGGTGAGCCGATCCGAATCGAGGTGCCGGCCCGTAGGACCCGACCTCGGCGGAGTCGTCCAGTGCGCCGTACACGGGTCGGAGGTCCGGTCCGTGGTCGTCGTAAGCGCCTCCGAAGATGCGGCTTTCCCAACTCCACCTTTCCCCACCACGATGCGCAGTCAGACCACCATTGCTCGTACCGGTGAGGAACTGTGAGTGGTACCGCCGGTCGCTCAGGATGGCCGAGAGGGTGCAACTTCCGTCGAACGGGGAGTACGGGTGAAAGTGCAAGCTCACGCGGCTGGCATCGGGCAGCGAACGACCTGCGGCTGTGCGCTGCCGGACAAAGCGGATAGCCGACGCAACGGGGTCCATCCTTCATTCGACCACGATCGCTAGAACGTCCGATAGCCGATAGCCGATCAGCCTTCGGACGGCGAACTCACTGTCAGGCGTCCGTGGTCGACGTCGAGGACCGCGCGCGTTCCGAGTGGCACGGTGACGAGGTCCTCGATGTGACCGAGGGGAAGCCCACCGAGCACCGGCACACCGAGCGCATCGAAGTGGTCGCGCAAGGTGTTGACGATGGTCCAGCCGCGGTCCTCGTAGCCGGCGAACTGGTCGACGCTCCCGAGCGCGACGCCAGCGATACCGTCGAGCGTTCCGGAGTACCGAAGCTGCGTGAGTGCCCGGTCGACCATCCCCAGCCCGGCCGCTCGGTTGATCTCTAGAAGGAAGATCCCGCCGGACAGGTCGAAGTCCACGACCCCGACCGACCGAGCCAGCATCTCGAGGTTCCCGCCGAACAGCGGTCCCTCTGCGCTTCCCGTCGTCGTGAGTTCAGCCGAGAGGGCGCCGGCATCGGCGTCGACGACCGTGTCAGCATCTTCCATGAGGAGTCGCCGGACGTGGTCGCCGTGGGCGCCGGCGATCGCGCCGTGCAGCACCGGAACGCCAGCGGTGTTCCACACCTGGTGCAAGGCGGTGATGTCGCTGTACCCGACGAGCACCTTCGGGTCGGCACGAAGTGCCTCGACGTCGATGTCCGGAACGATGCGGAAGCTGCCGCATCCACCGACGGAAGCGATCACCGCACGAATCTCCGGATCCCGGATCGCGTCATTGAGATCAGCCGCGCGGTCGCCGTCACTGCCGGCGAGGTAGCCGCGGTGGTCAAGCGCATGTGGCGCAATGACCGCTTGCAGGCCCCATGCCTCGACTCGCTGAGTGATCCACCCCGGCACGGAGTCCTCTGGCCACGATGCGGGCGAGACGATTGCGACGGTGTCGCCAGCGGTCAACATGCGGGGTCTGAGCGTCGTTGCTTCCATGTCTCGGGACCCTACCCAGCACCCCCGTCTCCGTCGGGATCGTGTCTCGATAGGCGATCGATCGCCGTGCAGCTCCAAGTCGTACGCTCACCGCATGCGACGTGCTCTCGACTTCCTCGGCATCACCCGAGCCAAGGGATCGCCTCGCCCCAAACTGCTCACAGCGGTCATTGGTGGCTTCGGATTGTTCCTCGTCATCTTCGGCGGTGCCGTGATCGCTGGCAACATGGACGCCGGCCGACCCACTCCAATTTGGATCGGTAGCGCGTTGATCCTGGTCGGCCTGGCGTGCTGGATCGTTGAAGGTGTTCTGAGTAGTCGTACAACGGGCAGCGGGCCCTCTCAGTAGCCGGATGGCTACTCAGAGAGCCCATCGGGAAGCTAGTAAGCGGCGTCGGATTGGCCGGCGTCGTTGCTTCCTGTGGCGAGAAGGTGACCGTAGACGCACCGAGCGAGAGTCTGCGGGGAGCCGGCAGAGGCCCAAAGCGCCTGCGAAGACCGGCTCCTCGAACCGGCGGCCTTGTCAGCTCGACGTAGCCCAGACGATGCCACCGACCACCGTCAAGACGAGAACCACGGCCGCCGCTGAAAGCCAGGGCTTCGCAGGCGGGGCCCACGTCTGCTTGCCCCACCCCTGATACCGCACAGTTTTCACGACCCCGACCGCGGTCAAGAAAACGCCGATTACTGCTCCGACAATCAGGATGACGAGAACGGGGGCGGCGTCTGGCATGACGCGAGCCTAACCGTGCCATTCACCTTTGGTCAGGGTTGGTAACCTGCCGGCATGCTCCGTCCTCCCCGCCGACCCGCACTGTGGGAAGTGGTGCTGACCGTCGTGATGGGCACAGCCTTTCTGGCGTACGGGATCCTTACTCTTGTGCTCTCTTCCCCCGAGCATCTGGCGTACGTGTCACCGTCTTATCGATCACGTGGGCTGTCCACTCAGGGCTGGTCGATCGTCGGCGCCGTCGTCGGCGCCGCCTTTGTACTAGCCGCTGGCTGGGCAGGTTACTGGCGTCGTCATTGGCCGCACCCGGGTCCCGGCGCAGGCTAGGCCCGTGACCCCCAACGAATCAGCCACAGCTCGAAGCCGCAGATTCATCCGCATCCTGGGCTGGGTCGCTGCTCCGGTCGGAGCCATAGCGCTGATCACGGGAATCATCGAGTCAGTGACAGGCACCGGCCTGGGCTGGCTGTCCATCATCCTCAGCGTCGTCCTCCTCGGCCTCGGTGGGCTGCTCATGTGGGTAAGCACCGTCCCTCGGCGAAGCCGCTGATGACGTCTCAGTAGCCGATCGGAGTCCGGATAGCCGGCGGCGGGAGCGGACCAATTCATGCAGTGCTGTTCCCATTGCGTCCCGGCGGTGCTGGCCCTACCGTCGACGCATGGAACCCGGCACCGTCGTGATCCTCACCGGCCCACCCGGCGCAGGCAAGTCGACGACCGCACGCTCGCTTGCCACGTCGTTCGAGCGCTCGGTTCATCTGCATTCGGATGACTTCTGGCACTACATCGTCTCGGGCGCAATCCCGCCCTACCTACCTGAATCTCATGGCCAGAACGAGACCGTCATGGAGGTGCTTCGCAGTGCAGCGTTCGCGTACGCGGCTGGCGGGTACGTCACCTTCGTCGACGGCATCATTGGACCCTGGATGCTCGACCACTTCTTGAATCCGCGCGATCTCGGCAGTGTGCCTGCGATGCAGTACATCGTGCTGCGGCCGTCGCGAGAAGAAACGCTCCGACGCGCGCAGAGCAGGGGCACACAGGACGCCTTGGTCAGCTCGGGCCCTGTCGTGTCGCTGTGGGACCAGTTTTCGAACCTGGGCGAGTGGGAGGGTCATGCGATCGATACGACGTCACACTCCCCCGCGGACACCGTGGCCGCGGTGCAATCGGCGATGACCGGTGCTAGCTACATCCTGAGCGCATCGTCCTAGCCAGCGCTGCGCGGTGGGCCGTGAAGCACCGCTCGCGGGTGCAAGAAGGGACCATCTAGCGTCTCGATAGCCGATCGGCTATCGGACAGAGGGAGACAACAGCCCTCCAGCGAACACGGTCGTATCCGCTTAGGCGAGAGACCAGACCGAACCGGGGGTGACGAGGGTGAAGGTCACACCGAGAGCTTCTGCGAGTGCTCCGTCCGATCGCTGGCTGTCCCCGACGACGGAGGCGGCGCTTTCGCCTGATGCGACCAACGCCTCGCGGACAGTCCGAGCGAACAGCTCGGAGTCCTTTTCCGCACCGATCTCTCCGGAAACGAAGGTGCGCGCGAAACGTCCGGCGAGGCCGGCCAGTTCGAGCTTGCGTCGCTGTAGGGGTGAAGATCCGTTCGTGGCGCACCACAGGGTGTGCCGGGCGCTGAGCGCGTCCAGAGCACCGTCGACCCACTGGTAGGGGATCACTGCGGCTTCGCGGTGCTCGCGGAAGCTCATCGCTGCCACGGTCGGGTCCTCGCTGGGGAGCAGGTCTCTCCACGTCCGCCTGTGAAACTCACTTCCACGAAGGCGAGCGTTGCGCGGTAAGGCACCGAAACAGTCGAAGTCAGTCCAGAGCGCTTCCCAGGAGCTGACGCCCGCGAGAGGGGGTAGATCGCGGAGACCGGATGCCTGCCATCGCTCGCGGACCACGTCGAGAGCATCGTGGAGTGTGATCTGTTCGCTGGTGCCGGTGAGGGCTTCGGACAGTGTCTGATCCCGGGCTTCAACGTCCGGAATCAAGGTGTCGTCGAGATCTATCAGAATGACCGTCACCCCGCGACAGTACGACGGGCCTCAGCAGGACGCGACGGTTGCGGGTTCGTCAGGATCGATCGTTTCTGACGTAGCTGATCCATCAGCGAGTAGCGAGCGAACCGCCTACAGCAGCTTCCAGCAGCGACAAGGAACGCTCCCCCGCGTCGAGGCGCACACGGGTACCGACCGGCATCGGAAGGTTCGGGCCCGCGTGCCCGATCTCGACGTTCCCGAGCACTGGGATCTCGCGGCTACCGAGAACGTCGAGGACGATCTCGGCCAGCGTGGGTGACGACCCGCCTGGTGCCAGTCCAGCGACGTCACGAGGTACACCGACGACCATGCCGGCGATGCGGTCGAGGATGCCCGAGTGCCGGAGGACCTGCAGGTAGGACCAGACGTACGAGGCTTCCCCGCCCATCTCTTCCCAGAACAGCACCGCTCCGTCGAACCACTCAAGTGGCACTGCGAACCGGGTGGCCTGCACCAGCGCGACACGGTTGATGACGCCTCCGATCAGCATTCCCTCGGCGCGTCCTGAGCGCCAGCACTCCCACGCGGCACTTGTCGGCAACGCCCCGATCGGATCAGGGTCGGTCAGCAAACGGAAGTAAAGGGCCTCAAGCTCGTCGCGCCGTTGCTTCGTCGCCGACATCCAGTTGCCGCCGAAGCCTGGCGTGGCCATGTCGGCGTGGAATCCGATGAGACCCGTCTGCGAGTAGAGAGCCAGGTGCAGCAACGAGAGGTCGCTGTACCCCAGGATCGGCTTCGGATCGGCACGAATCGCGTCGAGATCGACCAGATCCAGGTACCCGAAAGCCGTCTGACCGCCGTCATTCGCAACGATGGCTCGGACCTCGGGATCACGAAGGAGAGTGTTCAACTCGGCAGCGATCTGCACTGGATCGGCGGCGCTCCACCATCTGCTGCGCCCAGCCTGCAGCAGCGGTGCACGACGCACCCGGAAGCCCATCCGCTCGAGCAGACGTTCCGTGTGCTCGACGTTCCCTTCGTACTCGGGAAGAAGCGGGGCGGACAGCGAAGCGATAACGACGAGATCCCCAGGCTGAAGCGCACGAGGACGGAGAAGTTGGCGCGCGGGTTCGGACACCGTACGAGTATCCGCCGCCAGCGCCGCAGGCGTCGAAGCAGGATCGGGACGGGTGCGGATGCGTCGTGGCCCCCTGTCACCTCGTCTCGGTAGCCGATCGGTCTTCGGGCGTTGAGACACTGGATGTGTGGCGGAGTTAATTTACGGATCATCGTGCCTGGCGGGTGATGGTTCAGGTCATGATGGTTGTCATGGTCGATCTCGAAGTGCTGGTACGTGCAGAAGTTTCCCGCTTCGTGACGACGACGGATGTCCCGGGTGTGGCGGTCGCGGTCGCAGCAGGCGGATTGATCGTTGACGCGGCCCATGGTGTCCTTAATGTTGACACGCAGCATCCCGTCGATAAGAAGACACTCTTCCCGGTTCAGTCGATCACGAAGGTGTTCACCGCCACTTTGGTCATGCAGCTCGTCGATGCCGGGCTCATCAGGCTCGCAGCGCCGGTGCAGGAGTACCTGCCTGAGTTCCACACGCAGGACCTCGAGGCGAGTCCAGAGATCACGGTTGAACACCTTCTGACCCATACGGGTGGGTTCGAGGGTGATCTGTGGGAGCCGACGACAAGTAACTCGGATGCGCTCGACCGGTTCGTGCGCGACTTGGTTGCCAACGCCGAGCAGTACAACAAACCGGGAGCCGTGTTCTCGTATTGCAGTGCAGGCTTCGGAGTTCTCGGCAGGCTGGTCGAGGTCGTGTGCGGTATGACCTACGAGGAGGCGCTGAGGACGTGCCTGCTCGTGCCCCTCGGCGTCGAGCGGGTGGCGTTCTCGGCCAGTCAAGCGCTGGCGTTCGCGACGGCGATTGGTCACGTCCGCGCGGACCCCTCCAGCCCGTTGGCCCCCACTCATGAGTGGGCACTCATGCCTCCGTCGAACCCTGCCGCGGGGAACCAGCTCGCGATGAACGCTCGCGGGCTCTTGGCCCTCGGGAAGATGTTCCTGGCCGAGGGTATCGCTTCAAGTGGCGAACGGCTCCTTAGCCAAGCTTCTGCCACGCAGATGCTCCAGCCGTACATCAATCACCGCAGCCAAACGGGTACCGAGTCATGGCAGGGGCTCGGCTGGCGTCTCCCCAGACCGGGCCTCGCCGAACATGGTGGTGGCGCCCCCGGTATCGCGGCGCTCTTGACGATTGCTCCTGACCGAGACGTCGCCGTGGTCGTTCTGACGAACAGTGACGCGGGCGGAGCATTGGCCGGCCAACTGTCCAATGCGCTTCTCTTCGATCTGGCCGGCATTCAACCGGAACCGGCTCCAGCCGTTCCAGCATCCGATCGGCTGGTGTCTGACGCTGCACCGTATCTCGGCGTGTATGCGAACCGGCAAACGCAGTTCGACGTGAGCAGTGGGAGCGACGGGCGGCTTTGGTTGACCGAGCAGCCATTGAACGAAGCAGCAGCGATGAACCAAATCGTGGGGACTGAGGTCTGGGCTGCCAGGAACGAGATCCGCCCAAACGGCGACGGCACTTTCTCCGTGGTTACTGGGACGCAGGCCACCCGGTTGGTGTCGTTCCTTGACCCAGCTCCAGACGGCGCGTTCCGGCTCTTTGCAGGGGAACGCGTTGCGTTGCGGCGGAAGGTTCCCCCGACATCGCCGTCTTGGGTTGGCGGGAACGCCTAACACGCTGCTGACCGCGGCCAGCAGCGTTCGTTAGCCGATCGACCAACGGACGAGCTAGAGCCCCGCTGCCTCTTCTTCAGCGACTGACCCGACAAGCTCGGCGATCTTGACAACGATGTCCCGCATTGGTTCCTCCGCCGTGCTGAAGCCTCCACGGGAGGCGAGCGTGGGGCTGACCTGGTCGAGCTCCTCGAACGTCACGCCATGCATAACCGGAACGAGAAGGCTGCGGCGGAGCAAGGCGCTCAGCTCGTTGCTCGCTACGCTCCGATCGGTCCGCAGCTTCTCGAGCATCGCGGGCGTCACGAGCACGATTCCCATGCGCGAGCTCACGAGACCTCTGTCGATGGCAACTCGCATGTCAGTACCGGGTCGAAGGCTTACCTCGCTAAACCAGACTGATACGTCCTCGTCGAGGAGCATGTCGTACACGTCTTTCGCATCAGCTTGACGGTCCGGCCACGCGTGGCACAGAAACACGTCCTGCTCCTGTGTGCGCACGACGACTGCCTCGCGCACCGATCCAAGATCTCGCACCTGCTGTGCAGTGTATGAAGCCGTCGACCCCTTCGGCTGCCACGAGGGCCGTGCGCTACGCGCGCCGGCACCCGTGCTTCCGCCGCTAGTCAGGCTTTCGCTCCTGCGCACCGGAGCACTTGGCGATGAGTACGAGGGATAGGACCGCGGAGCGGAGTATCCATACCCGCCGCTCCGTCCGTGGACTGGGCAGGCCGCGGCCCCGCTTGCGGTGTGATGACCTCGAGAAGGCGCAGTGCAGTAGGACATAGGTCAGACGGTAATAGTGACCACCGACATGAGCAATGGTCTGGTTCCCCTTAGGAACGAGCGGTGCCCGCGTTTAATGGCCGATCGGCGGCCGGGGCGTGAGACGTCTTACTTCGGATCAGCTCGATGCACCGCGCGGTAGACAGTGGCTCGTCCCACACCGAAGAGCTCGGCGAGGTCGCTAGTGGTATGGCTGCCGGCACGGTGCAGCTCGACCAGGTGCTTCTCCTGCGCCTTG
Organism: Curtobacterium sp. GC_Cur_3; assembly: GCF_026544205.1. Lineage (GTDB taxonomy): Bacteria > Actinomycetota > Actinomycetes > Actinomycetales > Microbacteriaceae > Curtobacterium. The sequence goes on from NZ_JALNUI010000009.1 coordinate 21,440, forward strand.
TTGAGCTTGGGCTTGCCGCCGCGCAGCTTCCCGGCAGCCTTGGCGGTCGCCATCCCCTCACGGGTGCGGGCCCGGATAAGATCCGCTTCAAACTCGGCAACCATCCCGAGGACGTTGAACAGAAGCCGGCCCACGGGGTCCGTCGGGTCGTAGACCGCTCCCCCGAGGTTGAGTGCAACGCCCTTCTTGGTGAGTTCGTCGGCGATGTCAGTGGCGTCTCGGAGAGAACGAGCGAGGCGGTCGAGTTTCGTAACCACGAGAGTGTCGCCCGCGCGGACCGCTGCGAGGGCGGTGCGGAGGCCAGGACGTTCACGCGACGTTCCCGACATGCCGTGGTCGACGTGCACGTTCAGATCCTCGACACCAAGAGCGTGCAGGCCGTCCCGCTGTGCCGCGAGATCCTGCCCCGAGGTCGAGACGCGGGCATATCCGATCAGCATGATGCTGACTGTACTGTCAGCCGTACCCTTACCGGGCATTTTTGCGGGACAGTCTGTTGAGATGTGGGCAGCTTCGCTCCGTGTCGTCGGAATCGCTTCCTTCGGTGTCGGGACGTCGCGGGTGCGCGAGACGGCCCGCGTGACTTGGGGTTCGGGTGCATAATGGTGGTGTCTTCGGACCCGGTAGTGGGGCTTGCCGGACCCAACCTCGACAGTTGTCGACAACAGTCCCTATCTCAGCTGGTCGCGCTTCTGCGCGCCTGAGGTAGGGAGTGTCATGACAGCACCAATCGGTTCCGGACCGGTCGTCGTCGGCGTCCTGCCCGGCCTCGCTCCGGGGGTCATCGAGGTTGCGTCGTCTATCGCGCGGCGCTTCGGTACGACGCTGGTGTGCGTCAGCGTGGATGCATCGCTCTTCGATGCCGGTACGCGCTCGGACGGGTCGGTGATGGTGGAACCGATCGACCCTGACACCGCTGACACGACACCGCAGGGCTTGTCGGACAGTGACAAGGCGGCAGTACGTGCTGCCGCAACGACCTACGGCGTCGACGTCACGTTCGTCCCGGGTGTCGGGGATCCGAGCCGGGCACTGTCGCAGGTGGCCGAAGACCGCGACGCGGCGATGCTGGTCGTCGGGGCCAGGACGGGAGCGGGTCGAATCGCGGAGTTCTTCACGGGGTCGGTCGCGGTACGGCTGACCCATCAGCAGCACCGTTCAGTGCTCGTAGTGCCCGTTGATCCGGTCGGGTTCGATGCCCCACTGCCGTGGGACACCCCGTGACCGGCCAGCTTGTTCTGCTCCGCCACGGACAGAGCACTGCGAACGCTGCCGGTACCTTCACCGGCTTGCGAGACGTCGCGCTGACCGAACAGGGCAGCGCCGAAGCGAATCGGGCTGGGTTGCTACTTCTGCATGCCGGCATCCGACCGGACCTCGTGCTCACGTCGACGCTCGAGCGGGCGCTCCATACGGCGGAGCTCGTCACCGACGTCCTCGGACGTGATGCGCCGATCGAGTCGACGTGGCGGTTGAACGAGCGGAACTACGGCGCCCTCACCGGCATGTCCAAGCAGAATGCGCAAGCGGCGTTGGGGGCGGAGCAGTTCTTCGCTGTTCGTCGGACCCGCACGGGACGGCCACCACGCATGTCGATCCGCGCGTGGCTGGCGCTCCGGCGGACGCCGGCGCTTCGTGGACTGCCGTGGGCGGCACTTCGTCGAACCGAAACACTCTCCGACGTCATCCGCCGGGTCCAACCCGTCCTGTCGCACAGCATCACCCCGGCACTCCGCGACGGGCAGACAGTGCTCGTCGTCGCGCACGGCAACTCACTGCGGGCACTGTGTGCCTGCATGGACGGCCTAACTGACGGTGAGCTCGCGGACCTGAACCTCCCCACGGGCGAACCCCTGATCTACCGGTTCGACGGCGACGGTGGGTTCTGTCCGCGGGGTGGGGAGTACCTGCATCCGGCAGCACGAGCAGCAGCGGCAGCGGTCGCTGCGGAAGGTGGAACATGACCTCCCGAACGGACACGCACCTGCCCGATGGGCAGCTCCCGCCCGACCCAGACATCGACGCCAACGACCCGGAACGTATCGACCGGCCAGTGCATCTGCGGTGGCGGTACCTCGGTGTCGTCGCACTCGGCGGCGCCATCGGTACCGCCGCACGCGACGGACTCAGCACCGCGTTCCCCGCTCAGCAGGAGGTGTCCTGGGCGATCTTCTGGATCAACATCGCCGGCGCGCTCCTACTGGGTGTGCTGCTGGAACACCTCGCGCATCGCGGACCTGACGAGGGTCGCCGCCGGACACTGCGCCTGCTTCTGGGAACCGGTGTCCTCGGCGGGTTCACCACCTACAGCACCCTCGCGACCAGCACCGCGGTGTTGTTCCTCGCTGGCCGCGGGTTGGCCGGCACCGGGTACGCGCTCCTGACGGTCCTCGCCGGCGCGATCGCCACCGGTAGCGGCCTCGCGATCGCGGGTTTGGTCCGACCGAACGGGGCCACATCATGAGCGCCCTGGCCTTCCTCAGCGTCGCGGTCGCTGGCGGTGTCGGCGCGGCCGCACGGTTCTTCGTGGATGGTGCGATCAACCGGGGTCGGCAGTTCCGGCTCCCGGTCGGGACGCTGACGATCAACATCACCGGCTCGTTCCTGCTGGGCTTGATCACCGGCGCCGCCGGTCACCTCGGCGCCACCCCCGTCGCGGTGCTCGGAACAGGGCTCATGGGTGGCTACACCACGTTCAGCACCGCCAGCTTCGAGACCGTCCGCCTCGCACGCACTGGCCGCACCACCGCGGCTGCCGTGAACGGGCTCGGGATGCTCGTCGTCTCCGTCGCCGCAGCCGCCGGGGGCGTCACCCTCGGCACCCTCACTTGACCATCCGACTGGGAGACGAACAGCTCATGCACTTCGACATCACGATCGAGATCCCCCGCGGCAGCGGCAACAAGTACGAGGTCGACCACGTCACCGGACGGATCCGCCTGGACCGGGCGGTGTTCACCAGCATGGTGTTCCCGCAGGACTACGGCTCGACCGACGACACTCTCGGCGATGACGGCGACCCCCTCGACGCGCTCGTGCTGCTGCCCCGGCCCACGTTCCCCGGCGTCGTCATCGACGTCCGCCCGGTCGGGATGCTCCGCATGGTCGACGAGAACGGCGGCGATGACAAGATCCTCACCGTCCCCGCCGGAGACGTCCGCTTCGACCACGTCCAGGACATCTCCGACGTCGCCGAGCCGGTCCTGGCGGAGATCGAGCACTTCTTCGCCCACTACAAGGAGATCGAGCACGGCAAGCACGTCACCACCAACGGGTGGGCGAACCGTGTCGACGCCGAAGCCATCATCCGCGCCGCACAGGAACGGTTCACCCCGCACCCCTGACCGGCACCCGCGCACCCGACACCATCCAGTGCGCGCCCTGAACCGCCGTGGGGAGGCAACTGGCGCCCAGTGATCGCCAGGAGGTCGTCCCTCCGCCTCCCCGCGGCCCACACCCGCACGACCAACCCGAAAGGCGACAACCGCCGTGAACGACTACATCAGCAACGTCCACCACACCACCCACCATCAGGGCGAGTACGTGACCCACACCAGCCGCCCCGTCACCATCAGCAGCCTGCACGGCTCCCGGATCCTCGACTCCCGCGGCTACCCGACGATCCAGGTGCGTCTCGAGCTCGAGGACGGCACCGTCGTCACCGGTGACGCCCCCGCAGGCGCATCCACTGGCGCGCATGAGGCTGTCGAGCTTCGCGACGGCGGCAGCAGCTACGGCGGCCGCGACGTGAGCCAGGCACTGCACCTCATCACGACGGACGTCGCACCGATGATCACCGGCCAGTCGTGGACCTCGATCGGGCAGGCCGACGCCGCCCTCGCTGCCCTCGACGGCACCCCGAACCACCGCCGGCTCGGCGCGAACAGTGTCGTCGCGACCTCGATCGCGATGGCACGCGCTCTCGCCGCCGCAGCGGAGCTGCCGCTCTGGCGTTGGATCGCAGACGTCACCGGCAGCACGCCCCGCCTGCCCGTCCCGCACTTCAACGTGCTCAACGGCGGAGCGCACGCAGCGAACGCGCTCGACTTCCAGGAGTTCATGATCGCCCCGGTGAACGCCGAGACCATGACCGACGCGGTTCGGATCGGATCGGACGTCTACCACGCGCTGGCGGCACTGGTCCGGGAACGGTTCGGCAGTCTCGGTCTCGGGGACGAAGGCGGCTTCGCCCCGTCGATCGCCGCGCCCGAGGAGGCCCTCGACCTCCTCGTCGCCGCGATCAGTGCCGCCGGTTACGAGCCCGGCGTGGACACCGTCGCGATCGCACTCGACCCGGCGGCGAACGAGTTCGCGCTCGGTGACGGTAGCTACCGGGTCGTGGACCGCCGGCTCGACCGCGCAGGCATGGTCGACTACTACCGCGACCTCATCAGCCGGTATCCGATCCGGAGCATCGAAGACGGCTTCTCCGAAGATGACCACGGCGGCTGGAAGGCGATGTCGTTCGCGCTCGGCGACATGCTCCAGATCGTCGGCGATGATCTCTACGTCACCGATCCGCAGCGCATCCGCGACGGTGGGAAGGACGGGCTCTCGAACGCGGCGCTCATCAAGCCGAACCAGATCGGCACCGTCTCCCAGACCCTCGACGCGATCGGCGTCGCACGCTCGCTCGGGATGCGGAGCATGGTGTCGCACCGGTCCGGCGAGACCACCGACACGTTCATCGCGGACCTCGTCGTCGGCACCGGAACCGGACAGATCAAGTCCGGCGCACCCGCCCGCGGAGAACGCGTCGCCAAGTACAACCGGCTCACCGAGATCGCGGAGAACAATCCGGAGCTGCCCTACGGGCTGCGCTGACCCCGACCGGTCACCTCGTGGGCGACGCGCAGGAAAGCAGAACCAGCTGGCTGAGGCTCTCCCGACCAGATCGCCCGCAACGGCCGGGCAAGTGGCGGCCCAGCGAGCGGGACCCGCACCAGCGACCCGTCGTTGATGTCGGCGGCGACCGTGCGAAGGCTCATCACCGCCGGTGCAATTCCAGCCTGCGCGTTCGCCCGGATGATGCTCGTGGTCTCCAGCACCGCGGCCGGAACCGACATGCTCAAACCGGCCTCCCTGAGCCATGCGGCGAGGGTCGCGCGAGTTCCGGAACCTTCTTCCCGCAGGAGCAGAGCCGTCGCCGCCAGGACCTCCGCAGTGATCCCGGTCGACCGAGCCCAGGGATGTTCCGGCGCAACGACGACCGCGAGCTCATCGTCCGCGATCACCTGCGCGGACACACCTGCCGCCGTCACCGGGGTCTCCGTGAACCCGAGGTTCGCGCCACCCGACTGCACGAGGTCCGTCACCGCGGCGGAGTTGCCCGCGATCAGGCGCACCCGCACGTCGGGTTCGCGGCGGCGGAATTCGAGCAGCCAGCCCGGCAGCAGCAGCTCCGCGATCGTCTGTGACGCTGCGACGACGAGCGAACCCGTGGGAGTCTGCAGCGCAGCCACTCCTGCTTCGAGGTGGCGAGACGCGTCGAGGACCGGTCCGGCCAGCCCGACGACGAGCCTGCCGGTCTCGGTCAGCACCGACCCCGTGGTCGAGCGGTGCACCAACAAGTGACCGACCATGCGCTCGGCGACCCGGATCCGAGCAGACACTGCCTGTTGCGTGACGCCGAGCGCTCCAGCGGCAGCGGAGAGGGAGCCGGTCTCGGCGACGCGTGCGAGCACGTCGAGTGTGTCGAGGTCGAGGGTTCGGTCCGTGAGTCGCCGTAGTGCCACAATCATTGATTGTGCCCTGCCAAGAGGTTCCGGGTACCGCCAGAGGCAGGATTCGCGCAGGCTTGGCCCATGACAACGCTCCGCACGGACCCTGCACCCGCGAACGGTAGCCAGCTGCCCCAACGGCCGCAGACGGCGTTGTTCCGTGACCTGGAGCGGCCAGGCCTGATCGTGTCGAATCTCACACCGAACTGGTTCGCGTCGATCATGGGCACGGGGATCGTCGCTGTCGCAGCTGCGTCACTGCCGCTGCAGTTCCCCGGGCTGCGCCTCGCGGCGACGGTCGTGTGGGCGATCGCCGCGGTGCTCCTCGTCGCCCTCACGACCGCGACGGTGCTGCACTGGATCCGCTACCGGAGCACTGCAGCCGGGCACCAGCTCAACCCGGTGATCTCGCACTTCTACGGCGCACCACCGATGGCGTTCCTCACCGTCGGCGCCGGGACACTCCTGCTCGGCAAGGACTGGGTCGGCCTGCCCGCCGCCGTCACCATCGACTGGGTCCTGTGGACCATCGGCACCATCGGAGGACTGCTCACGGCAGTGCTCGTGCCGTACCTGGCGTTCACCCGCCACGAGAACAAGCCCGACTCCGCGTTCGGCGGCTGGCTGATGCCGATCGTCCCGCCGATGGTGTCCGCCTCCACCGGTGCGCTCCTGCTGCCGTACGCCCCCGCCGGGCAGGCGCGGGAGACGCTGCTGTGGTCCTGCTACGGCTTCTTCGGCCTCAGCCTCATCACGTCGCTGGTCGTGATCACGCTGATCTGGAACCGTCTCGCGCAGCACAAGGTCGGGGCCGCCGGCATGGTCCCGACTCTGTGGATCGTCCTCGGGCCGGTCGGACAGTCGATCACCGCGGTGAACCTCCTCGCATCGAACGCCCCCACCGTTGTCGATGCGAGTACCGCGCATGCCCTGCTGGTCGTGGCGCTGGTGTACGGGTTCGCGATGCTCGGCTTCGCGCTGCTGTGGACCGTCATCGCCCTCGCGATCACCATCCGCACTGCCCGCGAACACTTGCCGTTCAGCCTGACTTGGTGGTCCTTCACGTTCCCCGTCGGGACCTGCGTCACCGGCCTGAACGGGCTCGCCCTGCACTCAGGCCTGACCGTCGTTGCCGTCCTCGCCGTCATCTACTACGCCGGCCTCGTCGCCGCATGGATCACCGTTGCCCTTCGCACCTTTCACGGATCCGTCATCCGTGGCACCCTGCTGGCACCGCCACAGCCGGCATGAGTACCCCCGAGGAACTCGCTGACGTTCGATCGCTGAACGGTCTCGCGGAGACGTGGCGGACCGCGCCCGACGGCAGCCGACGGTTCGTCCCGAGCTTCGACCCACGATCCGGCGGCAGATTCAGCCGTGTCCTGGTCCTGATGCAGTCGCCTGGCCCCCAGACCATCGCCGCAGCGCACGCAGCGATCTGCAGCGAGGACAACCCGGGCCCGACCGCGGCCGCGTTCCGAGCAGCCCGTATCGAGTCCGGACTCGCACGCGGCGAGTACGTCCGCTGGAACCTTGTCCCATGGGAACTGCCCGACCGCGTGCGACTCGAGGACATCGACGAGGGGCGGCATGCCCTCGCCACACTGCTCGCGGCCCTCCCCGCTCTCACTGCGATCGTCACGTACGGGGCCGTTGCCCTCGACGGCGTCATGCGACACTTCACCCTGGACGAGCACCCCCGACTCCTTCCGGTCATCGCAGCACCACATCCGTCTCCCGCCAACGGCCGCCACCGATCGGAACAACACCTCCGTTCCGTGCAAGCACTCCGGCTCGCCGCGCGAGCGCGGCAGACGTAACAAATACGAACGATTCCGCTACAACTATCCGTACCGGCGCTCAGTCCGGGTGCGAGGCGCCGTGTCTTGTAGCGGAACCCAGTCCCAGAATCTACGTGCCGCCACTACCCCTCCTGGTCGAGTTTCGCTACGTTCTCTTCATGGGTCACCTTCTCGGGTATGCGCGCGTGTCCACCACAGACCAGGACGCGTCGCTGCAGATCGACGCGCTCAACGCCGCTGGCTGCTACCGCGTGTTCGTCGACACCATGTCCGGGTCGCTCCAACACCGGCCCGAGCTCGACAAGCTCCTCGACCAGCTCCGCCCCGGCGACACTCTCGTCGTCTGGCGACTCGACCGGCTCGGCCGGTCCATCCGGCACCTCATCGATCAGCTGCACGCTCTCGCCGAGCGCGGCATCGGGTTCCGGTCCCTGCAGGAGACCATCGACACCACCTCGCCCGGCGGCCGGCTCGTGTTCCACGTCTTCGCCGCGTTGGCGGAGTTCGAACGGGACCTCATCAAGGAACGCACCAACGCCGGCCTCGCCGCCGCTCGAGCCCGCGGCCGCACCGGCGGCCGACCATCTCGGCTCTCCGCGGACCAGGTGCGCACCGCACGCCGGCTCTACGAACAGCAGGACATGACCGTCGCGCAGATCGGCGACGTGCTCGGCGTTAGCCGCACCACCATCTACCGTGCACTCGCGAAGCACGCCGAGCCCGTCGCGGCGCGACGAACCAAGCCTTCCCCAACGATGTAGCTGGCTATGGACGCGAGCGAGCGGTGGGGCATCCTTCGACTGCACGTCGAGGACGCCATCCCGCTCGCCACCCTGGCCCGCACCACGGGCGTCGCTGAGCGCACCCTGCAACGCTGGTTGGCCCGCTACCGAACCGGCGGATACCCGGCTCTCGCCGACGGCACCCGCACCGATCACGGCGCCCGACGGACGGCACCGGAACTGGTGCGCCTGATTGAGGGGCTCGCACTCACCAAGCCACGACCTTCGATCGCCACGATTCACCGCCAGGTCGACAATTACTGCACCAAACGAGGTCTCTCAGCGCCGTCGTACTCCGTTGTGCGGTCGATCGTGAACGGGCTTGATCCCGGGATGGTGACGCTCGCGCTTGAGGGGCCCGCGTCATATCGGGACAAGCACGAACTGCTGCTCCGACGTCGTGCGGATCGCCCCAACGCGATCTGGCAGGCGGACCACACGATGCTCGATCTGCTCATCGTCGGACCCGACGGCAAGCCCGAACGGCCGTGGTTGACGGTGATCCTCGACGACTACTCCCGCGCGGTCTGCGGGTACATGGTGTTCCTCGGCGCCCCATCCGCCGCGAACACCGCGCTCGCGCTCCGGCAAGCGATCTGGCACAAGCCGGAACCGGACTGGCCTGTCTGCGGGATCCCAGACGTGCTCTACACAGACCACGGGTCCGACTTCACCAGCCACCGAATCGGCGACACCGCCGCCGTGCTGCACCTCCGCATCATCCACTCGCAGGTCGCTCGCCCCCAGGGCCGCGGGAAGATCGAGCGGTTCTTCGGCACCATCAACACCGAGCTGCTCCCAACGCTCCCCGGCCACCTCGCACCCGGATCCTCGGCGCCGGCGCCGACGCCGGCGCTGGATCTCGCCGGTGTCGACAGTGCCATCAACACGTTCATCCGCCGCTACAACGCCCGCATCCACCGCGAGCTCCGGAAGAGCCCACTGGAAGCGTGGATCGCAGACGGGTGGCTGCCACGAATGCCGGACTCCCTCGAGCAGCTCGACGGGTTCCTGCTCACCGTCCCGACCACGCGTGTCGTGCAACGAGACGGCATCCACTTCGAAGGGCTCCGCTACACCGCAACCACTCTCGCACCCTTCGTGGGCAGCACCGTCAGCGTCCGGTACGACCCCCGCGACGTCACCGAGATCCGTGTCTTTCACCGCGACGCGTTCCTGTGCACCGCGATCAGTACCGCGCATCAGACCGAGACCATCAGTCTCAAGCAGATCCAGGCCGCCCGGAACGCGCAACGAAGAGCCCTGCGCGGGCAGATCCGCGAACGCATCGCGATCGTCCGCCCCACACCCGATGATCACACCCCACCAGCACCCGCACCGGCACCGGATCAACCGCGACTGATGACCTACGAGGAGGACCGGTCATGACGAGCCAGTTCATCATCACGAAGGAACACCGTCGGTTCGCGGAGTTCGCCGACGCCGTCCGGAAGCAGAACACCATCGGCGTCTGCTTCGGCCCCGCTGGCGTCGGCAAGACCCTCTCCGCACGCCGCTACGCCCACTGGGACAGCATCGGCCCGTTCATCGCCAGATGGGCCGCACGCAGCGAAGACGACACGAAGATCTACGCCGCCGCCCACCGAGCCCGCACCGTCTTCTACACGCCCGAGGTCTCCGCCACGATGCGCGCCCTGCAGGACGACCTCCGGCACGACATGCTCCGCACCGAACGCTGCATCGAGGAACACCTCCTGCTCCAGGGTCGCCACTTCGACCACGCACACGGCCCCAACCCGTCCCTGCTCGAGCTGATCATCATCGACGAGTCCGAACGCCTCACCGGCAACGCGATCGAGTGGCTCCGCGACCAGTACGACCGCACCGGCATAGCGATGATCCTCATCGGCATGCCCGGCATCGAGAAGCAGTTCAGCCACTACCCGCAGCTCTACAGCCGCCTCGGTTTCGCCCACCAGTACCGTCCGCTCGGCCACGACGAGCTGCTCTTCGTCCTCGAACGTCAATGGCGCAAGCTCGGCAAGACGCTCGACCCCGACGACTTCACCGACGCGCAAGCCATCGCCGCCGTCGAACGCATCACCCGCGGCAACTTCCGGCTCCTTGAGCGCCTCCTCCCTCAGATCCAACGCGTCCTGAAGATCAACGAGCTCGACGTCATCACCAACGACGTCGTCGAGGCCGCCCGCAGCACCCTCGTCATCGGCACCACCTGACCCGACACCGATCGCAGCGAAAACGACGACACAGAGCGAGGCTGCTCACAGTTGAGACTTGACGAACCTAAGCGTCGCCTGAGTTCTTGATCCGCTCCCCCACCGCCGCAGGTGTGTCCGGGGAGCGACCGGCTATCGGGACGAATCGGTATGCCCCGTCATCCCCTCGGTGGATAGTCTTCCCAGATGAACGATGCGCCCGATTGGGGCTCAGGGGATCAGACCGCCGAGCCGTTCGAGGATGGGTTATACGGCATCGCGAGCCTGCTCTCCGGATGGGCACCAAGTCTGACGACGGCGTTGCTCGATGAAGATCGACGACGACAACACACGCTCCTCACACTCGCCACGCACTTCCCACAGACCCTCGTCGGAGCGAACCGGGCCATCGAGGTTGCGACTGCCGCGGTCGAATTCGTCGGGCACTCCGACTTCGAGCCGTTGGGTGAGCTCGTTCGACGCACGGCAGCGAACCTCCAGATCAGTTTCGATGGCGTACTCACCCGACGTGAGTCGGTCGTCATGGATACCTGCCGGGACCAGATGGAGATTGCTGCGCTCGCGCAAGACTTCCTGCACGAGCCGCAGCGGATCCCGAAGTGGCTTAGCGGGAAAGATCGCGCTCGCGAGTTCGGGTTCAAGAGGCTCATCGAAAAGTACGAGTCAGACCTCCTCATCCTCCCGACCGGCGGGAGGCCAGGCCTCTTGCGCGAATACGCCGCTCACAGCGAGGGCCTCCACCCACGAGCCGAAACAGTGAACCCGGGGACGCTGCCGAAGACGCCCGTCCCGATCTCTCTGGAGTGGTGGCTACCGATGACGATAAGAGAAATTTTGCATCACGCGCATGCCACACTCGCGCAGCTCGACCTCGCGTTGTGCTTCCACTTGAAGCGGGAGGACTGGCCACTCGGCGTCGTCAACGCCGCCGATGATGACCCGCTGATCTTTGCTATCGGGCAACTCGCGCAACTCGCGCAACTCCAGAGTCAGATGCTCGCTCAGGCGAACGTTGACACCCCTGGCATATGAGTTGCACCGGGAGCCCGGTGAGGAATCCATTGCCGGACGCCGCGGCGCGGTACGTTGCGGTCGTGCAGATCGTCGAAGGCGTTTGTGTTTGGTGGAGCGACGACGACGGCTGGGGCGCCCTTCGTTCGAAGGCGCTCGAGTCCGATGTCTTCGTGCACTTCTCCGTCCTGAGTGGTCCCGGCTTCCTCTCACTGCGGCCCGGTCAAGGCGTGCGCTTCGAGGTGGAGCCCTACCCCGCCGGACAGGACGGGTACTTCTTCCGAGCGCACAACGTCACGGGCACCTGATCAGTAGCCGATCGCCTACCGGGCAGGACCGCCAGGTGCGGCGCGGAGGGCTTTGAGGTCCCGCATCCACGCCACTTCCCGCTCGAGCTGACCCGTTTCGGTGAACAGGCGCACTTGCTGCGTGTCAGACAGTACGGCCGCGAGCTCGTTCCGGTCTGCCAGACCGAAGCCAAGTTTCTGCCAGAACGGCCCCGATCTGCGTGAGAAGAGCCACGCCCGCGTCGCGCCCGAGCCAACTGCTTCTTCGAGAGCGAATCTCGCGAGACGGGTGCCGGCACCCGCGATGCGCCGTGCGCTCGAGACCGCGACGCTCCGGATCAAGACGTCTGCACCGTCAGCGCTGGCTTCGTAGCCGGTGCTGCCGACAATTTTGCCATCGTGGTCGCGCTCTACCCACACTCGCACGGCGGTCGAGTCGAGCCCAGCGATAGTGAGGTCAGCTTCGCTGAGGAACGCGCGAAGCTCCTGGAGATCGTCGTTGCTTACCGGCGAGTAGGTCATAACTCATGCTCTCGCACCACGCCGCCCGGTAGCGGATCGGCTATCGGGCGGTAGGTACGAGCGGCTGGAGACTTGATCCGTCGCCGATGCCCCTGCGCGACGCGGTGAACGCCGCTCGGGGGCAGCGCGCGGATCAAGACACGACGCCCGGGTCCCTGGGCAGGAGGACGAGCTTGCCGCGGGCGTTGCCGCTGCGGCTGATGGTGAGCGCGGTTTGCCAGTCCTCGAGAGGGAACGTGGCGGCAACCGGCACTCGGAAGCGTCCTTCGGCGGCGAGTGCGGCGAACTCGGGAAGGGCCTCGACGCGGTCGGTGAGGTCCTCGGTGGCGGAGGAGCGGGTGCCGAGCTCGGCGGCAGCGGCGAAGTCAGCAATCGTCAGGACCCGCTTCGGGTCCCCGCCGACAATGCGGATGAGGTCGGGCAGCGAGCCGCCGACTGGTGCGGTGTCGAGTGCACCGGCGACCGGACCATCCGCGAGTTCCGCTACGCGCCCCGCCATGCCGTCGCCGTACGAGGTGACGGTGACGCCAAGGTCGCGCAGCTGCTGTGCATAGGTCGCGCCCGCGCTCGCGATGACGTGCATGCCGCGGAGGAGCGCGATCTGCACGGCCGCGAACCCGATCGTGCTCCCGGCGCCGTGCACGAGGATCGTCTCGCCCGGTTCGAGTCCGAGCCAGCGCAGGTGCGCGTAGGCGGTGTCGACGGTCATCGGTAGCGCCGCGGCCTGCACGAGGTCGAGGCCCGCCGGGACAGGGAACCAACGGTTCATTACCGCGAAGTCGGACGCGCCCGCGGACGGCGAGTTTGCCCAGTCGGCGGTGCCGAACACCACGTCGCCGACGGAGACGGCACCGACGCCGTCGCCGACGGCATCGACGGTGCCCGCGACGTCGCAACCGACGCCACGCGGCAGGGTCCCCGCGAAGAGGCCACCGCATAGCGCCCAGTCGGCTGGTGCGAGTCCGGCAGCGTGCACGCGTACACGGATCCGGCCGGACCCCGGCTCGGGTACCGGCGCCGTCTCGAACCGGAGGACTGCTTCCGGTTCGCCGTACTCGTGGAACCGCAGGGTGCGCATTATGTCTGTCATCGGAGTCTCCTGGTCTGTCAAGCGTTGCGACAGGTAATGACGCAACGAATCGTCAGTGGCTGACTTTACGTTCTGTCAGTCGCTGACGCAACCTGCTAGCATCTGGGCATGCCTCGGGACGGACGGATCGTGCGGGAGCGACTCCAGCGCGCTGCGCTGGAGCTGTTCGCCGAGCGTGGTTTCGATGGTGCGACAACGGAGCAGATTGCGGCGCGGGCAGGCGTCACTGAGCGCACGTACTTCCGGCACTTTCCCGACAAGCGGGAAGTGTTGTTCGCCTCCGAGGACGAACTCCGCGAAGTCACCGCGGGGGCCGTCGCCGCGGCGCCGAGAGACCTGCCGGCGATGCCGGCATTGCGATACGCGTTCCATGACGTCGTGCCCCTCATTGAACGGAACCGGCCGCTGGCAGAGTTGCGGGCGCCGATCATCCGGTCCGCTCCCGCACTCCTCGAACGCGAGCAGGCCAAGGCCGCAGCGCTGGTCAACCTGGTCGCGGCCGGCCTGGTCGCCCGCGGAATTTCTGAACGCGAAGCGTTGCTCTGCGCCCGTGTCGGAATGGACACATTCAGCACCGCCATCCGACGCTGGACGCCTGGGTCGACCGTCCTGCACCACGAACTCGATGGCGCATTCGCAGAGCTGCAGCAGCTTGCGGCGACGTTGCACTCCGAACGGCCCGAATGACCGCTCGGCTGCCCGATTCCAAGTAGCGCCCGTGGACAGGACGCGTCGCAACGAGGATCTGAGCCCGATTCGTGCGAGCGATCAACCGTCGGACTCACGGTCAGCGACCGGATTAACCATCCCCTGCCGGGCGGCGCTGGCTGGGTCCCGGGGTCGGCCGGTAGCTCACCGACTACCGGACGGGCGTATCGGCACTAGCGTTAGCCACTGAATCGACCGACGAACTGCTCACTCACCGTCCACAGGTGCTCCTGGACTGCGAAATTGAGGGCCCAGGGATGCGGTGCCGCGGGGCGCTGTCGATCGAAGAAGAGCCCCGTGACGCCCTCAAGTGTCGGGTCAAGAGCGAGCCGGGCTGTCGTTGCAACCCCGAGCGAGATGGGTTCTCCGTCGCGGCGGCCCACCATTTTCGTCGGCATCTCGGACGCAGGGTGAAGGCTCGTCACGGTCACGTTCGCGGGATCTGTCGTGCGTGCGAGGCGGATCCCGAAAGCGACCTGCGCAAGCTTTGACTGGCAGTAGGCCCGCATCCCGTCGTAGCGGTCTTCGAGCATGACGTCATCGAAGTCGACCGGCGCCTGCCCGATAGAGCTCACCAGCACGACTCGTGCCCGCGCCGACGCCTCGAGGCGCTCTCGCAGTTGGGTGATCAGGAGGTAGTGGGCCAGGTAATTGACGGCGAAGTTCAGCTCGTACCCATCGATGCTCTCGCGTCGAGGCCCACCCCCGATGCCAGCGTTCGCGATCAGAACGTCAATGCGTGGTTCGGCGGCCAGCAGGGCGTCCGTCATCTCCCGCACTTCGGCAAGCGAGGAGAAATCCGCTCGATACGTGCGCACCGTGGTCGGGAGTGCTTTTGCCACCTCATCGAGGCGCCGCTGACTGCGGCCGTGGAGCAGGAGCGTGTGCCCTTGCCGAGCGAGGTCGTGCGCGAGGGCTCGGCCCAGGCCGTCTGTCGCTCCCGTGATCAGGATCGTTTTCGTCGTCATGTGAGTTCCTTCGGCTGCTGGCCTGGCGGGGCAGCCCAGTCGGGCAGCTGCTTGACATTGCAATATTCGCGTGTGAACATTCAGCAATGAATAACTCCCAGAAGCAAGACCAGACGGCAGCTCGAGTCGTCATCATCGGCGCCGGCGTCGCGGGGCTCACCCTGGCGACGCTGCTGACGCAGTCCGGTGTGGACTGCGTCGTGGTCGAACGCCGCGACCGCGCCTACATCGAGCAACGCAACCGAGCCGGAGTGGTCGAAGCGCGCGGCGTGGACATGTTCGAGCGGTGGGGACTGGCCGAGCGACTGCTCGCAGGGCCCGTCGCGCAGACGATCGACTACCGGATCAACGGCATGCCGGAGGTATTCACGATCGACGTCGAAGGACGCCAGCCCAGCCGGTTCTGCACGCAGCAGATGCTCGTGAACAACCTCCTCCACGTGCTCCTGGACGAGATGGGCGGTGACGTCCGCTTCGAGACCACCGACGTCGTCGTGCGCAACGAGGACGGGCAGCGCCCCTCCGTGTCGTTCTCGGACGCCGAAGGGCGACACGAGATCGAGTGCGACCACATCGTCGGCAGCGACGGGGACCGTGGCGTCAGCCGCGCATCCATCCCTGACGGAGTCCTGACGACGTACCACTACGAATTCGGGTACGCCTGGCTCGCCGCCCTCGTCGAGGCGCCCGTCATCGGGGCGGCGATCATGGCTCCGAGTGACCATGGGTTCGTCGGACAGCTTCCCCGCGGCCCACAGCGCAGCCGCTACTACCTGCAGTGCGAGCTCAGCGACACCGCCGAAGACTGGCCCGACGAGCGGATCTGGAAGGAGATCCGCCTGCGCCTGAACGACGACAGCATCCAAGCCGCCGAGGTACACGAGAAGTTCTTCGTGCCCCTCCGCAGCGTCGTCCACGCACCCATGCGACACCGCAACCTGTTCCTCGCCGGCGACGCAGCACACCTTGTCCCACCTGCCAGCGCCAAGGGCATGAACCTCGCCCTATTCGACGTCGACACCCTGGCCCTGGCCCTCGTCGCCGCCGTTAGCGATGGCGACGCCGAAGCCCTCGACACCTACTCGGACACCTGCCTTGAGCGAGTCTGGAACTACCAGGACTTTGCGCTTTGGATGACGGACACCATGCACAACGCTGGCGACCCCACCCAGCACGGCACATTCCTGCAGATGACAGCCCGCGCCAGGCTCGCCCAGCTGCACGCCTCCCCCACCGCTGCCCGCCTCCACGCCGAGTACCAGCTCGGCCTCAACTAGCCGCCACTACCTCAGCGCTCGCCCCTCTCGTCGCAACGCCACCCAACCCTGCGAGAGGGGCAAAGCCGCTACATGGGAGCATCGAGTATGAGCATCGACCCGACCCGTCTCCTCGTGCTCGGCGCCGTCCGACAAGAACAGCCCGCCAGCGGGTACGCGATCATGCGCGAACTCACCGGCTGGGGGGTCCAGGACTGGGCCAGCGTCAACCCCGGATCCATCTACGGTGCACTTCGCACTCTCGACAAGGAAGGCCTCGTCGCCCTCGACACGGAAGCGGCCGAGAAGGGCTCTCGCGCCTACAAGACCAGCGCCAAGTACGCGCTCACCTCCGAGGGTGACATCGCCTTCACCCAGCTCTTGGGGACGGCACTCCAAGACATCGACCCGTACCGCCCCGCCCCGTTTATGGCTGCGCTCTGCTTCCTCGTCGACCTCCCTCGGAACCAAGTCATCATGGCGCTCCGAGACCGCGCGTCCGGCCTCAAAGAACAGCTCAACGCCTTCCGTCAGGACGAGACGAACGTGTCCATCGATCCGGACAAGCCTGTGCATTCGACCGAGTTCATCCGTCTTGCCGCCAGCCGCATCGACGGGGAACGCGCCTACGTCGAAGCGCTCATCGAGCGCCTTACGACCGGTAGCTACGATTTCGGCAAGTGAACGGCTCCCCCGCTCTCCCTCGCCCGACGACGAGCGCAGCAACATGGTCGCTATCACGGATACGGGCGGCGGTCTTCCCCGGACACATCGTCACGCTCAACGGTCCCCTGTTCGCAACGTCAGCGATGACGACGCCGAGCAACTCGCCCGCCTCCTCGGCCGGGTGAGCGAGCACCTCCGCGCTCGGCACGCATCCTCCACCAGCAGAGCCACGCGAGCCGGGAAGCTGTATGTGCCTTCCTAGGGGGCGCGTTGCACCACCGAAGGCGAGCGGCCCCCAGGCCGGATCTCGTCAGCCTAGTCCCGCTCCATCAGACATCGGGCCAGGTGGACGTCCGTAACAAGGGACTTCACCAGCCCGGATTCAATGGCCGCTCCCACGGCGTCGGTCTTCGCTTCTCCGCCGGCGACTGCGATCACTTCTGGGATCGCCCGGAGTTGCTCGGCAGTGATCGCCATCGAGCGGTCGTCAATAGAGGAGATGATGCGTCCGTGGCGGTCGAAGAGCGTCGCACCGACCTCCCCGACAGCGCCTTCCGCGATGAGCGCCTGTGCGATACCAGCTTCGTTGGCGGCGTCAAAGAGTTGCGATGCCGGAGGGTTCCAGCTGCCGACCGCGACGACGCCGATGGTGACTCTGGTGAACCGTGCGTACGCGTCGGCGATACCGCGGTCACTGCGAAGTGCTCGAGCCGCGTCGGCGCTGGCAACAAAGAGCGGCGCGAAGATGGGGTAGGTCCGGCCGCCGGAGACTTGCCCTACGCGGCGGATAATCTCCACACCGTGCTCCTCCACAGGACCGGCGACACCACCAAGCGCGACCACGTCGCAGTACGGCAGCCGCGTCAGGTGCCGGGTCATGGCATCCAACGTGCGGCCGGCAGTGAGTCCGAGTAAGTCGTCCGACGTCACGATCTCTTGCAGCAAGTCCGCCGCAACCCGTCCGAGCGCGTCTTGCACAACCTCTGAGCTGTCGCTAGGCGTGGCGACCGCGAACGCGCGGTTGAGTCCGAACTTCGAGCGAAGCCCGGCGGAGAGCTCCAGGTCCACTGCTGTGGGGGTGTCGATCTCGATGCGGACGATGCCCACCTCTTGAGCCTTTTCGAGCATTCGAGCGACCTTGAAGCGGGAGATGCCGAGTTCGTCCGCGATCTCGACGCGGCTCTTTCCGTCGCGGTAGTAGCGGCTCGCGGCGAGGCTCAGCCGGACAAGTTCGTCAGGTCCCATGGTGCGGCTCCTTCGCGTCCTGTACGTCACCCATCCTACAGGGTCGCTCATATGAGCGCTATTGGCGCACATATGATTGCCCCTGTTACCTTCTCTTCACCGGCCGCCGACAGTGCCGATGCGCGAGGAAGCGCCGTTGCTCCTCGCAGGAAGAGAGTGAGAGATGAGTGATCGCATCATCGATCAGCAGCCCGGCGGCAACGCCACGGAGACGCTGTCGACCGAGGCGCAGCCGGTAGTGCTCGAGTGCACCGGCATCAAGAAGGCGTTCTCCGGCATCCCTGTCCTCAAGGGGGTCTCGCTGCAGCTGCAGCCCGGCACCATCACCGCGCTGGCCGGTGAGAATGGCGCGGGGAAGTCCACGCTGATGAAGATCGCCTCGGGCCAGTACCGAGCCGACGCCGGCGACGTGCGTGTCCGCGGTGAACTCCTCACCTCCGGTAGCACCCAGTCGGCGAACCGGCTCGGCGTCGCGATCGTCCCGCAGGAACTCGCGTCACTGCTGGACCTGACTGTCTACGAAAACATCTTCATCGGCCGCGAACTTAAGGGGCCGTTCGGCCTGCGTCGAAAGGCGATGATCGAGGAAGCGCGGAAGGACCTACAGCAGTTCGGCCTGCAGTTCGACCCGACCCGCAAGATGGGCACCCTCCCCGTCGGTATTCGCCAGATCATCGAGATCATCAAGGCGACCAACACGGGAGCCCGAGCGATCCTCCTCGACGAACCGTCCAGCGCCATCGCCGAACGCGAAGTGCAGCAGCTGCTCGACGTCATGCGGGCGCTCCGCGATCAGGGCGTCGCGTTGCTGTTCACCACGCACAAGATGGAAGAGATGCGCGCCGTCGCCGACCACGTGGTCGTCCTCCGCGACGGCGGCCTCGTCCTCGACGAAGCAATGAGCGCCGTCTCCGACGACGACATCGTCACCGCGATGATCGGCCGCGAACTGGAGGATCTCTTCCCGGACCGTCCCGACCACTCCGACGACGTCGTCCTCGACATCCACGACCTTCACGTCGAAGGTGCGCCGGAACCGGTCAGCATCTCTGTCCGCCGCGGCGAGATCATCGGACTCGCCGGCCTTGTCGGCGCGGGGCGCACCGAACTCATCGAGGGCATCTTCGGTGTTCGCCGCACCACGGCCGGCACCATCACCGTCGACGGCAAGCCGCTGAAACGCAACGACCCCTACGCGTCCATCGGGGCGAACATCGCCCTCGTCCCCGAGGATCGCAAGGGCGCCGGCGGGGTGCTGTCCATGGACATTCTCGACAACGGCAGCCTCCCCCGCCTGAAGTCCTTCACCGCCGCCGGGTGGCTCCGACAGGGCGCCCGTCGAGCCGCCGTCTCCGAAGCGACCGACTCTGTGCGGCTTCGCAGCCGTGGTCTCGGGCAGAGCATGGAGACCCTCTCCGGCGGCAACCAGCAGAAAGTCGTCTTCGCCCGCTGGCTGACCGGGACCGTCGACGTGCTCCTGCTCGACGAACCCACCCGCGGCGTCGACGTCGGCGCACGCAGCGAGATCTACCGCATCATCACCGAACTCGCCGCGAAGGGCATGGCCGTGATCATGGCCTCCAGCGACATGCCGGAGATCCTCAGCCTCTCCCACCGCGCGCTCGTCCTTCGCGAAGGCCGCATCACCGGCACGCTCGACGCCACCGAACTCGCCGCTCACGACGTCCAGGACCGCATCTTCCGCCTCGCCAGCGGCCTGAGCGCCACCCCGACAACCGGCATCCCCACCTCCACCGAGAAGGAAACTGCACGATGACCACCGAAGCCCTCACCCCGACCGGCCGGAGGCGGATCGACGCCAAGCTCATCCGGCACATCGCCATCCGCTACGCGATGGTCATTGTCCTCCTGCTGGTCATGTGCTTCTTCGCATACCGCAGCGCCCGATTCGCGACCCTCGACAACGGCATCACGATCCTTATCGCCGCCGCACCGTTCGCGCTCATCGCCATCGGCCAAACCCTCGTCATCCTCACCGGCGGTATCGACCTCTCCGTCGGCAGCGTCATCGCGCTGAGCTCCATGACCGGAGCCCTCGCCGCGAAGACCTTCCCCGACCAGATCTGGATCGCCGTCATCGTCTCCGTCCTCGTCGGCCTGGCCGCCGGCTCCATCAACGGGTTCGTCGTGTCGGTGATCAAGGTGCCACCCTTCATCGCCACACTCGGCATGCTCACCCTCGCATCCGGTGCCGCATACGTCGTCGGCGGCGGCGCGCCCATCAACGGCCTCCCCGCCGGCTTCGGCGCCATCGCCAACACTCGATTCCTCGGCCTGACCATCCCGGTCATCCTGATGATCGTCGGGATCGTCGGCCTCGGCATCGTGATGCGCCGCACCGCGTTCGGCCTGCGCATCTACGCCGTCGGCGGTAACCCGCTCGCCGCGCAGATCGCCGGCATCAAGACCGGCCGTGTCCTGTTCAGCGTCTACGCCATCAGCGGCGCCCTCGCCGGCCTGTCCGGCCTGATGCTCGCCTCCCGCGTCATCACCGGGTCCCCGACCCTCGGCCAGGGATACGAACTCGACGCGATTGCCGCCGTCGTCATCGGCGGCGCCAGCCTCCTCGGCGGCCGCGGCACCATCTGGGGTACCGCCCTCGGCCTCCTGCTCATCCAGACCCTCAACAACGGTCTGGACATCCTCACCGTCCCCGCCTATTGGCAGGACGTGATCAAGGGGATCCTCATCGTCGCGGCCGTCGCCGTTGACGTCTGGGCCGCCAAACGGCGCGCCTGACACCGTCCGCACCACAGCCCTGCCGCAACCGCGGCTCCACCACCCCCGTACACGGAGAGCATCAATGAAGATCACCAAGGGTTTCGCGCGCATCACCAGCATCGGTGTCGCCCTCATCGCCGTCGGCGCCCTCGCCGGCTGCGGCGCAGGCGACCCGAGTGCCAACCAGGACAGCAGCAGCGGCAAGAAGCCGATCACGGTCGGTATCAGCGTCTACGACATGTCCTCCTTCATCACCGAAGGCAAGGAAGGCATCGACAAGTACGCCGCGGAGAACGACATCACCGTCAAGTGGAACTCCGCCAACAATGACGTCAGCACCCAGGCCGACCAGGTCGACCAGTACGTCAACGCCGGCGTCGACGCCATCATCGTCGTCCCCGTCCAGGCCGACACACTCCAGCCGCAGGTCGCCGAGGCGAAGGCGGCGAAGATCCCGATCCTCGACGTCAACGCCACCCTGAACAACAAGGACGTCAGCGCCAGCGTGCAGCCCGATGACGTCGCCGCCGGTGCGCAGGAAGCGCAGATGATGATGGACAAGCTCGGCGGGAAGGGCAACGTCGTCATCCTCCAGGGTCCCCTCGGCGGCTCCGGTGAGATCAACCGCGGCAAGGGCATCGACCAGGTCCTCAAGAAGTACCCGGACGTGAAGGTCCTCGCCAAGGACACCGCGAACTGGAACCGGTCCGAGGCGGTCAACAAGACCAAGAACTGGATCTCCGCGTTCGGCGACAAGATCGACGGCGTCATCTCGCAGAACGACGACATGGGTCTCGGTGCGCTCCAGGCACTGAAGGAAGCGAACATGTCGAAGCCGATCGTCGGCATCGACGGCATCGAGGACGGCCTCAACGCGGTGAAGAACGGCACCTTCATCGGTACCTCTCTGCAGAACGGCACCGTCGAGCTCGCCACCGGACTCGCCGTCGCCGCCCAGGTCGCCCGCGGCGAAGCCACCACCGATGACGCGAAGAACCCGATCTACACGATGCCGGCCATCACGAAGGACAACGTCGACGACGCGATCAAGCACGTCGTCTCCGAACGTCCCGCGTTCCTGAAGGACCTGACGAAGCTGATCAACAGCAACCTCAAGACCGGTGACATCGCCTACGAGGGTCTGCCCGGACAGAAGAAGTAGCTGTCCCGTCGGGGCCGAGGCACACCCTGGCTCGGCCCCGACACCCACCTGCAACCAAGGCACACGCGATGACTGACACCACCAGCCCCACCCAGCTCCCAACCGACGCGATCCTCGCCGCCGCACAGATCAGCGTGCAGCGCGAAGCGGACGCGCTGACGTCCCTCGCGGCCCAGCTCGACGCATCGTTCGTGCAAGTCGTCCTCGACGTGCTCGCCGTCACCGGCAAGGTCATCACCACCGGTTCCGGTACCTCCGGCGCCGTCGCGTACCGCCTCGCACACCTGCTCTCCGTATCCGGAACGCCCGCGTTCTACCTGCCGTGCCTCGACGCACTCCACGGCAGCCTCGGCGCGGTCACTGCCGACGATTACGTCATCGCCTTCTCCAAAGGCGGACGCTCCGAAGAGCTCAACCAACTCGTCCGCCGCCTCGGTGAACGCGGCATCACCGTCCTCGCCGTCACCGAAACCCCCGACTCGCCATTCGCAGCAGCAGCCGCCCACGTTGCTTCGATCAGCACACAACCGTCGACTGCCGACCCGGGTGAACTGATCGCCATGGGCTCCACCCTCGTCGCCGGCGCTTGGGGTGACGCGCTCGCATCGACGCTGATGCGTCTTCGCGACCACAGTTGGAGTGAAGTCGTCAACATCCACCCTGGCGGCACCGTCGGCCAGCAGACCACTTTCCCTGATGAGCTCACGCTCGAGAACGGAGTCACCCGATGACTCGGACCCTTGTCGCCGGTGTCGACTCGTCGACACAGTCCTGCAAGGTCGAACTCCGCGACCCAGAGACCGGCGCCTTCGTCGCCGGTGGATCCGCTCCGCACCCGCCGGTGTTCCCGCCGACGAGTGAGCAGGACCCGAACGCCTGGTGGGACGCGTTCGTCGCCGCCTTCCGGCAAGCACTGCAGGTCAGTGGCGCTGCCCCCGGAGCGATTCGCGCTATCTCCGTTGCCGCGCAATGCCATGGTCTCGTCGCCCTCGACGCGCACGACCGTGTCATTCGACCAGCGAAGCTGTGGAACGACACGACGTCGACCCCGGAACTGCAGGACCTCCGGCAGCAGCTCGGCGACCGACGCATCGTCGAAGCCGTTGGGACGCTGCCGACCGCAGCGTTCACCATCAGCAAGGTCGCCTGGCTCGCACACCATGAGCCCGAGAACTTCGCTCAGGCACGCACCTTCCTGCTGCCGCACGACTACCTGACGTTCCGGCTCACCGGCGCGAAGATCACCGACCGGTCAGAAGCATCCGGCACCGGCTACTTCAACGCGAACACCAACACGTACCTCCCCGATTTCCTCGCCGCCATCGACGACCACCGCGACTGGTCGCCGCAACTCCCCACCGTCCTCGGTCCTGACGACGCTGCCGGTACCGTCCTCCCCGACGTACTAAGCGAGCTCGGCCTCACCGGCGCCGTCGTTGTCGGTGCGGGCGGCGGCGACCAGCACGCCGCAGCCCTCGGCCTAGGAATCGTCCCCGGCGACGTCGTCTACTCCTTCGGCACCTCCGGCGTTGTCTCCGCACTCAGCCGTACCGCCGTACACGACTACGACGGTGCGGTCGACGGCGTCGCCGACATGACCGACGGCTTCATGCCCCTGTGCTCCACCTTGAACGCTGCGAAAGTCACCGACACGTTCGCTCGCATCCTCGGCGCGGACCACACCGAACTCGCTCGCCTCGCGCTCGCAGCGCCAACGGATCGCACCGGCCCGGTCCTCGCCGCGTTCCTCGACGGTGAGCGCACCCCCGACCGTCCGAACGCCACCGGCACCCTCACCGGCATCACGACGAGTACCAGCCGTGAAGAGATCGCGCGTGCCGCGTTCGAAGGCGTCATCCTTGGCCTCGTCTCCGGTCAGCGGAACCTGGAACGGATGCAGGTCGCTACTGACGGCACCATCCTTGCCGTCGGCGGCGGCTCCCGCTCCGCCGCGTACACGCAGCTGCTCGCCGACGCCCTGCAGCGGCCGGTGCATGTCGCCGATGTCGACGAAGCAACCGCCCGCGGCGCCGCCGTGCAAGCCGCAGCTGTCGCCGCCGGCACCACCGTCGCCGACACCCGAACGGCGTGGACGCCGACGACCCGCATCGCCGCCGAACCGCGGACCGTCGACCGGACGCCGGAAAACGACTACGGCACGGTCGCTGGGCTGACTGCATTGGACCGCCGATGACCGCCCAGCTCCCCGCGGTGGCCGACGCACCCGCGGACGACACCGTCACCGTCGCTGGATGGCACGCCGCCGTCCCGAACGCACTCGCCGGCAGCCTCTACGCCGTCGCACCGGAACTGCGCATGCAGGCAGCGCACGTCCTCGCCGACGCTGACGTCGCCATCCACCTCGACGTCATCATCGATCCCGACGGCGACCAGGTCGGCGTCACCCTCGAGGACCTGCTCAACGTCCGCACCGAAGCACCCGACGCCCGCGTCGACGTGCACATCATCGTCCTCGAACGTGCCGACGCCGCCGCCGACGGTTACGAACAGTCCGCACGCCGTGTCCGCCGCGCGCTCCTCGACACGTTGGCGGTCTCCGCCGTCATCCGCGCCGAACGAGTCTGCGCCAGCCCAGCACTGCTGAACATCGAACCGGCAGCATGGGCCCGCGTTCGCGCATCCGGCGCCGACGTGTGGGCTGAGATCGTGCCCGGCGACGACGGCAATACCCTCCCCGACGGTGTCGACGGTGCCCTCGTCATGTTCATCCGCCCCGGTAGCGTCGACGCCGCCGCCCCCGACCGCCTGCAGGTGATCGCCGACCTGGCACGAAGCATGCCTGTCGGCGCCGACGGTGGCATTACCTCCGAGCTCGCACACCTATGCGTCGAAGCGGGCGCCTCCGTCGTCGTGTCAGGCCGTGCACTGCTATCCACGACCACGACAAGCGCATCCCATCCGAACCACAGAACAGGAGTTCCTCCCATGAGCACCACGATCCCGTCTACTTCTCGTACCAGCGTCCTCACCGGTGCGAAGGAACTCGCCATCGAGGAACGCGCCGTGCCGCAGCCCGCCGCGGACGAGGTCCTCGTCGAGGTCGCCGCCGTCGGCGTCTGCGGATCCGACGTGCACTACTACCGGCACGGCCGTATCGGCGACTTCGTCGTCGACGGGCCCCTCGTCCTCGGCCATGAACTCTCCGGCAGCATCGTCGCCGTCGGCGCGGGCATCGACCAGACCCGTGTCGGTGAGCGTGTCGCCATCGAACCGCAGCGCCCCTGCCACCGCTGCCGTCAGTGCCTCGCCGGCCGGTACAACCTCTGCCCGAACATGGAGTTCTACGCCACCCCGCCGATCGACGGCGCGTTCACCGGGTACGTCACCATCCAGGCCGAGTTCGCACACCCCGTCCCGGACAGCATCTCCGACGAAGCCGCCGCGCTCCTCGAACCGCTCTCCGTCGCCATCACCACGATGCGTAAGGCCGGCATCGTCCCCGGATCCCGTGTCCTCATCGCCGGCGCCGGCCCGATCGGCATCATCTGCGCACAGACCGCCCGCGCATTCGGTGCTGCGGAGATCATCGTCAGCGACCTCGTTCCCGAACGCCGTGAACGCGCCCTGAAGTACGGGGCGACGGCGGTTATCGACCCCGCAGCCACCGATGTCGCCACCGCCGGTCTCTCCGTCGACGCGTTCATCGACGCCAGCGGTGCCCCGCGGGCCGTGTTCTCCGGTATCAAGGCCGTCGGACCTGCTGGCCGCGCCGTCCTCGTCGGCCTCGGCAACTCCGAGATGACGTTGCCCGTCGAGCACATCCAGAACCTCGAGATCATCGTCACCGGTATCTTCCGCTACACCGACACCTGGCCGGCCGGCATCCACCTCGTCGCCACCGGCCAGATCGACCTCGACTCCCTCGTCACCGGACGCTTCGACCTCGACCACGTCGCCGAAGCCCTCGACAGCGACCTCGACCCGGACAGCCTCAAGTCCATCGTCTACCCGACGAAGTAACCCACCCCCAACCTCCTCACCTCGAACCTGGTCCGCACCGCAACGCCGCACGGACCGCACGCATCGAAAGGCATCACATGACCTCCCCATTCAGCCTGCAGGGCCAGACCGCCATCGTCACCGGCGGCAACCAGGGCCTCGGCAAGTCGTTCGCGTTCGGACTCGCCGAAGCTGGCGCACGCGTCGCCATCGTCGGCCGTTCCGCCGAACGCAACGAGCAGGTCGCCGCGGAGGCCGCCGAAGCCGGCTACGAGTTCGTCACCATCACCGCCGACATCACCGACGACGCGCAGGTAACCCGCATGACCGAGGAAGCCCTCGCCGCGTTCGGCAAGATCGACATCCTCGTCAACAACGCCGGCACCTGCTACCACAACGAAGCATTCGCCGTCACTGACGACGAGTGGAGCGACGTGTTCAACCTCAACGTCCGAGCCCTCTGGAAGGCGACCATCGCAGTCGGCGCGCACATGCGCGACGCCGGCTCCGGGTCCATCGTCAACATCGGCAGCATGTCCGGCATCATCGTCAACCGCCCCCAGTGGCAGCCGGCGTACAACGCTTCCAAGGCCGCCGTGCACCACCTGACGAAGTCCCTCGCCGTCGAGTGGGCGAAGTACGGGATCCGCGTCAACGCTCTCGCACCTGGCTACGTGAAGACCGAGATGGCTCCGGTGGACCGTGAGGACTTCAAGCGGTACTGGATCGACGACGCCCCGCAGCAGCGGTTCGCCCTCCCGGAAGAGATCGCACCGAGCGTGGTCTTCCTCGCCAGCAACGCAGCATCATTCATCACCGGTTCAGTGCTCGTCGCTGACGGTGGATACACCGCCGTCTAACGACGACAAGAAGGGAACATCATGACCGACATCCGTCGCGTCGTCGTCAACTCCTTCGACGACATCGAAGTCGAAACCGTCCCCGCTCCCGAGGTCAGCGCCGGCGAGATCCAAGTCCGCAGCACTGTCGTCGGGATCTGCGGCTCCGACATCCACGCCGCTCACGGCCGCCACCCCTTCATGTCGCTGCCGTTCTGGCCCGGCCACGAGGTTGTCGGCGTCGCCGAAGCGGTCGGCGACGGCGTCTCCGACGACATCGTCGGCAAGCGTGTCGTCATCGAACCGAACCTCGCTTGCGGTGTCTGTGACCAGTGCAAGGCCGGCCGCTACAACATCTGCGCCAAGCTCGACGTGTTCGGCTGCCAGACACCCGGTGGCCTCACCGACCGGTTCATCATCCCCGCCGACCGGGTGATCCCCCTCCCGGACGACCTCGACGACACCTGGGCGGCGCTCGTGGAACCGCTTGCCACCCCCGTCCACGCGGTGCGCCGCGCCGGAGACCTCACCGGCAAGCGGGTCGTCGTCGTCGGCGCCGGCCCCATCGGCCTGTTCGTCACCATCGCCGCCCTCGAGGCGGGAGCCGAACGCGTCGTCGTCGCTGACCTCCTCGACAGCAAGCGTGCCCGAGCGGAACGTCTCGGCGCGCACGGATCCTTCGACCCGACCGCTGAGGACGCAGCCGACCAGGCTGTCGCTGCCCTGCAGGGCCGTGCTCACGTCGTGTTCGATTGCGTGTCCCGGGAGTCAACGGTGCACCTTGCCATCGAGGTGCTCGACAAGGGCGGCGCGCTGATGACCATCGGTGTCCCGGCCGGGCCCACGAAGGTCGACCTCGATCTAGTTCAGGACCGCGAGCTCAGCATCACCGGCAACCTCATGTACGTCCGCGAAGACGTCGACCATGCCATCGCCCTCCTGCGCCGCAAGCCGTTCCCCCTGGAGGAAGTCGTCACCGCGACATTCCCACTCGACCAGGCCGCCGAAGCGTTCCACACCTCCGACGACCCGGAACAGGTCAAGGTCCTCGTCACCGTCAGCTGACCAAGCTCCCCACCCGCAACACCTCCTCAGAGCGGGGCGCACTCCGGTGCGCCCCGCTCTCTGACGAAAGAGCGAAACAGTATGAGCACCACACCTACCCCCACCGCCAACATCGGCGTGGTCGGCCTCGCCGTGATGGGTTCGAATCTCGCACGCAACCTCGCGTCGCGTGAGGGCAACACGGTCGCGGTGTACAACCGCACCTACGCCCGCACCGAAGAACTCATCAAGGAGCACGGCGACGCCGGCTTCATCGCGTCCGAGGACATCGACGGCTTCGTCGCCTCGCTCTCGAAGCCGCGCACGGCGATCATCATGGTGCAGGCCGGCAAGGGCACCGACGCGGTCATCTCCCAGCTCGCCGAGAAGTTCGAACCCGGTGACATCATCGTCGACGGCGGCAACGCCAACTTCCACGACACGATCCGGCGTGAGCACGACCTGCGCGAGAAGGGTCTCAACTTCGTCGGCACGGGCATCTCCGGTGGTGAAGAGGGCGCGCTCAAGGGGCCGTCGATCATGCCCGGCGGCTCCAAGGAAGCCTGGGAGACCCTCGGGCCGATCCTGAAGTCGATCGCGGCGGTCGCCGAGGGCGAGCCCTGCGTGACCCACATCGGCACCGACGGCGCCGGGCACTTCGTGAAGATGGTGCACAACGGCATCGAGTACGCCGACATGCAGCTCATCGCCGAGTCCTACGACCTGCTCCGCCGCGTCGGGGGGCTCTCCGTCGAGGACCTGGTCAAGGTGTTCCAGGAGTGGAACGGCGGCGACCTCGAGTCCTACCTCATCGAGATCACCGTCGAGGTCCTGAAGCAGCGCGACGCCGACTCGGGCAAGCCGCTCGTCGACGTCATCCGCGACGAAGCGGGCTCCAAGGGCACCGGCGTGTGGACCGTGCAGAACGCGGTCGGTCTCGGCATCCCGGTCTCCGGCATCGGCGAAGCGGTGTTCGCCCGCGCGGTGTCGTCGAAGCCGTCGCAGCGTGCCGCCGTGCAGCAGGCGTTCCCGGACCGGCCCGACATCGCCGAGGTCCCCGACGGCTTCGAGGACGACGTCCGCGCGGCGCTCTACGCGTCGAAGGTGGTCGCGTACGCCCAGGGCTTCGACCTGATCATCGCCGGGGCCAAGGAGTACGGCTGGGACATCAACCTCGGCAACGTGGCGAAGATCTGGCGCGGTGGCTGCATCATCCGCGCGCAGTTCCTCAACCGCATCGTCGAGGCGTACGACAAGAACCCGGAGCTCGAGTCGCTGCTGGTGGACCCGTACTTCGCGAACGCCGTCGCTGAAGGCGAAGCGGCTTGGCGCCGCATCGTCGGGATCGCCGCCGCGTCGGGGATCCCCGCACCCGGGTTCTCCTCAGCACTGTCCTACTTCGACTCCCTCGCATCCGAGCGGCTCCCCGCCGCGCTGATCCAGGGCCAGCGCGACTTCTTCGGCGCACACACCTACCAGCGCATCGACAAGGACGGCACCTTCCACACGCTGTGGTCCGACGACGACCGCCGCGAAGTCGACCAGGAACCGTCGACCAAGGCAGGCCAGTGATGCTGCCCTCGATCACGGACGTCCTCAGCGAGTTGTCTGACACCCTCGACGGGGTTCAGCACGGGTCTTACCGCCAGGCCCTCGACCTCCTCCGTGACGCACCCAGCAGAGTGCTCGTCAGCGGTCAAGGTCGCAGCGGCATGGTCGCGCAGATGGCGGCTATGCGTCTGATGCACCTCGGCCTCGCAGCGCACGCCGTCGGTGAGCCGACCGCACCACCGGTGCGAGAAGGCGACATCCTGGTCATCATCTCCGGGTCCGGAGAGACACCGATCAGTAATGCGTTCGCCAGCCAGGCGCAGAACGAAGGAGCATCCGTCCTAGCGATCACGAAGGCGCCGACCAGCACCCTCGCACGAGCAGCCGACGTAACCCTTACGGTCGCGCCAATCACGTCGGCACAATTCGCTGGCAGCATGTTCGAGCAAGCTGCGTTGATCCTCCTCGACGTGATCGTCCTCGACCTGAGTGGCGGCGCCACGGACATCTACGCCGAAATGGCTCAACGGCACACCAATCTGCAGTAGGAGTCCGTCGCGCTTCCCGGGGGCAAGCGCGGGTCGCGCCCGGGAAGCAAATTGCCTAGAACGGTTGACGACTCAGCCCTCGACGCCAGCTATCGAGCGGGATTCGATCGAGCGCCCCGGTTATGCAGTCGAGGCTTGGGCTACATCCAGGTCACCTGCCCGCACTTTCGACAGACTCACTACTTGTCGCCAACTTCGCTCGGGGGGTATCGGCGACGCCGCGAGTGTCAGTTAATCTGATCAGAATATTTTGCTGCCGTTCTGCCGGCGCTACGGCGGTCTCAACACCCAATCCTTGCCGGTAGAACCACGCGAGCCGGGTCGTGTTCGTTGAGCCACCAGTTAGCGAGCGGCTAGAAACGATCGGCGCCATGCGGCCACCTAATCCGAGATGTGCTCCGTCCCGGCAGGAAGCTGTGCGGGTCGTCGCAGCGGCCGCCCCGCACAACCGACGGCGAGAAGCCCTACTCCTGCGGTGAAGACCCCGACCCACCCGATGGCATCAGGCACGCTCGTGACGCTTCCGACCGCGCCGGCCGCGAGCACAACGGTTGCGCAAGACGCGTAAGCGACGCCAGCGAACACCGACGCCGCTTTGCCCTGCTCTGCGGGGCTCAGTTCCGCGGCGACCGTGGCCAGTCCAAGGCTGTAGGCAGGGCCTTGACCGAGCCCAGCCACGACCGCACCGATCAGGATCAGGTCCGAGTCAGCTGCACGAAGCGCCCACGCCAGGAGGGCGAACCCGCCAGCCATGAGCGCCACAACATGCCAGGCACGGACGCGTGCGATCTGTCGCCGAACCACTATCTGGCCGATCCACGCCGATGCGAGGAACACGCTGGATGGTAGGACGGCCTGCAGCAGCGTAGCGGAATCGGCCAGACGTCGTTCCTCGGCCGGGATGAGGGCGAGTACGACTCCGGCGGTGGACCAGGCAATCGCTCCCAGGAGGTAGCCCGCCGCCCGATGGCGCCGACGGTAGGGCGACACGGCCCGGTCGTTGGAGCGTGAGGCTGCGTCTGACACAGGAGCGGGTCGCGGAGCGAACCAAATCAGGGGAACGCCGATGAGGACGACGCCGGTGCCGTGGAGCAGATAGCTGAGCAGGAGCGGCCCAGGCAAGAAGGTGCCGATCACCCCACCAACGAGGTTGCCTCCTAGCGAGCCGAGGACTGCGCTGGTGGCGACCATGGTGCGTGCTCGCTCTCCAAGGTGAGCGAGGGCGATGCTCGCGGCCGCACCTGTGGCCAGTCCGACACCGATACCGGAAAGGGCTCGGCCGGCGAAGAGTGCGAGGAGGTGACTGCTCCCGGCGAGGAACGCGGCGTCCGCAAGGAGGGTGGCTCCCAGGGCGAGGAGCAACGTGGCGCGCGGGGTGCCGATCTTGCGCCGACTCGCGACGACCGAGCAGGCCAGCGCCAGGACGAGCGCTGCCAGGTACAAGCTGAACAACGTCCCCTGCAGCAGCGGCGTGAGGTCGAACCGGTAAACGTATTCGGGTTGAAGCGGGTTGGGGAGATTCGCTCCGGCAATCGTTGCGCAGAGGGCCGCGACCGATGTCACCCCAATCGCTTGATCGCGCGTCATACCCGCGTCTTAGGTGACGTTCTCGATGTGGCCTGAGGTCAGGACACGGAGATCGTCGAAAGTGGTCGGAAAGACGGCGTTAGGCGCGCCTGCGGCGACCCAGATGCGTTCGTGGACTGCGAGAGAAGCGTCGATGATGGTCCGGATGGGGCGAAGGTGCCCGATGGGAGATACCCCGCCTATGGCTTGCCCTGTGGTCTCCTTGACGAACGCGGGCGTGGCACGGTCAAGGGCCGCCACGCCGATTCGCTCGGCGAGGGCCTTCGTGTTCACTCGGTGCGCCCCGCTCGTCATGACGAGAATTGGCTCAACACCGGTGGTGAAGATCAAGCTGTTCGCGATCGCGGCCACGGGGCAGTTCAGGGCGGCGGCAGCGTCGTCAGCGGTCCGCGTGGATGCGGCGAGGACGAGCACGTCGGCGGTACGTCCGCTGCTCGTGAGCAGGTCTTGGATGCGTTGCGCGCCAGCGGGAAGCTTCTCGGTCACTGTGTTCCTGTCGGTCGTTCGATGGGGGTTGAGGGCGCCGGCAACGCGCTCCGGAGGTAGACGTCCAAGCCGTCGACCTGTGCCTGGCGGAGGAAGTGCCGCCGGGTCAGGGCACGGGCGGATGCGGTGTTGTCGGGGGACACGCGTGCGGAGAAGTCGGATGTCCCGTAGAGGCTGGGGAGCACATCGAGGCCGTGATCGATGAGGGCGCCGGCCAGGCCTTTGCCCCACTGTTCCGGGGCAACCCAGTAGCCGATCTCGACAGCGGCGTCCCGTCGCGTGGAGACGAACAGGCCGACGGGGCGGCCGTCTTCTTCGGCGATGAACCACCGCACCGCCCCCAGCTCACCGGTGGCGCCGTGCCGAAGAGCGAGCATCGCGCGTTTGCTGATCTGATCGGCGCTCCACGGTTGACCGTCACCGACGAAGCGAGTCACGCGTTCGTCTCGGGCCAGAGTGGCGAAAAAGTCGAGGTCACGTTCCTGGAACGGTCTCAGAATGATCTCCGGCCGGCTCAGGGCGGTGTGTCCGGTCATGCGCTAACCGCCGCGATGGCCTGGAGCTCGACCGTGAGAGTTGGTAGCGCGAGCTGGGTGATGAGAGTGGTCCGGGCGGGCGGGTTCTCCGGCCATCGCGCCCTGAACGCCGACGCCCATGCCGGCAGGTCTTCGGACGATGCGAGGTACGCCTCGACGCGGAGAATGGTGGCGGCGGTGCCGCCCGCGGCCTCGACGATTGCAATCAAGCCGTCGAGTGCACCGTCGATCTGCTCGGTGCTGCTGCGGGTGAGGCCGTGAAGCGCGCTCTCGTCGACGACGCCAGCTGTGTAGATCACGCCGGAATGCACGACCGCTCCGGGAAAGTCGCGAAGCTGACCAGGAACGCGCTGCGCTACGTCCGTCATGACCATGCCTCGTCGAAGCGGGATTGAAGGTCGCCGAGCCGTTCCAGGGGCTCGTTTGCGAACACGAGACGGACGTACCGGTCTCCGGCGGGGCCCCAGCCGGTCATCGGAGTGGCGGCGATGCGTCCTCGCTCGAACAGCCGGTCTGCCGCAGCGTCGACGGTCATCCCCAGGGGGGCCGTGTCGATGAGAAGCGACCAACCGCCGTCGGGTCGGATGACGGGGTAGCCCGTGAGCTGTGTGACGATCTCGTCGCAGCGGGCTTTCCAGGTCGCGGTCGCTCGAGCGACGTCGTCATCAGCGTCCGGCGCGGAGAGCGCGGCGGCGACGGCTTCCTGCGCGATGCCGACCTGGCAGACGACGTTGCTCATGCCCACGAGGTGGATGTCGCGGAGGATCTGGGCGGGTCCGACGACCCAGCCGACTCGCCAGCCGATCATGCGCAGCTCTTTCGATGCAGCGCCGACGGTGATGGTTCGTTCGGCGAGGCCGTCGATCTGAGCGGGGTGGACTCGCTCGCCGTCGTCAAAGCGGATGCGCTCCATTGCGGCGTCGTAGATCAGCCACGCGCTCGACCTCTCTAACGCTCCCGCGAGGGCTTCCCAGTGGGCCCTGCCCAGAACAGAGCCCGTGGGCATGGCCGGGGACATCATCAGCACTGCGGCGGTCTTCGGACTGACAGCTGCGGCCAGCCGCTCCGGGTCCACCTGCCAGCCGTCGGCAGTCGCCTCGAGCGCGACGAAACGGGGCACACCGCCGGCGAGGTGGATGCGGTTCACGAGCCCCGCGTAGATGGGGTCAGCGATGACGACTTCATCGCCCGGCTCCACAAGAGCCAGCAGCGTGTTCAGAATCCCGTTGAGCCCACCCGCGGTGATCAAGCACTCCGTTTCGGGGTCGTAGGCACGACCCGCTGACCGTCCGACATGCGCTGCAGCGGCACGTCGAAGCGAACCTGCGCCTTGGAACGGCAGGTAGCTGTTCGCGCTGTCCTCCTCAACCGCCTCACGTGTCCGGGCGAGTGCGATGGACGGTGGCCGGAGATCGGTGTCGAGGTTCTCGAGACGCAGCATGGAGGGGTCAGCCAGCGCGTCAGCGCGGTCTCCCATAATGTCTACGCCGATACCGGGGATGTGCTGCAAGCGAGAGACGGTCACCACTACCTCCAAGGGTTCTGTTTACAGAACACTAGACTAGAGGCATGCCATCTAACCAGGACGCCGCCTCTGCCGTTTCTGGTGCGATGGCCGCTGCAGTCGGTCGGCGCATCCGTGATCTCCGACAGTCGCGTGGGGTGTCTCTGACGACCCTTGCCGCGTCTACATCTCTTGGTAAAGGCACCCTGTCCGAGCTGGAACGGGGGCAGCGGAATCCGACGCTTGACACCCTGTTTGCCATCGCGACCGCTTTGGAAGTCCCCTTAAGCATCCTCCTTGCGGAGGGGCCCCTCGAGGGGCCCGCGCGGGATGCCGCGCACGCTCACGGACAGAGCATCGACGCTACGTTGCTCGACCGCTGGGGCGATGATGCTGGCGTGGTGGAGGTGTACCGGATGACCATCGACCAACAAACCCGCGAGTCACTTCCCCATGCACCAGGCGTGAGCGAAACGGTCACCTTGATTGGCGGCGCCATCGAGGTCGGTAACAGCCACGCTTCAGTGCGGCTTGAGGCACCCAACAGCCACTCCTTTGCCGGCGATCATCCCCACGTCTACCGGGGTATCGCGCCGCTATCCGTGGCAGTGCTGGTCATGAAGTACCCCCGGACTGACTCAAGCCCGGGCTAAGCGATCCGCCTTCGAATCATCGCCTACTGGACAGCCGACGAGATGCACCACTCCCCCGGGCTCATGCGGTCGTCCCGTGTCCGGATACGTAGTCCGAAATAGATTCCGCTGATGGTGCCCTAAGTGAGACTGTCCGCATGGACAGCGGATGGCCCCTGAGCTACGCCCGCGTGTCGATGGACGGTCAGCACTTCACGGTGCGGACCGACGCTCTCATCGCGGTCGGCGTAGCGACTGATTGAGTGTTCACCCAAAAAGGTCATGGCGAATACTCGGTGAGATCAGCCGGGGTTCGACTCGGTGCTCGCGGCGCGCCAGCCTGGGGACGCGCTAGTCGTGACGAAGCTCGATCGTCTCGCGCGGTCATTGCGTAACGCGACGGACAGAGGTGAAAAGCTGGCGAGCCGCTGGGCTCGTTTGATCATCGACGGGGCTGTCTGCTCCCCCACGGACCCGGTGAGCCGGTTGCTGTTAGATGCCCTGGGTTTCGTGGCCAAGTTCGAGTCCGACCTGCCCGCTGCGAGGTGAACGACCGTCATCCCTGTGCTTCACCTTGTTCCGAAGACGGCTGCGAGGCCGTGTATGTCGTCGGCGAGCGGCGCCGGCCGTAGCGGGCTCCCCCTGGCTCCCGTCTGCGGCTACCGCTTGTGTATGGAAGTAGTGCTCCAGCTGCTGTCTCTTGTAGCGAATCGCCTGCGCCCTGGTGGTGAGGCGGTTGCGGCTTCGGACGATGGCGCTGCGGTACGTGTTGTCGTCCTGGTGTTGCTCCGGCAAGGAGAACAGCAGGTCGCTGGTCGCCGGCACGCTGAAGTGCAGCGCTTGCCGTTCGGTGGCAACGAGGGCGGCGACGACGTGCTCACGCCGTACAGGTCGTGGATGGTGGCGACGTCGTGTCGGTCGCCTTCGAGGACTGCGGCGATTAGCGCGATGCCAATGCCTGCGCCGTGTGCGTGGTCGATAGTGGTACTCACCCAAGTCGTAATCGCTTTTTTCGAGGTCCTTGTCAGGCCACAAGAGGCGATTGACTGGTGGCACCGGTGTCGCTGGTCAAACCTGTCAGTGTCGACGTGTCTGACCAGCTTCACCAGTCACGCTGGTGAGATGCTACTGGTGGCGAAAGCAGCCGGCCGTCCGAAGTAGTCTCAGATGAACGCCGGCAGGCGCCCAGCGCCCCGAAGGCGGGTCGAACCCCCTTGGTGAGCCCGAGACCCCAACTTGCTGCTGTTCGGTCGATACACGCGAAGTGCCGCTGGCTGGTGACACTGGTGAGACCGGTCAATGCTCACTGGTCTTACCGGCGACGCCAGTCACGCAGGTGTCACCAGTCATGTACCAGCGTCTTTTTCACCGATCAGCAGCGTTCACCGGTGTCACCTTTGACGCCAGTGACGCCGTTTAGCGCAAAACAGTTTCACCAACGTGACAGGTGACGCTGGGGACGCCGGTTAAGATGAGAGGGTGGTGAGTGCAGACGAAGGTACTTACCAGTCAGACCAGCGTCACCAGTCTCACCAGTCAGCGGGGGAGACTCCGATACCCGCGGAGCAGCAGATGTCACTCACCTTGGACCGGTCATCACTTCAACGAGTCGTAGCCGTCATCAACAACAAAGGCGGCGTCGGCAAGACGACGCTCTGCGCCAACATTGGCGGCATCCTCGCAGAGGCGAACTGGCGGGTGCTCATCCTCGAGCTCGACCCACAGGGCAATCTCGGTCTCGACCTCGGGTACCGCCACACCGACGGTGACGACAAGGGGAGCGCGCTGTCGAAGTCGGTCCTGTTCGGTGACACTCTCATCCCGCTGAAGAACGTCCGCCCAAACCTGGACGTCCTGCCCGGGGGAGAGCACATCGAAATCCTCGACAAGGGCATCAGCCCGCGAATGAGCCAGTCCGGCTCCGAGGGCACGGCCGCTCGCCTCAGTCTCGCGAAGTCGCTCGCAGCCATCGGCGACAACTACGACCTCATCCTCCTTGACTGCCCACCAAACATCGACAGCATCCAGATGCTCGCCGTCGCCGCTGCTCGGTACATCCTCATCCCGGCGAAGGCCGACGACGCGAGCATCGACGGCTTACGACTCACCGCTCGACGCCTCGACAAGGTCGTGGACATCAACCCTGAAGTGGACCTCCTCGGCGTCGTGAACTTCGACTCAAGCACCTCTGAAACCAAGGTGCGTCAGGAGTTCTCCGACGACGTCGTCGAGGCCCTTGAAAGCGAGGAGGCGCGGAAGTTCATCTTCACCAGCTACGTCCGCCACTCCGGCGCAACCGCGAAGGCCGCTCGGAAGAAGCGGGTCCTCGTCCACGAACTGGAAAAGAGCGTCCAGAAGCAGGAGAAGTGGTACGAAGCACTCCGTCGTGGTGCCAAGCACATCTCCGCTGGCCCGCAGGCTGCCGGGAACGTCGCTGACAGCCTCTACGCAGTGACGCAGGAACTCACCGCGCGGTTGACGGCCGCTGAGGCAGAGGTTGCAGAGACGGAGGGGTCGCATGTCTGACGACGCTCGAACGATTGCTGGCCCACCGCGGCGGCCGAACAGCGGGGGAGGGGCGGCGTCACTGTTGCGCGCAAACCGCGCGGCTCAGCAGCAGAAGCAGCAGGCGCCGCAAGAACCGACGCGCACCGTGGGCCCACCTCCGCCCGCCCCTCACCGCACGGTGCAGCAGACCATCGCGTCGCCGCCCGAAGCGACAAATACCTTCGACTCCGAGGCCGTGACAGTGGGGGAGCCCTCGCCGTTCTCGCCCGTCGAGCAGGTTCCGCGACCGTCGGATGTTCCCGAGCAACATGTCGCACCGCAGCCGACCGAGCAGACGGTGGCTTCCCCGCCGGTGCAGCCTGCTCCGGTTACGGCCGCTCAGGCGTTGCCGGTGCCGTCGACGCCGTACACGCGGCGTCGTGACGGAGACACGGGGGCGGAACACCCGGACGACATCGTGAAGGTGACGTTTGAGGTTCGACGCGGTGACCGGGACAAGTTCAACAACGCGTTCGCTGCTGCGATGCTCAACGAGGGGTACGTCACCCCGAAGGACATCCTGGTTCGCATCTACATGGACGAGACCAAGCGTCTCGAGGACACGTACAACCACGGGCAACCGTTCCCGCAGCGCCAAAAGCAGGCACCGCGAGGCCGTCCCATCCGCCGGACGGAATGACTCCAGCAGCGGACGCATACCGCGATGTCTGAGGCGCCCCTAGATCAGAAGCATGTATCCGCCCCGTCGACGGCAAGGAACTCTGCGACACGCCGACCAAGTTCCGCCGTGGGTATCTGATCCGCGGCCACGCTGTGGGGGTACCAACTCGGATGGGGGAGCGCCAGGAACAGTGCGCTCTGCCGGGTGGGGCGCACTGACCAAGTCCGCTTCCGCGCGACCACTGCTTCCATCATGCCCCGGAAGGTCCTGATGACCGACACCCTTGCAACCGAGCTGACCCTCATCGATGTGCCCGCTCATACGCCGATCCGCATCGACGAGACCACGGCGCGTCTCGTCAACTACGCAGCGAACCTCGAAGGCGGTGACGAGGACGCCATGGACATCGGCTACTCGGCGCGCATATGGGCTCAGGTGTCCCTCCCGTACCGCAACCCGGGAAACATCCCGTACTGGGAACGGCGAAATGGTTCAGTGTCGCTGATGATGCAGCCGGCGCTGCTGTTGAACGCCGAGACGGGTGAGCGCACCCCCGCGTACCCGTACGGCGTCCTGCCGCGGCAAGCGATGAACTGGATGGCCACCGAGGCTGTCCTGACGCAGAGTAAGCAGCTCGAGCTCGGCCGGTCCATGAAGGCGTTCATGGCGAAGATCGGCCTCGCGCACGGCGGCCGGGACGCGAAGCGCGTCGCGGACGGTCTGCGTCGCCTGTTTGGCGCGAACCTCAGCGTTGAGGGCCTGGAGATTCGCCCAGATGGTCACGGTGAAGCGATCGAGTACTTCCGCATCGCTGACAGTGTCCGCCTCTGGTTCGGAAAGGACGACGTCGAGGACAACGAAGGGCTCTGGCAGTC
This sequence comes from Curtobacterium sp. GC_Cur_3, assembly GCF_026544205.1. Taxonomy (GTDB): domain Bacteria; phylum Actinomycetota; class Actinomycetes; order Actinomycetales; family Microbacteriaceae; genus Curtobacterium. The sequence goes on from NZ_JALNUI010000009.1 coordinate 60,330, forward strand.
CACGGTGACCCTCTCGGAACGGTTCTACGACTCAATCGTCTCCTCGCCAGTTCCCATCGACCTCAACGCGATGAAGGCCCTTGGGAAGTCGGCGATGCGCATGGACATCTACCTGTGGCTGACGTACCGCATGTTCTACCTGCGCAAGCCCACTCGGATCAAGTGGAACGACCTCAACCTTCAGTTTGGGGCCCAGTACACGCAGCCGCACAAGTTCAAGGCGGCGTTCGAGGGACACCTCCGAGCCATCAAAATCATCTACCCGGAAGCTCGCGTCGAGCCGACGCCTGAGTACCTGATTCTCCGGCCCTCCAAGCCGCACGTGGAGCCGACCAAGCCGCGACGTGAGGTCGAAGACTAGGCCGAACAGCACCGGAATCCGCGGAGGGGCGCCAGGTGGCGCCCCTCTTCTTCTGCGCAGTGAGGACCAGATACCCACGCCGCCCTTGCTCACCGGCCGCTCTGCCAGCGGCACGTGGGTATCTGGTCCTTCCCCTGACCTGGGCTTGCTGGATCTCAACCCGCGGCGGCGCCAGTCAGGTAGACACCCGTCCCCTACCGAGCAGACGTAAACGCCTGGGTGGGTATCTGGTCCAAAGACGTGGGTATCTGGTCCAAGGACGTGGGCATCTAGTCCAAGGACGTGGGCATCTAGTCCTAGACGTGGGTATCTAGTCCGCGAATGCTCTGGACGATCATGGCCGATGTGTGGGGATCCAGTCCGCTTTCGCTGCCTATGGCGTCAGTCTCGGCGTGGGTATCTAGTCCGAGAACGTGGGTATCTGGTCCCCGCCGGCACCACCTGTCGCGGTTACTCTCACGGGCGGATCGGTGGCGCCGAGACACAGCGTGGGTATCTGGTCCGCAGCACCGCTCGTCGGCCACTCATTTCGATGAGCGACGACCGATGCTGTGTGCGGCGGGGCCCGCTGGAGCGGCGTGGGTATCTGGTCCTCAAACGTGGGTCCTGGTCCTTCGACTGGCGACGACGCGGTGCGTGGGTATCTGGTCCCCTGACTCCAAGTCAGGAGAACGGGCGTACCAGTAATCGGTCTTCATGAGCGGTCCCTTGCGGGCGCATCTGCGGACATCTGGTCCTACTGACACGGCCGATCTTCATGTGGGTATCCAGTCCCCTGGCCGAGTGGTAGCGGGTTGCTTGACCTCGTCGTTCGCAGCTCGTTCGGCCGACCGCGGTCAACGGCGTGGGTATCCAGTCCTCACTCTGCGAGAACCTAGCCACGACACCGTGATGTCGGCGCACCGATTCGGTAGAGACCTTGCCGACAGAGAGAACTCCCCTCAATGGAACAGGTTGAGAGCGGGTACCTGTGGAAAATTCGCCGGAGCTCTGTGGTTGCGTTTGCTCAGCTCTTAGAACAGCTACCGGAGAGAACTACAGGAAGCACTACAGGGGGAGCCGGTTGCCAAGCGCAGGATCCGCATGCCTGTGCCGATCGCCGGGGGAGGGGCCATCGTGACAGTGGACCAGATACCCACGGTTGTAGGACCGAATACCCACGCGGTTCGGACCGGACACCCACGAATGCGGACTGGATACCCACGGAATCAGCGTGGGCATCCAGTCCTCGTCGCTGCTTCCTGTGGAGAACTCCTCGGAAGGTACGACGAAGCGGAGGTGGCCGCTACTTCCGGGGTCCTTCGGCTTCGCTCGAGGTTGAGTCGAATCCTTCGGATGGGCAGACACGGCAGCTCAGTGGTGACCGGCACGTCAATACGGACTGCGGTCCTGCGCTCAGTGCGGCCATGACCGAACTCGCCTACTGTGAAGAAGCGCTGCCGGGCCAGGTAGCGAGCAATCGTCCGGATAGCGGACGTTGCTGCTGGCAGGTCCGCATCGGTGAGCGATGTGGGTTCCGAGTCGTGCATGCTGCTCGCCAAGCAATTTTTCGTGCACGCGTTCATGCGGAGAAAACGGCAATCAGGCGTGCATGCATGCTGTCATGCAGCTAGCTCAAGATCGCGAAGCTGCTGCAGGAGCCCGTCCCTGACGAACCTCATAGCGGCTTGGTGGTCAGCACGCCCGTCGGTTGAGCACGGGTAAGTCGGGTACGCCTCGGGGCCGCCCTGATCATCAACGGATCGGAACATGACGACCTGCGTGGCGGGGGTTCGGTCGCGGCCGGATCTACCGGCCTTGCGGATGAGGTGGTTCTGCCACCAGGCCCAGAGGTCGCGCTCGTCGACGTACTGCTGTTCTCGGCGCTGGAGGATCCCGTCCACTCCGAGCTGCTTGGCCACGTGGGTTCGGAAATCATGGAGTCGCCGGCGCCAACCGGTGGGTGTGGCGATCGCGAGGGTCCAGCGCCGCATACGTGCGAGTGCAGCTCGTGCACGGCCGCGGGGGAGTCCTGCACGCTCAGCGACCACCTCAGGAGCGTGCTCATCCGTGGTCAGGCTTTCGTACACACGGCGGGCTGTGGGTCCGAGTGCTGCGCGGGTGAAGACGTCGTGCCGTCCGGCGTCGAGCCGATCTTCCAGAGCGTCTAAGAAAGCGACTCTCACGTCGAAGAGCTCGGCCGGGGGGCGGGCGGTCACATCGTAAAGTGGCCCGACGTGTTTGGAGGGTGTGGAAAACCGGTCCGTGAGTCGCCAAACGGCCGCGTTGGGGCCGTCTGCCTGGCGCCGGCGGGTGATCCATCCGGCTGCGTAGAGGCGACGGAGCGAGCGGTCGACGGTACTCGAGGGGATGCCGGTGGCGATCGCCACCGACCGGAGTGCGGCGGCGACGTCGCGGGAGCCGGAGCGCAGGGACAGCCAGGCGAGGTAGGTCAGGACGGTGCTGTCGTGCAAGTCCGCCTCGGTGCGGGTCCAGCGGCCCGGGGAGGCGGTAAACGCCTGCAGCATGGCCTCGACGACGTCGGCGATCCCGGTCAGGTCGGTGAGGTCGCGTTGTTCGCGTTCCTCGGGCGCGTGCCTGTACAGCACCGCACGGTCCTGCGCCTTCACCCACTGCCGCTCTAGGCGGGCGGCAGCCTCGGCTGGCTGTCGGGGCTCTCGGCCGCCGGTGGGGCGGTTGCGGGTCCGGTAGTGCTCCATGCCGGGTGCGGTCTTCGCGGCGTGCTCGACGTCGGCGAGGGTCCATTCGGACACCGCGGCCGCGAGCAGGCACAGGTAGCCGGTACGGGACGGGTCGCGGCCGCCGGCGACGGTGGCCATGTGCGCCTCACCCCACGTCGGAAGGGTCCGATGCGCGTGGTGCCGGGCGTCGACGGGTCCGGTGGGGAAGGAGTCCGTGGGATCCACGGTCGGACGGAGCTCGCGGAACGCGGCAGTGACGCGGAGGAGATCTCCAGCAGTCACGGTCGGGGTGCGGAGCACGTCGACGTCGCCGGCGCCGGCCATCACCTCGGACGCGCCACCACGTGCGTGTGGGGTCAGGGGCGGGCGGACGGCGCCCGTGCGGTCGTTGCAGAGCAGACCGTGGTCAAGGGACGGCAGGACAGCTCGGGCGGCGCCGGCGAGCTGCACCATCGTGGCCTTGTCGACCCCGGCGAGGGGCACCCAGACGTGGAAGCCGCCGGTGGGGCTCGAGCGGCACACCACGTGCGGCACCTGTGCGTCACGGAGGATCCGCACCAGTACGCCGAGGTCCTCGGCCGCCTGGTCGAAGTCCTCCGGGGTCTTCGCGTCGAGGTCGAACGCAGCGAACCGGAACCGTCCGTCAAGGCCTGTGAGGTCGATCGTCCACGGCGTCGACGGGGGAGTGTGCCCCGCCGTCGGGAACTTCGACGGATAGCTGTTCGACCGGATCGCCCCGTCAGCCTCCGCGATCATGCGGTTCACGTACCGACGCGGCGCGATCGCGCGCGTCAACGCCCAGGCGGTATCCGGAGAGGACACGCGGGCAGATTCGTACGTGCTGGGCGCAGCAATGTGCGTTACGATGACGTCACCTCCTCCTCTCGGGGTGGTGGTACGACGAAGGCTCCCGGCTCCAACCGGGCTTCTTCTTCGGAACTGTCACGACCTGGACTGTTTGGCGACACGAGCAGGTTGTGAACATGACTTGGGGCTTAGCCCCGGACCCCCGCCTCGTGCGGGGGTTCTGTCGTTTAGGCGGCTGTGTGGGCGGCCTCCCGGGGGTCGTCAAGGATCGGCAGGGCGCCGTACTCAGCGATGAGCTGAGCATGCAGGCGCTCGAGATAGAGCGAGATGCTCAAGTTCCCCGATGCGCGGGCGGCGTCGTGGTAGTCCCGCCCCGTATCCGGGTGCAGTGCGACGTCTCGGATCCGCGCGGCGTCAACACCGCGGGGAAGGCGATTGCGCTTCACACCTGCGTTCGATCCGGTCGTAGGCACGAGCGTGGCGTTAACACGCGGTCTATCGACGGAGGTCGCCGCGGTGTGCCGGATACCGAGGGCTCTCACGTCGTCCGGTGAGCTCTCGGCCTGATACCAGTCAGAAAGCGCGAGAGTGGTCACCGTGCAGACCGATCGTTCCACGCTGACCGCGGATCCAACCCAACCCAGCGCTTTCGAGCAACCCGTGAGAGCACGACGTGGACGAGCGTGGGTCTGGGTGATCTTCGCCGGGGCGGTGGCGGTTGGAGTCATCAACGTGGTTGCCATCGCTCTCGTGGGGTAGGTGGTCGAGCAGTCGGCACGGTTGCAAATTAGCAACTCTGCTGTATCTTTGCAAGAAGCGTACTGAACCGTCGGCTGCTAGCGTTTTCGAGTGGACCCAATGAGCGAATCCTCCGCACAAGCTCTGCACGGAGCGCTTGCAGCTGAGCTGCGCGCTGCGCAGGGCGTCGCGTACGTGAACGTGCGTGCGTGGGCCGAGCGGTCGGAGATCACGCACGACACCATCTACCGCGTTCTCAACGGCAAGCGACCGGTAACCGTCGTGGAGTTGGTTAATCTCTGCCGGGCGATCGGGGATGACCCGCTCGAGCTGGTGGCCCGTGCAGCAAAGCGCGCTGGGCTTGATCTGGGCGACGGCGTCGACGAGATTGTCCGTTCTGACCGCGCCCGGCTCGCGCTAGAGGCGTCCGGGCTCTGGGACAACCTGGACGCGGCGTACACGAAGGCGCGGGCGGCGCTGAGTAAGACCGGACACTTGCTGTCGCTTCGGGAGTGGCGTGCGTTCGTCGATGGTGCTGGATCGCACTCGTTGGTGATCGCTCTGGCTGACTTCCTCGAGGTGCCGGCGGACTACCTCCTGGGGAAGACGCCGGAAGACGAAGCGCAGCGGATCGACGCACAGCTTGGCCTCGCTCGATCGATGCGATCGCTCGGCGTGACGAAGATCGCCGCGCGATCGCTGGACGAACTGGAACCCGAGGAGATGGCCACGGTGGAGTCCGCCATTCGTGCGCTGATCGACAAAGAAGAGGGTCCCCGATCCTAGGGAAGTGAGTGCTCTCCGAAGGGGGAGCGCTGGACGGGAGACATCATGCGAGGACGCCGCCAGGGGCAGGCCGCTCACGAGCCGATTGCTGCGATCGCCGCCGCGCTCGTCTGGAGGACGCCGCTGCCCGATGTGGCGGAGTTCGAGGACCTGTGCAACGCAGTGTCGGCGCTCTACGGCCGGCGGCTGGTCTTCGACGAGATCAAGGACGCCTCGCTCCGCGCAACCACTGGGATCCTGTTCGAGGCGGAAACGTTCACCGGGATCCTCGTACCGGCGGACGACAGCAACTACTACAGCTTCTTGAGTCGAACGCATGAGCTGTGCCATCTGATCGTGCGGAGCGCTCCGGAGGACTGGTTCCCGCCGGGCACCGCACGGCCGCATCAGCCGGCGCCCGACTCGCGTCTGTTCCTCCGCCTCTGCCCTCGGAACAGCTCGGAGTCGAACGACGCAGAGTCAGTGCGAGAAGAGCTGATCGTCGAAGAGATGGCACGCATGTTCACCCGCAGGCTCTCGGCCTACGCCGACACGACGGAAGAGGAGCACTTCGGGTGATCCAGAGCGCATGTCTCCTGATCCTCATCGTCGCTGTCGCGTTCCGCGCCCGGAGGTCGTACCGGAAGCCCGCATGGTGGGCGACCGTGTTCGGCATGGTGTCCCTAGCGACGTACGGCGTAATCGCGGCCCCTCCCGCAGTCCTCGACGGGCTCCTCGGCGACCGGAACCTCCTTACTCCTGTACGCGACGCTTCCGCCGTCGCTGCGATGTGGTCGTTCCACAACGCTGTGGCGGCCGAGCGCGGTTTCGAACGCCAGCGGCTGCCGTGGTGGTCGGTCGTCGCTGCCATCGTCGCGTTCACGATTCCGTTCCTGCTCATCGCGAACCCAGGGCATACCTCCCCGCGGTTCGTGCTCGATCGCCTCGATCAGCCAGCCGTGTGGCTGTTCGCCACCCTCTACACGGCGGTCATGGGGATCATCACCGCGCTCACCATTCGAATGCTGGTGGAGCGCCGCACAATGCCGACGATGTTCTGGGTGACGGGGCTGTCCCTGATGCTCGTCAGCGACGTCGTCGAAGTGCTCTACCTCCTCGTCGCACACTTCGGTCCAGTCTCAGCGGCGTTCCGGGAGCACTACTACTACGTCGCCGAGGTGCCCTTCTTCTCGGGTATCTTCATCGCCGTCGCCGGGTTCATCTGGATTCTCGGCGCACGTGCGTTCTGGTGGGCTGCTGCCCGCTGGACCGTCAGCGTTGACGCCCGCGGCCACGGCCCCGACTACCGAGCGAACCGCGTTGCCCTGGCGACAGCGCGCCGCTGGTCGAACCGTCAGCTTGCGTTCGACTCCGCCGCGAACATCCGCGACCGCGTCAAGGTCGGCCTGCAGGAGCTCTCCGCCGGCGAACGAATCGTGTTCGCGGTCGTTGAACACACGCTGTCCAACAAGCTCGGAGAGGTCACCCCCTGATGCTCGCGCTCATCATCGTGGCCATCGCAGTGGTCGTGCTCGCCGCCGCCTACTGCGCCGCTGTGTTCCTGCTCGCGCGCGCCGTGGTGTTCCCGCAGCGCGCCCGGCCCACCAAGATCGTCCGGGTCAGCCCCAACGGGGACGTGGAGCTCACCAGCATCCCGCTGACGCGTTTCAGCGGGATTCTCGGGCTCCTCCACGACGACGAGACAAAGCTGGCCGTGCTCACGTCTGCCGTCGACGACGACGGCGGCAGCACTGTTGTGCGTCACCTCGCGGAGCCTGCAGCGCTAGAGGCGGGTACCGACGGGCGAGCGGCGGGGAACGTGTTCACTCCGACGAACGTCATGACGACGCCGCCAGCAAGCGTCGAGGTCCACACGGACCACGCTTCCCAGCCCGCGTGGCTGTACGCCGGCACCGGCGCCGAGTCGTCCACGTGGGTCATCCATGTGCACGGGATGCTCGCCGGTCGCGACTCGGCCCTACGGAGCGTCCAAGCAGTATCCGGGGCCGGATACACGTCGCTGGTGATCTCCTATCGAGGCGACCGCGAGGCTGCCGGCGAGACACGCGAGCCCTCAGCACTCGGACAATCCGAGTGGCAGGACCTTGACGCAGCAATCGCGTACGCCCGGTCGCAGGGTGCAGCACGCATCGTCGTCGTCGGTTGGTCGCTCGGCGCAACGGTGGCCCTTGAGGAGACAACACGGGGGCTGCAGGGCGCCTCGATCGACGCGCTGGTGCTCGTGTCTCCCGTTGTGAGCTGGGCACGCACCATCCACTACGGGATGGCCCGACAACGCGTCCCGCGCTGGCTCGCATCGTCAGCCATCGCCCTGCTGTCATCACGGCTCGGTGCGCGCGTGCTGCGCCTGCCACTGACGCTGAGCCTGACGGATGCGCTACCGACGGTGTCCATCCCTACCTTGGTCATCCACTCGACGGGTGACCTGACCACGCCGTTCGCAGCATCTGAGGCATTCGCCGCTAGCTCGGACCGCGTCGTGCTTGAACAATTCCCAGCAAGCCCGCACGCGATGGAATGGAACGCAGCACCGAAGCTCTTCGCCGCTCACGTGAACGACTGGATCGTTGCGAATCTGCGACGAAGTGGTGCCGAAGATGTCAAGTAACCCCTACTAGGGCCAGTTTATTGCGCTGATCTTGCAAATCTGCAACACTCGTGGACATGAGTGGAGCACTGGAGATGCGTTCGAGCCAGGGCTCGCCCGATGCTCCGCGCGCGTGCCTGGTCTGCGGCAGCCAGAAGCTCGGCCCTCGGTTCTGCACCGAGTGCGGCACCGAGCTCGTCCCGCCGGTCATCGTCACGCACGCGGTCGGCCCGATGTGGGCAGTAAACGGCCACGTCCTCACCGTGGCGACGGGGGAGGACCTCCGCCGAACGATCCTTGCTACCGCCGCCGGCATCGCTCAAGCGGCCGCACCGGTTCGCGTGGTCATCACAGATGGGGCGCGAGTAACCAGGGTCGTTCTACGACTCGACGGCAGCTCGGTGGCCGAGGGCGACGACGCTGCGGCCTGGGCAGGCCCGGGCGTACAGCCAGTGGCCCCGACACGGTCGCGACCGTCATTGGTTGGAGTTCACGCCGGCGCCGGTGCCAGCACATGGGCCCTCCTGCTCGACCTCCCGGAGGTGCAGCTCACCGATGAGCCCACCGGTCTGGTCGTGCTCGTCTGCCGCTCGACACCCGCCGGCATCAACGCGACCAAGGCCGCGATCCACGCGCTCGGCACAGACGCCGTTGACGCCGTTCTGGTCGTCGCCGATGCACCCGGCAAGCCCGTCCCGGCCGCCGCACGCGAACAACGCGTGCTTGCCGGCGCCGTACCGGTCGTGTCGGTGCCGTGGCTTCCCCGCCTCCGCGCGGTGGCAGAAATCTCCCCTGCATTGGCCGGGCAGCTAGCCCGACCCGCGCAACGGGTCACCAAGGCGCTCCTGGGGGCGCAGTCGAACAAGGAGAAGGCCGAATGATCAGCAACGCCATCTACGCCGTCGTAGCGAAGTCACCCAAACTCGTCGACGCCAGTAGCCGTGCCGGCATGGTCGTCGCGCAGGCGTACTGCCTGCCCGGGAATGCGCAGGACGCCCTCGACACCGCCACGCTCTGGACCCGCATCGTCGCGATCGCGCTCGGGGTCATCGCGCTCATCATCCTCGGCATCGGCATGTTCTTCTCCGGCAAGCGCCACGATGGCGGGGAAACCCTCAAGGGTCTCGGCTGGTGGATCGGCGGTGCAGCCCTGATCGGCGCGGCCGCGGGGGTGGCTTCGATCTTCCTCGGGTCGGTGTCGGCGAACTGCAAGCAGATCCCCGGCGCATAACCGACACCAACCCCGGGAGGCCGTCATGGCACAACGCAACCGCAACAACAAGGGCATCGGCGACACCGTCAAGCGCGGCTGGAACTCCAAGCCCGCAGCGATTGGCGCAATCGTCGTCGTCGCGCTGGTCGTGATCGTGGTGCTGCTCTCCACCCTGCTCGGCGTGTTCGCACCCGCGAAGAACGACGGGCAGGGCACGACGAGCAAGGCGGCCCCCACGCAGAGCGCGGCCGCCGCCGCGGGCGGACCGTGCAATGTCAGGGTCATGGACCGCTCGACGACGCCGAGGATTCCCGCTGATCTCACCTGGAAGACGGGGAAGGAAGGGCTCACCTGGCCCGTGTCCAAGTCCGTCGGACCCACGAAGACCATCAGCGGGTTCAACGCCTGCTTTGCTCGGTCGCCGCTCGGTGCAGCACTCGCGGCGCAGAACGCGATCTACAGCCAGTACGACACCAACCATGGCGTCACCGCCGCTCTGAACTTCTACATCGCCGATTCCAAGGGGAAAGCGGCGAACGTCGAGGGGACGGCAAAGAGCAGTGACGCGTCGCAGGTGCGTGCAGCCGGTATGAATCCGGCGGGGTTCACCGTCGACTCATTCACCAAGAACCGCGCTGACGTGACGCTCGTCTATTCGAACCCGTCGACCAGTACCGGGTACGTCGGCATCGCCTGCTCGGTGCAGTGGGTCGACGACGACTGGAAGCTCTCAGTCCTCGACAACGGCGAGCTTTCATCGGGTAACCCGACGACGCCGAGCGAGGGCGACTTCATCAGTTGGGGAGGCAATACCCAATGAATCCCGGAGACGTTCTCTGTTTCTCAAACCCAATCTGCGCGGGCGGCAAGGCGGTGGGTGCCGTAGCTGGTCAAGCCGCGTCGAACGGCTTCAAGCAGGCCGCCGAGACGATGTTCGCCGCCTACGACGACATCATGAAGCAGTTCCTGACGAGCTGGACCACATCAGGGTTCCTCGTGTCGCTCGACAACAAGGCAACCCAGTGGTTCCAGGACACGTCACTGCCGATCACGATCGCGCTGCTCACGCTCGGCCTCGTTGTTGCCGGGGCTCGGGTGATGTACTCCCGTCGCGGAGAGCCGTTTCCGGAAGTCATGAGTGCGCTCGGCCGCGCCGTCGCAGTCATCACGCTCGGAACGGCTGCGATCCAGATCTTCGTGTGGGGCGGCGACCAGTACGCACAGTGGATCTTGAAGACGTCCGGAGTGAGCGCAACCGGCGGGTACACGATCGCCGGGTTCGCGGCGTCGTCTCCCGGGCTGGCGCTGATCTTTGGTCTGCTCGGCGTGATCGCGGTCGGCCTGCAGTGGGTCATCATGTTCGTCCGTCAGGCGTTGCTCCTGCTGCTCAACGCGTTCTGGCAGATCTCCGCCTCCTACGCGCTGCTCAAGCGGGGTGAGCAGGCGTTCGAGAAGATCACCGCCTGGATCATCGCGTTCATCATCTACACACCTCTCGCTGCGTCGATCTACGCGTTCGCGTGGCGACTCAAGGACGGCCAGGACGGCGTCGGCGGGGTCCTCTACGGACTGATGCTCATCGTCCTCGCCGTCGTCGCGCTCCCGGCGATCATGCGACTGCTGATCCCGGCCTCCGCCGCGATCGGGAGCGCGATCGGCGGTGCGATGGCGCTCGGCGTTGGCGCTGCAGCGCTGCAGGCCGGTGTCGCGGTCGGCGCGGCGGTCGCAACGGGCGGCGCATCCGCCGGGGCGGGTGCCGGCGCCGGCACTGCGTCGACGACGACGTCCGCGACGACCAGCACCAGCGTTGCTGAGGGCGGGGAGATGGCCTCAGCCGGTGCCGGGTATGGCGCTGACAGCACGCCCATTGCCGACGGCGGCAGCGGCGATACAGCCAGCGGGAGCAGCTCCGGTAGCGACGGTGCCGCCGGCATGGTCGGTGGGGAGTCTGCTTCCGGTGCGGACGGAAGCGACGGCTCGAGCGGAAGCGACGGCTCGAGCGGAAGCGACGGCAGCAGTGGGGCGGACGCCGCAGGCGGAGCGTCGGAGTCCGGTTCGGGCTCGTCCTCCGGCTCGCGGGCCGGATGGGCGGCGGCAGGAGCTGCGGCCGACGGCTCTGAGGGTGCAGCGAACACGGCGGAAGGAATGATCGGTGAGTGACGCGACAGCAGGGAAGCGGGTCCGGTTCGGCAACTGGTTGCCGACCACGAAGGGCACCCTCGGCGGGCTGACCCTCATCGGCTGGGCGATGCTCCTGACCGGCGTGATGGTCATGGTCGTCTGCCTCGTCGTCGGCTGGTGGCTCGCGGGCATCCTCGCCGTCCTCGCCGGCGTCGTCGGCAACGCCCTGTTCATTGTCCGCTGGGGGGACCCGACAGCCGGTCGCACGATCGCCGCTCGCGTCTGGGACCGCTGCGTGGACCGCAAGCGCCAGCGCGCGGGAACGAACCACTACCGCACCGGGCTCTTCACCGAGCTGCCGGACGACGCGCTGACGGCGCTACCCGGGATGCTCTCCGACCTCGAGGAGATCACGGGCGTCGACGGTGAGGGTGAGGAGTACGTGCTCCTGCACCACCGGAAGGACTCCCGGAACCCGCTGCTTGCCGCGACGTTCACCTGCCACCCCGATGGCACCGCGCTGCTCCCGCAGGACCGCATCAACGCGCAGGTGTCCGAGTTCGGCGGGTGGATCGCGTCCCTGTCACGGGACACCGCGATCGAGGGCGCCGTGATCGTGGTCGACTCCGCACAAGAATCGGTCGACCCCCTCATAGCCAAGATCGACAGCGAGGTCTCTCCGCATGCCCCCGCGGCGGCGCAGCGTCAGCTCCGCGAGGGCGCACGGGCCCTGCCGCCGGCCTACGCCGACGTCGAGGTGTTCACCTCCGTCGTGTGGAGCGTCCACGAGCTCGCCGAGAACGTCGACGAGGCCGCGGCTGACATCGCGGCGAAACTGCCGAACCACCGTGCGCTCCTCGCCGGCGCCGGTGCGGGGAGTCCCGCGGTGGCCACCAGTCAGGACCTCGCCCGTGCCGTGCGCGTCGCGTACCAGCCGGAGCGGTCGCGGGAGTTCGGTTCCGATGACCTCGCGGGGCTGCCGTTCCGGATGAAGGTCACTCAGGCAGGCCCGGACGAGTTCCACGACGACCAGCGGCGGATCTGCTACCACGACGGGGTCGCGTCGATGACGGCGATGATGGTCGCTCCGCCGCAGATGCACATCACCGAGGACTTCCTCGAGGTGCTGTTCCGGCCCAACGGGAAGTTCCTCCGCAAGCGCACGGCCGTTTTCTACCGGCCGCTCAGCCCGGGGGCTGCGATCAAGGCGGCGAAGAAGCTCGGTGCGAACGCCCGCCGCAACTCGACCACCGCCACCGGCCAGGACGACGAGATGGCGAAGTACCGGCGGCAGCTCGCGAAAAAGACGGAGCTGGACCTGATGACCGGCGCTTCGATGACGGCGTTCGCGATCGAGGTCACCGTCACGTTCGAACCGTCCAAGCGCGGCATCCGGAACGCGACCACGGAACTGAAGAACATCCTCGACGGCACCGGCATTGCGTACCGGTTCGTGGAGACCGACGCCGCCGCCGGCTTCCACTCCACGCTCCCGCTCGGTGTCCTGCCGTGGGCATACGCGACGGCGATCCAGGGCGTCACGGATCGGACCGACTGATGCGGCTGCAGCACGCCAGCACCGACGAGACCCACCCCCAGGACAGGAGCGCAGCCTGATGGCGCAGAGCATGACGAAGCGGCTCACCCGGACCCCGTCGGGGTTCTTCGCCCCAAACGGTGGTGGGTGGGAGCAGATGCCGCAGCCACCACGGTGGTACGCCACCAGCGTGCAGGTGTGCGGGATCTACCCGTTCGGTGCCGGCACCGGGCGTCCCATCGACGGATCCCCGCTCGGCGAGGACATGATGACCCACACCGCCGTGTGCACCGACCATGACGCCCTCTACCGGGCCAACATCATCTCCTCGCCCTCGGCCTTCCTGTTCGGCCTGAACGGCAACGGGAAGTCCAGCACGGCGCAGACGCTCATCGGCGGGCAGGTCGGCCGCGGCCTCACCCCGGCGATCTTCGACCCAATCAAGGGCGAACACGTGCCGTGGATCGAGGAGCTCGGCGGAACCGTGTTCTCCATCGGCCCGCAGGCCCGCCACCAACTGAACCTCCTCTCGCCCGGCCCCCTCGGCTACGCCGCCCGCCGCATCGGCGGGAAGGTGGGCGCCGAGCTGCTGCAGCTGGCGCGGGCGAAGTCGATCGACCTGGTGAAGCTGTGCGTGAAGATCAGCCGCGGCAGCCGGGAACCCCTGAGCGACATCGAGGAGACCGCCGTCGAGGCAATCGTCGACACGATCCTGAACCAGGTCGGCCCGAACGAGACCGCGGTCACCGCGGACCTGGTGCGTGCATTCGCGGAGGTCCCCCCGCTCATGCTCGAGCGGACCGGCCTGTCGAACCCGGAGGCGTTCCACACCCGGTTCGCGCGGCTCGGGGAGTCGCTGCGATCGCTGATGACCGGGCAGATGGGGCAGATGCTCTCCGGCACAAACTCTATCGAGTTCGAACCGGGCAACCCGGGCGGGTTCTGCTTCGACACGTCCTCGATCGGGCAGGGGAACACGAAGCTGCTCTCCGCGGCGATGCTGTCGACCTGGTCGCTCGGCATGGACGCGATCGACGCTCACTGGGAGCTCGCGCAGCACGAGCTCGCGAAGGAAGCCGAGGCGTACGCCAACGGCGACCGCTACCAAGCGCAGGTCACGTGGGGCGGCTACACGTCGCTGATGGATGAGTTCTGGTACCCGATCCGCGCGTGCGAGGGCATGGTCGACCTCGTCGACGGCCTGTCTCGCACCAACCGCAGCGTCGGCGCTGCGGAGCTGAAGGTGTCGCACTCCCCGAAGGACCTGCTGTCGCTGCCGAACGCGGACGACCGGGAAAAGGCCAAGGGGTTCATCGAACGCTCCGGCCTGCTGATGCTCATGGCGCTCAGCCGCGACGACCTCAACGAACTGAGCAAGGTCCGGTCGCTGACGCCGAAGGAGATCGACCTCGTCGCGAAGTTCAACTCCTCCAAGACGTGGCGGTCCCCGCGCCGGCAGAAGGGCACCAAGGGTGCCCCTCCCGGCGCGGGGAAGGTGCTGCTGAAGATCTCCGAGCGCGTCGGGATCCCCGTGCAGATGCTCCGCACCCAGACCCAGATGGCCCTCCACGACACCGACGAGCGCTACCAGTGACGACGAACCCAGAGACGACGAACCCAGAGACGACAAGCCGAGAGACAGGACGAACGATCATGCCGAACAGCACCGTGCACGTCGACTACGACCTGGTCGCGAATGGCGACCACATCACCATCGGGGACGCCACGTTCACCGGCTCCAGCACCTACCCCGACGCGATCGGGTGGCTCACCGCGCGAGCGGCGAGCACTGGCGCGGCCGTCGTGGTCCACAGCTACGACGCCGGCACGGGCGCCGACACGCTGTTCAGCATCGACGGGGCCGGCACCATCGAGGCCGTCACTGGTGCCGTCTCAGACAGTGCCGCCGGATCCCCGTGGGAAGCACAGCCCGCAGCACCGGCGGTCCCGGCGGCACCTCGAGGTGAGTACGTCGACGTAGTGCGTGAGCTCGGCGGGGAGCCGGTCAGCCTCGCCCCCGCCGGCGCTCCTGCCCTCGACCCGCTCCGCGTCGCACCGGCAGCGGCGACCTCGCCGGCAGCGTCGGAGGTCGACGCTGGTCCGTCGACGCGTCGCGAAGCTCGGCAGTCGTTCCTCACCCGCGAAGCGGTCGAGGAACCCGCCACGCAGGGCCTCCGCGGGATCCTCGCCCGGATGGGCCTGCGAGTCTCACCGTCGGCCGCGGAGCGCGCAGAACGCGACTGGACGCGGCTGGTGAGCCAGCACTGGCCCGGCCCGCGGACGATCGCGATCGTCAACGGGAAGGGTGGCGTCGGGAAGACCATGACGACCATCAGCCTGTCGAGCGTGTTCGCCCGCCACGGCGGCGCCGGCGTCCTCGCGTGGGACAACAACCAGACCCGCGGGACCCTTGGCTGGTCCACCGAGCAGGGCCCACACGATGCGAGCATCCTCGACCTGCTCCCGCAGGTCTCACGGCTCCTCGGCACCGGCGCGCAGTCGGCGGACCTCGCGCACTACGTGCACCACCAGACCCGAGACCGGTACGACGTCCTCCGCTCCAAGCCCGAGGTCCTCGCCACCGAGCAGCGCTTCGACGCGACGACCGTGGACTCCATCCACAACGTCGCCGCGAAGTTCTACCGGCTCGTGTTCATCGACTCCGGCAACGACGAAACGGACCCGATGTGGCTCCGCGCGATCGAGCGGGCGAACCAGATCGTCGTCCCGACGATCGGGGAAGCGAAAGCGGCCGAGTCCGCAGCGCTCCTGCTTGAAGGGCTCCACGCCCGCGGCGGTCACTTCGCCGACCTCGCGGACAAGGCCGTCGTCGTGGTCAGCAAGCACAAGCACGACCTGCCCGACGCGGAGCTGACGAAGATGGCGTCCGGGTTCTCCGGCCTCGCCCGCGACGTCGTCACGATCCCCTACGACAAGGGCCTCGGCGCAGACATCATCAACTACGGCGGCCTCCGACCGGAGACGCAGCGCGCCTGGCTCGCCGCCGGCGCTGCCGTCGCGAAGGGGCTCTGACCCGCCCATGACCAAGAAGAACCTCGCGATCGCGATTGCACTGCTGGGCGTCATTGCGATCGCGCTCATTCTTCTCGCGGTCAGGGCACACCTTCCGCACCGCGGCGAGGACGCCAGCTCGACGTCGTCACCCATTCCCTCGGCTTCCGCAGCGCCGACCTCGGAAGACGTCGCTCACGCGGTCGCTGAGCGGTTCTGCCAGCCCGAAGCGACAAAGAACAACTGGCAGCGGTCACTCACCCCGTACCTGACCCCCGATGCGTGGCAGCTCTACTCGGCGGTCCGGCCAGCGAACGTCCCGTGCGCCGACGTCCACGACGACGGGAAGCCCGTAGGGGACCAGCAGACGTCAACGGACCGGGCGTACCAGTTCACCGCCTCCACGGGCGGTCCCGTGACGGTGACGCTGCACCGCGACACCAAGCGGGACCCGTGGCTGGCGTCCTACATCAACGCCGGACAGGAGTAGCTCATGGGCGGCAAGGGGAGCATGATCGCGATCGTCGCGCTCGCGCCGATCCTCGGCGTGGTCCTGGTCGTCGTGGTGCTGTTCACGATCATCACCGGCGCCGGCGACGACGACGCCGCGGCCGCGACCTGCGGGGCGACGGGCACCGTGTCCGGTACCGCCGTAGCGGTGCAGGAGGGGAACCTCCCCGCGAAGATCGGCCCCTACTCCGGCGACCAGGTGAAGAACGCCGCGGCGATCATCTCGATCGGCAAGCAGCGCGGGCTCACCCAGCACGCCCAGCAGACCGCGCTCATGGCCGCGATGACCGAGTCCACGCTCAACAACCTCTCTGGCGGGGACCGCGACTCCGCCGGCCTGTTCCAGATGCGCCCCTCCCAGGGGTGGGGAACACACGCGCAGATCACCGACATCAGCTACGCGACAACTGAGTTCTACGAACGCCTGGTGAAGGTGCCCGGCTGGGACACCATGAACCCGGGGGAGGCGGCTCAGGCCGTCGAGGGATCGGCGTTCCCCGACGCGTACGCGACGAAGTCGGCGTACGCGGTCGAGATGATGAACGCCCTGTCCGCGGTGACGGTGTCGACGGTGTCGCAGACCACCGAGGGCGCTACCTGCACCGCAGGAGCGGCCTCAGGTGCCGCCGCTGGCGGCACGAACAACGCTCTGGTCGGTGGCGAGCAGCCCGCGACGGGGCCGCACGCGGCGCAGATCAACCAAGTCATCGGGTTCGCGAAGCAGCAGCTCGGCGAGAACTACGTCCTCGGCGGCGCCGGCCCAAACGTCTGGGACTGCTCCGGACTGACCAAGGTCGCCTACGCGCAGATCGGAATCAACATCGACGCCGGCCACTCCGCCACCACACAGTGGCGCAACGGCGTCGCCCGCAGGCAGATGCACCCCCTGTCGGAAGCGCAACCCGGGGACCTCATCTTCTGGGGCGGCAACGACGCCTGGCACGTCGGGATCAGCCTCGGCGGCGACATGATGATCGCCGCACCCAAGCCCGGCGACGTCGTGAAGATCCAGAAGGTGTGGGGCACCCCCAACGGCCAGGTCTGGCGACCCGTCGACGGCCTCTGAGCGCCGTCGACGCCGGTACACGAACGAAGCAAGGAGCACACCATGACAGCACTCACGCACCGCGTCGACGCGGCCACGGTGACACTCGAAGACCTCGCCGCGCTCGAGGGGACGACGCTCGTATGGCGAGGGCGCACCGCGTCGGTCGGCGCGTTGTTCTCCCCGCTCGAGGGGGAGATGCCACCGGACCTGCTCGCGGTCACCGCTCCCGAGCACATGGTCGACCTGCTGGAGTACGAGCCTGACCACCGGTACCGACGTGTGGATGCACTTACCGATGGTCTCGGCAGCGTTGCCGCGGTCCTCGATCGGCTGGCGGCCCTCGCGCCGGCCGAGCCGGTCGTGCGGTTCGGCGGCGGGCTGGAGCTCGACGGGCCCGGGCTGCGGGATGTGCCGGCGGTGGCGCTTTGGACCGGACGGACGTGGTGAGCATGACGGGGATCGGCCGCTCTATGACCGGCGTCGCGGATGCGCTGCACGACGTCGTCGACGCGTACAAGAAGGCCCGCCGGGAGCGGGACGAGATGATCGTTGCCGCCGTCCCGGTGCTCGGCCAGCACGGCGTCGCGGAAGCATCCGGGCTGTCCCGGCGCCGCGTCCGCCAGTTGCTTGCTGAGGCAAAAGCGGCTGACCGGAGAAGGGCCCCCCGATGAGACGCCGCATGAAGCAGCACCTCCTCACCGCGGCGGTCCTCGTCGCGGCCGCTGGCCTCGGCGCGATCGCCGCGCCCTACGTTCATCCGAGCACGGCGACTGGTGACAGCCTGCCGGCGTCGACGGCTGCGCCGTCCACCTCGAGCACGGCGTCCTCGGCCACGGCGTCGGATGCGCTGCAGGACCTCCACGCACTGGCGGTGTCGGACGCCTACGTGCCCGCGTACGACCGGGCCGCGTTCGGGCAGGCATGGGCCGACGTCGACCGCAACGGCTGCGACACCCGCAACGACGTGCTGCGCCGAGACCTCGCGGGCGTTGTTACCCGCGCCGGCACCCGCGGGTGCGTGGTGCTCTCCGGGACGCTGCACGACCCGTACACGGGCCGCACCATTGCTTTCCGCCGCGGGGAGACGTCGAGCTTGGCGGTACAGATCGACCACCGGTACCCGCTCGGGCTCGCCTGGCAGCACGGAGCGGCGGCGTGGACGCCCGCGCAACGAGAGCAGTTCGCCAACGACCCGGTGAACCTCGCCGCGGTCGGCGGGCCCGCGAACGAGCAGAAGTCCGACGCAGGTCCCGGGGAGTGGATGCCGGCGAACACCGGCGACGCGTGCACCTACGCGACAACGTTCGTGGCCGTGGCCACGAAGTGGCGGCTGTCGCTCGGGACTGCCGACGAACACGCACTTGACCGCACCCTCACCGGATGTGCTGAGCAGGGGAGCAACTGATGAAGACGACGACACCGGACCCGTTCCAGACGGCGCTCGAGCAGTTCCAATGGCCGTGGTGGGGTGTGCCGCTGATCGTCGCCGTGGTGGTGCTCGTTCTCGCCGGTGGGGTGCTGTTCCTGGTCCGCACGCGCGGCCGCAATCCGGTCGACCGGATGCAACGGCACCTGCGCGCGGGGAACAACCTGGCACCGGTGCTGTACCCACGCCGGCGGAAGGATGCCCAGCAGCTGCACCCGAACGCGGTCGACCTGCCGCCCGGGCAGAAGATCGGCACGCTCGTCGGGACGGGATCTGCTTGGGTCTGGCAGGGGTGGCGGGACGTCGCGATCTACATCTTCGGACCCGGACGAGGGAAGACCACCGGCTCCGTCGTCCGGCACGTGCTCGAGGCGCCCGGCCCGGCCGTGATGACCTCGAACAAGGTCGACGGCGTGAAGGAGGTCCTCGCCGGCCGGAAGCGCATGGGCGAGCAGTGGGTGTACGACCCGACGCAGGTGTACCGACGTGAGCCGCGGCCGGACTTCATCTACGACCCGCTGTGGGACGTCGAGGACCTCACCACGGCGCAGGAGCTCGCGGCGATCTTTGAGGCGAGCACCAAGGACGCGGACAGCAAGAGCGACGCGCAGTTCGACTCGCAGGGCCGGGACCTGTTCGCCTACGCCCTCCTCGCCGCGAAGCTCGACGGGATGGGGCTCGGGCAGGTCTACAGCTGGATCACGAAGCAGGAGCACGCGGAGATCCGCGCGATCATGCAGAGGCACGGCCAGACCGGCCCGGCATCGGCACTGGTCGGCCTGCAGGGGCAACCAGACAAGACGCGGGGCAGCGTCTACGCCACCGCGCAGCGGATGGCGTCCGCGATCGCCAACGACACGCTGCTGGCGTGGACGAGTGCGCCCGGGGTGCGGAAGTTCAACGCCGAAGCGTTCATCCGCGGCACGGACACCGCAGTGCTGATCTCCCGGAACGGTCCTGGATCGGGCGGCGCGTTCGTCGCGGCGCTGGTGCGGTCGATTTCCCGCGCGGGGGAGCGGGCGGCGGCCGCGGACGGTGGCCGCATCACGACGCCCGTGGTGTTCGAGCTCGACGAGGTAGCGAACATCGTCCGGTGGCCTGAGCTGCCCGACGTGGTCTCGTTCTACGGCTCGATGGGCCTGATCCTCGGCATGTACTTCCAGTCGTGGGGGCAGATCGTCCGGGTGTTCGGCAACGAGGGTGCCGACACCCTGTGGAGCGCATCGTCGATCCGTGTCTACGGCGGCGGGGAGTCGACGCAGTCGCCGTTCCTGAAGCGGTTCTCCGAGAGCATCGGCAACTACGACGAGTGGACCACCAACACGTCTTCGGGCCAGAACGGGTCGACGCGGTCTCGGGTGTCGAAGTCGAAGCCGATCCTTCCGCCCGACGTGCTCGCACACCTGCCGAAGTGGCGGGCGGTGTTCGACGGGAGCGACGTCGGGCCGGTGCTGATCCGCACCCGGCCGTGGTTCCTAGACAACGTGCTCAAGGCGATGATCGACGGCCGAGAAGTGAAGAACGGGAAGATCCTGAAGGAGAAGCAGACGGCCGCAGCACGGCCGTCGACTGCGGAGGGAACCGGCCGTGTCGACCCCGTTTGATCCTGACCGCTGGCCCGCCGGCTACGGCCCCGGATCCAGTGGAGCCAGTGGCGCCGGCGGCGGAGGAGGGGACGAGCCCCCGCTGTTCAACGACGAGGACGGGCTGTCGGCGGATCCCAGCACCGGTAAGGTCCTCCCGTCTGGACCGGAAGACCCCGCGGCCGCACCGCCACGGAAGCCGAAGCCGGATCCCCGCGAAGCGTTCCTGCAGTGGGTGAGCGAGCAGATTGGGCAGGTCGAGGCGTATCAGCAGCCCATCGCGCAAAAGTCGGCGTGGTGCCCGGAGTGGTGGAAGCACCCGGAGGTCGTGCAGCGGCTCTACGTCGCGTGGAAGGCGTACCAGCAGGCAGTCGAGCGCATGTCCGAGGACAAGGGCGCGAAGTCAGCGTGGTGGGTGCAGCACTGGGACCACCACGCCCGGATCCTCTTCGACAAGCAGCACGGACCATTCCGCGCTTGCAACCAGGCCGGACACCTCGCTGACAACGACGGCAGGCCGTTGCCGATCGTGGTGGAGCTACCGCCTGATGAGGCACCGCTGATCTGATCCCAGACCCTCCGCTGAACAACGCTCTCGACGCAATTCGTGGTCATGCAAGGTCGTCGCCTCATACAGCGCCAGCGGAAGTTCGTATCGGCCGACGGGAGGGTCTATGCGTTGAAGCCACTGGACGCCTCGGACTGGGGTTCTGGTGATCTGCAAGACGCTTGCCGTCTCAGAGAACAGCGAGGGTCAGCACGTGAACTGTGGTCGTCGGTGGTATTCACCATGCGAGCTGAATGTGCCGTCCATGCGATAGGGCCACCGCGGTCGATGTGTCCGTTTGCCTTGATGCACCGGCATGGAAAAGGCTCCCTTCGTCCAAGGGTCGGAGGGGCGCCTCGTGGTGCAGTACGACTCAGGCCATGCGCGGCGGACATCGCGCGCGCGAAGGGGTCTCCTCGTGAGGAGCTCGGGAGGTCGTAAAGAGTGAATCGAAGCCTCAGAGCGAAGCGTCCGTTGACCGGTGCGCATTCGAACCTCCGCGAGACCTCTATAAGCACTTGTCTAACGCGCAGAGGTCGAGTTAGCGCCGCTCCTTCCACCCGATCGCTCAGGCTGCGCTCTACCCTGCGAGGTCGGCTGTGTGCACGACGACGCCGAGGGCGGGGAACACCGACCGGAACCGGGCGGCGTGGGCGTCGGGGTCCGGGTCGTTGGTGGCGTCCTCGACGAGGACGACGGCGTAGCCCAGGTCGTACGCGGCCCGAGCCGTTGACTCGACGCCGAAGGTCGTCGCCTGGCCGACCACGACCACCTCGGTGACGCCGTCGGCGCGGAGCCGCTCGTCGAGGCCGGTGCCGGCGAAGGCGCTCCACCCGCCGCGGGTGATGTTGCCGTCGTCGTCGGCCCGTTCGAGCAGGAGGGAGCCGTAGGCGACCGGGGCCGGGCGGGGGCCACCGCCGTACTGGGTCGCGCCTGCCGGGGTCGCGGCGGGGTCGTGGCGGATGAATACCACCGTGCCGCCGCCGCCACGGGTGGCGCGGGCGAGGGTCTCGACGTTGGCAACGACGGTCTCGACGGGGTGGGTGCGTTGGTACGGTGCGGTCCCGGCCTGCAGGTCGACGACGAGCAGGGCGGTGTGTTCGGTGCGGGTGCGGGTCACCGATCCAGGGTGCTCGATCGCCGGGCGCGGCGCGTACTGCGTCTGCGGTATCCCGGTCGGTCCGCCCGAAGTAGTCCGGCACTGCTGCGCCCGGCGAGGCTCGGAGCATGGCCAGTACCGGAGTCCCTCGGACCGACCCCCACGCATCCGTCCTCGTCGTCGGCGCCTCGGCTGCCGGCGTCGCGACGGCCGAGGCGCTCCGCCGCCACGGGCACGTCGGCCGGCTGACACTGCTCGGCGGCGAGACCGAGGACCCGTACGACCGGCCACCGCTGTCGAAGCAGTACCTGGCCGGTCAGATCGGCACCGACGCCCTGGTGCTCCGCTCGACAGAGCAGCTCGCGGGCCTCGACGCCGAGTTCGTGCTCGGGGACCGTGCGGTCGCCCTCGACGTCGCGACCCGGACCGTGAGCACGACGAGCGGCACCACCCGGGCCGCCGACCACGTAGTAATCGCCACCGGTGTCACGCCGCGTGCGATCCCGGGGGCCGGGCTCGACGGGGTGCACGTCCTCCGCACCCGAGGCGACGCCGACCGGCTCCGCGAGCGGCTGCAGACGCTGCGGGGGCCGCTGCTGGTCCTCGGGAACGGCGTGCTCGGCAGCGAAGTGGCACAGACCGCCGCGTCCCTCGGCGTGGAGGTCACGCTCGCGGGTAGCATCCGTGCACCGATGTCCGGGCAGCTCGGCGGGTTCGGCTCGCGGTTCCTCGCGGCACAGCACGAAGTGGCCGGCATCCGGTTGCTCGGCGGGGTCCGCGCCGCGCGGGTACGCGGCCGGAACGGTCGCGCGGACACGGTGGAGTTCGTCGACGGCCTGAGCCGTCCGGCCGACGCCGTCCTCGTCGCCGTGGGGTCCCGCCCGATGACCGGGTGGCTCGAGACGTCCGGCCTCCAGGTCACGGACGGCGTCGACTGCGACGCGTTCGGAGCCGCTGCACCCGGCGTGTGGGCCGTGGGCGACGTCGCCCGCTTCCACCACGTCGGTGCGGGGCGCTCGATGCGGCTCGAGAACCGTACGAACGCGACCGAGATGGCGCAGGTCGTCGCCGGCAACGTCCTCGGGCGCCGTGTGCCGTACACGCCGGTGCCGTACTTCTGGACGGACCAGCACGGCACCCGCGTGCAGGTCTTCGGGCGGATGACCCCGGCCGACCGGGTCACCGTCGTCGACGGGCACCCGGAGGACGGCCGGTTCGTCGCCGTGGCCGAACGCGCCGGTGAGGCAGTCGGGGTGCTCGGGTGGGGTATGCCGAAGCACGCGCGGATCGCCAGCATGTGCCTGCGTCCCCGGTACGCGCCGGTAGCGGCGTCTGCCGCGTCTGCGGCGGTTGCCGCCGAGAGCCCGGCACCGGTCGGCTGACCGGTGCCGTCCGCTCCGGTCGGCTGACCGGGGCCGTCACCCGAACACAGAGGAGCAGACCATGACCGACTCACCGATCACCGCCGACCGACCGGACACGTTCCCGATGGACCGGCGGACCGCCGGGTGTCCCTTCGACCCGCCGCCGGCGGCCCGCGTGCTGCAGGAGGACGGCCCCGTCCACCGCGTGACGCTGGCCGACGGCCGCGAGCCGTGGCTCGTCACCCGCTACGACGAGGGCAAGCAGGTGCTGTCGAGCCTGTCCGTGAGCGCCGATGCGGCCAACCCGGGGTACCCCTCCGCCAGCGCCGCGGGCGGTGGCGGAGGGCTGTCCTTCATCCTGATGGACGACCCGGACCACGCCCGGCTACGGCGGATGGTGACCGCGCCGTTCGCGTTCAAACGCATCGAGGCGCTCCGCCCCGTGGTGCAGCGGATCACGGACGACCTGATCGACCAGCTGCTCGCCGGCCCGAACCCGGTCGACCTGGTCGAGGCGTTCGCGCTTCCGCTGCCGTCCCTGGTGATTTGCGCCCTGCTCGGCGTGCCGTACGAGGACCATGACCGGTTCCAGGCGCACTCAAAGACGATCATCCGCCGCACCACGACCGACGACGAACGGCAGGAGGCGTTCCGCGAGCTCAGTGCGTACCTGACGTCGCTGCTCCGCCGCAAGACGGCGGAACCCGGCAACGACCTGCTCACGGACATCGCTGGCCGCGTCACCGCCGGTGATATGACCGAGGGGGAGGCCGTGCAGATGGGGATCCTGCTGCTCATCGCCGGGCACGAGACGACCGCGAACATGATCGCCCTCGGCACGCTCGCCCTGCTCGAGCACCCGGACGAGCGCGATCGCCTGCTCGACGACCCCGAACCGGCTCTGGTCGCCTCGGCGGTTGAGGAACTCCTGCGCTACCTGACCATCACGCACGACGGACGCAAGCGTGTGGCGGCCGAGGACCTCGACGTCGCCGGCACCACGATCCGCGCCGGTGACGGGGTGATCGTCGCGACGGACCTGGCGAACCGGGACCCGGACGTCTACCCGGACCCGGACCGGCTCGACCTGACCCGCAACCCGCGGAACCATGTGGCGTTCGGGTTCGGCGTGCACCAGTGCCTGGGCCAGCCGCTCGCCCGGGTCGAACTGCAGGTCGTGTACCCGACGCTGTTCCGTCGCATCCCCACCCTCGCTCGCGCGGTCCCGCTCGACGAGGTCCCGTTCAAGCACGACGGCGCCGTCTACGGGGTGTACGAGCTCCCCGTCACGTGGTGCCCCGTCGACCACCACACCACCACGAGCGCGAGCTCGACCACCGGAGGGAACGAGTCATGAAGGTCATCCTCGAACAGGACAAGTGCGTCGCCAGCGGCCAGTGCGTCATGGCCGCGATGGACGTGTTCGACCAACGGGACGAGGACGGCATCGCCGTCCTGCTGACCGACGAGGTCGCCGACGACCAGGTCGAGGCGGTGCGCCACGCCGCGGCGGTCTGCCCGGCCCTGGCGATCCGTCTGGCGGACTGACCCGGCGGCTCCCGGCACACACGACGGCCCGGTGGGGGATCCCACCGGGCCGTCGTGTATGCGCTGTGCGCGGGGCTCCGCCGCCGTCACGACCCGACAGCCGGGTGCGTGCACGCGTCGATCGCGGCGTACTCCCGGCTGAGTGCGGCCTGGTTCCGCTCGGTGCGCCACGACCGGATGCCGGGCGCTGCAGCCACGGCGGCGATCCACACGCCGGCACCGACGAGGACCGGCACGAGCGTCGGATCCCCGCCGAGGGCGAGCAGACCGCCGAGCGCGACCGCCAGCACGGCTACCGCGGAACCGGCGATGGCGACGACACCGGCGAGCCGTGCGGGCTGCTGCTCGAGGGCAGCGATCCGGGCCAGCGCACGCTCGGCACGACGCTCGAGGATCGGTCGTGCCGGGTCTGGCCGGGTGCGCAGACGCTGGAGCAGCAGGGACGTCGTGCCGAGCCGTCCGCCCTGCACGGTCACCGTCCAGCCGAACTGTTCCAGGGTGTGCCGGTGCAGTGGCACGAACGCGGTCGGTGCGTACAGCACCCGGGTCTCCAGGTGGCGGGGGACCGGCGCGTTTAGGACAGCGCCGGTCCGGTCGATGGTGTTCGTCATCGGGCTCGGGCCGCGCTCAGGCGGGACGGCGACGACTGGCCGCCTCGCACGCGCCGTAGACGACGTCGAACTGGCGGTCGATGGCCGGACGGATTCGCTTGGTGCGCGCCGCGCGGACAACCTGGAAGGCCACCGGAGCGGTCGCCCAGTTGACCAGTCCGCCGGCTCCGACGAGGAACACCGTGACCGGGTCGAGCCCGCCGAGCAGGTCGGGGACGGCAACGGTGTCCTGCATGGCGAACACCGAAGCAGCCAGTAGGACGCTGCCGATCGCACCGAGGGCATACGCGACCACCCGCGCCGCGGTCACCCGGGAGCGCTCGAGCGCGTCGATCGTGGCAAGGGCGGTCTCGGCGTTCTGCTGGAGCTCGGTCAGTTCCACGGAGCGGACGGAACGCTCGCGGCGGAGGCCGAGGACGTGCCGACGGGTCGGCCCGGCCGTGTGGTCCGCGCCGTCGGGCGTCCACCCGAAGTTGCGGTACGTGTCGGCGTAGAGGGCGTCCTTCCCGCGCGGCATGCTGATCGTGCAGTAGTCGTAGGTCGTGGGGGCGGTGTTCGTCGTGGTCAGCGTCATGGTGGTCCCTCCGGTCGGTGCCGGATCGTTCCGGCCTGGTGTCGATCGTCCCGGGGACGGGCCGCGGACAGATCCCCGATCGGTGGTAGCCCCGACTACTGCGTTCGCAGTAGCCGGACCGCTGGCCGGCACGCCAGGATGAGTGCATGCGGCGACTGCGGGCGATCTGGGGTTCGTGGCGTCCGGACGACCGCTGGGTGTTCCGCGGCACGGCTGCCGTCGTCCTGCTCGCGTGCACGATCGAGTCGGGCCGCGTGGTGGCTTCGGGGTCGGGCCCCGGACCGGGAGTCGCGGTCGCGGCCACGGTGCTCGCGGCCGTCATGGCGCCCTGGACCCCGTGGGTGGCCCTCGCGCTGGCAGCGGTCGCACCCGTCCTCGGCGGGCTGTCTGGCTGGCAACCGATCGTGGCGTGGAGCTGCGCCGTTTTGCTGCTGTTCGCGGTCTCGTCACGCGAGGGCCATCCGGTCCGCGGAGCGGGCATCGTCGCACCCGGGGTCGTAATCGGAACACTCCTCGCACCCGGGGCCGGCGGAGCAGTACCCACCGCGCTCGGCGCACTCATCTCCGTCGTTGCCGGCGTCGCGATCGGCTCGGGGCTCCGCGTGCAGCACCAGTACCGCGCTTCATTGGAGCAACGCGCAGCCGACGCGATCGCGACCCGCGAACTCGAGGCCGAGCGCCGCGTGGCCGAGGAACGCGTCCGGATCGCGCGGGACCTACACGACGTCATCGGGCACGAGATCGCGGTGGTCAGCGTGCAGCTCGGGGTCGCCGAGGTCACCCTGCCCGCCGGGGCCGACGAGGCCCGGCGCGCGCTGGATGCCGCCCGGGACGGCGTGCGGAACGTCCTGACGGAGACGCAGCACGTCCTGACGGTGCTCCGCTCGGCGTCGAGCAGCGGCACCGACCTCGACGACCCGACGGCTCCGGCCCCCGGCATCGAGCAGCTCCGCGGACTCATCGCGTCGTACGAACGGATCGGCCTCGACGTCGATGCCCGACTGGACGACGTCGGCCCGGTCTCCGTGCCGATCGGTGTGACGGTTTACCGCGTGTTGCAGGAGTCGCTCACCAACGCCCACCGGCACGGCGAAGGCCGGACGACCGTCACCCTCGCCCGCGCCGGTGACGACCTGGTCCTCGAGGTCCGCACCCCCCGCCGGCGGACCCCGGCGGACGACCCCGTCGCGGGTCGGACTGGCGGTCTCGGGCTGGTCGGTATGCGCGAACGCGTCGCCGCCGTCGGAGGGTCCGTCCAGGCCGCGGCGGACGGCGTGCTGTTCGTCGTCCGCGCCCACCTCCCCACCGCGAACGGAGCACGATGACCACACGAGTGATCCTGATCGACGACCAGGACATGATCCGACTGGGGCTCCGCGCGATCCTCGACCGCCAGGACGGCATCGAGGTCGTCGGCGAGGCCGGAGACGGGCTCGCCGCGGTGCAGACGGCACTGTCGGTCCCGGCGGACGTCATCATGATGGACATCCGGATGCCGGGCATCGACGGCGTCGAAGCGACCCGACGGATCCGCGCGGAACGCACCGCGGAGCAGGTGCGCATCGTCATGCTGACGACCTTCGACCAGGACGAACTCGTCTTCGCGGCGCTACGCGCCGGGGCGAACGGGTTCCTCAGCAAGGCCGCGGGACCCGCAGAACTCGTCGCCGCGATCGAGGAGGTGGCAGCGGGCGGAGGAGCGCTGTCCGCGGCGGCCGCAGCGGCCCTCATCGGACAGGTCGCCCTCACCCCCGCGTCCTCCGTCGACCCGGAGATGACCCGGCGCTTCGTGGCCCTCACCGCTCGCGAGCGCGACGTCGTGGTGATGGTCAGCCGAGGTCAGGGCATTGACGCCATCAGCGCCGAGCTGTTCCTCTCACCACTCACGGTCAAGACCCACGTGAACCGGGCCATGGCGAAGGTCGACGCCCGCGACCGGGCCCAGCTCGTGGCGTTCGCG
Organism: Curtobacterium sp. GC_Cur_3; assembly: GCF_026544205.1. Taxonomy (GTDB): domain Bacteria; phylum Actinomycetota; class Actinomycetes; order Actinomycetales; family Microbacteriaceae; genus Curtobacterium. The sequence goes on from NZ_JALNUI010000009.1 coordinate 88,443, forward strand.
TTCCAGGCCGGCCTGGTCGACTGAGGTCGGCGCCGGCGTATCAGGGAACCGTCGCAGCGCCATCGCGAGCCCCATCACTGCAGCCACGCCGCCGAAGAACACCCCACTCGCCCCAGTGAACGCAGCAGCCTCCTCGACGCTACCCGCGAACGAGAGCAGTGCCGACTGGGTCAGCACGAGCAGGACCACCGCGGCGGCGACGTTCACGAGCTTCGTCGCCTCGACGAGCGGTTCCCCGTCCTTGCGCGCGGTTACCGCACCGCAGACCCCAATTCCGAGCTCGGCGAACGTCGCCGACGCGATGATAATTGCCACCCACTTGTCGTAGTGCACCGGGTGCGCTCGTCCGACGAGCATCGGCACGCTGCACCCAATGAACACGATCGACATTGCGGTCACCGCACCCCCGATCCACCGGTGGCCGGCCTGCCGGAACCGCATCCGGTCACCGTTCGTCGCATCGAACGCGAACGACAGCCGGTATCGGCGGACGGCCCAGATCTTCGCGGCTGCAACCCCGAACGTGAAGATCACGGTCGCGGCGAGGAACAACGAGGGAGCGGCGCAGAACAGGACGACCTTCCACCCCGCCATCACGAGGCTGCCCGGGACCGACAGCACGGCGAGCACGAGCCCGCGCCGCGGCCGATCCCGCCACACCGTGACGGCGTACTGCACAGCCGCCTTCCTGGTCACCGGCATCAGTCGAACGTGACGACGACCTTGTCGGCCGCCCCGGGGGTCGCCGCCACCCGGAGGGCCTCGAGCACGTCGCTCGCCGGAAAGATGTCGCTGACGATCTGCGCGTACGCCCCGGGGTTTGCGATAATGTGCTCGGTGACGTCGAAGATCTCGGTCGGGTACCCCATGGCGGTCACGATCGTCGGCTCGACGGCCAGCAGGTCACCGAAGTCGACCTCCACGGGCCGCTTGTGCACGGCCACGACGCCGATCGTCGCGCGGTGCTTCGCCAGCCGCAACGCCGTCTGCCCGGTGGCAGGGACGCCGGCGGCGTCGAGCCAGACGTCGGTGCCGGACTTCCCGCCGTGTCCAACGCCGTCGCGCGCTTCGCCGTGCAGGGCGATCAGACGCTCGTCCAGTGGCTCCTCGGCCGAGTTCACGACCGCGTCGGCGCCGACGAGCAGCGCCTTCTCGAGTCGCGAGGGGATCACGTCGACGACGACCACGTGCCCGACGCCGAGCGCCTTATAACTGATCACGGCGCCCAGCCCAATCGGGCCGGCACCGAACACGACGACCGTGTCGCCCGGCTGCGGCGCGGTCCGATTCACGGCGTGCAGGGCAACCGCCATCGGCTCGTTGAGCGCGGCAACCTGCCACGGCAGGTCCTCCGGGACGATCGCGACGCTGGTACCGAGCGCGGCCTGCTCGACGAGCAGGAACTCGGACAGCCCGCCCGTGGGGCCGCCGTTGCCGATGATCCCGCGTGGGTCGCCCATCGGGTTCACCACCACGTGGTCGCCGACGGCGATGCCCTCGACCGCGTCGCCGACGACGGCCACCTCACCGGCGACCTCGTGTCCGAGCGGAGTGCGCCCTTCGCGCGGTGGGATGCCGCCGCGGGCGGCGTAGAAGGCGTCGGAGCCGCAGACCCCGCACGCCTTGACAGCGATCAGGACGTCGGCGGGGCCGACCTCGGGGACGGGTTCCTCGCGGATCTCGACGGATCCGGGGCCGGTGACGACGACGGTGCGCATGGTTCTCCTCACGTCACGAGCACGGGCGGCTCGGGACGGAACCATTTGACCGCGACGGCGACCCGCCGGCGTACTGCGAACGTGGTATCCCGACGTCGTCGGACGGACGGCGCGCCATCTCTAGGAAATTCGCACTAGGAAGAGACCTGGAGCACACTCCTGCGCACCGCACGATCCAACGAATGTCACTGCGATCGAGAGGTCGGCGACAACCTTGGTCGCCACGAGCGCAGTGAACGCAACCCCTACCGCAGTAATCAAATCTCGCTGCGAGGATGAGTGCAGGGATACCGTCCGGGCCTCCTTCGCTCGACCATGACGGTCCTGGTCCTGGTCCTGAATGTTCGGATAATCGCGCTAGCGGGTGTCAACGTGACACCGAACAAAGCGACCGCGATCACCCTGTGGCGACGTACTCACTGTTTGGGAGAAGCCGTGCAAGCGGCTCGCTGATCTGAAAACTCGATAGACGGCATAACCGACGGCCACACCCAGGACGTTCGCGATGATGTTGTTCACGTCGGCCAGGCGTCCACCAGAAAGCAAGCGCACATCCGCGTACTGCAACACCTCGATGCTCACGCTGACGACCAGGCCAACGAGAAGCACTGCGCAAAGGGTCCGCCGCCTCGTCAGTGCCGGAACGAGGAACCCGAGCGGCGCGGTGAGCAGAACGTTCTCGGCGAAACCTATGGTCTATCGCTTCGGCAACGAGGGCCTCGGGTACGCCGCCGTCGCCATGGTCATCTTCGTCCTCACCATCGGTGCGGGCGGTCCAACGTCTGCGGCTATGAACCCGTTTCGGGACCTCGGACCCCGCGTCATCTACACGATCATTTACCGCGGCAGTGGGATGCCGTCAGCCCGCTGGGACTACGCCTGGGTTCCCATCGCTGGACCCTTGATCGGCTCCGGCCTCGGCGTCATAGCGAGCCTCCTACTCCCAGCAAATGGGTGAGGCTTGAACCGTCCTTGGGCGGCGGGTCCACGCCCCTCATCAACTCAAAATTGGCCAAAGCATCGGATGCTCGAACACGGCGGCCGGGCGCTGGCCGTCACTACCCCTGGCCCGACCGTTGTCCTGGGCGATAAGACGCGCTTGCCGTCGAAGAAGGAATCAGGCTTCCGTCGGATGAGCTGCGATTTGGCGGTTTCAAGGGGTCGTTGCAACGGGTGGTTGTTTCGGGTCCGAGAGTAGCTGCTCGAATGCTTCTGCCGGGGTGCGGTGGCCGAGCGTTTTGCGGGGTCGTCCGTTGAGTTCCGTGGTGACTTCGAGGAGCCGTTCCGGCGTGTGGATGCTGAGGTCGATGGACTTCGGGAAGTACTGGCGGAGCAGGCCGTTGGTGTTCTCGTTGGAACCGCGCTGCCACGGTTTGTGGGGGTCCCAGAAGTAGATCGCCAAGTCGGTGGCGAGGGTGATGTCCTTGTGCCGGGCAAGCTCCGTGCCCTGATCCCACGTCAACGACCGACGCAGATGCACGGGCAGGGTCTGGATGGTGGGGATCATCGCGTCGCGGACCGCGTCGGCGCTGTGCCCATCAGGCAGGTGCAGCAGCATCACGTACCGGGTCGTGCGCTCGACGAGAGTGCCGATAGCGCTCCTGGCGTTCGTGCCGACGATCAGGTCGCCTTCCCAGCGGCCGGGCACGGCCCGGTCGTCAGCTTCGGCGGAGCGTTCACTGATCAGGACCATGTCGCGGATCTTCGACCACGAAGCCCGCCTGGGCTCGCCGCGGTGCCGGCGGATTGCACGGCCGGTGCGGAGGTGTGTGTGCAGGTCAGCGCGCAAGTGGCCCCGGCCCTGGACGAACAGGGACTGGTAGATCGTCTCGTGAGACACGTGCATCTCCGGCCGGTTCGGGAAGGACCTGACCAGGTCATCACGGATCTGCTCCGGGGACCGGTTCCGCACCAACCGCAACTCAACCTGCAGAGCCAGCTCGACCCTGTCCAGCTTCCGCGGTTTGGGCCGGCGCGCTCGGACGCGGCACCGCTTCTCAGCCGCGTATGGCCGGTATCCGCCAGATCGCAGCGGAACTCGGGCGGGCGCCCTCAACGATCAGTCGAGAGCTAGGCGTACCGGTATTCGGATCCGGAGTTCGACGAGCCGCCGCCGCCCTGTTGCTCAGGCAGTTGGATCTGCTCGCCGTCCGGGAAGACTAGGGTCTGCCCGATCGGGTCACAGCTCGGCAGCTGCTCCGTGTTCAGCGTCTCAACCAGGACCGGCGCTGCGGTCGTACAAGCAGGCAGGGTCGCCTCACCTGCCGTGAGAGTCAGGTACCCGTCATCCGCACCCCGTTTGCTACAGCTCGTCAGTGCGAGCACAGCCGCGATGACCAGGCCACAGATCCCGAAGGCGCGAGCGTTCACGAGGACCAGTCTGCCGCCGATCGGCATCGCCCGGACGCCGATCCCCTGTCGGGCTGCCGAGCAAGTGGCTTCGTCTTCTTCGTCCAGCCAGGCAAGGTGGTCGGCGCTGCCGCGCAGAGCCGGTTTGTACCGGTCGAGCTCCGGGGCGTGCACGCGCTTCGCGAGAAGTACGAGAAGGTTGGCGAGGGCGGTGTTCGGCCGGCCATCGACGTGGAACGTCAGGGCCTCGAAGGCTCCGAGGGCGACGGAGTCAAGGAACTCAGCCCGCGCTCGCGCAAAGACCCCGTAGCGAGTTGAGCCGGAAAGCTGCGGCAACGCGCCCGTTGATCGAGGTTGCTGTCCCCGGTCGCAAGGCGTCAGTCGCAGGACGTCAAGGTGCCCCGTGTGATCTCGACCGACCTGACGTGGACACCGTCAGCGTCGATCACGAACAAGGCCGGCCCCGATCCGACGTTCACCGTCCACGACGAGTACGCATCGGGCGCGGGGAGTCGTGCAGCGTCGATACCGGAGGGTTTACCCTCAGCCTCGGGGTAGGCCGCGCGGAGCTCGTCGAGCGTGGAGCCGATGCCGATCCCCGCGCTGGTGGTCGGACCGGTCGTCCCGGTGTACGAAGACCCGACGGGTAGCTGGGTCAGCACGCCGATCACCACTCCGCTCTCGGAGAAGACGGTGACAGGCGGGGCTCCGTCACGCTTCCATGCGCTTCCGCCAGACTCCGGCACACAGACGTCAGCTGCGGAGTTGCGCACGTAGGCGATTCCGAGGTCGTCCGTCTCTCCGACGGTCGTGCCGCCGAGCGCGACAGGCCCGAATTCGTCACCCGAGACCGTCCAGGTGGACGGGTCGTCGAGTGCGAAGGCGCCCTTCCTGGGCGTGGCCGAGGGCGTGGGCGCCTGCGTCGGTGTGGGGTCGGGCGTCTCCTCGACTGGTGCCGCCGCGGGGGTGCTCGGCGCTGCCGGTTCGGTCGGGCTGGGCGACGTGGTGGGTGCGGGTGCTGCGGTGAAGGGCTGCGGGATCATCCCGAGCGCCACACCACCACTCGTCGCACCGAGGCCGAGGAGCGCGATCACGCCGATGACGACCCCGGCACGACGGCCACGTCGGCGGGGCGCCGGGCGGCGTTCCTCCGCGCGGTCGAGCACGGACTGCTTCATCGTGACGAGCATGCGCTGCAGGTCGTCTCCGGTGGGGGGCTCAGTGTTCATCGTGCATCACCGCCTTCTCCTGTCGGGCTCGGGACGAGCGCTTCGTGACCGGCTGTGCGCGAAGGCCGAGCAGCCGGGCCGCTTCTGCGTAGGAGTGCCCGTCGACCAGACACAGGTCCACGATCTGTCGGTCCGTCGGCGCCAGGGCCGCGATCTCGCCGCGGACCCAGTGCAGGGGGTGTGCCTCCGGTGATGAGGACGGCGGGCCGTCGCGCTCGGTCGTCCGTCGCGCCTGGGTCCTGGCATGGTCTCGGCACACGACCAGCAGCCACGGCAGCAGTGCGCCGGTGACGAGACCGATCGTGGGGGCCTCGTGCCACAGCGTCCGGAACGTGTCCTGCACCAGTGCTCGGGCGTCGCCAGGGGTGTCTGCCTGTGCCCATGCGTAGCGGGTCAGGGTGGGTGCGAAGCGGTCGAACGCGTCGGCGAGTGCCGTGCGGTCCCCGTCCGCGAGCCGCCGCGTCAGTGTCGCGTCGGCTTGGGTGTCGTCATCCACGGTTGCCCCCTCTCACACCAGAAGTGTCCGGCACGGCCCGATCCTGACAAGCTGCCCCGGCCCTCTGCGTGTCGCGACTTCCTCGGCTCCACCAGAAGATGACCTCATGGTCCGCGATCCCTTTTCCCTTGACCTTGTACGGCCACCCTCGAACGGCTCCGCGGTCTGATCTCTGAGCCCGACTCGGGCGCATCGTTCATCTGGGAAGACAATCGCCGAGGGTACGACGAGATATACCGATCCGTCCCGATAGCCGGTCGCTCACCGGTGTGTAGAGGGATGCGGTCAACCGCGACAACTTGGCCATGTCCCGCTTGACCAGGAGATTCTTGTAGCCTATCCCTCAAAATCGCCCCGGCGAAGGGGCGCTAAACGCTACACGCTCGAGTTGCCTTCGCGGGCTGCTGTGGTCAGGCAGAGGGGATAGACCGAGGTAGCTCGCTGAAGTCCTCAGCCCTCAAGCTGACATAAGAGACCGCTATGGGCGCGGATAGTTACGGCCGGTCAGCCCGTGGGATGACCGGCCGTTGTTGCGCGTGGGTGAGTGGTGTCAGTGTGCGGCGTCGTACGCATCGCGGACTGCCTGGCTGATGCGGCCGCGCGAGGAGACGTCATGTCCATTCGCGTTCGCCCACTCGCGGATCTTCCCGAGTTCTTCCGAGTTACCACGCCGTGGCGCACTCCCGGTGCTGGCACGGCCGGAGCGGCTGTTGACCTTCCGGGCGGCGGCGATGTAGACGGAGAACGCGTCGCGGAGCGCGTCGGCGTTATTGTCGGTGAGATCGATTTCGTAGTTGGTGCCGTCGAAGCCGAAGGTGACGGTGCGGCCGGCACCATCTTCGATGGTGTCGCCGGTGAGGTCATCGACGATGTGTGTGGTGACTTTTTGCGCCATGTTCTTACTCCAACCGTGGGACGGACTTCTAGCCTGACAGAGATGGTCGGCGCTTCTAGCGTCGAAACGGGGGAGCCCTACATCTCGGTGTCGCGAACGAACGCTGCGAAGCCGGGGATGGTGAACTCGAGCATTCCGCGGTTAGCGGGTTGGATGAGGCCTTTGTCGATCAGGCGCGCGCGGGGCGTCGAGAGTTGATTGCTGCTGGTGTTGAGTGCCCCCGCGATCGATGAACGGGACGCTGGACCGTCGCCGAGATTCGCGATAGCGGCAAGCATGCGTCGTTCGGCTGGTGAGCAGGCAGACCACCGCGCGCGGAAGAGGGCGTCGAGATCCGCTTGCATTGCGACGTGGCCGTGCTCGACGGCGTCGACGTCGATGATGCCGCCCGGGTCCGGCCGGCCAGCGGCCGTCCACGCGGCATCCGCAATGAGTTGCACGGAGTACGGGTACCCCTGCGCGATTTCCAGAGCTCGGTCGACGGCGGGCGGTGACCAGTGCACGCCGAGTGCCCGTGCGGGGCCGATAAGCGCGATCTCCTCCGCCTCCCGATGCAGGGGCCCGAGGGGCCGGTACGCGAGACGTTCGCTGAAGGTGACGATCCCCGCGATCGTCTCGGGCGCGTTTGGGAGCCCGGCGGCGAATACTGCTGCACGAACGTCGGAGCCTTCGGCTTGCAGGTGTTGCCAGGCGTAGACCAGCGTGCGAAGCCCTGCTGGGTCGGCGGATTGGATTTCGTCGATGAGGATGACCAGGGGGGATTCGTTGGCGGCTGCCGCGATTACGGCCTCAAGCGCGCGCGCCCCCGACAGCTCGAGTTCTTGGCGGTTGTTCGCTGGGTGGAAGGTACCGGTCGCGGTCGCGACACCTGGCACCCCAACAGAGAGCTGCAACGTCTCGATCCTGCTCCGAAGCGCCGCTCGTGCTTTGCCGCTGAACCCGTCGGTCGCGCGCCGGAGCTCGGCGGCGATCTGCGCCACCAGTCCCTGTTCTTCGCCTGCGGTCACCCACACCGTCACTGCGCCACGTGCTGCAGCATGACGCTGGTATTCCCGGAGGAGGGAGGTCTTCCCAAAGCCGCGGGCCGCGTGGTCGACCCGGATGCGGCCCACCAGGCGGCCGAGGTCAATCAGTGTGGACAGACGTTCGTCGACCTCAGCGATCTGCTGAGCACGCCCAGGCACAGTTCGGGCAATCTCCCCTGGGGTGTAGGGGCTTGGCTGCATGAGATCACCGATCGTTTGTTATGAAGCTGGGATTTCATAACAGAGTATCAACTGCCGTCGTGCTCACCTTGCGCACTGTCCCACAGCGTGTACTGCCCCCCGCGAGGTCGCGGTTTACACGTGCTGCTCATGCGGCTCGCGCCGGTAGGAGTGTCTGCAGCGCGAGTATCCCATCGCGCGCTCGAGTTTTCGCGGTGCCGACGGTCACGCCGAGCCGTTCGGCAAGTTCGGGCCCAGTTAGTTCGTGGAGGTAGCGCAGCACGACAGCGTCGCGTTGCTTCGCGCTGAGCCCGGCGAGGGCAGTCACGAGCATTGGCCGCATGAGCATCGTGTCCACGGCATCCATGCCGGCATCGCCGTACTCCTGCTCGCGGCTTCCGATGCGGAGGTCTCGGGCTCGTGAGGACTCACTCGATCGGATGCGGTCGATCGCTCGCCGGTGCGCGATGGTCCGCAACCAGGACTGCAGCGAGGCCTTGGCGGGGTCGAATCGTTCGGGGCGCTCCCAGAGCTCGATGAAAGCGTCATGTGTGACGTCTTCGGCAAGGTCGGCGTCGCGGATGATGCTCCGCGTGAAGCGCCGAAGTCCGGGTGCAAGCGCACGGTAGAGGCCGTCGAACGCTGTTGCGTCTCGTGCGACCAGCGCGGCCGCGATGCCAGTATCAGTGAACGCGGCCGTGGTCCGTGCAGTCACGCGGCTCACCTACCCTTCCGATCGATCGGTCGGTCGATCACGGTAGTTGTATCCGCAGTGCGGCGGAGACCCCCAAAACGGGAACAGCACCTCGCTGCTGCGAGATGCTGTTTCCGTTCCCCGGCTCAGAAGGCACCCAAGGGGCCTGCGATCAGGTGCTTACTTGATCTGGGCGGTGATGGTGGCGGTCCCGACGAGCAGGCCTGCCTTGACGGCGTCGGTCTTGAAGGTGCTGTTGAGCAGCTTCGCGGCGTCGGCGGAGACGTGGACGGTGGTGCCGGTCAGGATCGCGTTGTCACCCTCGAGCTGGAGGGCCTTCAGCGAGCCGCCGTGGAGGGAGAACAGGTACGCGTTCGGGGCGGCGACTTCACCGTTGACGAGGACGTCGCCGTAGAGCTTGGAGGAGCCGGGGTTCACGACGAAGTTCTCCAGCGTGACGGTCGTGTCGCCGGCCTTCAGGGTCAGACCGGAGTCGTCGTGGTTGAGCAGGCCCTGCACGTAGGGGCGGTAGTTGCCGTCCGGGCTCCAGTACGTGACCGACCCGGCGGTGATCGGGAACGACACGGCGCCGTCGGCGAGCTTCGCGGTGCCGGAGACGCCGGGGGTGAGCTTGAGGGAGGTGAGGGCGTCGGTGAAGCCCTTGTCGAGGGCGACGGAGGTGTCGCCGCCGAGGACCTCGGGGACCGACGCGACGGGGGCGGGGATCTTGGAGGAGGACGAGGCGACCGTGTGGATCGTGGGGGTGGCCTGCGCGGCGGAGACGCCGAACCCGGCACCGGTGAGGATGATCGCGCCAGCGGCGGCGAGGGAGACCGTGGTCTTGGTGATCTTGCGCATGGTGTTCGTGTCCTTTGCTGTGTCGCGCTCGGCGCGGCTGCTGTGTGCGCGCCGAACACACCCTCGATGAGGGTGGAGAACCAGCGATGGGCGGCTGGTGAGCGCCCCGGGTGTTTCCCGGCCTGTGCAACGTATTCGGCGGCCTCCGCCGAATGGTTTGGAATCCCGTACCCCGTTGCACGATCGTGACATCTTACGTAGGAAATGTGCCCTGTTAGGGGGCCATGGAGCGGTCGTTGCCTCATGGATCGGTCGCGGGAGTTCGCGTCGGCTAACGGGAGGGGCTGGTGCGTTATCGTCACCAATCGCCTCAGATTGGGGTTGTAGTGACCCGCCAGACGAGCTTCCCGTCTCGGAGAAGAGCGAGTGTCAGCACGTGAGATGTGGTCGTCGGTGGTACCGCCGCGCGAGCTGAATGTGCCGTCCACGCGACAGGGCCACCGTGATCGATGTGTCCGTCTGCCTTAGTGCACCGGCATAGGAAAGGCGCCCCTCCGACCAAGGGTCGGAGGGGCGCCTCGTGGTGCGGTACGACTCAGGCGATGCGCGAGCGGCGACGTGCCATGACGACGGTCAGGGCCGCGCCGGCCAGCATGAGCAGACCGGCGATGACCGCCGCGGGAGTGATATCGGCGCCGGTGAAGGCGAGCTCACCGGTCGGCGTGACGGTGCCCGTCCCCGTGGCGACCGGCGTGGTGCCGGAGCCGACCGGCGTGGTTCCGGCGGCGGGGGTCGCGGTGACGGTGAACTCCACCGGCTCGGACGGCGCGGAGACGACCGGGTCGCCGTTCGTGTCGAGGACCGGCTGACCGTCGGCTCCGAGCAGGAAGCTCGTCGCGGCGGCGGTGTAGTCACCGGGAGCGGCGGCCAGCGTGACGGCCCAGGTGCCGTCCGTCCCGACGACGATCGGGTCGGTCGGGTCGGCGGGCTGGGCGGCTGCGCGTGCGGTCGGGGTGACCTGGTCGGTGGGCACGGCGAGGAGCAGAATGTTGCTGCCCGGAGTACCGGTCCCCTCGAAAGTGACCTGCGAGCCGACGACCTCGGCACCGTTCTCCGGCGAGGTGATGACCGGGGTGTCGAGCGCGATCGGCGTCGTCGGCGGGGTGGTCGCTGCGGGGAGCGAGAAGCGGACGGTGACGTCACCGGTGCCGACGCCGCCCGTGACCTGGGTCAGGCGGACGGATTGGGCCGTGGCGGCGTCCTCAGCGAAGGTGACGTCGACGCTCCAGGCGCCGTCGTCGCCGACGGTCGCCTGCACGAGCGGGAAGTCTCCGTCGAGCGACACCCGCGAGCCGGCGGTGCCGGTGCCCGAGAACGTCACGGTGCGGGTGGCGGCGGTGTCGCCGTCCTTCGGGGTGGTCACGACGAGCGTCTGCGTCGCGGGGAGGTTGACGTTCACCGTCTGGCTCCCGCGGCCGGCTCCGCCCTGGATCTGGTTGACCGTGATCGACTGCGCGCGGTCGACGTCAGCGGGGAACGTGACCTGACCGGTCCACGAGCCGTCGGCGCCGACGAGGATCCCGGTGGTCGGGGTGCCGGCGGAGGGCACCAGGGTGATGTTCGCCGTGGGGATGCCGGTACCGGTCACGGTGACGGTGCGCGAGGTGACGTACTGGCCCGCGGTGGGGCTCGTCACGGTGAGCTGCGCCGCCGGGGCGGGCAGGGCAAACGAAACAGACTTCGCGTCGCTGAACCCGCTGCCGCCGACGACCCCGTCGACGAACGCGGTCTGCGCCACGGCGGCGTCCGCCGCGTACACGTGGTCGACCGACCATGCGCCGCTGGCCGGGACGCTCGCGACGGTCTCCAGGACGGCGCCAGCCTGGTTGTCCTGGTGGATCACGATCTTCGAGCCGGCGACAGCCGTCCCGGAGAACTCCACGTCGCGGGTGGCGGTGGTCTGGCCGGACGTCGGCGACGTCACCACGAGGTTGCCGGGTGCGGCGCTGGCGGATGTTGCAGTGAGGAGCGCTCCTCCGAGCGCGAGCGAGAGCACGGCTGGCGCGACCAGCAGCTTCCGCCATGACGACTTCGTCACGGGTATCCGTTCGGTCTGGCGACGGTGACGGATTGGGTCAGCGCCGCAGATGAGATGCCGTCAAGGAAACGACGACACCCCGATCCTAAGCATCTCCTTAGAGTTGCGTAAAGACCAACCCTGCCGCCGACCCCTCGATGCGCCGATGGATGATTCGCCGTACTTGGCGGCACTGACCCACAGGGCCGGCGGTGTGCGTGACGCCGGTTCTATGCAGAGGAACCACTGCCGTCGCCCCAAAGTCAACGTCAACGTCAGAGACTGCAGCAAGTGCCTTCCGGACGTCGCGATCGGCCGGTTAGTGGAGGGCGCCGATGGTGAAGATCGTCTCGTTGCCAGCGGTACAGCCTCGCACGCCCTCCGCGGGGATGAACAGGCTTGTCTTCGATCCCGGTGGGTACACCCGGAACCCGTCGCCCGTGACGGGCCGACACGTGCCTGGGTCGAACGCGTCGGCTTGCACGTAGTGGAACCGCGCTACAGCGGTGGTCCCCGGCTTGAGTGCGACGGTACCGTGGGCGGTGTTGCGATCGAACTCGGCCGGCTGCCCGATCTGGGTCCCGTTGTCCTCACCGACGAGGGACACTCCGGGCCAACCCTGGAGCGTGCAATCGGTGGTCCCGGTGTTGATCAGGTGGAGCTCTTCCTCGACGTTCGACGCGCCAGCGGTCCGACCGGCGAAATCACCCTTGAGGTGGGCAGTCGTGCACCGGGGGGCGTCCTCTTCAGGTGCACGGCCGGCCGCGCCAGTACCCGTGTCAGCGCCCGCGGTATCCGTCGGCGAAACGGTCGGCGGAACAGCAGGAGGCGTCGCTGAGCTCGTCGCGGTCATCGTCCCGGTGACGGTTCGCGCGGTGGTCGGAGTCGGCGTATTGGTGGAGCTACAGCCAGCAAGCACCACACCGAGCAGGACAACAGCAGAGGCCATCGTCCAACGTGACTGTGTGTTCATCCGACCACTCAAGCGCAACGCCACCGCTCCACGTCCAGACTCGTACCGCCGCGGAACTGGTATGGGAACAACCCGTGTCATCGACTCGGAAACCGTCGACACATGGGCGACCACAGACGCCGACCGCCTTCAGGGACGCGAGGATGAACTCCGGGTCCTGGGGTGCGATGATCCCCGCGTGCTCGTGTGGTTGACGGACTGGCAGGTCGTGGAACAACACCTGCTTGTGGCGCCGGGGGATGCCGTCGCCTGGGAGCTGTGTCCGGCTGACATGGAGTGGACAACGCGTCTGTTCGGGGATCGTCTCGTCCTCGAGTGGCAGCTCGACGGGTATGGTGACGCGGCCAGACGACGCGCTCGGCAGGTCCGGGGTCGTGTGCTGGAACTCAGGAGTGTTCGTTGCCGTCAACGACAGGCATCTGAGGGGATCGTCCCCGTCGCCGGTGCCGCTCGCCTGCAACCCGTGCACGACACTTCGAGTTCATGGGCTCGGCCCAGTAGGACACCGACCGATCCAGCCGGAGGCGTCGGCCTTCAGCACCCCGGATGGCGCTCGTACTCGAGCATCTTCGCCGAAGGTCAAGCGGAGTACCTCTACGGCTACGTCGTCACGATCTGCACCGAGTGAGATGACAGTCCCACGTGACAGTTCCCAGCCGTCGCTCGTCATGTCTGGCGGTGTCGGCCGCGCGCGATAGAACTGTCGTAGCGAGGGCACCCGTTCTCAGTTCGGGTCTGGAACGGGTGTCCCCGTGCTACGACGTCGTCGGGTCGACGTTGATTCTGACGAGCCCCGTCCACTGCGTGGACGGACGCGGCTAGGGTCCGCGCTGTAGCACTGCGCACGATACCTCTCGGTAGCAAGGGAGCACCTCGAGCTGGTCATTTGGCGCTCAGGCTGGACCTGGTGCTCCAGGCGGTGCATGTCCTACCCTCGCGGGGAGGCCGGTTCGAGCAAGCTCCTGACCTCGTCAGGGCGGTCCGATGCGGGCGTGCCCGGAGCGGACGGGGTCAACGATCAGACCCCGTCCGCTTCCCCGCACGTCGCCGAGTGGCGAATCCTCGGTTGGGCCTCAGGGGGCGGAGCAGACCGATGTTGGGATGGGAACACGTTGGCTTCGGAAATCATCTCGAACAGGTCGGGCATGTGCCCTTCCGCGGATGCGGGGGACGCCTCCCCTCGGCGGAATCGACGTCGGAGCCCTGCCATCGTCTCGATCCGTGCTGGCGGAACCGATGGCTCGCGCTCGTACTGCGATGCGTTCATGCCGACCTCCTACCGCCAGCTCTGATTGTGGACGCCCTCGGTCAACTCGTCCGCTGAATAGCGCACAACGGCGGTCAGAGCGAACGTCGCTGCGTAGCGTTCCGGCACCCTGTCGACGACGGCATGGTCGGCGCGGAACGACAGGCGCGACAATTTTCCGCGCACCGTCGCGCCCCTCCGAACGGTGCCTCTCCCACCGATCAGGACGGGGCGCGCTCCGCCCGGGGACCAACTGGCATTTTCGGGTCGCGTTCCGTTGTCCAGTACGTGCAACAGGTGTCGCCTTCCAGTGCGGGATCCCTCCCGTGGTGTGGACCCGCAACCTTGAGAGGTCGAAGGCCATGAAGAACTTGGTGTACGGCGGTATGCCCATTCTCGTCACGGACGACGTCGCCGATGCCGTTCTCCACTACGCCGCGATGCTCGCCCAGATGAAAGCGAGCGACGTCATCGCCGTTCCGACCGTCGACAGGACGGGATACGCCTCGGAGACGTCAGTGCTGTTAGCGGCAGGCATTCTGCTCGCAGCCGAAGTGGCTCCCGACGACGAACTCGAGGACAACAACCGATCCTTTGTGGAGGAACTGACTGTGCGTATCCGCGAGGTTCACGCGAACGTCTCCCTCTCCTGACCGGCTAGCGTGCCCCCGCGAGGTCGAACCACGCGAATCTCGCCGGGTCTGCCCCTACGATGCCACCGTGAGATGCGACAGCCGGTTCGATCGTTGGACCTGCATGCTCTCCGCCGGTCATGAAGGGCCGCATCGGTGGTTTGGCGATGGCGCAGAAGCCACGTGGAACGCGCGCTGCGCGGGCAAGACCCTCCGCGCGTTTACGCGGCGCTCGACCTGAATACTCGTGTCGGTGCTCTGCAACTGAGTAACGAGCAGGTCTTCCTGGGTAGGGGACCACGGCTCTCGCCTGGCGCGCGGACTCGATCGGTAGGGGTTGCGGAACCGAAGAGATTGATGTTGCGGTAGCAGGAGGACCTGGGTGGTGCTGCATCGATGTGGCAGTCTGTGTCGCGTTCCAACCGATGGATGGTGGCTGACCCGAGGTCACCGTAGAAGGGTGGTGCGTGGTGCCGGAGGCTGCTGCGCGTTCTGCGCTCGAGGATGCAGAGGATGCGCTGTTGGCGTCGCGTGCTGCGGAGGGGGATGTGCGGGCGTTCGAGGTGTTGATGCGGCGGTACAGCCGCGTGGTGCGTGCCTATGCCCGCCGTGTCCTGAGCTCGTCTGCCGATGTTGACGATGTCACCCAGGACGTGTTCGTCACCGCGTGGCAGCAGTTGCCGCGGTTGTCTGATCCGGCTGTGGTGCGCGGCTGGTTGCTGCGGATCACAACTCGGAAGGCAATCGACCGGGTGCGGGCGCTCCGAAGCCATGTCGACATCGATGACCACGACCAGGAAGCACCCGAGTGGGAGCGGCCTGACCGGCTCCATGAGGCAGCGATTCGGGAGCAGGCGATGTCGGTAGCGTTGCGGGCGCTTCCCGAGGACCAGCGGCGGTGCTGGGTTCTGAAAGAGTTCGCGGATTACAGTTACCAGGACATCGCCGCTGAACTGGATGTTCCGGTGTCGACGGTCCGGGGTTTGTTGTCTCGGGCCCGGAAGAACATGATTCGAGCAATGGAGGGCTGGCGATGACAACCCCCAACGACCCGACTACCCCCAAGCGGCCAGTTTCTGTCTCGGGTGCTCCGTTGGTTCCTGCGGGGGCGGACGCGTCGGTGCTGGATGCAGCGACCGCGGTCGAGGTGTTGGCGTTGGAGCCGGACGACCTCGACGGCTACAGCATCGACGACCTTTCGGACTACCTCGAGGCGGGGCGGCGTCCGCGGAACCCGAAGATCGACGAATCGGCAGCCTGCCAGATGGCGATGTCCGCGTTGGTTCGGCTCCGCATGACCGCGGCGGGTTTGCTCGAAGCGGACGCTGCGGAAGAGCCGGAACCCGATGACACGTGGATGCGGTCGGTGCTGGACAACATCAGTTTGGAGTCTCGCGCTGGCCGGTTGATCCCGTTCGACCACGACGACAGCGCCGCTCATCTGCAGATCACCGAGGGAGTGGTCCGCGCACTGGTCCGTGATGCCGGTGACCGTGTTCCCGGGGTGCTCGTCGGACGCGTACGACTTGACGGCGACGTGGAGATCTTCGGGACGGCGGTTACGGTGCAGATGGACGTGACCGTGTTCTGGGGGACCCACATCCCGGACCGGGTGAGCGCCTTGCGCGTCGCTGTCGCTTCCGCCCTCGCAACAAACACTGACCTGCTCATTGCCGCGATCGACGTCACCGTCAGCGACGTGCTCCCGCCTCGACCGGGGGAGCGATCGACGTGAGCGTGAGCGACTCGACGAACACGGATGACGTGATGAACCCGAATGCGCGTACCGACGCCGTGGACATGGGGGAGGATGCGTTCTCCATGTCGATCGTGACCATGATCCGTGCCACGCCAGGCGTTGTGCAGCTGTATCCGCTAGCCGGACACGTTCCGCTGCTCTCCGGTGCCCTCGCGGCATTTCAGACCGTGGTCGGAGGGACTTCGGATCTCGTGGCAGTCGAAGTCACTGACAGCCGGATCACCGCTGTACGCGCGTCGATCGGGATCGATTCGACCGTGACCCCTGCCCTGGTGCTGCAGCAACTCTGCACCTCGATCCGTCACCTCCTCGCCGATCGTCTCAGCGGCACCACTGGCCCACTGGATGACACAGCGGACCAGCCGCTGATCACGCTCACGATCGCCAGGGTCAGCGGCTGAGAAAGCTCCGGAGGAAAGTTTTTCGTGCTGGTGTGACGAACAGGTTCCCGCGTCCGTCTCTTGAGTGAACGGTTCTCAACAGAGAGCCGACTACGACCCCAGGAGACACCATGTCGAACCTCACCCCCACGCCGGCAACCGTTGCCCCGAAGACCGCCAGCCCGGCGCAGTCGGTGGAGACCGGGAAGACCGAGATCAACGACGCCGTCGTGTCCAAGGTCGCCGGCATCGCCGCCCGCGAGGTCCGCGGCGTGCACTCCCTCGGCGGCAGCGCCGGCCGTGCCATCGGGGCGCTCCGCGACCGGGTCGGCCAGACGAACCACGCCCAGGGCATCTCCGTCGAGGTCGGCGAAACCCAGGTCGCCGTCGACGTGACCCTCACCGCCGAGTACCCGGTGTCGCTGCAGGACGTCGCGGACGATGTTCGCTCTGCCGTGTCGAAGGCCATCGAGGACATCGTGGGCATGGAGGTCGCCGAGATCAACGTGACTATCGCCGACGTCTACATCCCGTCCGACGACGACGACTCCGACGACAGCCGCGTCAAGTGACTCCGACCACCATCGGCATGGCCGTCGCCGCGACGCTCGTGCTGACCTGGATCGCATTCGGGTTCGGCGCGTTCGTCCTGGTGCTGGTCGTCATGGTCATCGGTGCCCTGATCGGCCGGATCATCGAGGGCAAGCTCGACGCCAAGGGACTGCTCGACATGGTCCGCGGCAAGGGCTCATCCTCGTGACCCTCACCGCACCGGCGCAACCGGTCGACTCCAGCACCGGGGCGGCTTCGGCCGCCCCGGGCCGGACCCGCATCGCCCCTCGCGCCCTCAACCGGGTCGTCACCGCCGTCACCGCGGACGCCCTGCACGTACCCGCGGGGAAGATCAGCACCGATCTCACGGACGATGCTGGTCATCTGTCGCTGCTGGTCAGTACGCCGATCGGGGTTCCGTCGCTGATCAGGATCATGGATGAGCCGACGGCGCTCACCCAGTCGGGCGGATCTGTCCTTGGTCGGGCTCGCTTGGCGCAGGAACAGATCCGCACCCGAGTGCAGCAGCTCACGGGATCCACGGTGACCAGGGTGATTGTGAAGATCAACGGTATGCACATCAGAGAGAACAGGCGGGTCCGATGAGCACCACCAGCATCTATCGACGCATCGCCCGCCGTGAGACGCACTCGCCCCGCTCGGCCCTCGCGATCACCCTCGCGGTGATCCTGATCCTCGTGGCGGTGTGGCTCGGAACGGAGATCGTGCTGTCGATGATCGGACAGCCCGCGCTGCTCGTTGCACCGACCGACGCGGAACAGTCCATCGTGTCTGCGGCCACATTGCCGTACGGGATTCTCCTCGCCGCTGGGATCGTCCTGGCCATCGTCGGGCTGGTCTTGGTCATCGCGTCCTTGACCGCTGGCCGCCGCGCACGCCACGTCATCGAGACCGATCGCGCGGTGACGGTCGTGGACAACAACGTCATCGCAGCAGCGCTCGCCCGGCATGCCGCGTACGCCGGCGGCACCGACCCCGACAACACGCACGTCTCGGTGTTCCACAACCGAGCGGTCGTGGACGTCACGCCGTCTTCGGGAACGACATCGGACACCGCTCCCATCAAGGATGCCGTCGATCAACAACTCGACGCGTACGGGATGCGGCCCAAGCTCCGATCGAAGATCACCGTCAAGAAGACCGGGAAGGTCGGCGCATGAACACCACCAACCGTGGGCTGAACCGCGCCATCATCTTCGTCATCGGACTGCTGCTGCTCATCATCGGCGCAGCGACGATCGTCCTCGCCGTCGTCCCATCGGTGACATCGGCGTGGAAGAGCAACGCGTCGACCGTGTCGAAGAACGTCGACGGAGCCTTCGCCGCGGCACCGCTGTTGACGACCGGCGCCAGTTGGCTGGCCGTCGCAGCGCTCGCCCTGCTGCTGCTCCTGGTGATCCTGCTCCTGGTGTTCATCATCCGTCAGGGCAACGGCCACACCAGTGAGCTGTTCTCCGACCAGACGACCGAACATGGTTCCACGATCGTGAAGTCCGCGGTCGCGAAGGACGCCCTCGAGCAGGCCCTCGAGGACCGGGACGACATCGTCGCAGCGAACGTCAGCACGTACGACGTCAACGGCACGAACGTGCTGAAAGTGTCTGCGACGGCCCGCCGCGGCGTGTCCCCGAAGGACGTCGCCAACACCGTCGAAAGCGCATTGACGGCACTGGATCAGCTGCTGGGATTCCAAGTTCCCGCCCTCGTGCAGATCTCCGGAGGCCTCCGCGCGCGCGCCGCGAAGACCACCCGCCTGCAGTAGCAGGGCAATCACACTCCCGGCGGAGTAGCTTCCGCCGTGAAACACGGTGACCATGCAGCTACCGATGAACACCGGTAATACGGCCTCTTGTCACCGAGCCGCTCGCACCACGTCAGCACGCCATAGATCCTCCGTGATCCACCGGATCCGGCCCGCCCGGTCCCCGCGGCCGGTCCTTCTCCTTCGCAGCCCGACGCTTCGGCTGTGTTGCGCAGCACCCACGCGTTCGACGTACGCCCCTACGTGCATCTCGCTTCCCGACGGCCAACGCTGGCCGTCCCTTACCCGACAGGACATCCACATGATCACCACGAACGACCTCGACACGCTGCTTTCCCGCGGCGGCAACGTCATTGGCCAGGACGGTACCAAGATCGGCAAGATCGGCCAGATCTACCTCAACGACGCCACCGGCGATCCCGAGTGGGTCACCGCTCGCACCGGCCTGTTCGGCGGCGGCGAGTCCTTCGTTCCCCTCGAGCACGCCACCGCCAACGGCGACGACGTCACGGTTCCGTACACTAAGGACCAGGTCAAGGACGCTCCGCACAGCAACGACACCGACGGGTCGCTCGAGATCGACCAGGAAGCCGACCTGTACCGCCACTACGGCATGAACGACCCGTACGCGGACCAGGACACTAGGCAGCAGAACCAGTCACAGCAGGTCTACGACCAGGACACCGACCGCGCTCAGGAACTTCCCGGTTCCGTCGAAGGCGCAGATGTTGAGACCACCGGTTACGACGCTGAGACGTCGCGCTCCAACCTCGACAGCACCGGTCGGGACGAGTCCGGTGACGTCGGCCACGACACCTCCGGCGCCAACACCGACGACGCGATGACCCGCTCCGAAGAGCGACTGCACGTCGGGACACGGCAGCAGGAATCTGGCCGGGCCCGCCTCCGGAAGTACATCGTCACCGAGCAGCAGACGCAGAACGTCGCCGTCAGCCACGACGAGGTCCACGTCACCCGTGAGCCCATCACCGAGGCGAACGTCGGCGACGCAATGTCCGGCGGTGAGCTCACCGAGGAAGAGCACGAGGTCACGCTGATGGCGGATCAAGTGGTCACCGACAAGGAGACCGTCCCGGTTGAGCGGATCCGTCTCGACACCGAGACCGTCACCGAGCAGCAGGAGGTCACCGAAGAGGTCCGCAAGGAGCAGATCGAGTTCGACGGCGTCGACGGCGTCGACGGCGTCGACGGCACCGCCGGTACCACGGCCGGTCGGCGTAGCGACATCGACGCGGAGGGCACCCGATGAGCGCCGATCTCGGACCCGACGCCGGGTCCCGCCCGGCGCCGCGACCTGGTGACACCGGCGCGAGCGTCGCACGCTCGAGCCGTGAGCAGCAAAAGGACGAGTTCGGCGGCATGCACTTCGGCGTCGCGTTCTTCGGCTGGCTCACCGCAACCGGCTTGACCGTGCTCCTCCTCGCGATCTTGTCCGGCATCGGAGCCGCCATCCTCAGCAGCAACGGGGATGCACAGAACGCCGCCAACGACGCCGCGAACAATCCGGCGACGTCTGGCATCGTCGGAACGATCATCCTGCTCGTGATCCTGCTGATCAGCTACTACGCCGGCGGCTACGTCGCCGGTCGGATGGCACGATTCTCCGGCATCAAGCAGGGCGTCGCCGTTTGGCTGTGGGCGATCATCGTCACCGTGATCCTCGCGATCATCGGCGCGATCGCCGGCGCGAAGTTCGACGCGCTCTCCAAGCTCGGAACACTCCCAACGGACGCAGTCGACGGCAGCAACATCGCCGCGAG
This sequence comes from Curtobacterium sp. GC_Cur_3, assembly GCF_026544205.1. Classification (GTDB taxonomy): domain Bacteria; phylum Actinomycetota; class Actinomycetes; order Actinomycetales; family Microbacteriaceae; genus Curtobacterium. Next base: position 109,010 of record NZ_JALNUI010000009.1, read on the forward strand.
CATCGTCGGGATCCTCGCGGTCGCGGTCGTGACCCTCGTCGGCGCCATCCTCGGCGGTCTCGCCGGAATGCGGTACCACCGCAAGGTCGACCGGTTCCACGACGCCGCGAACCTCGCCCGCAACTGAACCAACCCGAACCCGTGTCGGTGCCACCCCGGACGAACAGTCCTTCGTGGCACCGACACGATCGGCCCCAGTGAAAGGCGCCACCCGCCGATGAACACCCCCGACACCCCATTCGAGACCACCGCCGCCAGTTCCAGCCCGGTCGAGGTCATCCGGTCGGAGGAGCAAGTACGGGTCGGAATCAGTTCCACCCCCCGCAGCATCCTCCGGATCCGGAAAGTGATCGTCACCGAGCAGCAGACCGTCACCGTCACCCTTCGCCGGGAAGAACTTCGGATCACCCAAGAACCCGCAACCGACGACGCAACCGCTTCCGGACTGCTCGCCGATCCGGGCGACGAGCTCGTGCTCGTCCTCCACGCGGAAGAAGTGGATGTGAGCACCCGCGTCGTCCCCGTCGAGCGGGTCCGTGTCCGGAAGACCCGCGTGGAAAGCACGACCGCGATCACCGAATCAGTTCGCCGCGAGCAGGTGCAGGTCATCACCGCCGACGAGTCCGAAATCGGCTAAGCGCAGCTGCATGTCACCGACGGCGCTCCGTCCCCCGAACCGCCGCCGTGGACCCTGTGGGACCCGAACCCGTAGGGACCACGTCGGTGTACAACTCGATCACGCATCAGAGGACCGAAACCACGAGTCGTCAATGTCCTCGAAGAAGCGGGCTGCGGCTGAATCGCTCGCCTCGCTTTGCGCGGCGCCGGTGTCTTGCTCGATGGCGGGTGCTGCGGTTTCTGTTCCAGGCAAGCTACGACGGCTCTTTCAGCAGCAAGTCTTGGTTGCTCGCGATCATCTGTGCTGTCGTCGTTGTCCTCACTGGGATATCTTCACTGGCCGGTGCCGAAGCCGGGCAAAGAGCGTGGACACGAACGAGAGGGGCGGGATGACCGATGGTCATCCCGCCCCTTCGGCGCGTTCCGGCTCACGTTTCGAAATCCGGTGACACCTGCTCTTCTAGCCGCCGAAGTCGCTCCCACAGAACCCGATGCTCCTCCGAGAGCTCGCTCGGATCCGCGAGCAGCCCTGTGGCGGTTGAGTCATGCGCGGCCTGTGGGCGGAGAAAGTCTGCGTACCGCGCGTGGGGGTCAGGGAGCGGCGTTGGCGCGGGGGGAGGCTCGAGAAGTTTTCGTTGCACTAACGCGGTCAACTCGGCTGGCGACATCAGGCCGTGCCGGTGCCATTGCGCAGGATCCTGCCGAGCCGCCGCAAGCCGTTCGGCTCGGGACGAAATGCCTGCCGCCGTGCGGGTGATCTGCGGTGTCATCATCGGATTACCACCACCATACCGGCGGAAGCGGACACGGTGCTGCCGGCACCGGCGAAGAACGCTGGCACGGTCAGCGGTTGTGGTCGATCAGCAGCAGCCAGCTCCGGAAACACGCGAATTCTCCTTCTCTGAAACTGACGGCCCGATCGACGTGACTCATCTGTCACCAGAGAGACGGTCGGTGGGTCGCAAAAACGTCACACTGCAGCACCGAACTCGTTCACCTGGATGCCGGCACCGGTTTCTCGGGCTGCGTCGGTCACTGAGGTGGGGCTGAACAACGATGCGGGCGTCGTCGGGTCAGTACCCCTGTCGCTGCCACGCCAGCGAAGGCCGCCAGCACTGCAGCCACGTCAACTTCTTCTCGGCCGCTTACAACACCCGTTGTGACCCCCGATCCGATCGCCGAGAGATCGAGCACTCCGCCAGCGATGACTGCGACACCCAAGCTCCGAACTACGTGAAGCACGCCTCGTCGGAGGGCCTTGGACCGAAGAAGACGATTCACTTGCAGTGACCCACCAAGAGCAGAAGCCGACGCCGACACGTAAACATGAGCACAACTCTCCCGATGAACCAGAGGAGCCATTCAGCTCCTCCTCAATAGACGTCCCTTCGGCTCTGATCGTCACGCCGAGATGCAATCTCTTGTCCGAGAGAACCGGCGGCCCGAGAACCAGCTCGGGTCTCCACCGCAACTGGTCGCATTAACGTCTCACGGTCACGATCCGCCTTCGAGTGCTTGACTTCAACCACTGCATCCTCGGCGCGTCGTCAGGCGACGGGTGGCCATCCTTCTCGCTGCTGGAGGCGGTTCCCGTCCGTGTCCTCGGTCTGGTCGTGTAGCAGGACCTGCTGTGTCGGGAACGGAAGATCGAAGCCACCGTCCGTCAGCGCGATCTTGATTGCCTCGAGGACCTGGTCCTGCGTCTCGACCGCTTCGCGTCGAGCGGGAGGGTCGATCCAGAACCGCACCTCGAGTAGCACTGCGAAGTCACCGAGCGACGTCACGAGGACGGCCGGTTCGGGCTCTCGCACGAGATCCGGAAGGTGTTGCAGCGTGGTGCGGATCGTGTCGCGAGCTGCTGCGATGTCGTCGCCGTAGCCGATTCCCACCTCGACGCTCAGCCGCCGTTTCGTGTAGGCGGTGTTGACGGTGACCCGGTTGGTGTAGAGCTCACTGTTCGGGATGACGACCCGTCGATTGTCATAGGTCCGCAGGAGCGTCGCGCGAACCTGGATGTCCTCGACCTCGCCTTCGTGCGCTTCGGACACGATCTGGTCTCCGATCCGGAACGGTCGTGTCAACAGGATGAGCACGCCAGCCAGGAGGTTCTGGAAAATGTCCTTGAAGGCGAACCCGATCGCGACACCGCCGACGCCGAGTGCGCTGAAGAGCGATGCCGGGGTGATGGTGGGGAACACCACGGTGAACGCGACCAGGATCCCGAGTGCGAGGACAACCCAGGTCATCAACCGTGCCAGGACGACCTGCACCCCCTTCGGCTGCCCAGCCCGAGCAGTGATCGCTCGGACGATCCGACCGAGAACCCACGAGAGACCCCAAAACACCAGGAAAGTGAGGATCCCGAATGCCAGGTTCGGCAGGCCCAACAGGAGCGAGCCGAAGATCTTCTGGATCCTGCCGAGGATGTCACCGAAATCGGTTGTCATGAGGTGCGCACCGTACCACCGACGTGCCCTGACAGGGGACGATAACGTGACGGGGAACAGGCGGGTTGGGTGAACCAATGGATCCTGATTCGGCCGTCCTCGTGACAGGTCAGTTCCCGGCGTGGTTGACCGTCCTGGCGTGGGTCTCGATCGGGACGGGAATTACGTCTGCGCTTTGGGTCGCGAGAGATGTCGCCCGTCGACCGCAGCAAATGACGGTGATGAACGTGGTGTGGCCCGTCACGATGCTGTTTGGAAGTGTCGCGTGGCTGGCGTTCTACCGAGGCGCCGGACGGGCACCCCTGCAGGGCGTACGTGGTAGCGACGTTGATCACTCGATGAGGACCGCCGTCGCGATCGGAACGAGTCACTGTGGCGCTGGTTGCGCGATCGGCGATCTCGTCGCCGAGTTCGCGCTCGTCGCGTTCCCCGTCCTGGGAGTCCTCGTCGGGCGCGAGACGTTTTACCAGGACGAGATCTTCGCCGGATGGGTCCTCGACTTCGTGCTCGCGTTCGGCCTCGGGATCGTGTTCCAGTACTTGTCCATCGCGCCGATGCGCGGACTCAGCGTCCGGGCTGGCCTGATCGCGGCGCTCAAGGCGGACACCCTCTCGATCTTGTCCTGGCAGGTGGGGATGTACGGGATGATGGCGCTGGCGCAGTTCCTGATCTTGCCGGCGTTGTTCGGGGGCCGGGCTGCTGTGCTCTCCCCGGAGTTCTGGTTCGTGATGCAGATCGCGATGCTCATCGGGTTCGCGACTGCCTATCCCGTGAACTGGGCACTTGTCCGTTCCGGCCTGAAAGAGAAGATGTGACCGTATGCGCACAGCAACCCTGCGGATCCGTGAGTCGTTCTGGTTCCTGCCTGCTGTGTACGGCATCTGCGCGGTCATCGCTGCCCAGGTGCTCGTCTCTCTCGACCAGCACCTTATCGACCGCGGCGCAACACGGATCGTGTTCCTCGATGCGCTCAGTGCCAGCGGTGGTCGGTCGATCCTGACGACCATCGGCACGTCGATGCTCACGGTCGCGGGCACATCGTTCTCGATCACGATCTCGGTGTTGGCAACGACATCGTCGACGTACGGGCCTCGGCTGGTACGGAACTTCATGGCGGACCGCGCGAATCAATTCGTTCTTGCCGCGTTCACGTCGACGTTCCTCTACGCGATCGTGGTGCTCCGCTCGGTGCACACCGCAATCGATGACGGGACCGCGTTCGTCCCCGTGATCGCGATCCACGTTGCCGTGCTCCTCGGGATCCTCGACGTCGCCGTCCTCGTGTTCTTCATCCACCACATCGCCTCGAGTGTGCAGATCACCGCCTTGCAAAAGCAGGTGCAGACTGATCTTGAGACCGCCGTCGCCAACGTGTTCCGACGCCAGGGCTCGGACGACGGTGACGGCGTGACCACACGCCCACAGCCGGACCGCGGGCAGGAGGGCATCACGCTCACCGCAGCGAAGGACGGATACGTCCAGTCGGTGCAGTGGGAACGTCTTGTCACCTGGGCAGCGGAACACGATCGATGCATCGCGATGGTTGCGATGCCCGGGGACCACATCATCGAGGGGGACATTCTCCTGCAGGTGAATGGCGGGTCCCACTTCGCGGCCCTTGCGGCTGAAGAGGTTCGCGCTCTTCGAGCACTGGTGACACTCGGGGATGCCAGGACCCCGTTCCAGGACGTCGAATTCGCCCTGCAACAACTGGTCGAGATCGCTGTTCGCGGCCTCGCCAGCGGAACCAACGACCCCTACACCGCCGTCAGCGCACTCGATCTCTCTGCCACGGCACTCGTACCGATGTGGAGAGACCAGGTCGCGATCACCGCCTATCTCGACGACGACGGTGACGAACGCGTGATACCGCGTTGGCCGTCGGCTGAATCCCTCGCCGAAACGGTCTTTACCGGTGTCCTCACCTACGGCACCGACCATCCCATCGTCCTCACCGCAGCGCTGCACCTGGCGCAACGTCTCGACGATGCTGCGGCACCGTCCCGACGCGGTCTCCTGGACTCCACCACCCAGCAGCTCCGCACCGCGCTTCAGTGAGAGATCAAGGCTCTGGAACCTGATGCTCCCGCTGTGTGAGGATGACCGGTCTCGGCACGTCTCTTGAGGAGGACCGGTTCGGTCTCGTCATCCCCACAGGAAGCAGTACCGTGCTCGCCATCCTCCGCCTCATTCCCGTCGCAATCGGCATCGTGAAGTACTCCCGCAAGGACCCTCACGTGAAAAAGGCGGTGGCGCGGATCAAGCGAAAGCTCGACAAGCGTCGCGCACGACGATCGAACTGATCGGCCTGCTCGTGAGTCTCTTCAATCACAAGCCACACGCCGCGACCCGGCAACCATGGCCAGAACAACGATCACTGTGGTCAGGATCCCTGGGACGCTTGGCGACCAGGTGTTCGCAGGTCATCCTCGTCGTGGTAGTCATCGCGGGCGTCGCATTCGGTCTCAGTCAGCTCAGCCTCGTCGTCATCCCGGTCCTGCTCGCTCTGATCATCGCCAGCGCGATCCTGCCGCTGATCGACCTGATGCGCCGCATCCACATCCCATCCATCCTCGCAACGTGGATCGCTTTGATCCTCATCATCGGGGTGCTCGGGACCGTCGTGTGGCTGATCGTTCTCGCTGTGGAGCACCAGATCGGTTCCCTTATCAGCTCAGCCGTGGACGGGATCGGCGAGCTCGAAACCGTCGCCGGAAACCTGCCGTTCTCCATCGACCAGGACCAACTCCGCTCGATTCGCAGCGACGCCATCGACTTCGTCACCAGCCGACAGTTCGGCGTCGGCGCGCTGGCCGGCCTCTCTGCAGCGGGGAACTTCGCGACCGCGTTCGCCGTGTTCGTCGTCGTGCTGTTCTTCTTCCTCAAAGACGGCCCCCGTATCTGGGACTTCCTGTGCCGGCCCTTCCACGGCGACGACCTCGCGCGCGCCCGCCGGATCGGACACGAAACCGTCACGACTCTCGGGGGCTACATTCGCGGGACCGCGACAGTCGCCGTCGTCGACGCCGTCGCGATCGGGATCGGTGTCGCCGTCATCCAAGTTCCCCTCGCGCTGCCACTGGCCGTGATCGTGTTCGTGTTCGCATTCGTTCCCCTAGTCGGCGCGACCATCGCCGGAGCACTGGCCGCACTCGTCGCCCTGGTGTCCAACGGTCCGACAGCAGCAATCTGGGTCATCGTGATCGTTTTCGCCGTCAACCAGCTCGAGGGGAACTTCCTGCAACCCGTCGTCATGGGCCGCACCTTGAAGCTACATCCGCTCGTGATCCTCATCGCCCTCACCATCGGTACCGTCACCGCCGGGATCATCGGTGCGATCCTCGCCGTGCCGCTGACTGCTGTTGCCTGGAGCATCGTCACAATCTGGCGCGGTCCAGATCGGCCTGCCGAGTTCGCACGACAGAAACGCCCCGAGCGGATGGCCGACTGAAGACCCTCGAACAACCTGCCTGGTAGCCGGTCAGCTATCGAGACGGGGGCCGTCCGGGACCAGCTCGATGCCCGAACGCTCAGCCCTGGGAGGTGTCGCGGTGGCCGTCGGCAGGGGTTCGGTGTTCGCTTCTGGGGCGGGCATCACTGCGGGGCGAATGAGTTCGGGTTGGCGGCGGGTGCGGAACACCCATGCTTTGAAGAGCAGGAATCGGACGAGTGTTGCTACCAGATTCGCGCCGGTGAGGACGGCGATCTCCGCTTCGTGCGTCGCCCCAGGGGCCGTCGCGTGGAGCATGACCAGAGAACCGGAAGTGATGGCCCAAGCGATGCCGAAGACGACCAGGCCTTGTATCTGGTGTTGTCCGGCGCCCGCTCGGCCTCGAACGCCGAATGTGAATCGGCGGTTCAGCGCGGTGTTACCGACCGCGGTCAGCAGGAGCGCGAGGAAGTCGGCGGTCTGCGAACCGAGCGCGGGGCGGAGGACGGCGTAGAGCACCGCGAACGCGATCGTGGAGAGGACGCCAATCGCTCCGAACCGAAGCATCTGCCCGAGAATCCCGACGGGGGGAGTGGTGAACGGTTGCCGGCCGATCGCCGCGTAGACAGCCGTGATCGGGATGCGACCGGTCGCCAGGCCGCGGGAGACCCGCCACATGCCCTTGAGGTCCTCGGCGGCGGTGGAGGTGATGTCGACGGAGGAGTCGACGTCGTCGACCCAGTCGACGGGAACCTCGTGCACGCGCAGGCCGGCGTGTTCGGCGAGGACGAGCATCTCGGTGTCGAAGAACCAAGCGTCGTCCTCGCAGAGCGGCAGGATGTGCTCTGCGGCCTCTTGGGTGATGGCTTTGAAGCCGCACTGCGCGTCCGAGAACGACACCCCCATCGTGGTGCGGAGGAGCAGGTTGTAGGAGCGGGAGATGAACTCACGCTTCCCGCCCCGGACAACGCGGGAGGAACCAGCGAGGCGGGTGCCGATCGCGACGTCGGAATGGCCTGACAGCAGCGGCGCGACGAGGGGCTCGAGGGCGGCGAGGTCCGTTGACAGGTCCTCATCGACGTAGACGAGGACCCGCGCCGGCGACGCACCCCATACCGCTTTGAGTGCACGCCCACGGCCCTTCTCCGGTAGGTGCACGGCGTGGACTTCGGGGAGCATCGCGGCGAGGTCATCAGCGATGCGGGCGGTGTCATCCGTCGAGGCGTTGTCTGCGATCGTGATCCGCCAGCTGTGCGAGAACGTCGTACGGCAGAACGCATGGAGTCGTCGGACGTGTGCCGCGAGGGTGTCCTGCTCGTTGTAGCAGGGGACGACGATGTCGATATCGAGTGTGGGGTTCGTCTCCGTCATGCTGCTCATGCTCGGCAGCGGGGTTACGGGGATTGCAGCAGCCGGCTGTGCTCGATCTAAGAACGCATCGGGCTGTCACCGACCTGCGGGGAGGGTGACGGTGAACGCGGTGCGGGCGGTGTCTGAAACGACGCGGATGGTGCCGCCGTGCGCCTCGATGACGGCTCGCACAATCGCAAGACCAAGCCCGCTGGTGCCGTACTCGCGGGATCGGGAAGCTTCGCCGCGGGTGAACCGGTCGAACAGTATCGGCAGTGTCTCGGCGGGAATCGCCGGGCCGTCGTTGGTGACGACGAACCGCACGTCGTCGCGCACGCGTTGTAGTGAGACGACGATCGCGGTGTCGGCCGGGGTGTGGGTGCGGGCGTTGGTGAGGAGGTTCGTTACGACCCGCCGGAGCTCTGCGTCGTCCCCGGGGACGGTGATGGGTTCGGGATCGACCTGAAGCGTCCACCGATGATCAAGTGCGGTCGCTCGGGCGTCCATTGTCATCTCGACAACGATCGCGGTCAGGTCGACAGGACCGTGCACAGCAGGTGCCGTGTCAGCGATCGCTGCCGCGTCGAGACGCGCGAGCAGGAGGAGCTCCTCGACGAGGTTCCCCATCCGGATCGCTTCGGTGCCGATGCGTGTGACGTTGCGGTGGACGTCGTCCGGGTTCTGGGTTCGAGTGGTGAGTTCCGCGTAGGCGCGGACGGTGGCTATCGGCGTGCGGAGCTCGTGCGACGCATCCGCGACGAATGCCCGCATTCCGGCTTCGGCGTCGCGGCGCACGGTGAGCGCGCGGGCGACGTGACCGAGGAGCTGGTTCAGTGCGGTGCCGACTTGACCGACCTCACGGTTCGCGCGGAGGTCTGCCGCGGCGACGCGGGCCTGGATGTCGGTGTCACCGCGTTCGAGGTCGAGAGTGGTCACTCCGGAGGCGACCGCTGCGACGTGTTCCAGGGGGCGCAGGGAGCGGCGCACCAGCATCGCTCCTGCCCACACGGCGATCAGTAGACCTGCGAGCGTGACGCTGCCGATGACCACGAGGAGCCGCATGATCGAGGCGTGGAGATCTCCGAGGGGAAGCGCGGTGATGATGACGTCGTCGTCGTCAGCAGTGGCGGCTTGAGCACGATAGGAGCCGAGGGAACCCAGCGACACCGTGACCGGTGCCGCAGTGGCCCGCACGTGGCGGAGCGTGCGCTCCTGCGCCGTCGTGAGACTGTGCTGCGCACCCTGGGCGTCGGTGTAGCCGGCGAGGACCGTCGTGCCGTCGTTGAAGATCGCGATGACGGTGTTCGCGGCCTGTCCTGGTGCGCCGATGAAGGCGTTGTCCGGGTCAGGCTGCGAGGCGGATCCCTCCGCTGGTGAGCCGGGCGTCGGTGCTGAAGTCGATGTTCCGGTGGGTGGGCTGCCCGGTGATTCACCTTGCGGGCGATCGTTGCTGCGTTGGGTTGCCGTTGCTAGCTCAGAGTCGAGTCGACCCACGAGGTAGCTGTTGTAGGCGACTACGGTGACTGCGCCGACGGCGATGTTCGTCGCGACGAGCAGCAGCGCCACGGCAGCGACGATCCGCCACCGCAACGATGGGACCCTGCGATCCTCACTACGCGGCCTCGACGCCTTCACCTGCCGACTCACACTGCTGGCCGAAGGGCGTAGCCGGCGCCGCGAACGGTTTGCAGCATCGGTTCCCGGCCGACGTCGATTTTCTTCCGCAGGTATGACACGTACATGTCCACCAGGTTCGATGACGAGCCGAAGTCCATGCCCCACACGTGGGTGAGCAGGTGTTCGCGTGAGAGGACACGGTTGGCGTTGCGGACGAAGTACCGAAGCAGCTCGTACTCGGTCGGCGTCAGGTCGATCACGTCACCGCTCCGGCTGACCGCACGAGTGTCTTCGTCGAGGCGAAGGTCCCCGACCACCGTTGCGATGCGGGCCGTGGACACGACCCGTGGAGATGTGCGTGCGAGAATTCGGGCGCGTGCGAGGAGCTCGAACACGCCGAACGGTTTCGTGAGGTAGTCGTCGCCTCCGCGGGTGAGGCCAGCGAGTCGGTCCTCGGAGGAGTCGCGGGCGGTGAGGAACAGCACGCGGACGTCGTCGCGGGACGTCCGGAGCCGCTCGAGGACTTCGAATCCGTCGATGTCAGGCAGCATCACGTCGAGCACAATGACGTCGGGTTGGAACTCCCGTGCTGCGAACAGGACATCGCGGCCGCGGTGCACGGCCTCGACGGCCCACCCGTCCGTCTCGAATGCGAGACGGACGGCGTCGGCGAGAGCGTGTTCGTCATCGACGACGAGAGCACGGACGGGCGAGCCGTCGGTACGCTGCAGCGGTTGGTCAGCCATCGTTCAGACCCTACCGACCGTGCCCTCGTCGCTGATCACTTGGCGCTGCTCAGGTCGTAGACCGTCTGGCCGCCGACCGTGGTGCTGGTGAAGTTCGCTGCGACCCACTTCTTGATCTCGCTCGAGGTCGAGGAGCCGCCGCCCATGCCGCCACCGTTGCTGGAAGCGATGTAGTACGCGATCTCGCCGTGCTTCACGTAGGCCTTGAACTGGGCGAGGGTGGGTGCTGGGTCGCTGGACCAGCCGCCGATCGCCATCACCGGCGTGTTTGTGTCGAGCTCCAGCTGTGCTGCGGACTGGGATCCGTCCACCGCTGCTGCCCACGTCGTGTCCGTGGCCCTCAGCAGCTTCTCCAGTGCCGACGACGTCGACGCGCCACCATCGCCCATGCCGCCGCTGGAGGAAGCACCACCGTCGGAGGTCGTGTCGGTCGAGGAGTCGGACGTGCCGCTCTGGGAGCCGCTGGACGAGCCTCCGGGCGGAGTACCCATCTCACCGGAGGGCTTCTGCCCGGACGGCATCTCACCGGAGGTACCGCTCGGCGGGGTGCCGCCGGGGCCCTGCTGCGTGCTGTCGCTGTCGCTGGTGCTGCTCGATCCGCCCGGGGCGGTGGAGCCGCCGGGCGTTCCACCCGTCCCTCCGCCCATGCCGCCGCTGGAGGACCCGGACGGGCCGACCGACGGGATGGAGCCGGAGTGCGCCACCGTCGTGGTGGCGAATGCGTATGCCGTGGTGCCGGTGAGCCCGAAGAGTGTGCCGGCGAGGACGCCGACGGTGACGAGCTTCCGGAGGGTGGGAACGCTGCCGATGACGATCGCGGCGGCGGAGAGGAGCCCACCGAAGAGGATCACCCAGCGCAGCCAGGGCAACCAGGATGCGTTCTCGTTGAGCAGGCACCAACCCCAGTACGACGTGATGCCGGTCATTGCGGCGAGACCGAGCCTGCCGGTGACTCGCTCGCGGGCGTTCCATAACAGTGCGCCGCCGGTGCCGACCAGGCCCGCGATCGCGGGTACGAGGGCCACTGTGTAGTACGGGTGGATCGTGCCGGACATGAACGAGAACACCAGGCCCGTGACGATCAGCCAACCGCCCCAGAGCGCCAAGCCCGCGCGAGGAAGATCGCCCAGGTGCTGCCGCCCGATGACGATCACGCCGAGGGCGAGCGCGATGAGTGCGGCGGGCAGGAGCCAGGAGATCTCCAGCCCCATCTCAGAGGAGAACAGTCGGTTCAGACCGGTCGATCCGCCGAAGGACGAGCCTGCGGTGCCGCCGGTCGTGCCACCGCCTCCGCCGCCGTTGCCAGAGCCGCCGAAGATCCGGCCGAGGCCGTTGTAGCCGAACACCAGGTCGAGGACGGTGTTGTTCGTCGAACCGCCGATGTAGGGGCGAGCGGACGCGGGCCAGAGCCATACGGCGACGATCCACCATCCGGCCGAGATGACGAGCGAGAAGGCTGCGATGAGCAGGCCGACGATGCGCTTGCCCCATGAGGTGTGCGCGGCAACGAGGTAGACCAGGCCGAATGCCGGCAGGACGAGGAGTCCCTGCAGCATCTTCGTCAGGAACGCGAGACCGAGGGCGACGCCGGCGAGGGCGATCCACCGCCAGCTGCCGCGGGGCAGGGCACGGACGGTGCAGTACGCGCCGGTCGTCATCAGCAGCACCAGCAGCGCGTCCGGGTTGTCGAACCGGAACATCAGCGCGGCGGCCGGTGTGGCGGCGACGACGAAACCTGCGAGCAGTGCGCCGACGTTCGCAGTCGTGGTGCCGACGCGGCCGAGGGTGCGACGGACCGTCCCCCAGACGAGCGCGACCGACGCGACGGCCATGAGCGCCTGCGGGAGCAGCAGGCTGAACGACGAGAACCCGAACAGCCGCGCCGAGAGCGCCATCACCCAGAGCGAGGCCGGAGGCTTGTCGACGGTGATGAAGTTCGATGAGTCAAGGGAGCCGAAGAAGAACGCCTCCCACGACTTCGTGCCGGCTTGCACGGCGGCTGCGTAGAAGGAGTTCGCGTACCCGGAGGAGCTGAGGTCCCAGAGGTACACGACGGCGGTGACAACGAGGAGCAGCCAGAACGCCGGGCGAAGCCAGCGGGCGTCGGTCTGCTCGCCGAGGAAGAGCCGGGGGACGGCTCGGCGACGTGTCTGCGCTCCCGTGTGCGCTCTGTCGCGACGGTCGGTCACGGGGATCGGGTACGTGGTCATGGCAGAGACGCTCCCAAGCGCGCCCCCGACAAACCCCAGCGACGCCTATGCGAAATCTAAGACACTCCAGTGCGTCACTTGGCATGTCCGGCGATACGGGTCCCTTAGATGCTGCAGAGGATCCGGCAATGCTGCATGCACCGAAGCCCCACATCGTGACGGGATGGCTTACACGACGACCGCGGGACGATCGCAGTCACCGCGCTTTCGACGAATTCCGTCGACCCGCAACATCCTCCGTTCCCTGATTCGGGGCAGCACAGACGCGGCTCGCTGGGAGCGCCCGGCGTTCCTCGGGCTGCTGGTGGCGACCGCGGTCCTGTACCTGGTGAACCTCAGTGTCAGCGGATGGGCGAACGCGTTCTACTCGGCGGCTGTCCAAGCTGGCAGCCAGAGCTGGGAGGCCTTCTTCTACGGCTCGTCCGACGCTGCCAACGCGATCACCGTCGACAAGCCTCCAGCCTTCCTCTGGGTGATCGGCGTCTTCGTTCGCGTCTTCGGGTTGAGCTCCTGGTCGATCCTCGTCCCCGAGGCACTCATGGGAGTGGCGACCGTGGCGATCCTGTACCGGGTCGTCCGCCGCCGCTTCTCCGCCGGAGCCGCCCTCCTCGCCGGTGGTGCACTCGCGACCACCCCGGTCGCCGCGCTGATGTTCCGGTACAACAACCCCGACGCGCTCCTCGTGCTGTTGACGGTCAGCGCGATCGCCCTGACCCTCCGCGGAATCGAGAACGGCACGATGCGCTGGATCGTCTGGGCCGGGGTTCTGATCGGGTTCGGGTTCCTCACCAAGCAGCTGCAGGCGTTCCTCGTGCTCCCACCGCTGGTCGGTGTGTACCTCTGGGCATCGCCGCGTCCGGTCCTCCGTCGGGTGGGGCACCTGTTCGCTGCAGCCGGCGCGCTGGTCATCTCCGCCGGGTGGTGGGTCGCGATCGTCGAACTCGTCCCCGCATCAGCCCGTCCATACATCGGCGGTTCACAGACCAACGACTTCCTCGAGCTGACCTTCGGCTACAACGGTTTCGGGCGAGTCACCGGCGACGAAGCCGGCAGCGTCGTTCCCGGCAACGGCACCACCGGAGCCGGCTCGTGGGGTTCCACCGGCCTGACACGGTTGTTCGGTTCCGAGTTCGCGACCCAGATCACCTGGCTGCTCCCCACCGCCCTGATCCTGCTCGTCGTCGCGCTCGTCGCCGTCGGCCTTCGCCGACGCACCGACCCCCGTGCAGCGACAGTCTTGGTCCTCGGAACGTCGCTGCTGACCAGTGGCCTGGTGTTCAGCTTCATGGGCGGCATCTTCCACCCGTACTACACGGTCGCCCTCGCCCCCTACATCGCCGGGCTCGTCGGCATTGGAGCCAGCCTGCTGTGGCGGCGTCGAGCGCAGCTGCCATGGCGGATCGTCGCAGCTGCCACCATCGCCCTCACCGGTGCGTGGTCGTTCCACCTGCTCTCGATGGCGTCGACATGGCAGCCCTGGATCCGCTGGACCGTCCTCGCGACGACAGTCCTGGCCGCGGCGCTCGTGCTGCTGCCGCGGCGAAACCGCCCCTTGAGTGTCGTGACCGTCAGCGCCGTCCTCGTCACCGCGCTGCTCGGCCCGACCGCCTTCTCCGTGCAGACCGTCACCGTCAGCCACACCGGAGCGCTGCCCTCCGCTGGGCCGTCCGTCAGCTCTGGCGGGCAGAGCGGACCCGGTGGGCAAGGCGCTCCCGGTGGGCAGGGCGGCCCTGGCGGGCAAGGCGGCTTCGGAGGCGGGCAGACCGGCACGGGTGGCGGTGCGCCGGCGGGGCAGAACGGTCCCGGCGGTTCCGCTCCCGGCACGCCGAACGCCTCCGGCGGCGGACAGCCTTCGACGGGTGAGAGCGCATCGACCGGTGGCGGGCCCGGTAACGGCGGCATGGGTGGCGGGAGCATCCTCGGCGGATCGACGACCGTGTCGGCGGCGCTGCGGGCGGCGCTGTCGAAGGACGCGGACAAGTACACCTGGGTCGCGGCCACGGTCGGCTCGAACAGCGCCGCGACGTACCAACTCGCCACTGGGGAACCGGTGATGGCGATCGGTGGTTACAACGGCACCGACCCGTCCCCGACCCTGACCCAGTTCCAGCAGGACGTCGCGGACGGGAAGATCCACTTCTTCATCCCCGGCACCTCGAGCAGCTCGGACACCGCCGCCGCGAAGATCACCGCGTGGGTGACGTCGCACTACGCCACCACCACCATCGGCGGCACCGCCGTCTACGACCTCCGTGCGTCGTCCTGACGGACACGGGGGAGCAGGGAGGTGCTGCGCGGCTGCAGTGTCGGCGTGCGATGCCGAGCGCGAAGGGGACGAACTTTGGCCTCGAGGAGACCTGGCACCGGATGTGCCGCTTCGGTACGGAAACCGCACGGTCGGGTTCACCCACGAGCCAGGGGGTGGCAAACGACTCCCGATGGTGTGAGCAAGACGGGCCGCTCTGCGCCCAGCCAGGATCGTCACCGTTATGACACCTGGAGCTTGCCGTTGCGCCCCGGATGACCGGGCTGCTGTCAGCCTGCCATGCTGGCGCCGGCGGGTCGGGGGATGTTCATCCAGAGATCAACTTCGTCGTCCGCGTCGAGCCCGAGCGCGGCTGCTGTCTCGTCCGGCGTGGACGCGACGATGGTGAGGGCCGTGTCGGAGTCGGGTTGCCCGGTCCGGATGACCACACGGGCTGAGTCGAGCGCTTCGAGACGGCGAGCTGCGTCGTCGAGGAGGGTGTCCAGGGCGTCCGACTGGACGCCGTCGAGTCCACCGTCATCAAGCACTTGCACGTACGCTCCGCGCCGTCGAAGTCCTGACACCACCCGACGGACAGCAGCGTTGAGCAGCCTCCGGCCACGGATCTCATCTCGGAGCGCTTGCTCGAGGATGCGGCACTCCGCGCGAGATCCGGAGTCGAGAACGCCCTGCTGGTGGACGATGTGGCGGAGCATCGGGGCGGCGGTGCTGTTTGCTCGCTGTAGCCGTTGCCGCCGTTCGAGGTGGAACGCGTCGAGGTCTGCTTGCCGGCTGGTCAGATCGCGTTGCTTGGCGGCCGACACGTCCGCTGCTGCGCTGACACTGCGGACGGCGCGATGCATCATGAGCCCGGCGATGACGAGGACGATCTCCGCTGCGAGGCCGAGACGTATCGCTCCCGTGGGCCCGGCCCAGAGTGTGATCTGCGCGACCTGGAAGACGACGGCGACGATCGGGGGTGCGTGGTGTCCACTCATCCAGACCATGACGGCGCCGGCGAGAACGCCGCAGGTGTACCAGTAGATCGACACGCAGTCGACGGTGGTGGGATCGAGCCCGATCGTGGCAGTGCAGCACAGGAGCACGCCCCCTGCTGCGATGGCCCACGCGGTTCGTGCGTGCATGGTCCCTGTCCTCGCACCACGCAGGAGCGCGGGGAGGATGAGCAGTCCGATGACGGCAGCGATGACGGGGCCGACGGCGCGGGAGAACAGCACGGTCTCCGAGACTGCAGTCAGGATGGCCACACTGATGATCGCGGCGAGGACGCGGTACAGCTGCCGGCGGGGGATCAGTCCGATCCGGAGGACCGGGGTCCGTCGCGTCATCGGCTGCTCGGGGCCGGTCGGGTGCCACTCGAGGACGACGGTGGTACCCCGACCCGGAGCTGACCGGATCTCAGCGGAAGCACCGGCCGCGCGGACACGCTCGAGGATGGAGACGCGGACGCCGAGTCGTTCCTGGTCGACGGTGTCCACGTCGAAACCCGCACCGTCGTCGGTGATGACGATGCGGACGCCTCCGCGGTCCAGACGGACAGCCACGGCACTGCGACGGGCAGAAGCCCCCCCGTGTTCGATGCTGTTGGTCAAGGCCTGCAACGTCGCCGACACGAGTGCGTTCGCGGTCTCGACCGGGAGGTCCGCGTCGGCGGCAGGAGTCAGATCGATGACGGCGTCTCGACGCAAGCGGGCGAAGTCCTGCTCGACAGCAGCCAGCACGACCCCGAGGGACACCGACGAGGGTTGCATCACGGGATGCTGGTCAGCGTCGGAGATGACGTCGAGCGCGGACTGCGCCATGCTGGTCGCTCGTCCCGGAACTTCGTTCCCGGCGGCGGCGAGGAGGGCTGCGAGCACGGAATCGTGCAGGAGCGCATCCGTCTGGACGCGTTCCGCTTCGATCGCCGTCTGTCGTCGCTGGTCCTCGAACAGGAGTTGCGCCGTGAGTTCCGACTGGTCCGCGCGATCTGCCCTGATCCGCAGGACTCGAACGCCCGTGATGAGACCGGCAGCGAGGAGTCCGAGCCCGACGGCGTCGATGATGCTGTGACTGACGGGGATCCTGCCTGCGTACACAGCGGCGAGAGCGGCATCGAGGCCTGCGCAGACCGCACCAGCCCGGATCGGGCGCGATGCCGCGACGGCGACGGATCCGAACGCGATGAGGCACAGGGACAGCAGCCACGGAGTTGATCCGGCTGGCAGCTGATCCAGGAGTTGGAACGGTTCCAAGCCGAGGAGAGCGACGTACGCGGCAACCGAGGTCCACAGCCAGCCGCGGGCCGGAGCCGACCGTCGCACGAGTGACAACGGGATCGCGGCGACGAGCACTGCGGCGAAGGACATCGCCATCACGCCGCGGGGCCATTCCATCGGTCCGTGATCGGAAGGGAACCCCGGCAACGCCAGCAAGACCAGCAGCAGAGCGACGACCGTCAGGGTGGTGGTCATCCCCCGTTCGACCCCGGTCCTCATGCAGACCGCACTAGCGGGACGCTCCGGGGAGAACGATGGCGGCATCAGCGGCCCTCGTGACCGACGGTTCGCTTTCTCGCCGCTCGAACCACGCTCATCTTCTGACGGTACGTCTCACCCGAAGTCGACACGAGACCCCGAACTGGGCCTGGACACGGGGACGTCCTGCCCGTGTGGTGGAGGCCAGGCGGGAGCCGCACCCAGACCGAATTTTGGACACGACGTTGAAACGCCCCGCCGCGGGTGCGGCGAGGGGTCATCAACGGTGCGATCGCCGCGATTCACGACGATGGAGTCTCACGCTTCTCGATCGAGGCTGTCGTGGATCGCAGCGGCATGAGCGTCGACCAGATCAGTGAGCTCTTCCCGTCCACACACGCACTGCTCGCAGCGACCGTGATGCGCTGGACGCGGGCCGTGTCGGCACCACTGCTGCCCCTGGCTGCGGAGAAAGGAACCGTCGCCTACCTCCATGCCCTGCTCGCGGCCCACCGGGAGGAACCCGCGCTGAAGCGGCTGATCGCCTCAACGCTCGGCGTATCGACCGATCCATCCGCGGACGGATCGGACTACTACCGGTCGGCCTACCTGCAGTTCCGGCAGGTCGTCCGCGCCGCTCTCACCGAGGACGTACGAACGGGGAGGGAGCCGGT